>NZ_CP180543.1:1255578-1883368 GCF_047778025.1 Neptuniibacter sp. SY11_33
TCCAATAAGTGACAAGGCGATACCCAGCCATAACGGCTTAGTTCTTGGCTTTTACATGGATGAAAAGCGTGTTCAATTAGTTTTTCTTGTAGCTGCTCTTGAGTGTATTCAAACGCTTCAGTTAGGCGATAGAAAATTACATTTTTAAACCACATAGCAGCTCCAGAAAACGAAAAAATTGGCAGAGCATGGTAGGCAAGATTTGTACTCGATGGAAGAGAAAATCTGTAATTGGCTGAAATAAAAGAGAGGTGGAAAGTTAACTGGTGGAATACGAGGGATATAAAACTGACGGCAGCGATTAGAGTGTACTGCCGTCAGGCTTTTTCGCCGGTACTCCTAGATACCAGCGTATGCAAGCAGGGTATGTACAGGTACACCCGCATCTTGGATTTTGCTAGAACCTTGAAGGTCTGGCAGATCGATTAGCGCAGCTGCTTCGGATACTTCTGCTCCAAGCTCTTTGATAAGACTACATGCTGCTAAGATAGTGCCACCTGTAGCAATCAGGTCATCAAATACCAAAACTCGATCGCCTTCCGTCACTGCATCAGTCTGCATCTCTACAGCTGCTGTACCGTATTCAAGCTGATATTCCTGATGGATGGTTTCACCCGGTAGTTTGCCTTTTTTACGGACGAGTACCAAAGGAATATTCAGATGGTAAGACATGATAGAGCTGATCAAAAAGCCTCGGGCATCAATACTCGCAATATGTGTGATGTCACTATCAATATAGCGCTGTATGAATGCATCAGAGATCATGCGAAGCGCTTTAGGATCTTTAAATAGTGGTGTTATATCGCGGAATTGAACGCCTGGTTCTGGCCAGTCTGGAATCGTACGAATAACTGATTTCACATAACATTCGTCATATGACATGAAGAACTCCTTAGAAACAACAGGTTTTGACGCAGCTCAATGTTTTATCGCGTGGCAAACGCTTTAATAAAGGCGTTGGGTTACACATTGAGATGGCTACTTAATTGTGCGACTAAATAAGCACCGGTTGCGTAAGCAATCGGTGCTTTTTTATTTGTAGAGGTTAACCGCAAGTACCTTTACCGCATTGAGCGGTTATCGGTTCTTCAGTGTCTTTAGCTGGGCACTCTCCAGATAGTTCATATAACTTTTCAAGATCTTGAATATGAACTTCTTTACCTTCAACTTGTAATAGCTCTGACTTCTGGAAGCGAGTAAAAATACGGCTCACTGTTTCAACAGCAAGGCCTAGGTAGTTGCCGATCTCGTTGCGCGACATCGATAAGCGGAAACTTGTTTCCGAATAACCACGAGCTTTAAAACGCATCGATAATTTCACAAGGAATGTAGCAACACGTTCTTCAGCATTTTTCTTTGATAGGAGCAGCATCATCTGTTGCTCTTCACGGATCTCTTTACTCATAGTACGTAGCAGTTGGCGGCGTAATTCAGGTAATTGACCGGAAAGCTCGTCCAAACGCTCGAAAGGAATTTCACAAACCGTTGTGGTTTCTAGGATCTTCGCGGATACAGGGTATTCGTTGTTATCAAAACCACTCATACCAACCAGTTCACCCGGGAAATAGAACCCTGTGATCTGCTCTTCACCTTCGTTTGTGATTGTGTAAGTTTTTACTGTGCCGACGCGGATGGCATAAACACTAGCAAATTATTCGCCTTGGTGGAAAAGGTGCTCGCCCTTTTTCAGTGGGCGGCTTTTCTCGATAATGTTGTCCAGGCGTTCCATCTCTGTCATATCCAGAGATACGGGCAGACACAAAGAGCTCAGACTACAAGTGTTGCAGCTTACCTGCTGTAGACTGCGTAGTTTTCCGTCAGTTGCCTTGTTATCACTCATAGTGCGATCCTGTCGTGGTTATATCGAATGGCTACCCACTGATTATGTAATATTTCCGTAAATACGGAAAGTTAAATAATCTTCGAGAAACGCTGTGAGCTCTGGTCTTTTGGTATATATGCGTCAAATGCCATACATATACGACGAATCAATAGACGACCAGATGGAGAGACCACGATCTCTTTTTCATTCATGCTGATCAAGCCATCTTTAATGAATGCTTCTAGCTCAGCAATGGAGCTGGCGAAATATTCATCGAAAGCAATATCAAATTTAGATTCAACCGCTGTTTTGTCTAGTTCAAAGTGGCAGATGAGCTGTGTTATAACATGGCGACGGATGATGTCATCTTGCGTCAGACTTACACCGCGCTTGATCGCATGAGCGTTGCCATCAACTGCAGCACTGTAATAAGGCATATCGTGTTCATTTTGATAGTAAACAGAGCCAATTTGGCTAATCGATGAAACGCCCATAGCTACAAGGTCACATTCTGAATGAGTTGTGTAGCCTTGGAAATTACGATGCAATTTACCAGTACGTTGAGCAATGGCTAGCTCATCATCCGGCTTAGCGAAGTGATCCATACCGATATATACATATCCTGCATCAAGTAACTTGTTGATCGTAGATTCTAGAATCGCAAGCTTTGTTTCTGGGCTTGGTAACGTTTCTTCCTGGATATGGCGCTGTGGACGGAAACGGTCTGGAAGGTGTGCATAGTTAAAGACTGATAGACGATCAGGATTCATCTCGATAACAGTATCTAGCGTCGCGTTGAAGCCTTCTAATGTCTGGTAAGGCAGTCCGTAGATCAAGTCCAGGTTTAGAGAGCGGAAACCTAATCTGCGAGCTTCTTCAAGAATAGCTGCTGTTTGTTCAACTGACTGAACGCGGTTTACTGCTTCCTGAACTTTTGGATCGATATCCTGTAGGCCAAGGCTTATACGGTTAAAACCTATCTCACGTAGAACTTTGATTGTTTCAAGGCTCGCTTCACGAGGGTCGATTTCGATGGAATAATCACCGCTATCGTCATCGAGAAGGTTAAAGTTTTTACGCATTTCAGCCATTAGCTCGACCATTTGCTCGTGGCTAATGAATGTGGGTGTGCCGCCGCCCCAATGTAGTTGAGTAACTTTACGGTCATTACTGTACCACTTGGATAGCTGAGCCATTTCTTTATAAAGTGTGTCCAGGTAAGGCTGTGCTTTTTTGCGGTTACGTGTGATCACTTTATTACATGCGCAGTAATAGCAAACATGCGCACAAAATGGGATGTGTACATACAGAGAAAGCGGATCATTGATGTCCGCAGAATTTTGCCCAGTTGTTACTAGATCACTAGAAGACAACTCTGGGTCAAACTGAACAGCAGTAGGGTAGGATGTATAACGAGGACCTGATAGGTCGTATCGTTTGATCAAGTCCAGATCCCATTTAATCAGATTGTTATCCACGTCTGTGTTCCTCTGTAATCAGTTTCTTGCGAAAAATGTGTTCAGTTATTGTTGGAATATTCCCAACCATGGGATGCTGTATAAGCCCATTCCAATAATGATTGCGCCCGAAATATGTTGAGTCAGGCGTTTCTGAAGAATTTGTTTAACTTGTTGGGCCAGTACACCGGTTAATAGCATGGCGGGTAAGGTACCTAAGCCAAACGCAGCCATTAACTGTGCGCTCGTCTGCCAGTCGGATGCTGCTGAAGCCCAAATTAAAGTGCTATAAACCAAGCCGCATGGCAGCCAACCCCATAGTCCACCTAGCATGATCGCTTGTCCGATATTTCTAACCGGTAGAAGCTTACTAGCAGCGGGACTAATTTGTTTCCACAGCACACCGCCTGCTCTTTCTAGGTGGGTTAAACCTTTCCACCACTGGGCAATGTATAGTCCCATGAAAATCAGCATCAATCCGGCAAAACTGCGAAGTACTAGTTGCAGTACAGGGTCGGTTAACAACCAACTAAGGCTGCCTAAAATTGCGCCTGCAGTTGCATAGCTAATAATACGTCCAGAGTTATAGCCGAGTAGAAGTAGGAAGCCTTGACCGCCCTTAGGGGAACTAAGGGAGACGGTGGCAGCAATGCCACCGCACATACCTAAACAATGTGTACCACCAAGCAAACCTAATAAGAATGCTGTAGGTATGACAAGTGCTTCAGTCATTGCCTTTGTCAGTCGGTTTTACTTTTGCATCATCTGGAATCAGATCTTCGTCATCATCATAGAGAATGCTATGTGCAGGGCTGTCTAGATCGTCGTACTGGCCGTTGTTAACGTTCCAGAAGAAAGCCCAAATCGCAAAGCCAATTAACAAGATGGCAATGGGGATCAGCAGGAAAATTATATCCATTGAAACTACATAACCCTATTTTTCAAATGTGCTTATTCTACCTGATTTTGCATAACCGCGTCAGGCTTAGCCGACCGGGTATCCTGATCTCTGTCATGAGAATGGGCAGAACCTCGGGTTAATTTGTTCAGGCGCATCGCATTACCGACAACAACCAATGAACTTGCCGACATACCGATCGCAGCCATGTATGGTGCAATAAAACCAAAGGCAGCTAATGGTAAGGCACTTAGGTTATAGCAAAGTGACCAAGCTAAGTTCTGCTTAATAATTCTTTGAGTCTTTCTCGCTAGCAAAATGCCATCTGCTAGACGCGATAGATCGTGGCTGATCAGTACGCCATCCGCATTAGTTTTTGCAAGATCAGAAGCACCGCCCATAGCGATAGACGTCTGTGCACCTGCAAGTACAGGGATATCGTTAATACCGTCACCCACCATAATTACATGAGCGCCTTCTTCTTGTAGTTTATTAACATGAGCAAGTTTCTCAGCAGGAGATACGCCAGAGATTGCAGTATCTATGCCGAGGTGACTCGCTACTTCTGCTACCGCTGAAGAGTTATCGCCTGTCAGCATCTCACAGCTAAGCCCCATCGAGTGGAGAATCTCTATCGTTTGTTTGGCTTCACGGCGAATCTGGTCATTGAGGCGGAACCAAGCAAGCGCTTGAGTTTCATTACATAGAAGCAACCATTGCCCACTTGTTTCAGGTAGTGATGGCTGACTTTGCCTTAGAATCTCGCTAGCGTAATCAGGTTTACCAATACGGTATCGCTGATTATCGATCACACCTTCGATGCCTTGACCTAGCGTCGCTTTGATCTCGGTTGCTACCAGATCACCGTGCTGATCATGGAACGCTTGTGCAATTGGGTGTTCACTATGCTTCTCTAGCGCTGCAGCAAACTTAGTACAGGCGTCTTGATCATGATCTGCTAGAGGAACTACTTCCTGAAGACTTAGATTGCCCTCGGTTAGCGTGCCTGTTTTATCGAAAACAACATGAGTTGCCGTCGAAAGGCTTTCCAGAACATGGCCTCGGGTAATCAATAAACCGTTTTGGCGCAGTGTACCTGTGGCTGCAGTTAGAGCTGTCGGAGTAGCCAACGACAGGGCACAAGGACAAGTCACTACCAGTACTGATAGGGTTATCCAGAATGCATGAGCCGGTTCAACGAAATACCAGCCTGTCGCTACAACGGTTGCGGTGACTAAGACAGCCGCTACAAAATAGCTAGCAACTTTATCGGCAATCTGAGCAACTTTAGGTTTATCTTCTTGAGCGCGATCTAGCAGGCGAACAATGGCTGATAATTTGGTTTCGTCGCCGACCTGAGTGATTTTAATCGTGATCGGGTTTTCAACGTTAATCGTGCCGCCAACAACCTTATCATCGATATCTTTACGAATAGGAAGATATTCACCGGTCAGTGCTGCTTCATCAACCGAGCTGCTTCCGGCAATAATAATGCCATCAGCAGGGATCGTATGACCCGGTTTTACCAATACAATATCGTCTAACTTTAGCTCTTGAGCGGGTACTAATTGCTCCTCATTATCGACTAGTTTGATAGCACTTGCCGGTAATAAATTGAGGAGCGCGTTACCGGCTTTACCTGTTCTATGGCGGGCCTGCATTTCTAGATAGCGGCCAATCAATAGGAAGAAGGTAAACATAGTCACTGAGTCGTAATAGACTTCACCGCTATTCGTAATGGTTGCCCAAACACTGGCTAAATAAGCTCCCCCTATCGCGATGGAAACAGGAAAGTCCATTGTTAGGTGTCGAGTTTTCAGGTCCCTTAGCGCTGCGATAAAGAAAGGACGTGCAGAATAAAGGATGACAGGGGTCGCAATGACTAAACTAGCCCAGCGGATAAAGCTGACATACTTATCTTCCATGCCCTGTAGAGCACCGCCATAAAGTGCGATAGCAAACATCATTGTTTGCATCATGCCAATGCCGGCAACACCTAAACGGCGAGTCGCACGTTTACGTTCTTGTTCTAAGAGCTGCTCTTCTTTGTCTGGGTGGTAAGGGTGTGCTTGATAACCAATTCGGTAAATTTCAGCCATTATTTTGCTGAGTTTGGCTTGGGATTTATCCCAAGTGATACGAGCGCGGTGATTGGTCAGGTTGACCTTAGCTTTACTTACGCCCTCGATATTACTGATATGGTGATCTAATAACCATACGCAAGCTGCGCAGGTAATGCCTTCGATAACCAACGTTGCTTCAGCACTGGATTCATTGGCTTTGACGAAATTGCTTTGCACATTTTCGTCATCGTAAAGCTCAAGTTCTAGAAGCAGTGTTTCCGGAAGGTCCTTGGTGTTCAGCTCCGGCGAGTAGGCTGCTTCAGTTCGATGTTTGTAATAATTGTCCAAGCCACTATCTACAATAGTTTGTGCGACTGCTTGGCAGCCTGGACAACACATATCTCTGCTTTCACCGTTAATTACAGCGCTGTAGTTACTACCCGGGGGGATAGTAAGGCCGCAGTGGTAACAGTCAGCAGACTTTACTGAGTTAGGATTGCTGCTCATTGTTCGTGGGCAGGTTTAAACTCAATAGTGTTCTGATCGTAAGGTGGATGTGCCTCTGCACGTAGATTCCAGTTGCGGGCTTCATCCTTCAGGATCAGATAGCGCTTACCTTGAAGCAGGCTCTTTAAACTACCTGTATAGGCTTCAGTACCAGGAACTTGCTTAAGCAGAATATTCTGATCGTATTGTTGGTGGGTAGGGTGAATGATACTGAGATTTAGGAACTCTGGAAGGTAACCGCCTTCGCTCTTGAATTTCAGCATTAGGTCGCCAGTTGTATTATCGAGATTTAACTGACCGCTAACGCCAAGGTCGATCGCTTCTTGAGACTGACTTTTATCTACAAAATGGCCACGGGCGACTTTGTAGTAGTCATCTTTTACCAAGCCGTCATGTGTAACGATGGAAAGGTAAAGGTAAAAAGTTCCGTAAAAAACTACGGCAATAATTGGAGATAAAATAAACCAAAGCCAAGGTTGTTTGTACCATGGGCCGGGGATGTTGTTGTCGCTGTCACTCATGTATCAATACCCAAAAAAAAACTGTCGTATCCAAAACTGGAACACCCAGTTTCAGACCGACAGCTATTCTACCTTATTTCTAAAAGAAGGGGCCTAGAATTTATTCTAATCGACCCTTCTTTTGACCTAGCGCTTAGGTGCAGGACCAATAAAGCGGTTTTCCTCTTCAATGACAATGTCGGAATTGTCCGTTGCTATCACTTTGAAGGTGATATTGTTATTGGCTTTGCTTAGGTATTTTTTCTTGATATTTAATCTAATTGGCAGATCGATCAGTTCACCTGCATTGATAGTGACTTCAGATTTTCCAATATATTCAAGGCCTTCAAGACCTGTGACAGATATAGTATAGCGATGGTCAACTTGCTCTTTATTGGCAAGTTTTAGGGTGTATACGTTCTCGATGACTCCGGAAGTGACTTCGTTATATAGCTGCCCTCGATCCCGAAGAATATCGACTTCTAACGGAATTCGGCTATAAACGGTGTACGCAAAAACGACACACATTGCACAAAGAACGACAAAGTAACCGATTAGTTTAGGGCGCATAATATGCGTTTTGTTGCCTTCTAGCTGATGCTCAGTTGTATAGCGCACAAGGCCTTTTTCGTAACCAACACGTTCCATAATGTCGTCGCAGGCATCAACACAAGCTCCACAAGCGACACACTCATACTGTAGACCGTCACGGATATCGATTCCTACTGGGCAAACATAAACACAGTTATAGCAATCAATGCAGTCGCCTAAGCCTTCGGCTTTGTAGTCTGAGCCTTTTTTACGTTTACCTCGACTTTCACCGCGTTTCTCATCGTAAGAAATAATCAGCGTGTCTTGGTCGAACATAACCGATTGGAAACGAGCGTAAGGACACATATAGATACATACCTGCTCACGTAACCAGCCAGCGTTGCCATAAGTCGCTACAGCGAGAAAGCCTAGCCACCACATCTCCCAAGGGCCTAGTTCGAAGCTAAAGATGCTTGGGATAAGCTCGCGAATCGGAGTGAAATAACCGACGAAAGCAACAGCGGAAATGATAGAGAAAGCGATCCATAAAAAGTGTTTAGCGCTTTTCCTAGCTAATTTTTCTTTGCTCCAGCCTTTGGATTTATCAAGTTTCATTCGCTTGTTGCGATCACCTTCGGTGAAGTTCTCTATCCAAATATAGATCCAGGTCCAAACGAATTGCGGGCAAGCATAGCCACACCATAATCGACCGGCAAACACAGTAAAGAAGAAGAGGGCAAAGGCAAGAATGATTAGGAGCCAAGACAGTAACATAAAGTCTTGCGGCCAGAAGGTGCTACCAAATACATGGAATTGTCGGTTGGGCAGGTCAAACAAAACTGCCTGTCTGCCATCCCATGTGATCCATGAGAAGCCAAAGAACATCAATAGCATGATAAAGCTAGAGGCTTGGCGTAAGGTTTTAAAGATACCTTTATAGTTCTTTACATAAATATGCTCTCGTTTGGCATATAGATCGTACTCTTGGGATTTTTTCTTGCTCTTGGGTGTGACATCTTGAACCGGTATCTGATTCATATCGTTGCTCACATACTCACCAGTGAAAGTTAAACTCAGCAGAACTAATACGCTCACCATGTATTAGCAAAGTTGAATATTATAATAGATCCTCAAAAAAAAAGGCGACATGATCTACATCATATCGCCTTTATTTTAGTTCAACTATCTAATTACTTTTTAGATAGGCTGTAAACATATGCAGTGATCAGGTGAATCTTCTCATCGCTTAGTAGGTCTTTATGAGCTGGCATTACACCATTACGACCAACACGGATAGAGTGAGCCACTTTCTCGAAGCTACCACCGTACAACCAGATGTCATCAGTTAGGTTAGGTGCACCTAGGATAGGTAGACCTTTACCGTCAGTACCGTGACAAGCAGTACATAGCGCTTGGAATTGACCTTTACCGCGAGCTGCGCCTTCAGCATCAGCTTCTGCACCGCTTAGAGATAGTACGTAGTTAGTTACATCACGTACGCCTTCTTCGCCAAGTACAGCGCCCCAAGGTGGCATGCCGCCGTTACGACCGTTAGCAATAGATGCTTTGATTGTCTTCTCATCACCACCGTACAACCAATCGTTGTCCGTTAGGTTAGGGAAGCCGTGTGCACCAGTTGCTGCTGTGCCGTGGCATAGAGAGCAGTTGTTCGCAAACATACGCTGACCCATTTTTAGGCCTAGAGCGTTGTCCGGGTGTTGTAGCTCTTCTGCAGACTTAGCTGCAAACTCAGCAAAGATTGGCTGGTACGTCTTTTCAGCGTGAGCCATCTCTTCTTCCCACTGGCCAGTAGAAGTCCAGTTTAAAACACCTGGAAAGCTACCTAAGCCTGGGTACAGAATAAGATAAACGATGCCGAAAACAACGGTGCCCATAAACATCTGGAACCACCACTTTGGCAGAGGATTATCGTATTCAGCAATGCCATCAAATTCATGGCCTAAAGTTTCTTCAGTTGTATCTTGGTGCGGTTGGCTTTTGCGAGTAGCAATCAGCAGCCAAGCACAACCAAGAATCACAGCTAGGGTAATCACCGCTACCCATGCGCTCCAAAAAGCACTCATTTTTCAATTCTCCCGTCACTGGCCTCGGTATTGTCCGGTTTCATCTCGTCTGCCTCGTCAGGTTCGTTCAGAGGCATATTGGCTGCATCGTCGTACTTGTCTTTATTTTTTGGGTTAAGTACCCAAACAAATAGCGCCAAGAACGTAATCAGCATGATTACCGGTATATAAGGACCATAAACTTCGTAACTCACGCGTTACTACCGCTTGTTCGTGTATTCAGAATGCATTTTACCCAGTGCCTGCAGGTAAGCTACAACGGCATCGATCTCGTATTTACCCTGAACTTCTTTCTGGGCATTTGCGATCTGTTCGTCAGTGAAAGGAACACCGACAGCGCGTTGTGCTTCAAGCTTCTTAGCTGTGTCTGCACCGGTTAGTTTGTTTTCAAACAACCATGGGTAAGAAGGCATCTTAGACTCAGGTACAACGTCACGAGGGTTGTACAAGTGAGCGCGGTGCCAATCATCAGAGTAACGACCGCCTACACGAGCTAGGTCTGGACCTGTACGCTTAGAACCCCATAGGAATGGGTGCTCCCAAACGTGCTCATTCGCAGTTGAGAAGTGACCGTAACGTTCCGTTTCAGCACGGAAAGGACGGATCATCTGACTGTGACAAGTGTTACAACCTTCACGGATGTAGATGTCACGGCCTTCAAACTCAAGCGGAGTGTAAGTACGTAGGCCTTCAATTGGCTTAGTAGTAGAAGTTTGGAAGAACAGAGGAACGATCTCTGCTAGGCCACCACCGCTGATTACGATGATGATAAGCAGAATCATCAGGCCAATGTTCTTTTCTATCGTTTCGTGTTTGATCATTTCTATCTGCTCCTATGACCTTAAGCTGCCTGTGCAGAAGCTTGAGCTTCTGGTGCAGTGCTGCCTTTACGAACAGTCTGCCAAGTGTTGTAGGCCATCAGAATCATACCAGTTAGGAAGAATACACCGCCCAACCAACGAACAAAGTAACCAGGGTGAGAAGCTTCTAGTGCTTCTACGAAGCTGTAAGTCAACGTACCGTCAGCGTTAACTGCACGCCACATTAGGCCCTGTAGAATACCGTTAACCCACATCGCGCAGATGTATAGAACCGTACCTACTGTAGCTAGCCAGAAGTGAGTGTTGATAAGACCAACGCTGTACATCTGAGCTTTACCGAATAGGCGAGGGATCATGTGGTAAACCGCACCGATAGAGATCATTGCAACCCAACCCAATGCACCAGCGTGTACGTGACCAACAGTCCAGTCAGTGTAGTGAGACAGCGCGTTTACTGTCTTAATAGACATCATTGGACCTTCGAACGTAGACATACCGTAGAAGGAAAGAGATACAACAAGGAAGCGAAGAACTGGATCCGTGCGAAGCTTATGCCAAGCACCGGATAGAGTCATCATACCGTTGATCATACCACCCCAAGATGGAGCAAGAAGGATCAGAGACATTACCATCGCTACAGACTGAGTCCAGTCAGGAAGCGCTGTGTAGTGAAGGTGGTGACCACCAGCCCAGATGTATGTCGCGATCAACGCCCAGAAGTGAACGATAGATAGACGGTAAGAGTAGATTGGACGTTCAGCTTGTTTTGGTACGAAGTAGTACATCATACCTAGGAAGCCAGCTG
Source organism: Neptuniibacter sp. SY11_33 (assembly GCF_047778025.1). Classification (GTDB taxonomy): domain Bacteria; phylum Pseudomonadota; class Gammaproteobacteria; order Pseudomonadales; family Balneatricaceae; genus Neptuniibacter. Next base: position 1,267,067 of record NZ_CP180543.1, read on the forward strand.
TCAGGAAGAAACCTACAGCGTTATGACCGTACCACCACTGGATCATCGCATCTACAGTACCGGAGTAGATGGAGTATGACTTCCACATAGAAACAGGGATAGCCATGCTGTTTACGATGTGTAGAACAGCTACAGTGATGATGAATGCCATGTAGAACCAGTTACCTACGTAGATGTGAGATGTCTTACGCATCTTCACAGTACCTAGGAATACAATAGCGTATGCAACCCACACGATAGTGATTAGCAGGTCGATTGGCCATTCTAGCTCAGCATATTCTTTGGAAGAAGTTAGACCTAGCGGCAGAGTAATTGCTGCTGCAAGGATAACTGCTTGCCAGCCCCAGAATGTAAACGCTGCAAGGCCATCAGAGATCAGGCGGCGTTGGCTGGTGCGTTGAACTACATAGTAAGACGTTGCAAACAGGGCACAGCCGCCGAATGCAAAGATAACTGCGTTAGTGTGCAGTGGACGTAGACGACCGTAAGTCAACCACGCTGTATCAAAGTTTAGTGCTGGCCAAACCAACTGTGCAGCAATTAGGACACCGACGGTCATACCGACGATACCCCAAATTACTGTCATGATGGCGAACTGGCGCACCACTTTATAATTGTAGGTGGGGTGTTCAGTTGCTGTGCTCATGTCAGGCTCTCATCAACAAGCTATTTATGGAAATTTTGAGTTTCGCAGGCAATTATCTTGGAATAAGGCCTTATTTTCAATGTGTTTAGGTCATTCAATGAGGCATTTTGTCGCAGCTGCGAAATTTCTACCTAGGTATTGTTTGCTTGATACTTTAAGGTTGGGGTGTTTTTTAACTTAATGAAATATAAGGAATATTTTTTATAGGTTGTAATCCTTTGTTTTAAAAAGAGATATAATTTTGGCGTTTTCTGTCGTAAAAAACGTCGCATTTTGTGCTGCACAGAAAGGCTTTTCTCAGCGTTTGTTGATTCAAGTCAACTTTGAAACGGCGGTAAAACTCATTTTTTAAACTGATTTAGGGGCTCTTTGTGTTAATCGATGGTGATCCAATAGTGGGGAAAGTGATATTTGCGCATGGTGCAGGTGCACCGATGGATAGTGAGTTTATGCAAGATATGGCAGTGCGTTTAGCTAAGCTGGGTTTACAGGTTGTGCGCTTCGAGTTTCCTTATATGCAGACAATTCGGGAAACAGGCAAGCGACGTCCGCCAGATAGAATGCCTAAATTGCTGGAGTACTTTACGCAGTTTATAGATGAGCAAGCAATGGATGAGCAGCCTCTTTATTTGGCGGGTAAATCTATGGGGGGGCGGGCTGCTTCAATGCTACTGAGTCATCCAGCCGTAAGTGCCGGATTTGTTTTCGGTTATCCTTTTCATCCACGTGGAAAGCCAGATTCGTTACGTGTTGATCATTTGAAGGATTTGTCGAAGCCTTTATATATATTTCAAGGTGAAAGGGATCCAATGGGTTCACTTCCTGAAGTTACAGAGTACAATTTGCCGCCATCTGTTCATGTGCATTGGTTTGAGGATGGTGATCATGACATCAAACCGCGTAAGGCTTCAGGTTATACGCAAATTCAGCATATGGACCATATCGCTCAGATTATCGGGAAACAGTTAAATTGACATACTTTAATCGACTGGTTTTACAGTGTCGTTCAGGCTTCGAGAAAGAGGTCGCAGGGGAGATTACTGATCAGTGCTCTACTATCGGTCTATACGGATACTGCACCTTAGAGTCTGGTCAGGGTTATGTAGAGTTTCATTTACAAACTCCAGGTGATGCTGAGCGGGCTGTAAATGAAATTGATTTTAATAGTCTGATTTTTGTAAGGCAGTGGATGATTTGCGGTGATTGTCAGGAATTAGAACGGGATGATCGCATTTCGCAGCTACAACTAATTCTTGATGATTTTCCTGATTGTACTGATCTCTGGGCAGAATACCCTGATACAACAGATGGTCGTGAGTTGGCGACATTTTCGAAGAAGTTCAGTTCGGCTTTGGCGCAAAAGCTACGTAAAAGCGGACGCTTAAAGAAGAAAGCGAATAGTAAAGGTAATCGTTTGTTGCTGTTCGTATTGTCTGGCAGTGAAATGTTTGTGGGTTATGCGCCTGTGAATAATTCAGCGCCTTGGCCATTAGGTGTCCCACGACTGAAATTCCCCAAAAAAGCACCAAGTCGCTCAACGTTGAAATTGGAAGAGGCATGGCACTGGTTTATTCCACGTGATGATTGGGATCAGCGAATCCCTCACGGTTCAACAGCAGTTGATCTGGGGGCTGCACCAGGTGGTTGGACCTGGCAGTTGGTTCAGCGCAGTATGTTTGTTACTGCCGTTGATAATGGGCCGATGCAAGATCAGTTGATGGAATCTGGGCAAGTGACCCATGTTCAAGAAGACGCTTATAAATTTATACCAGCGCAGCCTGTTAATATGATGGTGTGTGATGTAGTCGATAAACCGATTAAAACTGCGGGAATGGCAGCGGATTGGGTGATCAACGGTTGGTGTGATGAGGCTATCTTCAATCTGAAACTACCAATGAAGCAGCGTTATCAAGAGGTTGTATCTTGTTTAAATCTGATTGCTGAAAGGTTTATGCAGGAAGGCTTAGCTTATGAGTTATCGGCTAAACACCTTTATCACGACCGTGAAGAGATAACCTGCCACCTTAGAGTGCTATAGAAATACAGCGTTAAGATGGCAGTTCAGCAACTTAGTGTTCGAAAACGGTGACTTTTTCTTCTGTTTCCAGCATGGGGTTAATTGTCGCCATCATTTCCTGGCGTTCTGATGATGTCGACCAGCGCTGCCAGTCTTGTAAGGTTCGGTAGTTTGCTACGACTAAACGGTGGTTTGGATCTCTGGTGTTTTTCAGTGCCTCGCCAGAAATAAAGCCGTGCGCTTGCATCGCTAATTGTAGCGTTTCTCGTGCAGCTTTTTCATAGTGTGCGCCTAAGTCATCGGCAATATGTCGTTCGATAAGTACTCGAATCATATGATCTCTCCATCTAAAACTACGTTCCACACATATAGAATGGATTATTTTTATTTTAAAAGCGACTTTAGTTGCTTAATTACTGATTAAATGACTTTTGCTGTCATGGGTAATTTGAGACAATACGCATCTTTCTGCAAGAGATAAAACATGACGGACATCAAAGCCGACCATATTCTTGATGCAAAGGGCCTATACTGCCCTGAGCCTGTTATGATGTTGCATAATCATGTTAGAGATATGCTGGCAGGGGAAGTGCTGCATATTTTGGCAACTGACCCTTCCACTCAGCGTGATATTCCTAAGTTCTGTACGTTTTTAGGACATGAATTGGTTGAGCAGTATGTGGAAGAGGACCTTTACGGGTATTACATTCGTAAGGGTGAATGATGTCTGTGGATGTTGAGCAGATAAGTACTAAAACTAGGCAATTAATTGATCAATTGGAAAATATGCTGGATACAGCGGAGGCGAATTTGACTCAGTCAAAGCAAGTTTTCCAATCAGAGGCTAACCAGGTGAATGACGTAGTAAACAAAACGCCAAAGGCGAAATCCAAAAACCGTGCTGCAAATATGGCTGCTCTGCAGCAGTTGATGGAAGCGTATCCTAAAACCTTTGATCGTAAAAACGTTAGGCCTCTAAAAATAGGCATTCAGGAAGATCTTGTTGCTGACGAAAAAGTCGCTAAGAACAAAATCAAACGTGCTCTTGCGAGCTATGTTCGTTCGTTGAACTACTACCGTTCCCTGCGTGAAGGCGCTGAGCGTATCGATATCAACGGTGAGCCTGCTGGCGTTGTGACTAAAGAAGAGTCAGATCACGCGAAAGGTAAGCTGAAAGAGATAAACAAAGTACGTCAGGAAAAGCGCAAAGAGCAAGAGCGTGAAGAGCGTATGAGCAAAAAGCTCGAAATGCTGGTAGGTCGTAAGTAAGTCCTACAGTAGATACAAAAAAACGGCGGTATATACCGCCGTTTTTTTATGTTTGGAATATGCTTACCAAGCCCCTAAGCTTTACTTAAGGGTTTTGGTGTACCGTGAAGGTAACCTTGGCTACCGTCCACATTCAGCGCTTCAAGGGTTTGTAGCTGACTTTCTCTCTCTACGTGTTCCGCGTAGGCTTTGATCTCAAGGCTGTGAGCTACGCTTATAAGGCTGCTAACAAAGAAGCGGTCTTCATCATTCTGATCGATATTGCGGATCAGAGAACCGTCAATCTTAATGTAATCAGGTTGGATTGAGTAAAGGTAAGAGAAGCCGCTAGGGTGTATGCCGAAATGGTCGACACCAAACTCTGCACCAATAGATTTTAGAGCCTTACGGAACTCTAGAATGCCTTCAATATTGTTCAGTACGCTGGTTTCATCCAGTTCGAACAGAACTTTAACGCTTGGGCTTATAGTTTTTAGCTTATCAAGTAACCATGTTCTAAAGTTTTCACTGCTCACAGCCTCATGGCTCAAATTTATAGTCAGCGGGCAGGCGATCTTCTCATGTTGTTCTAGCGCTAGTTCGATTACAGCTCGGTCCATCTCAGGCATTAAACCAAGCTCTTTTACAACGCTGATGAACTCACCGGCTGAAGCGGGTTGGTTATCCTGATTAAGAATACGTGCAAAGATCTCATCCTGGATCGGCATTGAGCCCGGCTTTTTGCTAAACACGCTTTGAATCTGTAAAAAGATTTGGCGCTGATTGATCGCGTTAGCAACGTGTTGTTTCCAGTCGGATTGCTGCGGTTGAGCGGCGGTTTTTTCTGAAGTGTTGAACTGTTTCCACAGTACATTTGATTTCTCTGCTTCATTACTCGCTATGCGAGCTTCAGATAGAAGCTGGCTACTGTTGCTTTCATCGTTACATTCGCAGCTACCGATACTGATTATTGAGCCTTCGATATCTTCGCCCATTAGCTGTGTAAGGTGTTTCCGACTTTCCTGATCAAGTTGTTCCAGTTTGAGTTTCAACTGGTCGGTGTCGATTGTATTAACCAGCAGTATGAAGTCTGCGCCGGTCACACGACCAAGTACGCTCTGATCAGATCCGCGTGCAAAGTCTTCTAGATGGCTGGCTAAGTGTTTCAACAAATTGTTGGTTTTATCCATACCTATCTGCTGGTTAGTCTCCTGCAGGTTGCATAGGTGGATATTAAATAGAGTGCCTCTACCAAAATCTTTACGGTAATCAAGGCGTTCAGCTAATTGCGCTTCCGTCGCACGCTGATTTGATAGGCCCGTTAAGCTGTCTTGGTAGGCGTTTCTACGTAGCTCTTCAATATTGCGGGCTTGCTCATCGAACATTACCTGTACTTGCTTAACCATGCGGTTCATTGCTTGTACTACACGCTTAAGTTCACGTGTGCCCGGTAACTTTTCTTGCTCTAGATAGCGCTTTTCAGACAGAGCGATAGCTTGCTGTTCTACGGAGTGTAATGGTCTTAGCAAATATCTAATCAATGAGCTAATAGCGAGTAGGCATAGAATAGATAAAGAGATAAACAGGATGATACTATCTTGTGCGCCCTTCCAAAGCTTATCGTAAGCATAGCCAGCGCTACTTTGTACGTAGATTTTACCCACTTGTTGCCACTGGTGAGTTACTTCCCTGAACATAGAGGGCGGTGTTATCTGCACCATTGACCTGAACCACTCAGGTACTTCTTCGCTGATGGTTTCTTTAGTTTTTTTCTCGAATAGAATTTCTTCATCTGCATTGGTTACGATAATGCGCTGGTAGAAACCGCTGTCAAAAATAGCGTTGACGGCTGTTTCGATAGTTGCACTATCGTTTTCAGCCATATAAGGGGCAAGGTAAAGGCCTAAATGGGTGGCAGAATCCTGCGCATGTGACTCCAGTTGATCCTGAAGAACAGAACGCGAGCTTTCTGACATTATGTAAAGGGTGCCAGAAACCAAACCTATAAGTACCGCAAAAATCGCGGCGATAAGTTGGTTAACCAGTGACATAATAGATACTCCTCATCATTAAACCTACCTTAGGTTAATGTCATTGTTTTCAATACGAGATTGCAGTTTTACCCAAGGCTTTAATCGGTCGGATGTTCCTACCAACGTAGTTCTGCGGCCCATTTTTGAGAGCCATAGTTTATCACCATTAAAGCTATAAACGTGTAATAGGTCTGTACGCTTGGAAGCAGGCAAAATTTCGCCGTTAATATTGTCCAGAACTAAAGGGGTTGCACGTGGCTTGGGGTAGTACGTTAATACCATATGGGCTTGGTTGTACTCCAAGGCTTTAACGTAGGCTAAATTCATTTTTTCTACGGGTACACCCAGCTCTTTGAGTGTGTAGTATTTTGCTATGCTGAAATCTTCGCAATCACCGCCGTTAGTGATTAGAAATTCTACGGGTGTAGCCCAGTAATCTTTCTTTTTCCAGTGCTTGATGTCATCGATAAATCGAACTTGGTTAAAAAAGTTGTTTACGCGTTCTAGCTTGTGGCTTTCGCTCTCATTGGCTAATTCAGTTAATAAACTCTGCCAAGTTTCGAGTCGACGTTTTGCTTTTGCGCCGTATTTATTCCCCAGCTTTTCAATATCAGCTTTGCTCAGGCGCACGCTTTCAGCATCTACTTGGGTAAGCAGAAGGGCTGAAGCAAACAATAACAATACAAAAAATGCTGTATTGAACGGTAAATTGTTACTGTGCTGTTTTGATTTAAAGGCTGGGTTCAATGTCCAATCCGTAGCTCAAAAGCGGTTAGTCTTTCTGTGTCGGCATCATGCCGCAATTTTTTAAGGTTTTCTGCCAAGCTTCTGTATGTTTGTCCCTAGCGCGTTGGTAACTCAACCAAATGCCATGAGGTGCTGTTTTGGACAGTATAGTGGTTGAATAAGTTTCCATTGATTGTGGAATGGATACTGATAGTACTGTGTAATTTTGCAGTAATTGCTGGTTAAGGTCGAGCCATTGGGAGGCATATCGATCAGTTTGAGCCAAATAAGGTAAAACTTCACCTATATAAAATTTATAAAAAACGTTTTCTAGAATACGTGCCGTTTGATTTGGACTTTGGTTTCTACATAGCGGGTTCTTAGGCGAATTACGTTTCTCTAACAAGCGTGTAGCTTGAGTAAGATGGTAGGTCAGGACTTCAAGCGAGCTGATAATTGCTGGGCCAGATCGATTACTGTGTAAGATTTTGAAGGCTTGATTTAAGCGATCTTCATTAGGTTTTATTATGCCTAATGTATCAAGGCTATTTGCGGTTAAATTTACAAGTGTTCTTAAGGCTTCGATACTCTGTTGACTGCTGCTGTTATCAACTAGAGGTAAAGCTGTTTGCGAACGGCTGAAATTGGCTTCTATTTCTGGAGCAGTAAAAATCCCATTCCATAATTCTGCAGGTAAATTATCACGTTTAACACGATAGATGGCGTTTACTTTTTGTAGTAGTTCAGTGTCAATCGCGCTGTCGTATCGCAAAGATTCTCGGCACTGGGTCAATAAATGATAGAAATTGAGTTCATATAGTAATTTTGTTGATGGCTTGGCTACTTTGCCAAGAGAGCTATTGCGTTCTGCGATTAGAGGTAGCAGATGACAACGTTTTAATTTCAGAACGTCTAAAAGGCCTTCACGGATCTCTGTGGTTTTAAGTCTTCGATCGCGTTTAAGCGGGAATTGCATCCTTACGTCAGGGATGTATGGCTGAGGTTGATCCAAATCGAGGGTGTTGCTTAGACGATAAAGATAATTCTCCAATACTAGTTCAGGTGTATCTCGGCTACATCCGCCAATGGATATTAGTACGATGATAAGAATAGAGAACCGTTTTAGCATAACTTGGTTAACGATGTTGGGCTTGGCTGAGCATTTGGTTGCTTTTCCAGTGTAAACGAGTAATTAACAGTATAGCGCCAATGGTTAAGCCAATAAGTAAGCCAATCCAGAATCCTTTTGGGCCCATCGCTGCAGTAATCAAATCTGTTTTGCCTAAAATATATCCAGAAGGAAGGCCAATGAGCCAATAGGCGATAAACACTAACATGAGTGGAATAACAGTATCTTTGTAGCCCCTAAGAGCACCTGAGCATGTTATTTGGATTGCATCTGAAAACTGGAAAAGGGCTGCAATAATGATCAAAGTGCTGGCGATATCAATGATCTGAATCTCTTGGGTATAAAGCTCGGCAATAGGCGTTGCAAAAAGAGCCATCAGTGAAGAGCTGAAGATCGCTAGGGTTAAAGTGATAATCAAGCCTGTAACTGCGCTGAATTTGGCCGCTTCAGGTTTTTTCGCCCCGAGTTGATGGCCAACGCGTATGGTGAGTGCCAGAGATATACTTAAAGGCAGCATAAAGATTAGGCCGGTAAAGCTGATTGTGATCTGGTGAGAAGCGATCATGACCTCTCCAAGATCTGCCAAAAGCAGGGCGATTACCGAAAACATACTGACTTCAATTAAAAGGGCGATACCGATGGGTAGCCCTAGCTTTAAAAAGCTTTTAAGTGCAGATGGCTCAGGTAGAGACCAGCCTGAGAATGGTTGGATCACAACGAAGGTTGGGGATTTGGCCAGATAGATGAGCGCGCTAAAGAACATAACCCACATAACAATAGCTGTTGCCCAGCCGCACCCTACGCCTCCTAATTCTGGAAAGCCAAATTCGCCATAGATAAATGCATAATTCAGTGGGATGTTACATAAAAGCCCAAGAATTGAAATTTTCATAGCGGGCTGAGTTTTACCAAAACCTTCAATATAGCTGCGGATGAGTTGATAAAGCAGAAGGGCAGGGAACCCCCAGCTTATAGCCGCTAGGTATTCTGTAGTTAAATTTGCTAGTTCTTTCTCTACGCCCATGATAGCTAGAATGGGGTCGCAGTTATGTAGGGTAAAGGTTGCGAGCAAGCTTAATATGGCGACTATGATTACGCCCTGATGCAGTGTTTCCGAGCTTGCCTTTTCGTTATTGGCACCGACGAGATGCGCAACCATGGGCGTAGTGGCCATTAAGATGCCTTGGCTAGCAATAAAAATGGGTAGCCAGATACTTGACCCTAATGCCACTGCTGCTAGATCTGTAGCACTGTAACGTCCGGCCATCAGCGTATCGACAAAGCCCATAGAGGTTTGTGCTACTTGAGCGATCGCTATAGGGAAGCCAAGGGTAAGAATTATTTTGATTTCTTGTAGACGTTTCAGGGGATGATCCTTAGATACAACTGAAAGAGGCGGAATGAAGTTTTACAGCTTTTCTTTAACTTGTGCTGGCTTTAAGTATACCGCGATGAAACGCAGATGGATTAAATCTTAGGGTAAAAATTAAGAGCTTAATCACCTAACAAGTTGTTAAAAAGGCGGATATGACGGCCCAACACTTACCGATTAGTCGAGTCTTAGACTATTGTTGAATCCTTTTTGGTCAAAAAAACATCAAAAAATACACAGATGGAATTGAATTAACACAAAGCAACGCTATGATCAGATAATCGGAAAAGACGTGGCTGCTTTAATGTTGCGGCAAGGAAACTCTTGGCCTAACTCTTTCAATGCTGTCGGTTTTTTCTTTTTTAACAGCTTCAAGCAGGAAATCTTTCGTTGCTTTGGCTGATTTTAATTATCCAAAAAAGGGTTTTGAAAGATGGCAACAACTGGAACAGTTAAGTGGTTTAACGACGAAAAAGGCTTTGGTTTTATTGAACAGGAAGGCGGTCCGGACGTATTTGCACATTTCAGTGCAATTCAGGGCGACGGCTTTAAAAGCTTAGCTGAAGGCCAAAAAGTAGAGTTTACTGTTACTCAAGGTCAAAAAGGCCCACAAGCTGAAAACATCGTTAAAGTTTAAGCTGTTGCTACGGGATTAAGATCCCGTCCTGCACATTATTTAAAGGCAAGCCTAGGGCTTGCTTTTTTATTGCCTAAAAATTGTAACGGTTAATGGGTGCTACTTTCCAGAAGGGTTAGGATCTGTAGTGCTTCTTCTCTGTTTTGACCACAAAACTCTTCTTCAGGTGCAAAGTTAGCGCAAGCTTTTGGTCTTCGATCTGTACCAAAAATTTTACATCGATTTTGCTGATCTAAATGTTTGCAGCGTTCGCCGGCAGGTTTGTTCAAGCTGGTGATGCTTGGCGCAATGCAGCAGGCACCGCAGTTTTCTCTACATTGCATGGTAACGTCAGAAAAAGTGTAGGTGAAATAAAAAAGCCGGTCATAAGACCGGCTTTGGGATTGGCTCTATATCATTATAATTATATTTGATTAGGCAGCGGTGCCTTGATCTTGCAGGCTGTTATCAGCCTGCAGTTGTGTCTTTTTTATAGTATCAAGCCCCAGCGTAGATAAAGTGCGCTCACGCACGCTATTTAATAACGCTGCATCTTGAGTCAGATCCTGACCGTAAGATGGGATCATCGCATAAATCTTGTCTTGCCACTCTTGTGAAGCAAGTTTATCAGCGAAGCATGTTTCCACGATGTTAATCATCGTCTGGACTGCAGTTGATGCGCCTGGTGAAGCACCCAGTAGCGCAGCAAGCGTACCGTCTTCAGCCGAGATCACTTCGGTACCGAATTCAAGCTTGCCTTTACCGTTCTCATCTTCTTTGATGATCTGTACACGCTGACCTGCGTAGGAAAGTTCCCAGTCTTCATCTTTTGCATCAGGGAAGAAGTTTCTTAGTGCGTCTACACGAGAACTGTGAGACTGCATTACTTCGCTGATTAGGTACTTAGTAAGGTCCATGTTATTCATGCCTACAGAAAGCATCGGCTTGATGTTGCCAAGGTTGATGCTCAGTGGCATGTCGAAGATAGAACCTTTCTTCAAGAACTTAGTCGTAAAGCCAGCAAATGGACCAAATAGTAGTGCTTGTTCACCGCCGATAACTCGAGTATCCAAGTGAGGTACAGACATCGGTGGAGCACCTATAGGCGCTGTGCCATAAACTTTAGCCAAGTGCTTGTTAACGATTTCTGGTTTGCGGCAAACTAGCCATTGACCACTTACAGGGAAGCCGCCATAACCTTTACCTTCGGAGATGCCTGCTTTCTGTAGCAGTGGTAGTGCGCCACCACCTGCGCCAAGGAATACAAACTTAGCGTTGATAACTTCTTTATCGCCGGTTTGGTCATTCTTTAGGGTGATCGTCCAGTTCTTATCTTGGTCTTGCTTCAGATCTTTTACTGTACGGCTTAGTAGAAGTTCGAAACCATCCTGAGCTTCTAGGAAGTTCACCATGTTGCGGGCTAGAGAGCCAAAGTTAACGTCCGTGCCGTAAGCAACGCGAGTTGCTGCAACTTTCTCGCTTGGGTCACGGTTTTCCATGACCAGTGGCATCCACTCTTTCAATACAGCGTGATCTTCGCTGTATTCCATATCCGCAAACTGGTGCGTAGCACTTAATGTCTCATAACGATTGCGAAGGAATTCTACGTTCTTCTCACCCCATACAAAGCTTTGGTGTGGTACAGGGTTAATAAATTGAGAAGGTTCAGGAAGGGCGTTTTGTTCTACGAGGTATGACCAGAATTGCAAGCTAACTTCGAAAGAGGCGTTAATTGCGAAAGCTTTAGTGGCATTGATCGTGCCATCTGGCATTTGTGGCGTGTAGTTCAATTCACAATATGCCGCGTGGCCCGTACCGGCATTGTTCATGCCATCTGTACTTTCATGGGCGACATGATCTAGGCGCTCGATCATGCTGATTTTCAGGGAAGGATCTAGCTGCTTGAGCATGACGCCAAGGGTCGTACTCATAGCTCCCGCGCCGACTAGCAATACGTCTACTGATTTTGTGGTCATAGGAACTTCGCCATTTTAATAATAATAATGGTTTGTGAAGTAGCTGCGGGGATGGGGGCTTGTGGCCGCAACAGTCATGACTTTGGTGAGTCAGCTGTTATCACCCGAGACTTCTTTGTTCTGCAACACCTAGAACATAATTTTATGACATTTTCTGGAGGTTGCAGGATGTTTGGCGCGAATTATACGGATTCTGTCGGCAATGTCTTGGTAAATAAGGCCAAAGGAGTTAGCAATTCGGATTAGATTAATTCTAAAGTATTACATATTTTGGCATGGCTACTGTCGTACGAAGTAATGTTTGCGGCCTTTGTGTATATAACTATTCTCTAAAGTTATTAAAGATGGATATAACCGATCTCTTTTATTTACTTCTCAGTTCCGCTCGACTAGTCTGCCTCCGAATCTAAAAAGTCTAAATCAGGAGCGCCTATATGGAAGATATTATTGAGTTACTACAAGAACGTAATGTCGAAGTTCCTGTGCCTTTAGATCTACCTGATGAAGACGATCTTGTTGAGATCGAAGAGCAAATTCTGATCTCGCTTCCTGATGAATATAAACATTTTTTACTTGAAGTAAGTGATATTGTCTGTGGCTCCATCGAACCCGCCACTGTTGCAGATCCAAGCTCTCATACCTTTCTGCCTGAATTAGCAGCCACTGCTTGGGATATAGGTATGCCTCGTGAATATATTCCGATTTGTGAACATGCACATGGCTACTATTGCATTACCCAAGATGCAGCTATCTTGCTTTGGCAGCACGGTGATACTATCGAAGATGAGTGGCCATCGATCTGGAACTGGGCCAAAGATGTTTGGCTGGAGAGTTAATAAATGAACGGACAGATATTTCAACAAATTGAAACCTTTGCTGAGTCGATGATGAAGGCGGCTGAAGCGGATAACGAAAAAGAGTTTTATTCGGTTTACGCTGAACTGGAAGCTTTAGCTGAGCAGTATAAAGGTAAAAAGAGCGATCATCCTGTGTTTTGGGAGACGTTAGCTGACTTCGCAGAAGAAAACCAAGATGCGATCAAACTCTATCAGCAAGCTTATCAGTTGGCTGATAGTTTAAAAGAGACAGAGTATAAAGCGTCGATTCAATACTCTTTAGCTCAGCGCTTGTTTGAAGAAGGTCAAAAAGAGGATGCGCTGGAAGCATTAGCTAAAGCGGAAAAATTTGCGGGGTTCACTGAAGATCAGGAACTTCAAGAAGATATTCAGCAGTTAAGATCTGGGATCGAATAATCGACACTGTCTAAAATATAAAATGGACAAAAACAAAAAAACGGAGCAGAAGCTCCGTTTTTAGTTTCTATATTAAGCTTAGTCTATACGTACTGCTACATAACGACCTGGTGCTGGTTCGATAACGCTGTGCTCATCGTTACCAGGTGCAGCTGGAGCTGCAACTTTCTTACCTGCACGACGCTTCAACCACTCAGCCCAGTGAGGCCACCATGAACCTTCCTGACGCTCAGCAGATTCTAACCAGCTGTCTGCGCCGTTACCTAGTTCGCCGTTGATCCAGTAGTTACGACGGTTCTTAGAGGCTGGGTTGATAACTCCCGCAACGTGACCGCTTGCACCTAGAACAAACTCGTTTTTGCCTTTCAATAGTTCAGTACCTTCGAAAGTACCTTTCCATGGAGCAATGTGATCTTCGATTGTAGATAGGAAGTAGCAAGGGATCTTGATCTTACCTAGATCGATTTTCTCACCGCAGATAGTTAACTGGTCTTTCTGAGTTAGACCATTTTCCATGTACATGTTGTTGATGTAGTAAGTGTACATGCCAGCAGGAAGGTTGGTTGAATCACTGTTCCAGTAAAGGATGTCGAACGGAGGAGGTGTCTGACCTTTAAGGTAGTTGTTAACAACATAAGACCAGATTAGATCGTTTGAACGTAGCATGTTGAAAGACGTAGCAAGCTCACGGCCACTTAGGTAGCCCTGATTATTCACTTTATCTTCTAGTTTCTTAATCTGCTGTTCGTCAATGAATACACATAGGTCACCCGGATCAGTGAAGTCTAGGAGTGTGGTGAAGAACGTTGCAGAAGCGATAGACGTATCTTTACGTGCAGCCATTACAGCTAGAGCAGTAGTTAGCAGAGTACCACCTACACACCATGCTACCGCGTTAACTTTGTCGCTCTTAGTAATGTCTTGAACTACTTGGGTTGCTTTTAGGATACCTTTCTCTACGTAATCATCCCAAGTGATATGACCTTGTTCAATCGTTGGGTTCAACCAAGAGATAACGAAGGTCGTTTGGCCTTGGTCAACACAGTATTTCACGTAAGAATTGCTTTCTTGCAGGTCAAGAATGTAGAACTTGTTGATGCAAGGAGGCACGATCATTGTTGGACGAGCGTAAGTCTCTTCAGTTGTTGGCTTATACTGAATCAGCTGGAACATCTCGTTTTCAAATACGACAGAACCTTCAGTCGTTGCAATGTTCTCACCTAGAACAAACGCAGACTCGTCAGTCATAGAGATGCGGCCTTTCTCAGCATCACCTAGTAGGTTTTTAAGACCGTCAACTAAGCTTTGACCTTTAGTTTCCAACGCTTGTTGAAGAACTTCAGGGTTAGTGATTGCAAAGTTAGTTGGAGACATCGCATCGATATATTGCTGCGTGTAGAACTCAAGCTTCTTCTGTTCTTGGTCAGAAAGATTAGCATTAGCTGCCATTTCCTGAAGAAGCTTAGAGCTTAGTAGGTAAGACTGCTTGATGTAATCGAAAACTGGGTTCTGAGACCATTCTTCAGCTTGGAAGCGACGGTCGCCACGTGCTGGTTCAGCAACTGATCCGCTGCTTTTACCTGTCAGAAGATTAGTCCAAAGGCTCATCTGGCTCTGCTGATAATCGGTAATTGCACGGATCCAAACGGTAGGGTCTTCCCAGGAGCGGTTAGCTAACTCTGTCCAGGATTGCGTGAACTTAGTGAAAATATCATCACAGCCGGAAGCTGAGAACATCTCCAATACTTTCTGGGTTTCGGTATTCAGGTAGTCAATAAACTCCTGAGGGTTGGAAAGCAGGTTGCTATTGTTGTCCATTGGGTCGCCTTTCTTTGTCATATCCGTCCTTCCATCTTGCTTGCTTCACATAATCGTTACGAGTATGGAGTCGTGGAAATACAAGTTTTACGGTTTAACTCACAATATCGCAACTTTTAATTGCGTTTTCGTGAATATATCTGTCCAGCATATTCTTGTGCGGTGCAATGTATCAAGGTATTCCTTGGTCGATCACACTAAGGTGTTAAGGCCTTGGTTCAATAAATATCATACCGTTTGTAGATAAAACGCATGTTTTTTGTAGTGCTTTTAACTATTCATTCGGTGCCGTTCATCAATCATATCGTCGATATGTTGCAGAATTTTATAACTCTCTTCTTCCGCATTTCGCATGTGCTCTACAATCTCTTTACGGATTGATTTGTCTTTCTTCCAGTTCTGATCACGGTAAGAAACTGCTTTTAAAACAGAGTGATGCACAGCTGCATGAGGTGCATCCATCAACTTGTAAGCTTTTGTGCTTTTAAAGGATTCAAAGCCTTCACCTTCAAAGTACCATTGACCTAAACGACAATCAGTATGGCAAACACTTACAGCCTGTAATTCTTCTGTACGGTCTTTTGTGTCATCTAAAGCAACATAACCATTTTGTTTAAAAATAACGTGGTCGGCTTTTATTAGGGAACCAAAAGTGCAGTCTTTGGCATAGGCAATATAACGTTGGGTATCTTCTGCAGAGGTCGCAATGTTGGCAAACTGCTCTCTAAATTGCTGAACTTGAGTGTTGATCTCTTCTGCAGCTTGTGAAGAAATTTCTGCTTGTTGAACCATATCTGCAACACGTTCACTGAAGCTATTGATGGTTTCTGTCACCTCAATCGCAGCCTCTTTGGTTCGATTGGATAGGGCTTTTACCTCATCAGCAACGACAGCAAATCCGCGACCTTGTTCTCCCGCTCTAGCAGCCTCAATAGCAGCGTTAAGCGCGAGTAAGCTAGTTTGGTCAGCGATCTCGGTAATGATCGATAAGGAGGATGAAACCTTTGTGCTGTCAGCCTCTAAGGCTTTAGTTACCTCGGATACACTGGTGATGTTCGCTGTAATGCTCGCGAGAGCACCGCTCATGTTATCGACGCTGCTTTGGCTATTGGCAGCGGCTTGACCATTTTTGGCAGCGATTGACTCTACTTGCTCCATCTCTTCAGAAATTTTGACTAAATCGGACTGGTTTCGTCTGAGGTTTTCAATCAAATGGCTGGTATTCAGATTGTGTAGCTCTGACTTAAGTTGGTTGGAGGCTAGAAACTTTGCGCCTTCCTCCATTTTTTCCAGCGAAGCATTGATTTGAGAGAGGGATTTTCTCAAACGACCTGGCATTCCTTTGTAGAGGGCTTTTCGATCATAACGGCCTTCAGCAACATAGCTAAAGCAGGCATCGACCTCTTTAAAGTAAGATTCCACTCGATCCAAAAGATCGTTTAGTTCCCAGGCAACTTTGCCTACTTCCCCGAGTCCGGATACAGATGTGATACGGGTGCTGAAATCACCATCATTGGCTTTGATCAACGTGTTATTGATCCGTTCTAGGGCATTTATTGCATAGGCATTAGATTTCAATGTGTAGACGGTTAAGGCTATTGCTGAAATAAATGGGATGATCTGCCAGTAGGGGATATCAGCAAAAAAAATGCTACCCAATAAAGAGCCGAGTAATAATATGTTCCAGCATATGACCAAGCGCTTTGCGCGAGAGCGTAAGAATGGAACACCACGGCTGGTTGCATTAGAAAATTGTTTGTCTGACATCCGCATTATTCTTGGTCCAGCCCCATAACAACTTCGAAATAGCCTTTGCCTAAGGATTGCAGTTTAAAATTGAGCAATTCGATAGATTTTTCGGCTGCCTGACTGGTAGGCGTACGTTTTTCCAGTGCTAACATCTCTGCATAAATAGGGGTGAGGGTATTTATGGCCTGTTGGCTAGGTTTACGACGCACCGAGTAGTAGCCTGTAAGCTGCCCTTGAGCATCGTAATCTGGTGTTACGTTGGCAAATACCCAGTAATAAGAGCCATCTCGGCAGAGATTTTTTACATAGCCAAAAAACTCTTTTTCTTGCTGTAAGGTTTGCCACATAAATTTAAATACACCGCGGGGCATATCAGGATGGCGAATAATATTGTGTTGTTTGCCTAGTAGTTCAGCTTCGTTGTAGCCAGCGATCTGCATAAAGACGCGATTAATATAGGTGATACGTCCTTTTGTGTCGGTTTTTGACACGATAAATTCATCATTGTTTAAACGTACTTCGTCGTTTTTCGGTATGATCTGGTTTTTCATTCGCTATATAAGTTGATGATTGCGATTAATTGGCCGCGGACTCTAACATGCAGAGTGTAGACATTCTGTGATCTAGCTCAGGTCTCCGGTCGAACGGTCTGAAAAAACGAGTTAGTTAGGGTAAATAGAGTGAGAGAACTGGAATTGATGGGAACCGTCGGTTGCCATTTGTGTGAAGTGGCAGAGCAATTGATAGCGTCTTCTGTGGATATGCAGAAGTATGCGATCTATCAGGTTGATATTGCTGATGACGATGATTTAGTTGAGCGATATGGCGTGAAAATTCCAGTTTTGTTGGATTTGGAGAGTAAAGATGAGCTGGAATGGCCGTTTGATCAATCCCAGCTTCTAGAATTTCTACAGCGCGTATCTAATTGAGTCCAAAGAACTTGCAGGTAGTTTGATAAATAGCCTGCTGTAGCTGTTCTAACTCTACGCTTCTTAGTTCTGCAACCTTTCTCGCTATGTGCGGAAGGTAGATCGGAAGGTTACGGCGAGATTTAGGTTTCGGTTTTATATCTCGAGGAAGAAGGTAGGGGGCATCTGTCTCCAGCATCAGTCGATCTGCGGGAATATCTTTAACCAGCTTTTGTAGATTTAATCCACGCCTTTCGTCACAGATCCAACCTGTAATGCCAATGTGCATATCCAGATCTAAATAGTTATACAGCTCTTCTTTGTTGCCGGTGAAACAATGCGCTACGGCGTTGGGAATATGGTCTCGATAGCTGTAAAGAATTTCCAGCTGTTTTTTATGTGCGTCTCGTTCATGGAGAAACAGAGGTTGTTGGCGTGTGCATGCGATTTCAAGTTGCGTTTCAAAAGCTCTGACTTGCTGTTCCGGTGTGGAAAAATTCCGATTGAAGTCTAATCCCATCTCGCCTGCAGCGATGACACAGTCCTCTTGTAATAGCGCATCCAACTCTTGCAGTTGATTGACTGTGTGATCTTTTGCGTAGTGGGGATGAACTCCTGCGGTGCAGTAAAGATGTTCAGGATATTTTTGGCATAACTCGATAGCTTGTAAGCTCTCTTCGAGTGTTGTGCCTGTAATGATTAGATGTTCAATACCCTGTTCTAATGCTTGCTGGATTACATCCTCCCTATCTTTATCAAAACTACTGTCGGTAAGGTTAACGCCAATATCAATCCAGCAAGGATTAGTCATACAGATGTCTTCTTTTACTATTTGTTTATAAAGCAGTTTTCTTGCTTTGGTTAACGGCTAACAAGGCGATTTGCTTATCGTTAAGTAAGCTTGCTTGTCGACCTTCTAAGCGATCATAAATGACACGGAATGCTAATACACTTTGAACATATTTGCGTGTTTCTTTAAACGGAATGGTTTCAATCCAGATGTCTAAAGGCAGATCGCCACGTTGCTTGAGCCACTTAGTTACACGGTGGGGGCCTGCATTGTAAGCAGCTGCTGCGTAGGCAGGGTTGTTGTCGAATTTCTTCAACATATCACCTAAGTAGGCAGAACCTAGCGTAATATTGATCTCTGGTTTATCTAACTCTGCATTTTTCTTATAAGGAACTTCATGCTTTTTAGCTGTAAGTTTGGCTGTTTGAGGCATTAACTGCATTAGGCCTCGTGCACCAACACGGGATGTAGCGTTGAATAGGAACGCACTTTCTTGGCGGGCTATAGCAACAGGGAAGCTTAGATCGAGATCGTTTTTAACCGCATGCTCTTTAAATAGTTTTGCATGAGGGTAAGGGAAGCGAAGATCTATATGATCCCAACGCTCTGTTTTGGCAGCATTGATAATCGCTTGTAGGTGCCAACCCCAAGAATTGGCTAGATAACCTGCAAGGTTCTTTTGCTGTTCGTCCATCTGAGATAGAGCGAGGCGCCATTCTCGATTAGCTTCGGTCAATCGACCTAGTTTGAATAATTCGCCTGCGCGTGCAGCAGCAGGTAACTTGGCTAACTCATCTAGCTGCTCTTGAGTTACAGCATCTGATTTAGCATTAAGCTGGAAAGGACTTTGATTTAACTCTGCTGCTAAGAAACCGTAAAAACTCCGGTCTTTAGCGACTTCGGCTATTTTCTCTTTTTGATCGGTTTTGGGCTTAAGGTGCCTTTCAGCAATGAGAGACCAGTATTGCCATTTAGAATCTTTTTTCTCTTCTTCATTGAGATGGCTAATTGCTTCTGCAACCGTCTCCCAATCTTGTTTAGCTAAGGCATTACGAATACGTCGCTCTGTTAGTTCTTCAATGCGGTATTCAGGGTCAAGCTGCTTGCTCAATTTGATCGCTTGGCTGTGATAGGTCCAATTCAGACGCTCGCCCATGTATAGACTGACTTTATCTTGATCAACCTGTGGCATCAGCTCGTCGCGTTTTTTAATCCAAGTTTGAGAGGCTGTTATTGGTTGCTTTCGATACCAGCGTTTATAAACGATGGCGGCGGCTATAGGGCGTTGAGCCTTATCGATTCTATCTAAAGTTGAGCTATTAACGAGTTCTGGAGAGTTGTAGAGTTTCCAGAAAAGCTCAGCTTGTTGCTTCTGTTTTTTATCTTTGATCTTCTTCGTTAGATAGCGAGCGAGTTTAATTTCATTCTGTTCAACACTCATCCAAAAACGCTGGGAAGCTTCATTCGATGTTGGTCGGCCGGTTGCCATCCAGGCTTTGAAAAGTGGATCACAAGCTTTAGGTTGGGATTTGCCTACCATCCAAAGTTCACGTGCCTGATATAGAGCAGCCTTTTTCTGCTTCGAATTGCCATTGAGCAGCGCTGTTTGTTGTTGGCACTCATAGCGAATGCTAGTAACTGGGTGGTTACTAAAATGCTTACGGTAGGACGTCCATTTTTTATTTTTAGCCAGATGATTTAGCCAAGTGCGGTTAAGTCGGTTGGCTATCGGTAGTTCTGGATATTTTTCGATAAACGCTGATACGTTTCCGGAATTAGATTTGTACAGCCTCTTTAGCTCGTATTGATAATCTAAATAAGGGGCTAAAGGGTAATCAGTAAGCGATTTTCGAGCTTTCTTAAAAGATTGAGCCTTATTCTGTTTGAGATAGGTTTCAGCTTGCAGAAATTGTTTGCGTTGTTGCTCGATGGAAGCGTACGAAAGCGGTGCTGTAATAAGTAGCGATGTTAAAGTGAACACACCGGTTGTTGTTTGCCAAAAAGGTTTCATTTTCAAGTCCTATGAATAATCCATTATCACTTTATACGATAGATTAACGGCTTAATTAAATAATAATTTACCTGAATGCAGCATTTTCATGCATATCTGTCGAAAATGAGTAGAATAGCGGCCTCAATGAACAAAAGCTGACCTATCATGCCTCTGATTCGACTCGATAAAATATCCATGGCCTTTGGCGCCAAACCTCTACTAGATAACGTTGATTTCCAAATTGATCCCGGTGAACGGGTTGCTTTGGTCGGCATGAATGGTGCTGGTAAATCAACACTATTAAAGTTGGTGGCAGGTCATCACAAAGCTGATGGTGGTGAGTTTTGGGTTTCGCCAACCTGTCGAATCGCAGAATTACCTCAGGCAATGCCTGCGGCGGATGAGCGCTTAGTGCGCGATGTTGTAACTGCGGGTTTGGGTGATATTCAAAAGCTACGTCAGGATTATGATGAGCTAGCTGCATCTGAAAATGCAGATATGAAGGTACTAGATAAGCTTCAGCATCAAATTGAAGCGGTTGATGGTTGGCAGTTAGAACAACGCGTCCAGCGTGTGATTGAACAGTTGGATCTTCCAGGCGATAAGTTAATGTCTGAACTGTCTGGTGGTTGGCGTCGTCGTACCGCGTTAGGTGCCGCTTTAGTTCAGAATCCTGATCTTTTATTACTCGATGAGCCTACCAACCATTTAGATATCGAGACTATCGAGTGGCTGGAGCAGCAACTGCTTGAATTTAAAGGTGGCTTGTTGATTATCTCTCACGATAGAGCGTTGGTGGATCGCTTGGCGACTCGTATCGTAGAGCTTGATCGAGGGGTGCTTTCATCGTTCCCAGGTAGTTATTCTGCTTACATGGATCTGAAGCAGAAGATGCTTGAGGACGAAGAAAAGCAGAACGCTCTGTTCGATAAACGTCTGGCGCAAGAAGAAACTTGGATTCGTCAAGGCATTAAAGCACGTCGAACCCGTAATGAAGGTCGTGTGCGAGCCCTTAAAAAGATGCGTAACGAACGAGCAGATCGACGTGAGCGCGGTGGTAAGGCTAAGTTTTCTCTTGAGGAAGCAGCTCGTAGCGGTAAGTTGGTTGCTGAACTTAAAAATGTGTCGTTGGGTTATGCTGGCAATCCATTGTTTAGTAACTTTGATTTTGTCTTGCAACGTGGTGATCGTATCGGTCTTATCGGGCCAAATGGTGCCGGTAAGAGTAGTTTGCTAAGCGTGCTTTTGGGTAAGCAATCTCCAGATCAAGGTGAAGTGAAGCTCGGTACGAATTTGAAAGTTGCTTACTTTGATCAGTTACGTGCACAGGTTGATCCTGAAAAAACAGTGATGGATAACATCGCCGAAGGTCGAGAGAGTATCAGTATCAATGGTCGAGATCGTCACCTGATCAGTTACTTGAATGACTTTATGTTTGCGCCTGAAAGAGCGCGAACGCCGGTAAAAGCTTTATCTGGTGGTGAGACAAACAGGGTTTTGCTAGCCAAACTCTTTAGTCAGCCAGCAAACCTGTTAGTGCTGGATGAGCCGACCAACGACCTGGATATTGAAACTCTAGAGTTACTCGAAGAGATTATTCTGGATTTTGATGGCACTATTCTCCTGGTAAGCCACGACCGTTCCTTCTTGGATAATGTGGTCACTAGCACCTTGGTATTCGAAGGTGACGGCCAACTGAATGAATATGTTGGTGGTTATCAAGACTGGTTGAGGCAGCGTCCTGAACCTGTCAAACAGGAGAGTAAGCAACCTAAAGCTGAAAAGCCAGAAGCTAAAGAAGCGGCGCCTTCTCAGCCAGCGAAAAAGAAAAAGCTAAGTTACAAACTGCAGCGTGAATTAGATGAGCTCCCTGCGAAGTTAGAGCAGGCGGAGGCGACTCTGGAAGCGCTGCAAACGGAAACAGCTGCTCCTGATTTTTATCAGCAGGATCATGAATTCGTAAGTCAGAAGCTCAGTGAATTACAAGATCAGGAATCGCTGGTTGAGCAATTGATGGATCGCTGGGTCGAGTTGGAAGCGATGCAGGAAGGGGAGTAACCCCTTCCTAGTCTTGATCCTGAATCCTGACTGCTAAAACATCACACTTAGCCCCATGTAGTACGCCGTTAGCGGTTGAACCTAGTAAAAGGGCGATACCGTGACGACCGTGGCTGCCTACAATAACCAGATCTATATCATAATCGTCAGCGAGTCGGTGGATCTCTGATTCGGTTTGACCTGTTACCACTAGCTGTTCAGTTACTGGATAATCTAGGGTCTCACAATAACGCTTGAGCTTTTGCTGGGCGTGTTTATCTAGTTGTTCCTGTATCGAGGTGAGATCCATCGGGACATCGCCGCCATAAGCAAAGCTGAGTGGTTCTATAACGTGAACTGCATAGAGCTGTGCATCGTTCGCTTTTGCAAGTTCATAGGCTTTACTTTTGAGCTGATCAGATTCGCTTGAGAGGTCTAAGGCTAAAAGTATCTTGGAATAAGTTCCCATAACTGCATCTCCACTAGCAAAGAGTTTAAGGCTGTTGAGAGTGAGTGACAGACTCTTTTAAAAGATTAGCATAGAGCGTTGCTGTGCGTACTCTGGTAACATCGCGTCAGCTGATTTCTATCAATAATTTAATAGGTTGTGTTATTTCTGAGTGTTTTACGCCAGTCATGTACAGCCTAGTATTCAATGTGTCCGCGCGTACGGTAATTGGGCTGAGGGTTTAGTAATGGAATGGATGATAATCGTTCTGATAATGATGTCTTTATTAGGCTCAATGATGTGGGTTATGCCCACTAAAAAGCAAAAATACCAAGCATCTTTGAGGCTTAAAGCAAAAGCGTTAGGCTTCCAAATACAACTCGAAAAGATGAAGCCGCCCAGAGCTCAGGGCGAGATGGAGCCAGACGAGCGTAATATGACTGCTTATCGAGTTTTGCGTGAAGGCTTAAGCCGTGAACAGAAGAATAACTTCAACGCTTGGCAAGTTTTTCGAGTCGAGTCCATTGCTAATATCGGTTTGAATGCTGGCTGGTGCTGGGCTCAAGGTGAGCGCACTTTGTCTGAGCCGCAGTTAGATGAGTTAAATGCACTGTTAGAGGAGCTCCCAAAGGGTGTTTTCTCTTTAGAATCAACGCCAGCTTATGTTGGTGTCCATTGGGATGAAGCGGGAAACAGTGATAAGGGTGAAGAGATAATGGAGTCTCTCTATCAAAAGCTTAAAGAGTTCAGTGAGGGCAATTTTTAATGTTACCACCGGTTGAAGTGCCTACAGGTCGTTATAAGCACTATAAAGGGCCTGAATACGTTGTTTTAGATGTGGCGCGACACTCTGAGACTGAAGAGTGGCTGGTAGTCTATAAGTTGGGTTACGGTGATGAATCTACCTGGGTGCGTCCGTTAGATATGTTTGTTGAGACGGTAACCCTAGAAGACGGCTCAGTTGTCCCTCGTTTTAAGAAGATAGATTAAAGAAGGCGATCTAAAGAATCTGCCAAAGTACCTTGCGAGCGCGGTTTTCTTGGTTGAATTCCTTCAATTAGGTTATCGACTGTTTCTAAGCGTGGTTTTTTAACCGTATGAGGGATGTTGGCTCTTACTAGTAAAGCTTTGGCGTGACGGTAATGGGAAACTGCCGTCATGGAGTCTTCGTTCTGTAAAAAACGATTGCCTTGGCTTACATGAGCGTCAGCAACCACAGTAATGCGTAACCAATAAAGTTCTTGTTTATAGCTCTGAGCTAGTGTGAGAGTAATCTTCCCACCTCTTGCTAATTGGACTACGAGCTTTTCGGCAAAGTTAATATAGATCTGCGCTCGCTTCAGTGCCTTGTCGCTATCGAAGACCTCTGCAGAAGCAAAGGCTTTATCTGCGGTATCTTTCTGCTGAGTGAGAGAATTAAACAGTTCTGAGTCTGGTGCTAGCATTGCAACCTCTTCAAGGAGAGAGGTGGCGTGCTCATTAATCTTTTGAATAATTTCGGGTTTGCAGTCTGCTTCACGCAGCACAGCAATAGCTTGCAGAATGTGTTCTGCCTGTCCTTTTAGCCAAGTAAGACGCTGATCTTTAGCTTCTTCCTGCTGCTCTCGAGTCGTAATTACAAAATTCACAGTAATGGCGACTAGGCCGACCACTGCGATAAGAATTACAAATAAAAGATTATCGTTAAGCATCAGTATTTTCTGGACGATTAAATTATTGTTAATTATGGTGAATATTGTGGCTTGTAAGTGCTGATAGGTAAAGTTCTTGTTGATCCATTGGTCTACTTTTATCGCAATTGCTGCTTGACCACAGCATTCTCAACACTTATATATGCTCCCAAATATTATTGTTAGTTAAGCGCTAAACTCGAAAGTGAACAGTTTTTGCACAGTAATATCGTGACAAGTTGCAAAAATAGATAGTTCTTCAGCGTTTAACCATGTAGCCCGAGGAAAGAAGGACGCTATGGGAAAATCCCTGGTAATCGTGGAATCACCCGCGAAAGCGAAGACCATTAACAAATATCTGGGTAATCAGTACGTTGTAAAATCCAGTGTGGGTCATATTCGCGACCTGCCAACCAGTGGCAGTACTAAAAAGAGCGATCCGAAAGAACGGGCTCGCCAAGCGGCTCTGACGCGTAAAATGTCGCCTGAACAAAAGGTTGTACATAAAAAGAAGAAGGCGCGTGAACAACTTATTGGCCGTATGGGGATCGATCCTGATAAAGGATGGGATCCGCATTACGAGATCCTTCCGGGTAAAGAAAAGGTTGTTGATGAGCTTAAACGTTTAGCTAAGAATGCTGACGAAATCTATCTCGCAACCGATTTGGACCGCGAAGGGGAAGCGATTGCATGGCACTTGCGTGAAGCGATTGGCGGTGATGATACGCGTTACCGTCGTGTTGTTTTCAACGAGATTACTAAAAAAGCAATCTCTGAAGCATTTGAACAGCCTTCTGCGCTGGACATGGACCGTGTTAATGCTCAGCAAGCGCGCCGATTTCTTGATCGTGTAGTTGGCTATATGGTTTCTCCGCTACTTTGGGAAAAAGTGGCACGTGGTTTATCTGCAGGTCGAGTTCAGTCGGTGGCCGTTAAGTTGGTCGTAGAGCGCGAAAAAGAGATCCGTGCATTTATTCCTGAGGAATTTTGGGAAGTACAGGCTGATACACTCACGAAGGATGAAGTTGCACTGAAATTACAGGTGCATCGAATAAACGGCGAAACTTTCCGTCCAGGTTCAGAAGCTGAAACTAAAGCGCACCTAGAACAACTGCGTTCAGCTTCATTTGAAGTTATCAGTCGTAAAGATAGACCGACCAGTAGTAAACCTTCAGCTCCATTTATCACATCAACACTGCAGCAGGCAGCGAGTACGCGCCTTGGTTTTGGTGTTAAGAAAACCATGATGATGGCGCAGCGTTTGTATGAAGCAGGTTACATCACCTATATGCGTACAGACTCGACCAACCTGAGTGCGGAAGCTGTTACTCACTGTCGTGAGTACATCGGTGATCATTTCGGTAGTAAATACCTACCTGAAACGCCTAACAGCTATAGCAGCAAAGAGGGCGCTCAAGAGGCTCACGAGGCGATTCGTCCATCTGATGTAAATGTAGAGGCTACTGCGCTTAAGAACATGGACAGAGACGCTGAGCGCTTGTACGAGCTAATTCGTCGTCAGTTCTTAGCTTGTCAGATGACTCCAGCGAAATTCCTAAGCACGCGTGTAACTGTGTCTGCCGGTGACTTTGAATTAGTTACCAAAGGTCGAATTTTGCAGTTTGATGGTTACACACGTGTTATGCCAGCTAAGGGGAAAGGTGAAGAAGATATTATCCTACCTGATGTCCAAGCTGGTGATAATCTGAATTTGGTCGAACTGTTGCCGAAGCAACATTTTACGAAACCGGCTCCTCGTTTCACTGAAGCAAGCCTTGTTAAAGAGCTTGAAAAACGAGGGATTGGTCGTCCGTCGACCTATGCAGCAATTATTTCTACGATCCAAGATCGTGGCTATGTAGAAGTTCAGAACCGACGTTTTTATGCTCAAAAAATGGGCGATATTGTGACCGAACGTCTAGGTGAAAACTTCTCTGACCTGATGGATTACAGCTTTACAGCGCGTATGGAAGAAAGCCTTGATGATGTGGCTGAAGGCAGTGCGGATTGGAAGGCACTGTTAGATCAGTTTTATGCTGATTTCTCTATGAAGCTGGAAGAGGCGCAGGATGCAGAGAACGGTATGCGTCCTAATGCACCTACAGAGACGGATATCTCTTGCCCTGATTGTGGCCGAGATATGATGATCCGCACAGGTAGTACAGGTGTGTTCTTGGGTTGTTCAGGCTATAGCTTGCCGCCAAAAGAGCGCTGTAAGTGTACAATTAACCTAGTCTCTGGGGACGAGGTTGTTAGCGCTGATGGCGATGATGAGGAAGAATCTCGAATTCTGCGCAAGAAACATCGTTGTAAGTTGTGTGGATCCGCAATGGATTCTTATCTGATTGATGAGAATCGTAAATTGCATGTGTGTGGTAATAACCCTGATTGCTCTGGTTTTGAAGTTGAGAAAGGTGAATACCGCATCAAAGGATACGATGGGCCTGTTTTAGAGTGTGATAAGTGTTCTGCAGAGATGCAGCTTAAGACCGGTCGTTTTGGTAAATACTTCGGCTGTACTGAGTGTAAAAACACCCGTAAGTTGTTGAAAAACGGTGAGCCTGCACCGCCTAAGATGGATCCAGTTCCTATGCCTGAGCTTCAATGCGAAAAGGTTGAGGATACTTACATCCTGCGTGATGGTGCGTCTGGTTTGTTCTTGGCAGCAAGCCAGTTCCCTAGAAACAGAGAAACACGTGCTCCGAAGATTGTGGAAATACTGCCACATCAGTCTGAGATTGATCCTAAATATGATTTCTTATTCAGTGCGCCTAAGAATGACTCTGAAGGTAATCTGAGTGTCATTCGATATAGCAGAAAGACCAAAGAGCAGTACGTTATGACCGAGGTCAATGGTAAAGCGACAGGTTGGCGTGCATTCTATCGCGATGGTAAATGGGTCGAAGAAGAGACCCGAAAAAAAGCGAAGAAGAAATAGTCGGGGATTTCATGAGCGGTATATATCAGGCACGCACGAATCAGAAGTTGAGCTTTACACGACTTCATCTAGAACAGCTTAAAAAAGCTCAAGATGACACCAGTTGGAGTAAGCATGCATTGATTGAGTCTTATAACGAATCAGTGCTGTTCCACCTGACGTCAGCCTACGATGCTTTTTTACGCGAAATTGCTGAATGGTATAAAGTCGATACGGAAACCTTTCAAGGTTATCGTGCGTTAGCAGCTGAAATGGGTGAGACCGGTGTCGAAAGTCCTGAGTTGAGCCAGTTAAGTAACTTAGAATCAGATGATTCATCTTGGTTGCATAAAATGATGTCTGCTTATGAGGCCTGCTGGCATGGCGCTGATTCCAAACAGGCTGTGACTGAAACTAGCAGTGTTTCTGAAATACATGTGCTGCAGATCAATCCTGATCACGCAGAGGATGGTGAAATCATTACCGAGTATCAAGCTTGGTTTGATTCGCTGTCTGAATTAGTTAATCGCCTTAGAGAAGGCATGCAAGAGTGGTAAATTAAGTGTCAGGACTAACACCCGAGACTGTGCTTGAAATAATCGAACTTGATGAAGGCGGCTTAGCAATCCGAAATATGGATAGCGATGAAGAGCCGATGATTAAAGTTAATTTTTCTGATGCACTTAAAGAGCAATTAAGTGATCAATATCTAGATGTAGCTCGTGTTATGTTAACTGCAGGCATCCAGATGATGGCAGAATCTGGGGTAGGTTTAGAAAAAGAGCCTGAAGAAGAAATCCCGCCAACTATTCATTAGGTAAGCTCCGATAATGAGCTCCTCTCAGGTAAAGCTCATTATTAGGGGGGATATTGCTGTGATTAGGCGCCTTAACAAACTAGAGAAGTACTCTTAGCTATGTTGACGGCGTCTAATAATGATTCCGTGGCTTTGCCCTTTTTTGGCTGCGCTTTCTAAGTCGTTAAACTCTTCATTGTTTAAGTATCCAGGCCATGAAATTACAGCATGGCTAGTGCCTGTGCTAAGTGCCTGTTTGGCAAGCTCAAAAGTACTGTGTTTGTTATCTGGGTTCAGCAGAATAACTTTGTTCAGATCGATACCTGCTTCAATCAGAAGATTTTTCGGTAACAGTACTGGGGGAGCAATCCACACAAACCAGCGATCATCCTGACTCAGTTGTGCAAGTAATGGCATCAACATTGGGATGTTAGAAAAATTTTCATCATGAACAACGATTTCAGTCATCGTGCCTGCTAATTGATTACTAGGCTTTTGCTTAGCGAAAATTTTTTCATTTGCAGATGTGTTCTGCACGATTGGTGCTGTTTGGTTTGCGTGAAATGCCATCATGGTTAGTTACCTCTACGAATAACGCCTACGCTTAAACCTTCTATTGCCAGTGGTTGTTCGTTTAAATCCACTACAATCGGTTCAAACTCTTCATTTTCAGCAATTAGATAAACGATATTACCTTCACGCTTAAAGCGTTTTACGGTGACCTCATCTTCTATTCGAGCGACTACAATCTGCCCATCCTTTGCTGTTTGGCACTGGTGTACTGCCAGTAGATCACCGTCCATGATACCTACATCTTTCATACTGCTGCCTTTCACCCTTAAGAGATAATCCGCCTTGGGGTGAAAGAAGTCAGAGGAGATTGTGCAGTGATCCTCAACATGCTCTTGAGCAAGTATTGGTGATCCTGCTGCAACCTGACCAACAATGGGTAGGCCGCTATTTTCCTCTTCCAGTTCAGGTACTCTGATACCGCGAGAAGTACCTGGAATAATTTCTATCGCGCCTTTTTTGGCTAGCGCTTTTAAGTGTTCTTCAGCTGCATTGGCTGATTTAAACCCTAAATCGCGGGCAATATCTGCGCGAGTAGGTGGGTAGCCGGTATCGCTAATGTGACGCTTGATGCAATCCAGAACTTCCGTTTGTCGTTTAGTCAGCTTCATGATCATGTCTGTTTGTTTATACAGTATGTGTATTTTTATACAGTATTTTTGGTTTGTAAAGCAACTTATGTTTTTTTATACAGTATTTTTGTTATTAAACATTCAGAACTGTTAGAATCGCGGCTAGTTTTTCGACGGATTACGATTTTGTTAGATAAGCAACTCAAGCAAACAATACAGCAGGCCTATAGTACTTTTCTCAATAACAGAGGATTGAAGTCTCGCTATGGCCAGAAGTTAATGATTGCGGAGATTGCGAAAACGCTTGGTGCGATTACAGTTAATTCCGAAGGCGAAAGGACTGGTGGTAAGCATATCTGTGTTACGGAGGCTGGTACCGGTACGGGTAAAACGATGGCCTATCTATTGGCTTCAGTTCCTATCGCACAGCAACGCAAAAAGAAAGTGGTTGTTTCTACAGCAACGGTTGCCCTTCAAGAACAGCTTATTCTAAAAGATCTCCCTCAGCTGATTAGTGATGCTGGTATCAATCTTACTTATGGTTTAGCTAAAGGCCGAGGTCGATATTTTTGTGTTTCCAATGCAGAGAAAGTATTGGAGCAACAAAATGAATTAGGCCAAATTGCATTGTATGAAGATGAAGTGGCTCAAAAACTTCAATCATCTGACATTGATGAAGTTAAATCTTTACTTAATCATTATGCCTCGGGCGAGTGGGATGGCGACAGGGATGCTTTAAAGAATACCGTACCTGATGCCGTTTGGCGGTTGTCTACTAGCGACCATATGCAGTGTACAAACCGTCGTTGCAGTAATTTTTCTATCTGTCCTTTTTTTAAGGCGAGACAAGAGTTGGATAAATGGGATCTGATCGTTGCCAATCACGATCTTGTTTTAGCTGATCTTTCTCTTGGTGGCGGCGCTATTCTTTCACCACCGGAAGATACCATCTATGTCTTTGATGAAGGCCACCACCTAGGCACTAAAACCACGGGGCATTTTTCATATAGCTTGCGGGTTAAATCAAGTATCCGTTGGATGAGTAAAGCGACGCGTAGTTTGAATAAGTTATTGAATGACGCGTCTGACCATATAGTGCTTCGGAATTATATCGAGAAGTTAGCTAATCCTTTTGCAGATATGGAAAATTCCTTGAAGGAAGTCCAACTGCTGTTAAATCAAATACTTGAAGATAAACTCCAAGGCCCAAGTGATCGCTATCGATTTGCGCAAGGGATGATCCCTGAGCCATTACAATTGTCTTTTCATAATTTTGCTCAGGCTGCTGAGAGAGTTGTTTTAAAATTTGAGCAGATTGTTGATCTATTGAAAGAAGGGATGGATGGTGAATTAGCCGATCTGCCCCTTGCTATCAGTGAAACATGGTATCCACAGATGGGTGTGCTGTTATCCCGTATGCAATCGATGTATTGGTTAGCTAAGTCCTATGCTGCATCTGATGCGACAGCAGGCCTACCGACGGCTCGCTGGATAGTGAAAGTAGATGGTAATGATGGCATCGACATTGAGTGTTGCAGTAGTCCTGTATCTGCTGCAGAAACCTTGCAAGAGCACCTCTGGAGAAATTGTTATGGTGCTGTTATTACTTCGGCTACGTTAACCGCGTTAGGACGTTTTGACCGGCTGTATGCCGATCTTGGTATACCTCCTGATAGTCCTTGCAATATCTTTATGAGTCCATTTGATTTCCAAAATTCTGCCGAATTACATGTACCTGCAATGAAGACCGATCCAGGAAATCCTGACGATCACAATGAAGAGATTTCGGCAATGTTATTGCCTATATTGCAGCAGGGTAGTGCATCCTTGGTGTTATTTAGCTCATGGCGTCAGATGCGGTATGTTCTTGAGCGTATGCCTGCTAGTATAACAGCAGATATTCTCGTGCAAGGTGAACTTGCAAAGCATGAGATTTTGCGACAACACAGAGTTCGTATCGATTCTAATAAACCAAGTATTATTTTTGGTTTAGCTTCTTTTGCTGAAGGTGTAGATTTACCTGGTGATTACCTTAAGCATGTAATTATCACAAAATTACCATTTGGGGTCCCGGATGATCCAGTTGAGGCAACCTATGGTGAATGGCTAGAATCTCAAGGGCGTAATCCTTTTCAAGAATGGGTTATACCGATGGCGTCAATGCGTCTCACACAGGCTACAGGGCGTTTATTACGAACTGAGAGCGATAGCGGCAAAATAACATTGCTTGATCGACGGTTTATTACCCGTCGTTATGGAAAGCAGCTCTTAGCCGCTTTACCGCCTTATCGGCGAAATTTTTCTTAGGAATTTGTGAATTGAGTACAGAAAATAAATCAGTTGAGCAGACTGAAAGTGCAAACAAAAAAAGAAATTCATCTGCACGTAAGCCTCAACGACGTCGTCGTTACAACAACCGATCTAAGGCGGCATCTTGGAGTCCGGAACAGTTCGTTGTGCCTGAGGTGGAAGGTAAGAAGCGTTTCTTAGATTTCGACCTGCCTGATGACGTACTTCATGCGGTTTCTGATCTTAAGTTTGAATACTGTACAGGTATTCAAGCTGAAACTATTCCTGCTGCACTAGCTGGTAAAGATATCATTGGTAAAGCGCAAACAGGAACAGGTAAAACAGCGGCATTTCTTTTAGGTATCATTACTGATCTTATTGATTATCCTTTAGATGAAAAACCACGTTTAGCTGAGCCTCGTGCTTTGGTCGTTGCACCGACGCGTGAACTTGCACTTCAAATTGCTGAAGATGCTAAAGGCCTAGCGAAGCATACAGGCTTACATGTCGTTAGCCTTGTTGGCGGTATGGATTATGAAAAACAACGCCAAAATCTTAAGCGTAAGCCGGTTGATATTTTAGTTGCTACGCCGGGGCGACTAATCGATTTTATCAATCGAAAAGATGTAGACCTATGGAACGTTGAAGTGCTTGTTCTTGATGAAGCCGATCGCATGCTGAGCATGGGCTTTATCCCTGATGTGAGAACGATCGTACGTAACACACCGCGCAAAGGTAGTGATCGACAAACACTACTTTACAGTGCAACGTTTACGGATGAAGTACTTAACCTAGCTGAGCAGTGGACTTTGGATGCGGTGAAAATTGAGATCGCACCCGAAATTAAAACTACAGATAACGTAAGTCAGACCGTTTACTTAGTCTCTGGTGAGCAAAAATATCGTTTGCTTCGTAACTACATGGATAAGGATCATGCGGAGAAGGTTATCGTATTTGGTAATCGCCGTGATGAGACGCGTAAGTTAGCAGATCGTCTATGTAAAGACGGAATTAAAGCTGCACTTATGTCTGGTGAAATTCCACAGCAAAAGCGCGTAAAAACACTAGAAGATTTCCGCAGTGGTAAAATTCAGGTGCTAGTTGCAACTGATGTTGCAGGTCGTGGCATCCACATTGATGGTGTTACCCACGTATTTAACTACCAGCTGCCAGAAGACCCTGATGACTATGTTCACCGTATCGGTCGTACCGGTCGTGCCGGTGCAACCGGTGCATCGATCTGTTTCGCTTGTGAAGATGATTCTTTCCTCATTCCAGAAATTGAAGCTGAAACAGGCGTTAAACTAGAATGTGTTCATCCTGAAGCGGAGCTTTTAGCTGAACCTAAATCTGCTAATTCTGAAGCAGCAGAAGAAACATCTGAAATTACTTCTGAAGCTGCTCCACTTGTAGAAAAAGAGCTAGAAGATACAACAGTTGGACAAGCGGCGGTTGACGAAGCAGAGCTTGACGAGACAAAGGTTGCAGAAACTGGCGAAGAAAAATCGGCTGAAGTAACACTGGAAGCTGTTCAGGAATCAAATACTGAGTTAGTAGAAGAAAAAACAAAAGA
The DNA here is from genome assembly GCF_047778025.1 of Neptuniibacter sp. SY11_33. GTDB lineage: Bacteria > Pseudomonadota > Gammaproteobacteria > Pseudomonadales > Balneatricaceae > Neptuniibacter. The sequence goes on from NZ_CP180543.1 coordinate 1,300,213, forward strand.
AGATGTAGCTGAAGAAAGTGCGGTTGAGCCTGTTGCAGCTGAAGAGTCTTCGGTTGAGACAGTTATTAACCCTGAAAGTGATGTTGAAAGTGACAGATCAGGACAAACACAAAACTAATCGTATCGCCTCTATTGCTGCCGTAGTTTTCAGCGCAGTCATCGCAGCTTTAGGTGTGGCAGGTTACCAGCGAACGGAAGATCCCTTGCAGCTTATGCTTTTTTTGGGCTTAGCTGCTTTGGGCTATCTAATCGTGATTTACCTGTTTAAGGGTGTCAATAAAGTCCTAGATAGTATGGACGATTCGGAAAAATAGTTGGTAGAAGCGAAATTTATCTATGTCTGATATTCGTAAGGTTGCAGTGCTGGGTGCAGGTAGCTTTGGCACGGTGATAGCGAACATTGTCGCTGATAATGGTCATAAAGTTAGTTTGTGGTTACGTGATCAGGAAAGAGCTGATCATATCAACGAGTACCATGAAAATCCTCGTTACCTTCCTGACTATCAACTTTCTAAAAATATCACTGCATCTTGTTCGTTAGAAAATGTACTCCAGGGTGCCGATCTGGTTTTTGTCTCTATTCCGAGTCAGTCATTTAGGCAGGTAATTGACCAAGCTAAGCCTTGGTTAAAGCCTGAGCAAATGCTTGTCAGTACAACTAAAGGGATTGAAGCTAAAACTTTTAGCTTGATGAGCGAGATCCTTACAGAAGAGGTGCCTGATGCTCGTATTGGTGTCTTAAGTGGTCCTAATCTGGCAAAAGAAGTGGCTGCTAAGCAGTTAACTGCAACGGTAATAGCAAGTGATTCTGCTGACGTTAGAGCACTCGTTCAGGGTATCCTACATAGTTCTTATTTTCGTGTTTATGCTAGCTCCGATACTTACGGAGTAGAGCTTGGTGGTACGCTTAAGAATATTTATGCGATTGCAGCGGGTTTAAGTGCTGCCCTTGGTATGGGTGAAAATACCAAGAGCATGTTGATGACGCGCAGCCTAGCCGAGATGAGTCGTTTTGCGGTGTGCATGGGGGCAAACCCTATGACATTTATTGGCCTAGCGGGTGTTGGTGATTTGATTGTGACCTGTATGTCGCCTTTAAGTCGTAATTATCGCGTTGGCTATGCGCTAGGTGAGGGTAAAACCTTAGATGAAGCAGTTGAGGCTTTAGGGCAAGTTGCTGAAGGTGTTAATACAATTAAGCACGTCAAAGAAAAAGCTGCTGCGATGGGCGTGTATATGCCACTTGTTGCAGGTTTATACGAAGTTGTATTCAATCATGCCCCGGTCGCTCAAGTTGTAAAAATGCTTATGATGAGTGAGCAGAGTACTGATGTTGAATTTGTCTTACCTAGAGAAGGCGAATGAATTTCTTCTTAATGCGTCATGGTGAAGCAGAGTTTTTTGCTGAATCTGATGCTCAGCGCAAATTGACGCCTGAAGGTGTTGAAAGGCTCACGTCAAGATTGGAGACTGCTGTACTTCACCTTAAAGATGTGGATTGTGTTATTCATAGTCCTTATGTAAGAGCCTGCCAGACTGCGGAAATAGTTAATCAGAAGCTAGGGGGACTGGAACAGTATATTTCTGAGCTTTGGACGCCAGAATCAAATCCTGCGACTGCTTTAGCCTTTCTAGAAAGCTTTGAAAGTCGTTCTCCACTCGTGGTTACCCATATGCCCCTAATCTCTTATGTAGAAGCAATCTGCTGTGAAGGGAGTGTTCATAACCCAGCTGCCTTCAATTGTGGCGAAATAGCCCAACTGCAAGCTGATTGGCCAGCAGCTGGGCTCGGACGCTTAGTTCGACGTTTCTAATTGTTTGATGGTGCCACTGCTATTCTCATCCTCCAGATCTTTTTGCATAAACTGCTGGTTCAGCTGCTGTAGATCTAAATTGTTTAGATAAGTACTCATCGCAATTTTCATTATCTTATCTCGTTCCTTATTACGATTCGTATAGTCATAGGCGATAGCTAAGTTTCTGTAGTAGATTAGCGAAGGAGACACCTTAATCTGTTCCTCAGCCCATTTTGCATAAAGCTTAGCAGGCTTAGGGTTGTTCTGACCAATCCCGATAAACATGTTCTGCCTTAGCAGTAAAAACGTAGTGTAATCCTCAAAATACTGTGATTTTAGGGGGGATTGAAGATAAATAGGGTTTTGTTGGCCGGTGTGGAAATAATTTATAAGTCCTGCATTGCCTACTTGAGCTTGCACTAGGGTATTTGTTGTTACTAAGGAAATTGCAGTCGCGGTAAGAGGGATTGTCTTGCTAGCTGATTTTGATAATTTAGACGTTGAGTAGATCTTTTTGCCTGATTGGTGGACTAAAAATAAAATTATCAGTAAAAGGAACCACGGAGTGTTGGATATGTAAAAGGGTAACTCGACCTGGGTGTGCAACGATATTGGCACCAACAGAGCTGCATATCCGAATCCACGCTGCCAACCGATTTTTACTAATTGAATAAATGTATAGATAGTTGCTATTAATATTCCAACAATGGCAAAGGTTCCACCTTCTATTAACCAGAAAACGAATTCATTGTGAGGATGACTAAATTTAGGTGAGTTTCCTAAATTGTGTTTTTCTAGTGTTTGGTTCATGGCACGTTTGTCTTGAAATACTTTTTGAAAGCTTCCTAAGCCATGTCCAAAAACAGGTGCTTCTGTATATAACTCCCATGACATTTCGTAAATTGTCCAGCGAATATCCTGTCCCATAATTCTATCAAACTTTTGTGTAGTAACCCCAAGCCCTTGGCTACCTAAAAAACCACCAATTATTGTAGTTATTAGCAATCCTAAAAATATTCTTTTTGATTTTAGGAAAATCTTCCAACGGCCAATAAGTAGCAACGTCAATGATAAGATAATCCCTAGTAAACCAACTCTCGACCCACTAACAATGATATTGTAGCTTGCGAACAAAGCAGTTATGTATAAAGCCACTAGGATTATTGGATTGAGGCTTTTATGTGATGGGCGACTTATTAAATAAAATACTAACGTTAAGACCGTTGCCATAACAGATGCTTGGATATTTACTTGCTGAAAAATACCTATTGCGATTGGATCGGCACTTTTAGGCACTATGTTCAGAATTATTGGTATGCCCTTGGTCTGTATAACTCCGTAAAATGCAGCTACTAATCCCATTGATAACAATATATACAGGCTTCTTTCTATCTGCTTTGATGTTAATTCAAATTGAAATAGAGAGATCAAAAATATATAGCCCCCACAAATAACTGATAGCCTTACTAACCATTCAGTTGGATTGTTATTTTCTGCAATATAACTGGTTATGATGGCTCCTAAAGGAAGCAGGGCTAGTGCTAGCCAATGTTTAGGCAAAACTATCCGGTCTTTTTTGTAAATCAAGAAGCTAGCAGAGGCAATTATCCAACTAGCAATTATCCAAATACTACTATTGTGAGGGACGCTTAAACCTTCTCCCCCGAGGTTAGGTTGATAATAAAAAGGGGATATAAGGAACATGATTCCAAATAGTATAAAAAAGACTTTTTGCGGCTTTTTTAAAGAGGGGTCTTTTTCCATTTGGAAATTGGAAGTCATGCTTTGAGTTTTCCTGTTGTTTGCTTCGAAAGAGATCTTATCGTAATTTCTGGTTATAGTATCTAACTGTTTTTTTCTAGAGTTTTCATTTGGGTATGGTAATAAAAACTGAGTTTGATATACAGATTCCAAACTATAAAATTGCAGCCGTTGAGTACGGAGATCCGGAAGGGTTCCCTGTTTTAGCTTTACATGGCTGGTTAGATAACGCTGCAAGTTTTTTTGGTTTAGCCCAAAATATCAAAGGAATTAGATTAATCGCAATTGATTTAATCGGACATGGGCGTTCTGACCATCGGCCTGATGCGATGCCATATTATATTTGGGATAATGTGACTGATCTTCATGCTGTTTTAGATGCACTTTCTCTTAAAAAAGTCAGTCTGATTGGTCATTCTATGGGAGCTGGTATTGCAATGTTCTTTGCGGGCGCTTTCCCAGAGAAAGTAGCTCGGCTAATGCTTATTGAGGGAGTCGCTCCTCTGTATTATGAAGAAAAGCTGTTACCCAAATTACTTGCTACAGCGGTTGTTAAACGTAGCAAATGTGCATCGAGAATGTTAAGGCCATATGCCACTTTTGAGGATGCTATTCAAGCTCGTATGAATGGTCGTTGGCCGGTTTCTAGAGAAGCGGCCGAGGCTCTATTAGAGCGTGGACTATCCAAAACTCAGAGGGGCTATATTTGGAGTAATGATCCTAAATTGATGATGCCATCGTTAGTTCGATTTAGTTCCTCACAAATTTCTTCTTTTGTTAATTCTGTAAAAGCAGAAGCTATAGTTGTAAGAGGAACAAAAGGTTTGGCTGACAGTATTATCAATCCTTGGCTGGATGACTTCTGCAATTTAGAAGTGATGGATATGGAAGGAGGGCATCATTTGCATTTAGAGCCTAAACCAGCAGCTTTGTTGGCTGAACGTATAAATCAATGGGCATGATGCACCATTATCAGAGTTACGTTTTCAGGAGTATGGAATGCGTTTATTAGTACCTTGGTTGTTTTTTGTTTTTTCACTGAATGTTCAGTCTGCTTCCGATATTAGAGGCAGCAGTGACTATGGCTCATTTGAGCGTTTTCCTCGATCAACAATTGTTCAGTACAAAGAGATTGAAAATGCGGATTATCGTTTTGTATTAGGTGGGCTCGAAAAGATTGATGGTGTTATAGCACCCGAAAAAGAAGAGCGTTTAAGTGGTAAGTTGTATCAGTTGACCTACCGTGTTCCACAAAATCATTCCTCTGAGGAGGTCTTTTCGTTCTTTTCAACGCAAATGCAAGAGCAAGGGGCAATCGAACAATTTAATTGTCAGGGGCGGGCATGTGGAAGCAGTAACCAATGGGCCAATACCATTTTTAAGTATTCAAGATTGTATGGTTTGGATACCACTCAGCGAGTAGCTACCTTCAAAAATGATCAACGTTACTTCGCTTTGTATTCAGTCCAGAGAGGTAACAAAAAAGTCTATTTACGATTAGATGTTTTGGAAACATCCTCAGATCATTCTGGGTTAGATAAGAGTGAGTTGGCTCAAGAGTATGTAGATACTGAAGAAGGTTTCGAAAAACTTTTAGCCTTCATTCAAAGCAATCCAGCGCAACAGTTTTGGATTGTTTCAGCCGATTTTTCAGCAGGTTCCCATCAGGAAAAGCTTAATAGTGCGCTAGAGCACGGTAATCACTTAAAAGATCAGCTAATAGCTAAAGGCGTTTTGGCTGAACAAGTGAATGTACACCCCGTTGGAGCTTTTGGAGTAAAGGCAAAAACTGGTGATGTAAAAATCATGATCTATAAAGAAGATATGTAATTAGCTTAAAGGAGACCGACTTCTAACTTAGTTTTTCCTAGCTTTAAGTGCTTAGGAGGTCATTATGGCTACAGTCTCATTAGTTCTTGGTAGTGGTGGTGCGAGAGGATATGCCCATATAGGAGCGATTGAAGAGATAGAGCGTCGAGGATATGAGATCGTGTCTATCTCAGGAAGCTCAATGGGTGCCTTGGTTGGAGGAATGCATGCTGCTGGGAAATTAAATGAATATAAAGATTGGGTCACCAGTCTCAATTGGATGAGAGTGGTTAGGTTATTAGATTTTACCCTGTCACGAGGGGCTATTCGCGGTGACAAAATTTTTGTGCAATTGGCTGAAATTTTAGGTTCGCCTAATATCGAAAATTTTGAGATCGATTTTACAGCGGTAGCTGCTGATATAGCCCACCAAAAAGAGGTTTGGTACCAAAAAGGCTCTCTACTTGACGCTATTCGTGCGTCCGTTGCTGTGCCAGGTTTATTTACTCCCGTCGTCAAAGAGGGGAGAGTACTTGTTGATGGCGGGATCTTAAACCCTCTGCCAATTATTCCCGTTGTTGCTGCTCAAGCAGACCTTATTATTGCGGTAGATCTAAATACAGGGGATTCTAGCCATAGTCATTTGCAGTTACCAAGTAACCAGTACTTAAAACGCAGTGGGATGAGTGATGAATGGCATATGCCAGATACTAATGCTGCAGATGAAAGTGACGAAGACTTAGCTGATCAGGCGACAGAGATCGGAGGGCGTATGGATGTCCTACTTAACTCTGTGGAGGTGATGCAGGCGAGTTTGGCTGAATATAAAATTGCCGGTTACCCGCCTGATTTACTCGTACGTATTCCTAAAGACCTTTGTAGCTTTTATGAATTTCATCGTGCAACAGAGGCAATCGAGTATGGGCGGCTTGCAACGCGAGATAGATTGGAAGCGTTAGAAAACGGTGATCCGATCAATTAGCTATTTATCGCGTTTAAGCAGAACGTAAAGTGCTCCTGCGCCACCATCTCTGGCTTGTGCGGAACAGAAGGCGAGTACCCCGTTTAGGCGTTTTAACCACTCGTTAACGTAAGATTTTATCATTGCTTGCTGGCTTTCTGACGTATGTGCTTTTCCATGCACGACGATGACACATCTTGTTTTGTTTCTTCTCGCTTCAAAAATAAATTTACTAAGCTGATCGCGAGCTTGATCAACCGTGTATCCGTGAAGATCTAAACCCTGCTCCCAAGGAATATGTCCTTGTTTAAGGCGTTTTAGAACACGAAGTTGTACTCCTGGATTGGCAAATAAAAGCTCCTCACTGGATTCCACTAACTCCACGGCTTCATCGGATAAACCATCGATAACTTTATCTTCCTGCTGAATAGCAGCTTGACGGCGGTATTGCTTGTTATGAAGGTCACTCTTTGATGTCTTTATTTGAGTATCAGCTTTGTCGTGCTTATGGCGGGTTACGCCCTCCATTGCAGACATAAAATCGATGTCTTCATTCTCACGGGGGTCTTTCATGGTGTTCCTGTGCGAGTTTTATTAATATTGCCCTTTAAATTTAACAAAATATCGGTCCAGACTGAATGAGCCAGCAAGCTTTAACTTCAAACTCTATTACTAACCAGTTGCACAGCTTACGTGATTACATCCGTTATGCGATGAGTCAATTTGCGCAACATAAGGTCTATTTCGGTCATGGTACTGATAATGCGTGGGATGAGGCTACTCAGCTTGTATTAGGTGCAGTTTATCTTCCATGGGATGTTAACTCTGCAGTTTTAGATGGTCGCCTTACTGAGGAAGAAAAAGAGCGGGTCATCTCTTTTATTCATCAACGTGCAGTAGAGCGTAGACCCTTGCCTTACATTATTGGTGAATCTTGGTTCTGCTCATTACCTTTCTTTGTCGATGAAAGAGTGCTGATTCCGCGATCACCTATTGCTGAGTTGATTGAAAATCAATTTAGTCCATGGCTGCGAGAAGGGCCGGTTGAACGTATTTTGGATCTGTGTACGGGCAGTGGTTGTATTGGTTTAGCCTGCGCTTATGCCTTTGAAGAAGCGGTAGTTGATTTGGCTGATATCTCTTCTGATGCTATCGATGTTTCTAACATCAATATAGCGAAACATGAAATGGGTGATCGTGTTCAAGCTATTGAAAGTGATCTGTTTTCTAACTTAGAGGGTAAGAAGTATGATCTGATTGTTAGTAATCCTCCTTACGTGGACGAAAGCGATTTGGCTTCGATGCCGGAAGAATACGATCATGAACCAGAACTCGCGTTGGGTTCAGGCCCTGATGGATTGGATATTACCCGTCAGATTCTTGCGCAAGCGAATGATTATCTAACTGAAGATGGCCTTTTGGTGGTTGAAGTAGGTAATAGTGAAGTGCATATGATGGAGAAATACCCACAGATTCCGGTTATCTGGTTAGAATTTGAGCGTGGTGGCAATGGTGTGTTTGCGATTACTGCTAAGGAACTGCGCCAACATCGGGATTGTTTGGTATAATCTCGCCCCTGAATTTTTAAGAACGTTTTGGATGGAATACTGCGATGTCAGGAAATAGTTACGGTAAGCTGTTTACAGTCACTACATTTGGTGAGAGCCACGGTAAGGCTCTTGGCTGTATTGTTGATGGTTGCCCTCCAGGCATCGAGCTTTCTGAAGCTGATCTGCAGTTAGATTTAGATCGCCGTAAGCCGGGCACCTCTCGTCATACGACCCAGCGTCGTGAAGCCGATGAAGTAGAGATTCTTTCGGGTGTTTTCGAAGGAAAAACGACAGGTACTCCAATTGGTTTGCTGATTAAAAACACCGATCAACGTTCTAAAGATTACTCGAATATCGAAGAGACGTTCCGTCCAGCTCACGCTGACTACGTTTATACGCATAAATATGGTTTCCGTGATTACCGTGGTGGCGGTCGTTCATCTGCACGTGAAACTGCGATGCGTGTTGCTGCAGGTGCTATTGCGAAAAAGTACTTAGCGTCCAAAGATATCGAAGTTAAAGGTTACCTATCTCAATTAGGTCCTATTGCAATCAACGAAGCTAACTTTGATTGGAACGAGATACCTAACAACCCATTCTTCTCGCCAGATGCAGAAGTAGTGTCTGAGATGGAAACTTATATGGATGCGCTTAGAAAAGAGGGTAACTCTGTAGGTGCTAAAATTTCGGTAGTGGCTTCAGGCGCACCAGTTGGTTTAGGTGAGCCGATTTTCGATCGACTTGATGCTGACCTTGCTCATGCGTTGATGAGCATCAACGCTGTAAAAGGTGTTGAGATTGGTGATGGCTTTGATTGTGTCTCACAGAAAGGCACGGAGCACAGGGATGAGATGACGCCTGAAGGATTCTTGTCGAATCATTCGGGTGGTATCTTAGGCGGTTTATCTACAGGCCAAGATATTGTTGCACATATTGCTTTGAAACCGACTTCTAGTTTGCGTCTACCGGGCCGTAGCATTAATAGTCGCGGTGAAGAGATTGAAGTTGTCACCAAAGGTCGTCATGACCCTTGCGTGGGTATTCGAGCAACACCAATCGCTGAAGCGATGATGGCAATTGTGTTGATGGATCACTTACTACGTGATCGAGCACAAAACGCAGATGTTAAATCTGAGATACCTGTTATCACCTGATATTTAAATTCGCCAATCGAATCTAGGAAAGGATAAATTAGCGATAATTTATCCTTTTTTGTTTTAGGGCTATAGAGGATTCAAAGCCGTTATGTCGTTTGATCTACTTGATCACTACTCATTAGATAAACAGCCAAACTTTCCGCCAAGGACCTTGCCGGTGGGTTTTATGCTGCGCTTAGCTAAAGCGTTGCATACCTATGGAATGACGGCTTATGAGCTAGAAAATACGATGAAACGAGTAGGTGAAACCCTTGGTTTTGGTGTTCAGTGTCTAGCGCAGCCGACAAACCTTATAATGAGCTTCTCGCATCCAGAAGAGCCTGAGCCTAAAACCTATGTTTTCCGTGTAGATCAAGGTGAGGTAAACCTTGAGAGGCAGATCCAAGTAAACACGGTGGTTCGGGATGTCATGTCTGAATCTATCACGGTGTCAGAGGGGGCTCACCAACTTAAAGCTATCGCTAACTCAGGGGCTAGGTTTGGTGTTAAAGGCCAGATGGCCGGGTTTGCTCTTTTATCTGCAGGTATCGCTCATCTTTTAGGTGGTGCTGTAGCTGAGATGCTGGTGGCCTTTTTTATCGGCATGCTTACAGCCTTGATTGCGGTTAAGTTTCTAAGAACTGATTCACTTAAATACTTGTTTCCGACTTTATCGGCGATTTTATCAGCATTAGTAGCTAATTTTGTTGCTAGTTTAGGATGGTTGTCATCGCCTTATATCGCCACAGTCGCGGGAGTGATCGTATTAGTACCTGGTTTGCCGTTGACCACTGCAGTAGCAGAATTAGCGAGACAAAATATGGTTTCGGGAACAGCACGGTTGGTTTATGCAGGTACTATCTTCTTACAGATAGGCTTTGGTGTAGCAATTGGTAACGCTATTGGAACGGGCTTGTTTCCTGCTCAGCCGGTGACTTTTGAATGGTATCTGCCTGACTGGAGTTTATGGTTATCAATCGCCTATGCAGGGATCGGGTTATGCTTTCTTTTCCAAAGCCGACCAGTCGATATGCATTGGGTCGTCCTAGGTGGTTGTATCGCTTTTGCAGCAACATGGTATGGGGCTCAGCTTTTTGGTCAAGTTTTAGGTGCTTTTATTGGCGCATTTATTACCGGATTGTTAGCGAACTTGTTTGAGCGTATTTCAGGTATTACTCGAGCGGTCATGTTAATGCCGGGTATTATCTTACTGGTACCGGGAAGTGTGGGTTTTCAGAGCCTCTCACTTATGGTTGAGAAGAATGTGCTTGAAGGGATCGATACGGCATTTAGCATGAGTTTTGTTGCTATCGCACTTGTGACTGGGTTGCTGTTTTCCTCATTAATTCTTCCCCCTAAAGAGCTGTGATGGGGAAGGGTTAACCTCAGAGATTAATAGCTGCTAAACTGCTGGTTATGACGATATGGAAAGCTACTGTTTCAACTGCGGTTCTTACGATGACAGGTATTTTGGTTTCGCTAATACCTGTAAACGTTATCGCGGATGAAATTCGGAAAATAGTGCACCCAGATGGACGGGTTGAATATACCAACCTTAGCGATAAGCAGAGGAAGGTTAACTACACCAATAAGAATTCCTCTTCACTCAAAAAAGTTTATAAGTATCGGAATGATAATGGGGTATTGTCTTTCTCAGATCAAAAGCCTCTGAATATAGGTTTTGAAGTTCTGAGGTTCGATTGTTTTGCATGTAGTGTCGCTTCAACCGTTAATTGGCATACCACTCCTTTAAATGTAAATGCACATAGTGATCAGGTAAAAGCAATGGCGAACAAGTACGCTGTTGATGAAGCCTTAGTCCGTGCTGTTATACATGCTGAATCAGCTTTCCGAGTTAATGCTGTCTCCAGAGCTGGTGCGCAAGGTCTGATGCAGTTAATGCCTGCAACAGCGAAAGATTTGGGTGTTAAAAATAGCATGGATGCCAACCAAAATATTGAGGGTGGGACTAAGTACCTAGCCCAGCTCTTACAAAATTTCTCTGGTGATCTAACCCTTAGCACAGCAGCGTATAACGCAGGCCCAGGTGCTGTAACACGCTATAATGGCGTGCCTCCTTATGCTGAAACCCAAGCCTATGTTGAGCGCGTTGCTATCCTAAAAGAGCGTTACGCTAAAGCGTTGTAGCTTTCTCGCTCTGTTCTAACAAGATTGTACTCAATTCAGTCGCTACAGATGAGCCAAACATAGGATGCGGTCGAGGAGCGATAGCTAGAACGATATCGACAGAGGGAAGAGGTGGTAAGCGTTTCTCATCGATAATTGCTAGGTCATGACTGATGCTTGAAGTTGCCATGGCACTTATACCTAAACCTTCTCTTAATAACCCCTTGAGTGCAGTTGAACTGGAAGAAGCACAAACTAAACGATAATCGAGTCCCTGCTTTTCCAAGCCATCAACCGCTGTGGTACGAAATTTACAATCTGGTTCAAATAACACCAAAGGCAGTGGCGATTGCTCTAGCAGTTCTGGATACCCACCATGTACCCAAACACCGGCATCGTGTTTAAGTACGAAGCCTTCGTCGCCGTCTGGTGCCCGGGTGAGAACGGCAATATCTAATTCTCCCGAATCCAACATTGAACGTAATTTACTGCTGCAATTGCACTCAATATTAAAATTCAAATCAGGGATTCTGTCGCTGATGAGCTGACATAGTTGCGGGAGAACCGATTCCGCATAATCATCAGGGCATCCAATTCTTAGTGGCCTTTGTGCTTGTGTAAGTGAAAAGTGTCCAATAGCTTCATCATGCAAAGCGATAAGCCTTCGAGCATAACTTACCAGTTCTTGGCCTTGGTTTGTTAAAGAAAGGTTACGCCCTTCTTTGATGAAGAGGGTGTGTCCTGTCTCTTCCTCAAGCTTTTTCATCTGCATGCTGATTGCACTTTGGGTACGAAAAGTCTGTTTAGCCGCGCGAGTGAAACTTCCAGTATCCACAAAGGCGATAAAGCTGCGAAGTGCATCTATATCCATACAGGGAACATCCATCAATATTTCGAATAGGAGCTATCAAAACTATTCGTTAGTCAGATAGAAAGCAAGTTGCCACAATCTTAGGCCTAGATACGGAGGATGTTATGCAGTTAATCATTGGGAATAAAAACTACTCGTCGTGGTCATTAAGAGCTTGGTTGATGCTCAAAGCTTTTGAGGTTGAATTTGATGAACTCAAAATAAACCTATTTACTGAAGAGTTTTATGAAACGTTAAAACAGCATACGCCCGTAGCCAAAGTGCCTGTATTACACGATGGTGAATTGAATGTTTGGGATTCTCTCGCTATTTGCGAGTATGTTAATGAGCGTTATCTAGATGGTGCTGCATGGCCGAGTGATATGTCTGAACGGGCCAAAGCACGAGCTATCGTCAGTGAAATGCACTCTGGCTTTAATGCGCTACGTAATGAGATGCCGATGAACTGCCGAGCTAAACGGAAAATTGAGTTAAGCCCAGCAGCACAGCAAGATATTCAAAGAATGGATGCCCTTTGGGCTGAATTGATAGCTACACATAAACAATCGGGACCTTGGCTATTTGGTAGTTTTACGATTGTTGATGTGTTTTTTGCTCCAGCTGTTTTGAGATTTTTGACCTATGGTATTGAGCTATCACCTAAATCTTCTGATTATGTGCAGACCGTCTTACAACATCCAGCTCTTCAGGCTTGGATAAGTGATGCTTTGCAGGAAACCGAAGTGGTTGACGAAGATGAAGCAGGGGAGCCACTAGAGTAAATTTTACATAAAAAAAGCCGCTTAGCTACAATGCAGGTAAGCGGCTTTGCTTTCGCTGGAAAGTTGGTTTGGATTAGTGATCCAATATCTGGCTTAAGAATAGCTGTAAACGATCTGTTTGCGGATTGTGGAAGATCTCTTCAGGCGTGTTTTGTTCCACAATTTCACCAGCATCCATGAAGATAACTCGGTCAGCCACTTTTTTAGCGAATCCCATCTCGTGGGTAACGCATAACATAGTCATCCCTTCTTCAGCTAGCTCGATCATAACGTCTAGCACTTCCTTGATCATCTCAGGGTCAAGCGCAGATGTCGGCTCATCGAAAAGCATAATTTCAGGATTCATACACAGGGATCGAGCAATAGCTACACGCTGTTGCTGACCACCTGATAACTGGCCTGGGAATTTATTCGCTTGGTCAGGAATTTTAACCCTTTCCAAATACTTCATCGCGATTGCTTCAGCTTCTTTCTTAGGCTTCTTTTGAACCCAGATAGGTCCTAGCGTTAGGTTTTCTAGAATCGTTAGATGAGGAAACAGGTTGAAGTGTTGGAATACCATACCTACCTCACGACGGATAGCTTCGATATTCTTCACATCTTCAATCATCTCTACACCGTTTACGGTAAGAGAGCCTCGTTGAAACTCTTCCAGTCGGTTAATGCAGCGAGTCATAGTTGACTTACCTGAGCCGGAAGGGCCACAGATAACGATACGCTCGCCTTTTTTAACGCTTAGGTTGATATCTTTTAATACGTGGAACTCGCCATACCATTTGTTGAGATCCTTGATAACGATGATATCGTCGTTGTTTTCGATACGTTGTTCGTGTTCTATGCTCACAAGGAAAACCTCTTAGTTCTTATGGCTTGTGTCGAGTTTACGTTCTATTGATGCGCTGATCATGGACATGCTGAAACAGCAGATCCAGAAAACGATGGCTACAAAAAGGTAACCTTCAGTAGAATGACCGCCTAACCAACTTGAATTTGCCAGTGCTGTTTGAGTGGTACTCAACATTTCAAATATACCGATGATCAATAAGAACGTCGTATTTTTGAAGAGCATGATAAATGTTGCCAGAATGTTTGGCATAGAGATCTTGATGACTTGAGGTAGGATGATCAGCAAGGTTTTTTGCCAAAAGCCTAGACCCAGTGAATCCGCCGCCTCGTACTGTCCGTTAGGTACAGCCTGGAAACCACCTCGGAATACTTCAGCCATATAACCAGACATAAAGAGCGTTAGTACAATCCATACTCGCACGAGTTTGTCGACGTTTGTTCCTTCTGGAAAGAACAGAGGCAACATTACTGAGCCCATAAAGAACAGAGCCAGAACGGGTACACCTCGGAAGAACTCAATTAGTACAATGCTCACACTTTTTATAAAAGGCATGTCAGAACGACGCCCTAAAGCCCATAAAAAGCTTAATGGGAAGGCAACGATGATACTTGCAGCCGCCAGTAGAACGTTCAGTGAGAAACCGCCCCAATAATCAGTGGAAACATATTCCAAACCGATCCAGCTACCATCCAAAATCAAAATGGATAGGAAAGGTAGTGCTAAGAAAAGAGGGATAGCGACCTTGTTGCGCAGTTCCTTACTTAGCAGATTCGATGCGGTTATTATTCCGACTAGGGCAATTAAACAGACATTGATACGCCAAATTTCTTCGACAGGGTAGCTGCCGTAGAAAAACTGCTTGGACCAAGCTTTAACAAATACCCAGCAAGCACCATCTTTTGTGCAAGCATCTTGAGTAGCGCCCGCCCAATTGGCGGAGATAAATAGCCAATCGACCAGAGGTGGAATGACCGTCACTAAACCAGCGAGGATAAGAAGAGTCGCAATTGAATTGGATATTGAGTCAAAGAAATTATCTCTGATCCAATGAATTGGACCAACGGTATCACGCGGTGCTGGTTGATCGGGTAGTGGTTTAAATTCTTTCATTTCAATCACTCCCGATTAACGTTCAGCCAGAGAAACGCTTGCATTGAAGCGGTTCATGACAAAAGAAATGGACATGTTTACGACAAAATAGACAGCCATTGTCATAAATACGATCTCGATCGCTTGACCTGTTTGGTTAAGCGTCGTGCCTACAAACACGGTGAATAGGTCGGGGTAACCTATTGCAGTTGCTAGAGTCGAGTTTTTAACCAAGCTCTGATACTCACTGTTCAGCAGAGGCACAATAACGCGCATCGCTTGAGGAACAACGATCAACTTCATGATCTTGCTCTCTTTTAACCCGATACTACGTGCTGCTTCTGTTTGACCATGAGGAACTGCTTGAACACCGGCCCTTACTGCTTCAGCAATAAATGCACCGGTATAAACTGTAAGTGCTAAGGCAAGTGCCATCAGTTCAGGAATAACCGTTATGCCACCTCGGAAGTTAAAGCCTTTAAGCTCTGGGAAATCCCAAGTGAAAGGAACACCTGCTGCAAACAGTGCTACAAGAGGCAAAATAAACAGAATCGCTAGACTGGCTTTTAAAACTGGGAATTGTTGGCCGGTATCATCTTGACGCTTCTTCGCCCAACGTCTGAGGACAAAGATAGAGGCAATGGCAGCAGCAATCGCAGCATAAACAATGCTTGCTCCACTTTCTGCATTAAGTCCTGGGAAGTATAGGCCGCGAACGTTTAAGAAGATCACTTCCCCAAGGCTCATACTTTGACGAGCACTTGGTAGCGCTGCCAACACTGCGAAATACCAGAAGAAAATTTGAAGTAGTAATGGGATGTTTCGGAAGGTCTCTATATAAGCGACGGCCAGCTTTCTGATTAGTAAGTTATGAGAGAAGTGAGCAACCCCCATAATAAAGCCAACGATCGTCGAAAGAATGATCCCAATTGTCGAAACAAGAATGGTATTTAATAAACCGACAATAAATGTACGACCATATGTATGCGTTGCATCGTATGGTACTAACGACATTAGAATATCGAATCCGGCAGTCGTAAACAGGAAGTCATAACCGCTTTTAATACCGCGGGCTTCTAAGTTAGCCAGCGTGTTAGAAATAATACCGTAAAAGAAATATCCCAAACCTGCTAGTAACAGCAGCTGATAAATAATCGAACGGTTTCTAGGGTTGTTGAAGAAGGAGGGTGATGACTTCACCTGTGGCTTTTCAGACATAATTAAGCACTTATCTTCAGAAGGTTATAAGTAAAAATAGCAGAGGGGCATGGAAAATGCCCCTCTGTTTGATCCTTCCTTAGCGTACTGGTGAAGAGTACATGATACCGCCTTGGTTCCACTGGGCGTTTAGACCGCGTGAAATTTTAAGCGGCGAACCTTGGCCTACGTTGCGCTCAAAGCTTTCAGCGTAGTTACCAACTTGCTTTACAATGTTGTATGCCCAATCAGCAGGGATACCTAGTTTTTGACCTGCATCGCCTTCAGAACCCATTAGACGTTTCTGAGAAGGGTTACCTTCCATTTTCGCTTTATCGGCAGACTTACTATCAATGTTTAGGAACTCGGCTTCAACCATAGCCATAAGTGACCAACGAACCACGTTAAACCATGCATCGTCGCCTTGACGAACAACAGGGCCTAGTGGCTCTTTAGAGATAACTTCTGGCAGTACCATTGCTGCTGAAGGATCTTTAAGGCCAATACGTAGAGCGTATAGTTGAGATTGGTCTGAAGTTAGTACATCACAACGGCCGCTTTCGAAACCTGATCGTGTTTGGTCAGAAGTATCGAATGTGATTGCTTTGTAGCTGATGCCGTTTGCACGGAAGTAATCGGCAAGGTTAAGTTCAGTTGTTGTACCTGCTTGGATACATACTGCTGCACCATCGAGCTCTAGCGCACTTTTTACGCCAAGATCTTTAGAAACCATGAAACCCTGACCGTCGTAGTAGTTTACGCCAGCAAAGTTAAGACCTAGAGAAGTATCACGTGTGTGAGTCCACGTAGTGTTACGAGAAAGAATATCGATTTCACCAGACTGAAGAGCTGTGAAACGCTCTTTAGCTGTTAGAGGTTTGTATTGAACTTTGGTCGCATCACCAAGAACAGCTGCTGCAACTGAGCGACATACATCTACGTCTAGACCACTCCAAGTACCGTTCTCATCTTTTTGAGAGAAACCTGCAAGGCCAGTACTTACCCCGCAAGATACACTGCCTCTTTTTTGTACATCTTCTAAAGTGCCTGCTTGAGCACCAAACGCTAAACCAAGTGCCATACCTGTAGCAACAACCGAGGTAAGTAATTTCATTATGTTTCTCCATCCTTTCTGAGGCTTTTATACGCCGCAAAACCGTCTTGTTTTTGTTATCTGTTGTATTAAGCGTAGGTAATAATTCCAGTTCCTAACAAACTTAGAAGAATACATAGAAAATGGTAGTAAAATTAGACTTTGGTTGTAGTTTTGCTCTAGGCCTTTAGTGGTAGGGGCTAGAGCGTGATTCGCTAGTGTCTAATGTTGTAAAAAAAAGTTCATAAAATGGATATAGGAGCAGATAATAAAATTATTTCTTAATGTTTGATCAAAAATGTTAATAAAACTGAACAAAATGGTCAGCCTAATAAAAGTGGAAAATCCCATTAATGAATAGGGCTGCACCTTGTTAAAAATTAGTGTTTAAGAAGGAATAGAAAGACTTTGTTTTTTATTCTTTTCGGGGTATAAATGCGGCCAAAATTTAAGGCCTGCGAAGTTAGGTTTATACTCTAAATTAATGTAGTGCGTTTAGCGGTGCTACCCCTTTTTTCGTTAGTTAGCGAGTAAAGCAAGTGACAACGTCTTTAAAAGAAAATTTATACAAAGAAACACTCCATAAAGGCTACGGTCAGGAATTTGATGTAGAGGAAGTGTTGTTCGAGCAACAAACGGATTCTTGGCATCTAATTATTTTCCGTAATCCTGTTTATGGCACTGTTATGGCGTTGGACGGGATTATTCAAACGACGGAAAGAGATGAGTTTGTTTACCATGAAATGCTAACGCATGTACCGATTCTGGCTCATGGGAACGCAAAAAGAGTTTTGATCATCGGTGGTGGTGATGGTGGCATTCTACGTGAAGTTTGCCGTCACCAATCGGTTGAGCATGTTACTCAAGTAGAGATCGATCACGCCGTAATCGATATGTGTAAAACATACCTTCCGAATCACTCAGCAGGTGCGTTTGAAGATCCGCGTGCCAATATTGTTATTGCTGATGGTGTTGAGTACGTTAATCAAACAGAAGAGAAGTTCGACGTTATCATCTCTGACTGCACAGACCCTGTAGGCCCAGGTGAAGTTCTGTTCTCAAGTCGTTTTTATGAAGGTTGTAAAAACTTGCTTACAGAAGGTGGTGTTTTTGTCGCACAAAATGGTGTGCCTTTCCTACAGCAAGATGAAGTGATTACTACGCGTCGTCGCCTGAGCCCATACTTTAAAGATCAATCATTCTATACCGCAGCAGTACCTACTTATATTGGTGGTGTAATGACCTTAGCATGGGGTTCAGATAATGAGGCATTGCGAAATATCGATTTGGCAGAGTTGCAGAAGCGCTTTGACAACAGCGGAATCGAAACGCGTTACTACAACCCTCAAATGCACTTAGGTTGCTTTGGCTTACCGCAATATTTATTAAAGGCCTTAAAAGAGGCATGATGACTAGCGGTACTATCTAGTTAACTTACTAGTTAAAATAGTTATCTAGTCTACTCGATAGCCGGTTGCCGTCAGGTGAACCGGCTTTTTATTTTTTATCAGTCTGGAAAGGAATAGATCAGCTTATGCCGCAGTTCGATCAGTATATTCGCCTTTCTGGGTTTTATTTTTTCTATTTCGCCTTATTGGGTGCTTTGGTTCCCTATTGGAGCCTTTATCTAAAATCATTTCAGTTTGATGCCCAGACCATTGGTTCTCTGATGGCTTTGTTGCAATTGTCCAGAATAGTAGCGCCCAATCTATGGGGGTGGATGGCTGATAAAAGTGGCAAGCGTGTCGAGATTGTTCGATTTGGCGCGTTAATGACCTGCATAATGTTTGTCGGTATTTTCTGGCAAACAAATGCCTTAGGGATAGGCTTAGTAATGTTAGGTTTTAGCTTTTTTTGGAATGCCGTACTCCCTCAGTTTGAGGTGATAACTCTAAGTCAGCTTGGCAAAGAAAAAGCCCGTTACAGCCGTATTCGACTATGGGGGTCTATCGGATTTATCGTAACAGTCGCAGGTCTTGGCGCTTTGTTGGATTATATTGATATTCGTTGGTTGCCTTGGATTCTCTTCGGGTTAATGATCTTAATTTGGTTGAATACCTTGTTTATCCCGCCGAATACTGCTCAATCAGATTCCGACAATATATCGGCGGATAAGCGTAGTTTTATGCAATTGTTGCTACGTCCGCAGGTTATAGTCTTCTTTGTCATCTGTTTTCTTGTTCAATTTGGGCACGGGGCTTACTACACCTTCTATAGCGTATTGATGGTCGATGTTGGATTTAGTCGATCAGAAGTAGGGCTGCTTTGGGCTGTAGGTGTTATCGCAGAAGTGATCATCTTTATCTATATGCATTGGATGATACAGCGATGGGGTATACGCAATATCATGTTAGTCAGCTTGCTGCTCTGTGTTGTGCGCTGGTGGCTGATAGGGTTAGTTCCTGAAAAGCTTTGGATCATGCTATTTGCTCAAACGCTTCATGCCGCAACTTTTGGAACCTTACATGCCGTTGGCATAGCTTTAGTTCATCAGTATTTCACCGCGAAAACCCATGGGCAGGGGCAAGCTTTATTTTCTAGTGTAGGTTTTGGCTTGGGTGGTGCACTGGGAGCTTATGTGAGCGGCTTGTTATGGGATGACTTTGGTTCATCAACTACGTTCTCTGTATCTGCTTTGGCAAGTCTGTTTGCCGTTATCTTAGCGTTTTTATGGATCTACCCTCAGAGGCTTAAAGGCTAAAATATTTAGATCGGTTTATTTGGGAAGATTAGACTCGATCTATGACCGAGCCTAGTGATTTTATAAAGCCCATATCCAATATACTCACAATTTTGTTTTAGGCTTTGGACTGCTGTTTTCTACAAGAAAGCATTAGTGCCCAAAATTCTGAAAAGTCATTTACGACAACATCGGGTTTATAAGGGTAGCGTTCATTTCCAGGAAAAATTTGATTTAGCCAAGGCTGATCCCACTGAGCACCGTTAAAGAATACGCTGGTGATACCGGCTGACTTAGCGGCAATTACATCAGTTGTGCTGTCTCCTACGTACCAGATGTCCAAGCCTAGATCACAATTTAGATTGTCTGCAGCTTTTAGAATTTGGTCAGTGTGAGGCTTACGTTGAACCGTATCATCGCCACAAATTTCGGTATCAAATAGGTGTGCCCAGCCATCATCGACGGTATTGAGTTCGTGAATAAAGAATTCGCGATCGCGATTGGTGATAACGCCGACGGTCAATCCCAGTTTTCTTAGGCCTTCTAGCATATTCCGAACTTTAGGTTCAAAGGGCAGGGCAGTACCGTAATATTTGCGGTAATGCTCAGTAAAACCTTTGTGAGCGAGTTTCTTAGCCACCTCGTTATCTGCAAAGAGGATCTCGAAGATGTCGGTTCTGGATATCTTGCGGTCGAGTTTTATTTTGGGGTGTAGGCTTAGATTCTCTCGGACATATTCTACAAGCCGTTGATCATCGGGGGATTTACATTTTGCTGAATCAACCAACTGTTCCAGAAGCCCCATATTACGTAGATCTTTTAGCATGTCATCCACCGCGTGATACATCGCATCTAGGGTATCAACGAGGGTTGCATGCCAATCAAATAAAACGACTTTAGGATATGTGAGATTAACAACGGCAGGGTGCCAGTCAGGTTCTTGTCTTTGTGGTTGAGGTTTTCGCGGTGGAAGGCGAGGAGGTCGCTGCTGAATTAATTCGGGAGAAGTTACACCATTTCTACTTTCAAGGACTAGATCTAGCAGTTCATCAAAGTCATCAATGATTACATCTGGGTCATATTGGTGGTGGGCCGATTCAGCAAAGACTTGTTCAAACCAGTGAGGACTCCATAAGGCACCGTTATAAAAGACTCGTGTCACGCCAGCTTTGGTGGCAGTCATCATATCGGTAACGCTATCACCCACATACCAGAGGTGCTGGTCGGTCTGCTCGTCGACTGATTTACTTGCCTGAATCATCGAGCTAGGCGCGGGTTTATAGTGCAGCATCTCATCGCCGCAAAGTGTGACATCAAATAACTCTTTCCAACGGCCACTTTCGACAGCATCTAATTCGGGTTCTAGAAATTCACGGCTACGGTTGGTAACAACACCGATCTTAATACCTAATTTTTTTAGATAAGTGAGGTACTCATACATCCCTGCTTGGAAAGGCTTAACGCTGCCGTAGTGGTTTCGGTAGCAGTCATTGTAAGCTTTGTGAGCAATAGCATTAGCTTGGTCGTTATCGCCAAACAAAACCTCAAATACATCGGTTCTGGATATACGTTGCTCTGCTAATACGCGTGGATGCAGATGTCGATAGATACGGATATAGCGGATGAGCTTTTCGTCATCTTCTGTTTTGGCTTTCTCTTCGGGCAGAATGTGGCGGGTGAGATTTAGCTCGTCTAATTGAGCCAGCATCTCTTCGATGGCTTGATACATTGCGCCGTGGGTATCGACAAGAGTGCCATGCCAGTCAAACAGCATGAGCTTAGGGTAGGGGAGTACAACGGTATCCATATCTGATCTCCTCAGCCAAAATTGAGGGTGGCATAGAAATCAGTATAGACAGGATATTGATTAATAAAGAAAAAGCCCTTAACAGTTTTATACTGTTAAGGGCTTTATTATCTAGTGATAGAAACGTTTATACAGCTGACAGTAACTTCTCTAGCTTGATCTGATCAGCTGCGAAGCTGCGGATACCCTGAGCTAGCTTTTCCGTAGCCATTGCATCTTCGTTCATCATCCAGCGGAACTCTGCTTCACTCAAAGAAAGCTTGCCTTGCTCAGAAGCAGCGGATTCAGGTGCAAGTTTAGTTGGCAGATCATCAGTGCTGTCTTCTAATTCTTGCATCAGGGCAGGAGCGATGGTTAGACGGTCACAACCAGCTAACTCTTGGATCTCGACAATGTTACGGAAGCTCGCACCCATCACGATGGTTTTGTAACCATTCGCTTTATAGTAGTTGTAGATGCTAGTTACTGATTGCACGCCTGGGTCGTTAGCGCCCGTAAAGTCACCTTCTTCGTTCGCTTTGAACCAATCAAGAATACGGCCAACAAAAGGAGAAATCAGGTAAACACCAGCGTCTGCACATGCTGCTGCTTGAGCAAAGCTGAATAGCAGAGTTAGGTTACAGTTAATGCCTTCTTGCTCTAGCTGACGTGCTGCTTGAATACCTTCCCAAGTAGAAGCAATCTTAATCAAGATGCGATCTTTAGATATACCAGCTTCTTCATAAAGGCCGATTAGCTTACGTGCACGTTCCAATGTTGCTTGAGTATCAAACGATAAACGTGCATCGACTTCAGTCGAGATGCGACCTGGTATGATATTTAGAATTTCACGACCAATCTCTACCGCAAGACGATCAGTCATGTTGTCCAATACTTCTTGCTCGCTACCACCTTTTTCAGTCGCCCAGCGTTTAGCTGTTTCTAATAGAGCGCTGTATTGTGGAAGCTCAGCGGCTTTTAGCAGAAGAGATGGGTTAGTGGTCGCATCAACAGGTTTAAAGCGAGCAATGGCTTCGATATCACCGGTATCAGCAACAACAGTAGTAATTTCTTTTAGCTTTTCTAACTGACTTGTCATCTTTCTAGTAGTCCATTCTAATCTGGTACACGTTCCAGTGCTTCAAAGAGTACATCAATTGAAGCGCCAGGTTTATGCGCATTTTCGCTAATAAAGCGGCGGAACTGTTTACCGCCACGTTGCGCGTGAAATAGCCCAAGCATATGCCGCGTGATGTGGTGTAGCGAAACACCTTCTGCTAACTGTTCTTGAATATACGGCACCATTGCTAGAGCAGCCCCTTTACGGCTGATCTTCTCAGCAGGGCAGGTGTATAATTCGTTATCTACATCTGCCAAAAGGTAAGGGTTTTGGTAGGCTTCGCGGCCTAGCATTACACCATCAACATGTTGCAAATGTGTGTGACACTCTTCGAGAGTCTTGATGCCGCCATTGATATGCACTTCCAAATCA
Source organism: Neptuniibacter sp. SY11_33 (assembly GCF_047778025.1). Lineage (GTDB taxonomy): Bacteria > Pseudomonadota > Gammaproteobacteria > Pseudomonadales > Balneatricaceae > Neptuniibacter. Next base: position 1,323,169 of record NZ_CP180543.1, read on the forward strand.
GGGAATTCCTGCTTTATTTGGTAAACCCAGTCATATTTCAATGGCGGGATATCGCGGTTTTCTTTTGGGCTCAGGCCCTGAAGAATCGCTTTGCGCGCATGGATAATAAAAATATTACAGCCACTGTCACGCACTGTCTTTACAAAGCTGACTAGCTCTTCATAGCTATCCATATCGTCGATACCCAGACGGTGTTTTACCGTAACAGGTATCTTTACTGCAGATTGCATCGTTTCTAAACATTCAGCGACTAACTGCGGGTGAGCCATTAGGCAGGCACCGATCATATTGTTTTGAACGCGATCGCTAGGACAGCCGACGTTAAGATTCACCTCGTTGTAACCATAATCCTCAGCCATCTTGGTACATTGGGCTAAATCGGCTGGGTTGCTGCCACCTAACTGCAACGCAACAGGTTGTTCCTGCGTGTTATAACGTAGAAAACGATCTGCTTCGGCATGGATCAAAGCACCGGTAGTTACCATCTCGGTATATAAAACCGCTTTGCGGCTCAAAATACGGTGAAAATAACGGCAGTGACGGTCCGTCCAGTCCATCATAGGTGCAACGGTAAAACGACGGTTTAGGTTATCTGTTGTAGAGGTCATTAAATGTGTAGGTACAATCAAAATCGAAGAACAGAGGCGATTATATACTGTCTACCAATTTTGCGCTGCACATAGGTGGATTTTGTCCAACTATTTGTACGGAATCCAATGTAGAAGTGATAGCCTTAGCTTCTAATGCTAGGCGATAAATTTAGGGATATGACTTTACCATGAGCGATAAACCACAGGGTGCGACTGCCAAGAATACGGGCTTAAAGCGTTTTTATTATGCTTCTATCTATTCATGGCAGGGCCTTAAGGCCGCTTATATTCAAGAGCCTGCTTTTCGCTATGAAGTTTGGGGGAGTGCGGTGCTTATTCCCCTATCTTTTCTCGTTGCGCAAAGCCCCATTCAATTGGCCGCTTTAATTTGTACTTGCTTGTTGGTGTTAGCTTTTGAACTGGTCAACAGCGCCATTGAAGCGGTGGTAGATCGCGCTGGTACTGAGTTCCATGAGTTAGCTGGACTTGCCAAAGATTTAGGTTCCGCTGTTGTGATGGTCGCACTGATTATGGGTGGCCTGATTTGGAGTGCTGTGCTTTGGGAAAACTATTTATAGTTTCTTTCCCATAATCTATCGCCTAATTGATTTCTTAGTGGCTCGAAAAGGGCCGCTAAGTATATAATTGCCGCTATTCATTTTTATCAGATTTCCAAGGACACCAATGACGACCGTTCGTACCCGTGTTGCACCTTCTCCAACAGGTGACCCTCATGTAGGCACAGCCTATATCGCATTGTTCAATTTAGCCTTTGCTCGTCAGCATGGCGGTCAGTTTATCTTGCGTATCGAAGATACAGACCAAACACGTAGTACGGACGAATCTGAACAGAAGATTCTAGACTCGCTACGTTGGTTAGGTTTGGAATGGGATGAAGGTCCAGACGTAGGTGGCCCTCACGGTCCTTACCGTCAAAGCGAACGTAAAGCTGACTACGCAAAATACGCGATGCAGTTGGTGGAAGAAGGCAAAGCATTCCTTTGCTACCGTACATCTGAAGAGTTGGATGAGCTACGTACTGCTCGCCGCGCAGCAGGCGGTCACACTGCGCTTAAGCAAAGCGATCTTGCCCTTCCTGTAGAGGAAGTAGAAAAGCGTAAAGCAGCGGGTGCGCCTTATGTTGTGCGTATGGTTGTACCTGAAGGTGAAGGTGCCTGTGAAGTTGACGATATGCTTCGCGGTACGATTGAGCTGGAATGGGGCATGGTTGATGCTCAGATTCTGCTTAAGTCCGATGGTATGCCTACTTATCACTTGGCAAACGTTGTAGATGATCACCTAATGGAGATCACGCACGTTATCCGTGGTGAGGAGTGGATCAACTCTGCGCCTAAGCATAAGTTGCTCTACGAATACTTTGGTTGGGATATGCCGAAGCTATGCCACATGCCGCTTCTTCGTAACCCGGATAAATCTAAGCTATCTAAGCGTAAGAATCCTACTAGTATTCTTTACTATCAGCGTATGGGCTTCTTGCCAGAAGCATTGTTGAACTACCTTGCTCGCATGGGTTGGTCTATGCCGGATGAGAGCGAGAAATTCACACGTCAGCAGATGTTCGATAACTTCGATATTCAGCGTGTATCTCTGGGTGGTCCAATCTTCGATCAGGAAAAACTAAGCTGGTTAAACGGTCTATGGTTGCGTGAAGACCTAGACCCAGCGCAATTTGCAGCTAAGTATCAGGAGTGGGCACTAAACCCTGAATACCTGATGCAGATCGTTCCGTTGATTCAGCAGCGTGTAGAGAAACTTTCTGACGTAGCTCCACTTGCGAGTTTCTTCCTATCCGGCATGCTGGATATCACAGAAGAAGATTTTGCGCATAAATCATTGGAACTTGATGACATCCGCAAAATGCTGCAGTACTCAGTATGGTTGCTAGATACAGAAACTCAGTGGAATAAAGATCGTCTCTTCGGTCAGCTTAAACAGCTTGCTGAAGCGATGGATTACAAAATCCGTGACTTCCTATTCCCATTGTTTATTGCGGTAGCTGGCACTAACCAGACTGTATCTGTAATGGATTCTATGGCGATCCTAGGTCCAGATATGACACGTGCGCGTTTACGTCATGCGGTCAATGTTCTTGGCGGCCCTTCTAAGAAAGAAGCGAAACGTTGGGAAAAAGAATACCGTGCACTAAGTACGCAGATTGAAGGGTAATCGACTTACATTGTAAGTGGAGAAGTCGGCTAAACCAGCTTGGTTCAGCCGACTTCAGTTTTACTTCACGCTTTTTACTGATTTTTCCTGCGCTTAACTGATTTCAATAGCTTTCAATCTTTCTTGACTCTGTTTTTTCGGCTAATTACTATAGCCACACTTCATCGATGGGGCCTTAGCTCAGCTGGGAGAGCGGTTCGCTGGCAGCGAACAGGTCAGCGGTTCGATCCCGCTAGGCTCCACCAATTCTAAGTACTGATGAGTACTTAAAGTCTTCTAAGCCAGCGTAATTGCTGGTTTTTTGTATATACTCTTCATCGATGCGTACTCATGCGCACACATAGATACCCCCGAATTGAGGGTGTATTTGGGGGTATATTTCCAAATTCTGAGTTTTATACTCCTAGGTACCCCCAATGTCTTATCTTGGACCTCGAGGTAGTAATGAAACTCACTGATACAAAAAATCAGACAGGCCAAACCTAGGGATAAGGGTTACAAGCTCAGCGATGGACGAGGTATGTTTCTTTTAATCAAGAAAACCGATAGTTAAGTACTGGCGATTGAAGTATCGCTTTGCCGGTAAAGAGAAACTTCTTTCAATAGGCGTATCCGAGATCACTCTGAAAAGGCGCAGTGCGATCAATTAGGTTAAGCTAATTAGATCGTTAATCTGGCTAGTACAGGTGAATTAGCCTGCTGTGCGCTTAAAGTGGTCATTATATGTTGATGTGTTTTGTAGAGTAGATAATAATCTGCATTATTAAATTGATACTATATAATCTTATTAAGGATGCATTATGTCTAAGGGATTGACAGCAGGTTCTGCTTTTAAGTTTGCCTTTATTTCTTCGGCTACAACGATTCCCACCTTCCAAATTCCCTATCCTTTAAGTTGCTATTTCAAGAGCTGATTGGGGCCCTAGCGGATATCAAAGATCTATTTTGTGCTTTAGAACACTGATCTGATTTGTTTTCCTTACAAGAAAAAATACTGCTCAACGTTACTTGATTTTTTTCAGAAGCTTATAGCCTTTTCAGGCTCACTTTGACGCTTGCTGGTTTTCCAGTGAGGTTACTTACTTTTAGCGGGTTCTTATGCCTGTTTTATGGAGACTAGCATGGTTTTAATTTTGATAGTGGTAGCTGTCTTGGTTGTAGCGGGAGTTGCGTTCTGGTGGTGGTTGAAAATGGCTGCTGCAAAGCCCTCTGAAGCAGGCGAGAGTAAGCCCGCGTCTCAAGATCCAGATGTACCAGAGCAGTTGCTGGATCTGAATTTAGAAATACGTCGAGCAAGTATCCCCAATGAGGTAACAACGCAAGCAGAAGGGGTTATCGACCAACTGCGTGATCTGTTGCCAAAGGTTGAAGAGAAGGCTTCACCAACAGGGGAGTTGTCTTGGATGGTCAGACGGATCGCGACTGAATATCTGCCTAACAAATGTTTAAGGCCGTATCTAAATCTGGATAGCTCCGCGCAAAAGGAACCAGAGACGCTGGTTTCTGTTAAACAAAGTTTAACGGCGCTATCTGCCGAGTTGGATGGCATTTCTGAAACCCTGAAGGATCAGGATGAGAGTGAATTCAATAAGAAGGCACTTTTCCTGAAACATAAATTCAATATTGATGGTGAAGTGTAAATGAGCGATACAAACGTACAAAAGCCGAAATGGGCTGATGAAGGCAAGATCACTGTAATGCAGTCCAAAGCGCATGATCTGCTTGTAGCGACCAAAGAAAAGGCTGGGCCTGCACTTACACGTGTTATTGAAGGTATTGGCGCACCGGCACAGAAGCAAATGGCTTCAGCTAATGATGTGATGTCGGGGAGCATCAACGATTTGTTGAAAGGCCTTGATGGTAAATCCCCAACGGGTGAACGCTTGGTTGAGCTTCGTACAACGATGGACGAGCTGAATCCACACTCTCTACACAATTCTTGGTGGTTTAGCTGGATGCCTACAGGTATCAAGCGTAAAGCCATTGCCCGATTTGTCGGTAAATACCAGCCAATGCAGAGCCATGTGAACGCTATCTTTGACGGACTGCGTAACGGTAAAGATGAGCTGTTGGAATCGAGCCTGACGTTGGAGCACCAATACAACGAAGTACTGGCCGCGAAAAAAGAGATCGAATCCGAAATCTATGTCGGTGAATATTTTATTCAAGAACTCGAAAAGCGCCAAGCAGAGCAGCCTACTGACGATCCTCAGGAAAAACAAAAGATTGAATCTGTGAAAAACCAGGCTATGCGTCGTATTCGTGATCTTCGGACCATGGAGCAGGCTGCTGTCCAGTTCTTTATCAGCATTGAGCAAACTATTGCAACGAATGCGTTGTTGGGTGAGCAAATCGATAGCGCTCTGTTGGTAGGCCCTATGGTCATGACTAACGCCCTGCAGATCCAAGCGGCTCTGGCTAAACAGAAAAGCGTGCAGGAAGCAGTTGATCAATTTCAGTCGGGTCTGGGTGACATGATGGCGCAGAATGCCGCTGCTACGAACCAAGCAGCGCAAAGCATTGGGGATATGTATAACAGCCCTGTGATCGCCATTGAGAAGCTAGAAGAGGGCTTTGATCAGCTCATGGCTGCGGTGAATACCGCTAATGAAGCAATGGCCAACAGCACGACTCAGGCCAGAGAGGTGAGTGATCGCCTTGCTGCAATGACTAAGGAGCTGGAGCCTGTAGCAGCAGGCCTGCATGAAGCTCGCATCTCTAAAGGTAAGATGTCCTCTGAGGCGATTGAGCTGTCGGATGAAACTGGCGATGTGATTGAGGGTGACGCTGAGAAAGCTCAATCAGGTGGAGGTAATAATGACAGGGATTAGTCAACGTTTTGCGGCTGTGCGGGGGCTTTCGCCTCTGCCAGCGAGTGAAGCGCTAAAACTCGATATCCGCGATGTAGAGAAGGGTGGTTACGTTGAGATTAAGGGAGCTACTTTTCAGGTTGTAGACGTTCTCAAATACCTCGAAGTGAAGTGGAGCAACTACAAAAAGAAGAAGTCCGATTACTGGGTGTATGAGTTGCAGCTATTCAACGTCAAGACAGGTGAAACCTGTTTCGTTGAATGGGAAGTTGATGATGAGCTTGAGGTTTGCGAAACAATTGCAGAGGTCAAACTCCGCGATATTAAACACAATGGTTCACCTGTAACTACCCGTGCTTTAGATGAGATAGCAGAGGCTGAGTATGGGGAAGTTTTTTGCAACGGTACAACATACCATTATAGCGAGGATGACACCTGGGCAGCATTGTTCTACCGCGGGAAAGAGGAAGAGCCGCTGAAAGTGAAAATGTATGAATTTCATTCAAATGGTGGCGAATTCTTGACGGTTGAAGCATGGGATGATGAGGATTCCAAACCCGAGCGAGAAGCTTTTACCAGCCGTGAGATTGCATCAAACAACGTCAAGGTCATTCAGTGCCAGCCGACCCCAACTGATCGCAAGGAGGGCAATCAGTGAGAATATTCTTTATAGGCTTTTTTCTGTTAGCTGCGGGGATGTTCTATGTTGCCTATAAGGCATCGGTCAGCATCCCTTACGAATACGTTGAGAACGTAAAGTCATTGCAATCGAGGGTGGATCGACAAGAATCCGATTTAGCAAAGCAGATAGCTAAGTTTGAAGAACTACAGGCGTCTGCTGTTTGGGCATTTCTCGAGGCATATTCCAACAAACAGCAATGGCCTGAAGCATTATTGAAATCAAAGCGACATCTGGCCGCTGCGAAAACAGTACTGGAAGACACGATTGACCCCATTCTTGAGCGAGACCATGAGGACGATCTAAATGCGCTTATTGTGGCACTCAATACAGGGCAAGAAGAGATCAAAGCTTCCCGTGAACAGTCAATATTGCCTTTATCCAGAGCGAAATTGATTCTCGAAAATCGAGCTAATAAGGATAAGTACTTCCAGGATGCCAAACAGTTTAGGGATATGGCTGATAAAAAGATGGCCAACCTTAAGGTGAGGTCTGAAAGCCTGGCGGATAAATACCCGCACCAGCAAGAAGCTCTACAGAAAAAAGTTGAGGTTGGTGCGAGGCTGTTTACAACTGTGCAGCGTTACTTCTCGGTTATGGACCAAGAGTACAAGGCACCCCTGCCAGATTATGCGCTGTACGGCGATTCCTACCTCGGTATTACAAAAACGTATGAGGAGCTCCAAAACTACAGCCGCGATATGAATGATCAGTTCTCCCTCCTAGATCGCAGTTATGTGAAGGTGCTGGCAGATCAGAAAGTTGATTTCTATGTGGCGGTAGGTCGTGCTGATTGGTGTGAGTCGGATTACTGCGGTAGTGGCGATCAAATGCGCTACCCAGCTTCTAAAGTTGATGCAAATACCTTTGAGTATTTTAGCACCCTGACTCTAAATACGATTGCTGATGAAGGGGCATGGAGTGGGTTTGATCTGAAAATCCCTCAAAGTCGCTGGCAGGCCTTAAAGATCGATAAGGATTTCCGAAGAAGCTCAGGTAACGATTATGCTGAATTCTGGGTAGACAGTACTTTTGAAAAGACTTACCACAGATACACCATCATTGAAGATGGAAAGGTTACCGAAGGTGATTGGGTTGAGGTAGCTGGTGCTCTGTTCTGGAAGCATTACGACAATCTCGGCATGGCTATCGAGTCAAAACCGTTAGGTTATTTCGAGCAGGAAATGATTACTGAGGCCGAGCCTGTTGGTATGGCTATGATCGCTGAGCCAACAATGGTCAACGGTGTGGCCACTGGCTCTAACCAGTACGGTGAATGGCGACAATCTAATGGTACTTCGTTCTGGCATTACTACGGCATGTACCGGATGTTTGGCGATGTGATGGGGGGCAATCGTTATTCCTACAACGATTGGAACGGCTATCACAAGAATGCCAGGCGCTCTCCTTATTATGGTAACGAAAATCAGTACGGCACCTTTGGTAGCGGCACCTATAGTCATAGCCGTTACAAAAATAGTGACTTCTTAAAGCGTAACCCTTCTGTAGTAACCGAAGCACGTACTGGCCGTTCAAGGAAGGCGAACTCTTCAATTCGTGGTGCAGGCCCTAGTGGTCGCTCCAAAGGCCCTTCATCTGGCGGTAAATAATTTAAAAGGATTATTCGTTATGAATATCGAGCAATACGGAATTTATATTTTATACACGTTGATCTATATCGGTTATGCCGTTGTATTGAAGTATGTTCTCAACTTCATGTCTTCTCAGCACTACGATGCAGATGACCAACTCGCTAATGGCAATTTGGCAGTAGGCTTGCGCCGTACGGGTGCCCAGTTTGGCCTGGCGATCGCCATGATGGGAGTACTTTCTGGAGGCACTACAGGGTCGTTAACCCAAGACCTTATGAATTCAGCCTTGTACGGCCTTGCTGCCACTATGTTTATGGTTAGCACGCTGATTCTCACTGACAAATTAGTGACTCCAGGTATTGATAACCTTAAGCAACTGAAAGAGAACAATACCTCTGTAGGTATGGTAGAGCTGGGCATGCTCGTTTCTACCGGCATTATCTCTTATTCAAGCATATACGGTGAGGCAGGGGGCTTACTGTCCACATTGGCCTATTTCGTAATCGGTCAGGTTACTTTGGTTGTGCTGATTGTTGTTTACGAGAAAGTCTTCACCAGGCACTTCGACATTGTTTCCCAGATCGGTAAGGGCAACCTCTCAGCTGGGGTTTATCTTGGCGGTAAGCTCATCGCTTACGCTCTGATTCTAAAGTCAGCGATTGTAGGGAATGGAGGTTCTGCCGAGCTCAGTGACATGGTTGTGGAATATATCTTCTTGGCCGTATCAGGCATGCTCATTTTGTACTTGTTTGAGTTTGTGATTGATCTGGTGATTGTGACCTCTTCAAGCATGAAAGAGATCCTGAACGAAGATCGAATCATTCCAGCAGTTCAACTGTCGTCCATTAAGATTGGCATGGCTTTAATCCTGAGCAATGCGATTCTGTAATATGGATCATACACCGCGATACTTACCGATACTTCTTGCGTTCTGCATGTTCACAACGGGTGCGTCTGGCCTCGTTAACGAATATGTATTGGCAACCATAACCACCTACATATTGGGTAACTCTATCGAGCAGTTTTCGATAGTGATTGCCTGCATGATGTTGATGATGGGTGTTTCTGGTTTTGTTCAGAGCAAAATGTCCGACCAAAACTTGCTCCAGAAATTTATCGCGGTGGAAGTCCTTATGGCTCTGTTAGGGGGGTTCGCCCCCTTAGCGATTTACTCTGCCTATGGCTACTTAGAGAACCACTTTCAATTTGTTCATTACTTTTTCGTGTTGTCTGTCGGTTTCCTGATCGGCTTTGAAATACCGCTGGTCATGCGAATCATTGAGCAAAACAAGATTAACCTGAGGGTCAACCTGACCCTTGTTTACGGCATGGATTATGTCGGTGCATTCATAGGTGCTCTGATCTGGGTTAATTACCTTCTGAAGAATTTCCCTCTCACAGAGATCAGCTTCATCGTTGCCGGTTTTAACTTCATTGTGGCGATACTGACTATCATCTACTTCATGACCCGAAAGATCATATCCAGACCGCTTATACACTGTGTGGCTCTTCTGGTGACAGCAGTTGCATTGATTTGGGGATTTGTGAGCAATCGAGATATCAGCAACCTGTTAGAACAGCGTTTCTATGATGATCCAATCGTTTATAAGGAAACGACACGCTATCAACACCTGGTCATCACGCACAGCAATATTACCGACGACACACGACTATACATCAATGGAAATACTCAGTTTTCAAGTCTGGATGAAGAACGGTACCACGATTTCTTGGTACACCCCTTAATGGCAGCAGCCCCGGATGCAAAGAATATTCTAGTGCTGGGCGGGGGCGATGGTTTGGCGCTGCGAGAACTGAATAAGTACCCCTCGATAGAAAGTGTGACGTTGGTTGATCTTGACCCTGAAATGGTAAAGGTCGCATCCACGCATCCACGTCTCCGGGAGATTAATAACGATGCGTTCAGAAACGCCAAGGTAATCATTGAACCGGCCAGTCTGGATGAACCAGGTTCTCATAGCGGTTTGTTTCTGTATGAAGACACTGCCACCGTTGATGACTCTGAATATGTGGCATCACTTGTGGTTTATAACATCGATGCAGATCAGTTCCTGAGACAGAAACCTAAACAACAGTGGGATGCTGTGGTTATTGACCTTCCGGATCCCTCTTCAATCGAGTTGAGTAAGCTTTACAGTAAGCAGTTTTACCAAATGCTGCGTTTATATCTGACGGATGATGCAGTTATCAGTATGCAGTCAACATCACCGTACCACGCAAAGGAAGCATATCTCTCAATTGGGGCCACTATGCGAGCAGCAGGGTTCAATGCTCTGCCTTATCGGCAGAACATCCCTTCGTTTGGGGATTGGGGTTATTACTTAGCATGGGTTGATAATAAAACTGAGGCTGAAGTTAAGGCCACGCTTTCTCGTTTAGAAAATTTTGAGGTTGAAACATCCTTTATAACCCCCGAACTTTTGGCTGCATCATTCTCTTTCGGGAAAGGGGAGCTCCATACGGATACCCTTTGTGTGAATACGTTGATGCAGCCGTGTCTCCTCACTCATTACGTTGATAGAAGTTGGATTGTAGAATGATATTTTCATTAATGAATCGCATCTATAAGAAAACGCTTTACCGGCTTTATAACAATGCCTGGACCGTGATCTTCTGCTCTGTGGTTTTTTTATATATCACGGGCTATCTAGGTATGCAGATTGCCAATGAGGCAGACATTATTGAGCATTATGCTTGGTGGTATTCGGTCACCCTTACAACCGTGGGATACGGTGATTTTTACCCCCAGACCAGCTTAGGCAGGTTTATTGCTGGGGGCATCATGTATTTGGGAATAGGAATTGCCGGTCTGGTGATCGGTAAACTTTCAGAATTTGTACTGTTTTTTGCTGGGAAAAAAGCAAGGGGGCTTGGTTATATGGGATATGAAAATCACGTAGTCATTATGGGCTACAGAGAAGGTAGCACGGAACGGGTTATTTCTGAGCTTAAAGCCAATAATACCGAGGTTGAAATTGTTCTGTGCTCGCACGAGCAAGAAAGAAATCCCATTAAAGAAGACTCTGTTGAATTCATCAGGGGGGAGCTCGCATCAGAAGACGTACTGGGGCGCTCCAATATCGCCAAGGCCAGTAACATCATTGTTCATGGCCACGATGACAACCAGACATTCTTTACTGCATATGCTGTAAGAGAGGTTAACTTGTCTGCACATATGGTTTGTTACCTCAATAACGAATCACATGCAGATAAGCTTAAAAAGCTACCCGCAGTTGATCAGTCTTCTAACCAGGTCATCCTGCCAGTGAACGTCTTTATGATGGCGCAAGAGCTGCAGGATAAAGAATCGAGCGGTGTGATTCAGCAGTTAATCTCCAACTTTAATGGAGAAAATCTGTACCGCTTTGATATACCGGGTGACTCAGCAATAGAGGTTCCATACAAGAACGTATTGTTTGGCCTAAAATTGTTGCACAACGCAACAGCGCTTGCTGTTAAAGACGACGAGATTAGTCTTAATCCTGACTTGGGGATGAAGGTGAAGGGCGGTATGGCGATTTTTTACACGGCTCCAGAGCGAATTGAGGGTATTGATATTACAGTTTTGGGTAAGGAGATTGAAAGCTATGGGTAATTATGTAGTGGTTTAGAAAAAGCATTGTTCCAGTATTAATTCTTGATTATGCGTATTATGACTAATCAAATCAGCGCCCCGTGATTATAGGTAATCAGGATCTGAGAATGACATCATTTCCGGATTTTTCTTTAATGGATTATTTGCTAGAGCGGGAAAATTGGCCTCGATCGAAGCTTGATCTAGATGAACCCTTTTTTCTCGCTTCCGATACGAATTGCTGGGTGGGGTAAGTCGCTCTTGGGAGGTAATTGGTTCCAAAAAGTTTCTCTGGGAAGTCTGAGTCAAGTATAAGCTTAAGCAGGATAAGCCATTGCTTGCTTCTGCATAATTTTATGAAACAGAGTAGGACATTTTGATGGAGTTGGTCCTTATACAAGGGGATGTGACAGCCAAGCAGCCTTACACAGATAAAGAATGAAGTGGATGAAGCAGGCACGAGAGGCTTTATAAGCAGCGCATTGAGTATTATTTCCAGGTTATTCCGGGCTTCTTCAGCTGATTCTCACCCCTGATCCTTCAAATTAATTTGTGGAGCTTTCATATCGTAAGTCAATTTAATCAATTAGTTATCTATTTTATTTGATTGACCTAGGATTACCAATTACTTCCTTTGAAACCAGTTAGCGCTGTAATTCACTGTTGAAAGATACTGATCTATTTCGTCCGCTGTTTTTGGCTTCGTAGAGGGCTATATCAGCTCTATTTAAAACTTCTTCAAAACCTAATTCGGCAGCATTCTGGTTTTCAGCTACGCCTAAACTGATGGTGTAGGTTATGGTCGTACTTTCAAATACTGGATAATTGTCTTCTATCTCGGTTTTTAAACGAGAGATAATTTTTTCGACCTGCGCTTGTTGGGTGTTACTTAAGTAAATGCAGAACTCTTCACCGCCCATCCTTCCTGCTAAATCACAATCTCGGGTAACTCGTTTTAATATCTGGCCGAATGATTTTAGGACTTGATCACCTGCGGCATGACCGTATTGATCATTAATCTTTTTGAAAAAATCCAGATCGACAATGACCACGCAGTAGGTTTCTTTAGTTCGTACGGCGAGTCGATGGAGAAGGTGGCAAGATTTAAAGAGGGCGCGGCGATTATACAAACCTGTTAGGTCATCATAGGTAGCCAGTTTATTCATTTTGGCTTCAAGTTGGTCTAAATCGATGAGTAAGCCAAGTAGATACCAGGAGACTAATGGCGCTATAAATAGGGGGATGACAGCTGCACGAACAATACTTTGAACTACGGGAGCGCCTGTTTCAAAAAGGAAGGAAAAAATTAGGTTTAGTGCGACTGCCATCACAACGGAGATAGCTGTGATTACTAGCATTAATTTGATGCGACCAAGTCTTCTTACTACTAAACGCATTGCTATACCTTGCTGCCTGACCCTACTAGATAGCCTAGTCGTGCCTGATTATCAGGTACATACGTAGATTTACTCAGACCATGGGGGTCATTAGGCTAAGTTTAGTCGTAAAAACCAATTATCTTTAGTTTTAGAGGCTAGCTAGGCATGAGTTCGGCTGGAGAGAGCATACCTGCTTGAATAGCGGTATGGATCAACTCAATATCAGTCTTGACCTCGAGCTTGCTTTTAATGATGTAGTAACTGTTCGCGACAGTTTTAGTGCTTATGCAAAGCGTCTCGGCTACTTCATCTTTTGTTTTTCCAGCAATCATCATTCGAAGAATTTCAAACTCTCGGGTAGATAACTTACTAAGGATGGCAGCTTCGCCTTGAAGGCTTTCTAGCGCCAATGCACGTGACACATCATCGCTGATAGCTAACTGACCATGTGTAATGTCTTTGATTGCCTGTATTAGCAATTCAGGAGCACTACTCTTAGTGATATAACCACGCGCACCTGCATCCACTGCTTTCTTAGCCATCGCTGGGTTCTGATGCATGCTAAAGATCAGAACTTGGGCTTTAGGGTCATGCTGGCGGATTTGTAAAAGGGTCGCTAAACCACCTTTCCCAGGTAAGGACAGATCTAAAAGAACGAGGTCAGGCGAATGTTGTTTATAGAGGGAATAAGCTTCTTCACCAGATCCAGCCTCAGCGATAATGTGAAAATTAGGTTCGCGGTTTAGAAGCGCTCTATAACCTTCGCGGACAATTGCGTGGTCATCTACTAGAAGAATATTAACTGTGCTCATTGGATCCCTTAATTTCGCAGACAGGAATACTCGCTGCTATTTTTAGTCCGCCTAATGGTGATTTACTTAGCTCTAATTCACCATTAAGCGCATTAATTCGCTCCTTTATACCTAATAAACCATTTCCCGGTTTAATGAGAGGCTCAGGCTGAGTCATATTGCCATTATCTTGGATCGTTAACGTTAGATATTTATGATCTGTTGGGTAGTAAGTTAGATGTACTTCTGCGGCACTGGCAGAGGCGTGTTTAACGATATTGGTTAAACACTCTTGAATAGTTCTAAGGATATTTACGGCTATCGCTGCTGGAATGCTGTTGATTTCGCCCTCTAAAGTGATCGAGCAGTTTTTATCGAAGTGCTTGGTATTCCAGTCTTGGATCATCGATTTTAAGTTTTCAGAGATACCTAGTTCATCTAAGTCTGCAGGTCGTAAACGGAAGAGTAAGTCTTTCACTAGCTTCATCATCTCTTCAGAGATTGTGTTTACCTGCTTAACTTTGGGCGAAAGCTCCGGGCATTGGCTATCAACTTCCAGTTGCAGGAAGTGAGAAATTGCTCGGAGCCCTGTTAGGTATTGCCCCATATCGTCATGCAACTCCCGACAAAGGTATCGTCGCTCATTCTCTTGGATGTTGAGGAGCTTGTATGAGAGTTCTTTTCGGTCATCTAAGGTTTCTTTAAGGCTGGCTGCTAAGTTATTTATTGCGGTCGCGGTTTTTTGCCACTCTTTAATATGCGAGGGAGGAACTTGAGCACTTAAGTTGCCTTTTTGCATCTCGTTTAAAACCCGCTGGGTTTTTTTGACAGGTTTTAAAATACAGTGAAGGCACAGATAAAGCAGCAAGCTAAGGATTGCTACGACAATGATAGAAAACTCCATCAGCGTCATAATGTTATTCCAGGCATTGTGCAACAAAATGGGCTTGCTAGGAGAAACAACAATGTCACCTTCAATACCAATTTTTGAGGTGATCTTGGTACGCGTTTCCTCTGCTGAAGTGAACAGTGAAAGGTAGAAGCTTTCAAACCATAAAGGCCATTCATCCTCAGTGTAATCACCTGTACAGAGACTACGTGCTACCTCGCCGGTATTAGTTTCAAAGGAAACGCAGAACCCAGTGAAGCCCGCAGAGTGTTTCCAGAGGAAAAAGTCTGGAAAGTGTTCTGGTGCCATTACATCGTTTTGGACTTTTAAAACTTGAAACTCGAGTTGTTGCTTTACGATGGCGGATATCTCTTGAGCATGTTTCCGTGAGTCCGCATCTGTTTTATATAAAGCTATAAATGCAGAGATAAATAGCGCCGCCATCCCCGAAATAGCAACAAGAGAAATTAGCAGAAAGTTAAGTTTTATCGACTTCATCAGTAAACAGAATCTTTGTTTTTGGAATCTATGCCTTAAAGAATGTGTCATATTGTAAGTAGATAACGTGTTTGTGTATCGGGCAATAAACCCGCCTTTTGTGGTCAAGTTCACGCTGTTGATTTTTAAAAGGAAAAGTTAGTTTAGTTCTATGCTTAAATAATCAAAGTCGATCTTATGTTGATCGATTTATACAACATCATACGTATTGAGGAATCACTTATGCGCGTGCCAAACCAGCTTTTCGGATTAATGCTTGGGAGTGTTTTATCCCAAGTCGTATTTGCCGATGATTGGGCAACCTATGGCAATGGTTTGGGCAATCAGCGCTTTAGTTCTCTTAAAGAGGTTAACCGAGCCAATGTAGACAAACTCCAGTTAGCTTGGAAGTTTGATAGCGGTATTAAAGCGAGCTTTCAAACGAGCCCTATAAAAGTCGGTGATCGCCTCTATATCTCGACTCCTTTCAATCATGTCATCGCGCTGGATGCAGGAACGGGTGAGCAAGTGTGGCGTTATGAACATCCCAAACCGAAAAAGAAAAGTTGCTGTGGGCCAGCAAACAGAGGCGTGGCTGTAGCTAAGGGCAAGGTTTTCCAGGCGACAATAGATGGACAGCTGATCGCGTTAGATCAGACTACCGGTGAACTGGTCTGGCAGAACAAAGTCGAAGATATACAGCTCTCAGTTCAGGAAAGCGTCGATGGACTGTTACAGGGGATGGATCTTGGCGGGGACGCAAAGATTACTGGTGGCACAAGCCATAGCTTCAATATGGCCCCTCAGGTTTACAAGGATATGGTAATCGTCGGTAGTACAGGGGCTGGGTATGGTTTACATCTCGATACTGAAAAAGGGCTAAGGGTTGTTGGTATTGGCGATGGTAGGACTGGATTACGTGGTTTTTTATCTGCCTTTGATATGAATACCGGTAAGGAGTTGTGGCGTTGGTACAGTGTAGATGGTGAGCACTGGGTTGGCGATTGGCAAGAAACCACGGCAAGTGGTTTGACGCTTAATCGTGATATTGCAACGGAAAAAGCGGCTTCTCAACGGTTTCAACATAGTTGGAAACTCGGTGGCGGGTCTATTTGGACCACGCCAGCCATTGATGACGAAACCGGTTGGTTGTTTGCTGGAACAGGCAACCCCGCACCTAATATGGATAGTTCCACTCGACCAGGTGATAACCTGAATACTTCGAGTATTGTGGCGATTGATAGCAAAAATGGAGAGCTTAAATGGGCCTTCCAGCAAGTGCCACATGACCGTTGGGGATACGATGTTTCAAGCCCTCCAGTATTATTTGATACCGTTGTGGCAGGCAAAACTGTAAAAGCAGTAGGACAAGCGGGAAAAACCGGGTGGTTCTATGTACTTAACAGAGAAACAGGTGAGTTGCTGTTTAAGTCCGACCCTTTTGTGCCTCAAGTTAACTTATTTGCTGATCCAACGGAGGAGGGAGTAACCATTGCTCCGGGTATTGCAGGTGGTAGCAATTGGTCTCCAGTATCAGTCAATCCAGATAAGCAGCAAGTCTATATTGCAGGTATTCATATGCCTGCAACCTATTACCGTAAACCTTTAAAACTAAATTCAGAGCTACCTTGGCAAACATATAGCTATTTTGAGTTCGATGAGAAACAACGTTATGGAACTTTAACTGCGATCGACTTAAAAAGCGGTCAGGTGAGTTGGCAGAACAAAACGCGTTTGCCCTTGCTAGGTGGAACTTTAGCCACAGCGGGTGACTTAGTTTTCAGTGGCGAGGGTGATGGTGAGTTTTTTGCGGTAGATACTACGACTGGTGAAAAACTTTGGAGCTATAAACAGTCCTATGGTGTTAATGCGCCGCCGGTAAGTTATAGCCACAATGGTCGTCAGTACATCGCTGTTGCAGCAGGTGGGAATAAGATAGCTGGTTACCCCACAGGGGATAGTTTGTTGGTATTTAGTTTGCCTCGAGCAACTAAATAAATTAGTAGTATTAGATATCGCTCATAATTGAATGTGTAAGGAAGCTTAGTATGTACAATCCTGTGCAATATAAAGTTCTGCTCTACTGGGCTTTATTATTTGGCGTGATTCTTTTTGGCTTCTATGTCGGTTGGGATCAAGGGGTGCTGTTGGAGATAATTCAGCAGGATCAAACCCGCGTCTGCATATTCATCTTGGTGTTACTTGTAGGCATGAGCTGTCATTGTGCTTATCGAAGCTTTTATTTATCCCAACAGTTCTCGATGTTGGATCATTACTATCTCCGCCGCCAAGAAACGGGGTTAACCCCCGAGGAAAAAGCCTTTCCGGACGGTCTCTCTCTTTCACAGGATTACCTGTTCAATGTGTCTGATGAAGAGTTACAAGACCAAAATGCTGATAAAGGGTTATTAGCTGAGTTGCTTGTAGAAGGGGCTCGAGGTTCACATCAGGTTGGCTGGTTTGTTGTTGGTGTCATGGTCAAGTTAGGTCTTTTAGGTACGGTGATTGGCTTTATCATCATGCTCAGCTCGGTTTCTGGGCTGGAAAATCTCACAATTGACGATGTTAAAACCTTAATGCAGCAGATGACTCATGGTATGGGTATCGCCATGAGTACTACCCTGATTGGTTTAACCTGTAGCATGTTATTAAGTGTTCAATATCTTTTGCTTGATCGTATGGCTGATCGTTTTGTGGCTTTAAGCATCACCTTAGGTCAGCAGAAACATGGTGCTACTGAATGCGAGCCTGCGTCATGAAACTCTTTGGGCAGCGATCGAACTTTGAAATAGATCCGTTTACCGATCTACTTTTCAACGCATTGCTGACGTTTACCTTTTTGTTTCTGGTAGCACTGTTACTGCTCAACCCGCCGGCAAAATCTGGAATTATTGACCCTAAGGCGGAATTTCTAATTACGGTGAGTTGGCCAGATGGTAGCCCCAATGATATTGACGTTTGGGCCTTAGGTCCTAAAGGTGAAAAGGTTTACTACAAACGGACGCAACAAGGTCTGATGCACTTGGATCGAGATGATCGCGGCAATGCCAATGATACTCAAGTAATTGATGGAAAAACGATTACTAATCCGATCAATCAGGAGGTACTGACGATACGAGGTCGGCCTCCGGGTGAGTATGTGATCAACCTTCATTACTTTAAAAGTGAGAATGACGAGCCTGTGCCAGTGACTGTTTATCTGGCTGAGGTGAATCCTGTCTTGAAGGTTATTAGTTACACCACCGAAACGTTGGCAGCAGAAAGCGATGAGCTGACAGCCTTGCGCTTTACTCTGAATACGCAAGGCCAAGTAACCAATATTAACAAACTGCAGAAAAGCATTATTAAGGCGAATCAGAAATGAATGAAGAACTCCTAGTGCTGACATTGGCTTATGTGTTTTTAACGGCACTGTTATTGTTGGCGGTAATCAGTGGGCGATTAAAGTGGCCGGTTAAAACGGGCCTAGTTGTAATTGCATTGTTTTTCTATGGTTGTAGCTATGTGGGTTGGAAGCAAAGTCAGGGCTGGCCTAGCCCAACTGCTTTACCTGATAAGTTCCTGTTTCATTATGCGGTGATTGAAGAGCCAGATAAGCAAGCTAATAGAGACGGTGATATCTACATTTGGCTTACCGATCTAAAAAATGATGAGCTGGATGAAAAGCCCAGAGCCTTCCGAATTGATTATGATCAAGCGACCCATGGTGCTGTTGAAGAGGCGTTAAAGAAAACTAAAAGTGGACAGCCTCAGTTAGGGCAGCCTTCAAAGCGTTTTACTAAACCTTCAGATGCAAAACGTAAGGATGCTTTGGGTCAAAAATCTCCGCTGATCAATTTCACTCAAGTCCCTGATCCTGCTCTACCGGAGAAATAAACTGTGATTATGCGAATTAGTTTTTTTCTGGTGAGCTTAATATTGTCGGGTTGTAGCGCTGATATTCCTGACACAGATTATTTCCCTTTGCAGAAAGGTGTTGTTTGGGAATATCAGGTTAATGAGCTATTTGGTGATCGAGAGAACCGGCGTGAGTTTTCAATCGAGAATCTCGGAGAAACCCAATTTAAAGATGGAGAGGTTTTTGCTGAAGATACAATTAGTGTGCGTCATACCAGTGATGGCACCGATTACTATATTCTCAAAGATGATACAGGGATTTATCGAGCTGCACGTCGTACATTGATTGAATACCAACCAAGGTTTGAAAAGTCGCTTGTTAGGATCTTACCCAATAATAAAGATCTTGAAGTAGGTCGCAGTTGGACTGTACCGACCAAGCCTTATGCTTTGCATGCGACTGCTTCCTTCGCAGTACCCGATCCACGTAAACGTGATATTAATTTACAGTTTGAGATTAAGTCGGTTACAGATACCGTTGAAGTTCCTGCAGGAACCTTTGAACGTTGTATCAGGGTTGAAGGGACTACAGTCTTAACCCTCTATGTTGATCCTAAACTAGGGTATCAAGATATCCCTATTACTCAGACTGAATGGTATGCACCGGGCGTTGGTTTGGTGAAACTTGTACGAGAAGAGCCATTAAGTATGGAGTTATTCAAGGGTGGGGTAATCAGTTACGAATTATCTCGTTTTGAACCATAAAACAGTTTTCTTTCGAAACTTAGCTAATATGTTATGGTGGGTAACATATTGAAACAGAAGGAAGTAAACCGTGGATATGGATCTAACTTTACTGCAGACTCGTGTTATTGGTTGTTTGTTGGAAAAAGAGATAACGACACCCGATCAATATCCTCTGTCACTAAATGGTTTAACAACCGCTTGTAATCAGAAAAGTAACCGTGAACCTGTTCTGTCGCTTGACGAGAGTGAAGTTCAAAACCTACTGGATGAGCTTAAAGATAAGCGCTTAGTGCGTGATGAGAGTAGTTTTGGCAGTCGCGTATCTAAGTTTAAGCACCGCTTCTGTAACACCGAGTTCAGCGACCTTCAATTTACCAAACAGCAACTTGCTGTGATTTGTGTACTTTTCCTTCGCGGCCCGCAAACGCCAGGTGAATTAAGAACTAGAACAAATCGCTTATGCGAATTTAAAGACGTATCTGAAGTGGAAGCTACGTTGACTAGTTTAGCGGATCACCCTATGGGTTCTTTGGTTCAGCGCTTAGTGCGTGAACCGGGTAAGCGAGAGTCGCGTTACGTCCACCTTTTCAGTGGTGTGGTTGAAGATGCTGATGTTGAAATGGCCGGAACGGATACTGACGATCACAATCTTACTTTTCAGCAAAGAATCGCTAGGCTCGAGCAAGAAGTCGCCGACCTTAAACAAGAGATTATGGCGTTAAAAAATTCATCAGATATTGATTGAGTCTAAGCGGCCACTGCAAATCCCCTTCAGGCTATCTTTATGATTTTAGGTATGTTCATTTTGTTTGCTTTCCTCATCTTGGGGGAAGCAATCAGCTATCTGCTTCAGTTACCTGTTCATGGTGCTGCAATCGGCATGTTACTGATTACGTTCTGGTTGATGATCAGAGGTTCCGTAAGTGACGAACTAGCAACAGCAAGTCAGCAACTGATCTCCTCTCTGGTTCTTTTTGTTGTTCCTGGTGTTGTCGGTGTGTTCTTTTTAGGAGAGCAATTTACAGGTGAATGGTTGAACCTAGGGTTAGCACTAGGCGTAGGAACCTTGTTAAGTGTTTTAACATCCTTACTATTAGTGAAATTCGGTCGATTGGAGCAAAGCCAAGATGACTGAACATTCACTATCTAGCCTGATTCCACACTTCCTTGAAACGCCTTTATTTGCAATCGGACTCACCTTGTTTTCCTTTGTTTTAGGCGGCTATTTCTTCAAGAAACTGGGCAAGCCTGTTTGGTGTCCGGCAATGTTATTGGCTGCTTCATTCTTGGCACTGTTCTTATTTGGATTGTCGATCAGTTACGAAGAGTACTACTCAGGGGCAAAGTGGTTATCTGTACTTATTGCACCAACCACGGTTGCCTTAGGCGTTCCTTTGTATCAGCAGAGCCATCATATCCGAGCTGCGTGGCGACAAATTCTGTTAACGGTGCCAATTTCTGCGAGTTTAGCTGTGGTTTACGCTGTATTAATAGCTTTCAGCTTAGGTTCTAGTGATCAGATGCTGGCTTCAATTGCACCAAAATCAGTTACGGCGCCAATAGCCATAGGCTTGACGGAACAGATGGGTGGTTCTGTGTCATTAATGATGGGTGGGTTACTAGCAACAGGCGTATTTGCTGTTTTTTTCGTTGACCTTTTAGCTTCAAGATTGAAAGTCACTGATGAGCGTTTAGTTGGCTTAGTGTTGGGAATAAATGGTCATGCTATCGGAACTATTAGGGCTTTTGAGATCAGTCCCGTTGCTGGAGCATTCTCATCTTTGGGTATGGGATTAACCGGTATTTTTACTGCAATAGTTTTGCCTTTTGTCTGGCCTTACTAATCATAATTCAATAAAAATCCCCGGCTTGCCGGGGATTTTTTTGTACTTAACCGCGCTGTTGAAGCGCTTCGATACGCTTATCAAGAGGAGGGTGGCTAGACATCAATTCCATCAGGCCAGACTTCATATGGCTGCTAATACCAAACGCGGTTAGCTGACCAGGCATTTGATCAGGCATTTCGTATTCAGCTTTCAGGCGTTGTAGTGCACCAATCATCGCATGGTTGCTAGATAGATCTGCACCTGCTTCATCTGCTCTGAACTCGCGGTAGCGAGAGAACCATGAAACGATAAACGAAGCCAAAATACCAAAAATAATTTCAAAAACAATTACTGTAATGAAGTAACCAATACCAGTACCTGGCTGGCTTTCTTCATCGTTACTTTTTAGGAAACTATCGACTGCATAACCAGCAATACGCGCAAAGAACATGACAAATGTGTTTATCACACCTTGTACTAGGCTCATTGTAACCATATCACCGTTAGCTACATGGCCAATTTCATGAGCCATGACTGCTTTTACTTCCTCTTTCTGGAAGCGCTGCAAAAGGCCTAAGCTCACAGCAACTAATGCATCATTCTTATTCCAACCCGTTGCAAATGCATTGGCTTGCTGAGCTGGGAAAATGCCGACCTCTGGCATTTTAATTCCCGCTTTTTCTGAAAGTTCAGCAACTGTATCTAAAAGCCATTGTTCATCGGAGTTACGTGCTTGAGTAATGATCTCAGTACCTGTCGTCATTTTCGCCATTTTCTTAGATAGGAATAGCGAGATGAATGAACCTGCAAAACCGAAGACTGCACAGAAGATCAGCAAACTGGTCATGTTAAGGCCAGCACCGGAAACATAGTGGTCAACACCCAGTAGATTAAGGGTAATGCTGGCGACGATTAGCACAGCGATGTTAGTTAATAGAAATAAGCCGATACGCATCATAAGTGAAAGTTTTCCTATTGTTTAAGCTCATTGCTTAGATAGGGGCGAATGATAAAAGTTTCAAGTCTATTTGTCCTGTTATTGCTGGTGTCCATTTTCGCCCGCGCCTATAATTTAGCCCCTTTTTATGACCCTTTGGATACAGGATCTCAGATGCAGCAAGTCTTAACAGTCGTAAAGCAGCAAATACCATTAGCGATGGGTGAATCGCGCCGGATTTTTCATGGCCGTGGGCACTGTTTTCCTGGGTTTGAGCATCTGGTAATTGACTGGTTTCCTCCTTATGCCGTAGCAAGGTTGTATAAAGAAGTTGAACCTGAGTGGGTTACGGAATTGAACGACACTTTAAAGAGTGTAGATGAAATTGAAGGCTTGGTGATTCAGCAGCGTTCTCGGGGTAAAGAAGCGCAGCAAAATGTTGCTTGGGGTTCAGTGCCTGAGCAGATGAATACGATGGAACTTGGTCTGTTTTATCAGGTCAAACCTCAACGCAATCAAAATAGTGGTTTGTTTTTGGATATGCGTGAGGGTCGTAAATGGGTAATGCACAATGCGGGTGGTAAGCGCGTGCTAAACTTATTTTCATATACCTGTGCTTTTTCAGTTGCGGCTCTTGCTGGCGGTGCTGAGCATGTAGTGAATGTAGATATGTCCCGAGGCGCTATAAATACCGGCCGGGAAAACCACCTTTTAAATGGTATAGAAGGAGATCGGGTTAAATTTTTGGCGTACGATCTGTTTAGGTCTTGGAAACGAGTAAGACAATATGGTCCTTACGATTTGATTGTGATCGACCCGCCAAGTTTCCAGCCGGGAAGCTTTGTTGCTGAAAAAGATTATCGTAAAGTTATTCGTCGTTTGAATGAATTAACTAAAGAGGGTGGTCAAGTTCTAGCATGTCATAATGACCCGAAAAATGGCACAGAGTTTCTAAAGAACTTGATGTTAGAAGAGTGTCCAGATTTTAAGTTCGTTGAACGTTTAAATAATCCGGAAGATTTTCCGGAAGCTGAGCCCGAAAAAAGCCTCAAAGTTTTGTTGTACGTAAGGGAGAAGTGAGTGGAGCTAATTTGTATTGATTTGGAAGCAAGTGGGTTAGGCGCTGAGTCTTACCCGATTGAAATCGCTTGGATTAACGATGAAACAGGCGAACAAGATAACTTTCTGATTAATCCAGATTCTGCAGCCGGGTGGCGCTATTGGGATGAGTATGCCGAAGAGATGCACGGCATAGAACGAGAAGAAGCGGTAAGCAAAGGGCTTGATATTAAACAGGCCTGTTCACGCTTAAATAAAAAGCTAAAAGGTAAGACACTGATTAGCGATGCATTTGAATTTGATCTGTTTTGGTTGACGCGTTTATTTGAAGCGACGGGTATCCAACCAAGCTTTCGTATGGCGGGGCTTGATCGAATTCTAAGTAAAGAACAGCTTATTCAGTTTGGCTTCTTGGCAAAAGCTCAATTTCGACGTCATCGAGCATTGCAAGATGTAAGAGATATTATCTCTTGTATCAAGGCTG
Source organism: Neptuniibacter sp. SY11_33 (assembly GCF_047778025.1). GTDB lineage: Bacteria > Pseudomonadota > Gammaproteobacteria > Pseudomonadales > Balneatricaceae > Neptuniibacter. Next base: position 1,347,048 of record NZ_CP180543.1, read on the forward strand.
TTACAGCAACTGGTACCGAAGCGGTTTAGCGGTAAGAGAAACAAAAAAGGCAGCTTAGGCTGCCTTTTTTATGTTAGCGCTAAAGTTAGTCCGCTAAACCATCTAAACCAGATTCGAGATTTAGGGCTTCCTCTAGATCAGCTGATGTGTCTGTTGAGATACCTGCTAGTGCAGCAACATTTTGCGGGAAGTTATCCTGTAGTGCTTCTAGATTATCTTTGTTGCGGATCGCTGAATTAACAACACAGGCTAGATTTACTACAGCAGCAAGTGCTGATGGTTCTTCAAAAGAGGTTGGCTGTTTGTGCTGACGAACAGCAATGCCAAGCTCTCCTGGGAAGCTCCACATGTCTAATAAAGCTTGTCCAGCTTCGGGTGCAGTAAAACCTAAATATTTTAACTCTGCATCGCAGCGGCTGCAATTTGACTCATCTATTAGCGCTTGAATTTCCTGTGCAAGCGTCGGTTGAGATAGGTGTAATAGAAGACGACCAATGTTATGAATCAAGCCTGCAGTAAAGGCAATGTCAGGATCAACATCGGTATTTCGTTCAGCAAACCATTTTGAAAGAGCTGCAACGCGGAATGATTCGCTCCAGAATTTTTTCAGGTCTAAACCTTCTACTTCTTTAACGGAGCCTGCAATACCTGAAGCAATAACAAGCGTTTTAAGGCGAACCATACCTAACATTACAACGGCTTCATCAATAGATGAAACTTTGCGCCTTAAGCCAAAATGAGCAGAGTTTACAAGGCGAAGAATTTTTAAAGACAGAGTCTGATCTTGTGCAACTTTTTCAGCAATTTCGCCGTAATCTGCAGCAGGATTGTTTAGCTGCTGAATTAACTGTCTTACGACTTCGGGAACGTTGGGTAGCTTGTCAGTTTGCTCAAGTAGTACGCGAATCTCCATATGTACTCCTTAGAGATTAGATTCTTGTAATGGAGCTTTCGTGTGAACACCTAGATCAGCAAAAAGCCCTAGTAGATAATGAGATTTCTAGAGGGGATTTTGCAAGAAGTTTTTGATTTTTTTGAAAAAAAAAGCGGCTGGAGGCCGCTTTTTAATCAATTAGTCCTCGTTTAGGACTAAGCCTTCTATCTGAGATCGGATGCCTTCGTACTGCCCCATCTCTTCTGGCATAAAGTAAAGTTTATAGTAACAACGGTCCACTAAGCGGCCTTTCTTGTCGTTAACTGTTTCTTTGTAAGAGCCATAAAGATAGTTCATTTGTATGTGAATGACACGAGTATGAGGAGGGATGGTTACCTCATGATGCTCAAGATCGTAACGGATCTTAGACTCTTTAATGGTATAGAAAGAGACTTCTGCGACGTGATTAAGATTGATGAGAAAGTTTGATGTAACTGGAACAAGGTGGCGCTGCTCTAGGCCGTTGTGTTCCATATAGATACCGCAGTTTTTTCTTACCTTTATAAACATTGATTATCCTATTTACTCTAAAGGCGAATACACAATATAGATCTTAGTCTAGGATGGACTTATTACAATGACATTACAACAAAACGGCCATCAAAGATGGCCGTTTTTATTATTGCTCGTAGGTTTTGAGGAAGGTGCCTATCCTTTCGATGGCATCTTGTAGCTCATCTTTACGTGGCAAGAAGACTAAACGGAAATGTTGAGTATCTGGCATGTTAAAGCCGCTGCCTTGAACGATAAGGACTTTCTGTTGTAGTAGCAGATCTAAAGCCATCTTCTCGTCATTCTTGATCGGATAAACTTCTGGGTCCAATTTCGCGAACAGATACAGCGCGCCTTCAGGTTTTGTACAACTTACGCCTGGGATCTCGTTAAGCATCTTCCAGGCTAGATTGCGCTGCTCGTAAAGTCGACCGCCGGATACGATCAATTCATTGACGCTCTGGTATCCGCCTAGTGCCGTTTGAATGGCATGTTGGGTTGGTACATTTGAGCAAAGGCGCATGCTAGAGAGCATCTCTAAGCCTTCGACGTAATCACGGGCATTATGTTTTGGTCCGCTTACAATCATCCAGCCAGAACGGAATCCTGCTGCTCGATAGGATTTAGATAGACCGTTGAAGGAGATACACAGAACGTCTTCAGATAGTGATGCTAGAGGAGTGTGTACCGCTTCATCGTATAAAATCTTGTCGTAAATTTCGTCTGCGAAGATAATCAGATTATGCTCACGAGCGAGTTCTATGATCTGTTCCAGCACGGCCTTTGGATATACAGCACCCGTTGGGTTGTTCGGGTTGATAACCACGATACCTTTTGTGCGATCAGTAATTTTACTGCGCATATCTTCAATATCAGGTGCCCAATCTTTCTCTTCATCACAACGGTAATGGATTGGGTTGCCGCCGCTCAGACTTACTGCGGCTGTCCATAGAGGGTAGTCAGGCGCAGGAATAAGCATCTCATCGGTATCGTTTAGCAAACCTTGCATTGCCATAACGATAAGTTCAGAAACGCCATTGCCAATGTAGATATCTTCAATGCCTACATTCTTAATTCCGTTCTTCTGACACTCTTGCATCACCGCTTTACGGGCGGAAAACAAGCCTTTTGAATCACAGTAGCCTTGGGAGGCGGGTAGATTCAAAATAACGTCCTGTACGATCTCTTCAGGCGCGTCGAAACCCCATGGGGCGGGATTGCCAATGTTTAATTTAAGAATTCGCTGTCCTTCTTCTTCAAGACGTTTAGCTTCCTGAAGTACTGGACCGCGAATGTCGTAACACACATTGATCAGCTTGTTTGATTTACGGATTACTGGCATTTTATTGTCCTGCAAACCTAGCCGGGAATCTCTGCGGCTAGATGTTGTCCTATGCATAGAGACCTAGGTTGTATGGTATAAGCCTCAGAAAAAAAAGAGACTAATCATACGCCTTTTATTTGTTGAAACCTAGGGAAATGGCGTACTGCAGGCTTTTTTATTATCAGGGAGATTGTATGGCTGAAAAAAACCAAAAGGTCGTTCATTCAGAGCAAGAGTGGCAAGATCGTTTGAGCCCAGAGCAATATCGTATCTGTCGTCAAAAAGGCACCGAGCGTGCTTTCACCGGCGAGTATTATAATAACCAGCAAAGTGGGGAGTATCGTTGTGTTTGTTGTGGAACCCCATTGTTTGCATCAGACCAAAAATATGATTCAGGAAGTGGTTGGCCGAGTTTTTGGCAGCCTGTAGAGGGTGGAACTATAGAAGAGCATAGCGATACAACTCACGGGATGGTACGTGTAGAGATCACTTGCGCAACGTGTGATTCGCATTTGGGGCACGTATTTACGGATGGGCCACAACCTACCGGTCTTAGATATTGCGTGAATTCTGCTTCCTTAGATTTTGTTAAAAAGTGAAATAGTAGATGAAATCCTTCCAGTGGATTTACGAGCATGTTCAGGCTCATTACCCAGATCAAGATATAGAAGCACTTTTACCTTCAGCTAGAAGTGCGTCTGAATTAGCCGAAGTGCCTGATGATCGATTGTTCAGCGAGATGATGCGGAGGGTGTTTCGTGCAGGGTTGAAACACTCTTTAGTTGATTCTAAATGGCCCGCGTTTGAACAAGCATTTTTTGGATTTGATCCAGAAAAAGTCAGTTTGATGAGCGACGAACAGTTAGAAAACCTAATGCAGAATGATAAGTTGATCAGGCATTGGGGCAAGATTAAAGCGACCCGTGTGAATGCTTTGATGGTTACAGATCTTGCCAGTAAACATGGTAGTTTTGCGCAATTGGTCGCTCAATGGCCGGTTGAAGATATTATTGGCTTATGGGAATTGCTCAAAAAACAAGGGCAGCAATTGGGTGGGAATTCAGGTAGCTATTTTTTAAGAATGATCGGCAAAGATACGTTTATTTTAACCGATGATGTTGTTGCTGGGTTGAAAGCTCAAGGAATTATTGAGAAAAAACCAACAGCTAAAAGGGATTTGAAGCTCGTTCAAGAATGTTTTAACCAATGGCGAGAAGAGTCTGGTAGGCCTATGTGCCAGATAAGCCGTTTGCTCTCTCATACCGTTGGTTGGTAGAAAATAAAAAAAGCCTGCGTCCAAATAGATAGCAGGCTTTTTATTGTTAGTAATAATGATTAGTTAAACTGAATGAAATCTAATAGTTGCTGATCATTCATCGCTAGATTCATTACGCTGGAAAACAGTTCATTTACCAGCTTTTCGTTTTCCTCTTCTGTCGGCACGCCTACAAAAGTCTGCTGCTTATCGGCGGTATAGGTACCGGTGTAGCTCTTGTTGTCTTTGCTGACTGTTACTCTTAGCTTGGTATCTAAGTTCACGGTTTGTTTTATTTTGGATTCAGAAGCTCGGTAATTAAGGTCAATAAGGCTAATCGTTAAATTAAATTCACCGCCGTAGAAACGAACGATACCCATATCTTCCAATGCGTGTTCAGTCGTATGTTGCAGAAGATGAAGGCTATCTTTTAAAACAATAGAAGGCGCTTTAGCCTCACCGGTATAACGGTAGCCAATAACGGAATCTGCTCTTAAGTCTTTAGGAATAATCTCTATGCGTTTCTCTTTGCTTAATACTCTAGAGACTTGGATCTGAGGGTGTAGATCGAGCGATTGTGAATTAAACGTGACGCAGCCTGTTAAAGCGCTTGTCGCTAAAATGGTTAGTATTCCGCTTACTAATAATCGTAGTTGTTTCAACTTAACTTACTCCGTATCAGGAATTAGACGGGGGGTTAATGAATTTAGAAAGTCAGCTAAGCTGTCAGCTAGCTTTCGGATGGGTGGTTTACCTGGGCGTTCTAACCAAACCTCACCACTAAAATTATCGACACTGATAAAAAAGTCTTCATCTGGTTCTGGGCAGGCAAAAAAGAAAGTTAAAGGCCTTTTTTGTTGGCGTTTAGAGAGCGCATGACCAATCAGATTGCTTCGTAAGCGCTCCATATCTTCATCATTCCAAACTTGAATTAAACTTAGGTCGCCATCACTGCAACTCGCTGGAAGTGGATCTGACCAGTAGCGGCAATAGTAATCAACGATATCTGGATGGATAGATTCCTCTAAAGCTTCCTCTAGCCGCGCAAACATATCAGTTGGAGTCGTCTGGAGTGTTGGCCACCAAGATACGGAATCGCCATCTTTAGCTTGAGTAGAGTAGCACGCTGAAGGCCAATCGGAATTGAATCGAATTAGAGGGCGTTGCACCTGTAGGGAATCGAGCTTCTCCACAAAGCGATCTAAAGCTGAAATGGTAGGGGAGACAGGCATATAACTTTCTCTATATAGCTAATTTGGTCAGCGATTGATTCTAACTTAAATCAAGGATGTGGAAATATATTTATCAGTTGAAGAATGGCATTTGTCGGGAAAAGTGATGGGTTGTTCAGTCATTAGAAGCAGGATGATTTTTGAACAGTTTGATGGAACATACTGTTTTGCTTTGATTTATTCTAACTTACTGATTTTGTACAAAGAATGTGCAATCAAAAAGAATAAATTTTTTTTTGTTTAAACGTTTGACATGGGGAACAAAACCCGTAAAATTCGCACTCCGTTTGGGGCAGTAAGTAATTGTCTTGGACAAACAATGTGGAGCGGTATTCACTTATGGATATCTGACTGTCACTCCAAGGTGAGTGAAGGTCGCGGGTTCGAGTCCCGTGTTATTGTGGAGCGGTAGTTCAGTTGGTTAGAATACCTGCCTGTCACGCAGGGGGTCGCGGGTTCGAGTCCCGTCCGTTCCGCCAACTTCTCTTTCGAAGCGCTGAAAGGGTCGTAAATAAGCCATCTGCTTAGTGGGCGTGTAGCTCAGTTGGGAGAGCGTCGCCCTTACAAGGCGAATGTCGGGAGTTCGAGCCTCTCCACGCCCACCACTAAGCATTACTGTTGAGCGATAGCTTGATGGTAGAAGCCTGTCACTGCCAAGGTAGAGAGAGGTCGCGGGTTCAAGTCCCGTATACAATGTGGAGCGGTAGTTCAGTTGGTTAGAATACCTGCCTGTCACGCAGGGGGTCGCGGGTTCGAGTCCCGTCCGTTCCGCCAACTTCTCTTTCGAAGCGCTGAAAGAGTCGTAAATAAGCCATCTGCTTAGTGGGCGTGTAGCTCAGTTGGGAGAGCGTCGCCCTTACAAGGCGAATGTCGGGAGTTCGAGCCTCTCCACGCCCACCACTAAGCATTACTGTTGAGCGATAGTTTGATGGTAGAAGCCTGTCACTGCCAAGGTAGAGAAAGGTCGCGGGTTCAAGTCCCGTATACAATGTGGAGCGGTAGTTCAGTTGGTTAGAATACCTGCCTGTCACGCAGGGGGTCGCGGGTTCGAGTCCCGTCCGTTCCGCCAACTTCTCTTTCGAAGCGCTGAAAGAGTCGTAAATAAGCCATCTGCTTAGTGGGCGTGTAGCTCAGTTGGGAGAGCGTCGCCCTTACAAGGCGAATGTCGGGAGTTCGAGCCTCTCCACGCCCACCACTAAGCACTACTGTTGAGCGATAGTTTGATGGTAGAAGCCTGTCACTGCCAAGGTAGAGAGAGGTCGCGGGTTCGAGTCCCGTATACAATGTGGAGCGGTAGTTCAGTTGGTTAGAATACCTGCCTGTCACGCAGGGGGTCGCGGGTTCGAGTCCCGTCCGTTCCGCCACTATCTCAAGAGCTTAGATAGTGATTATTTAGTGGGCGTGTAGCTCAGTTGGGAGAGCGTCGCCCTTACAAGGCGAATGTCGGGAGTTCGAGCCTCTCCACGCCCACCACTAAATAAAGCCCCGGTCGCGGTACGAAATAATGTGGAGCGGTAGTTCAGTTGGTTAGAATACCTGCCTGTCACGCAGGGGGTCGCGGGTTCGAGTCCCGTCCGTTCCGCCAACTTCTCTTTCGAAGCGCTGAAAAGAGTCGTAAACAAGCCATCTGCTTAGTGGGCGTGTAGCTCAGTTGGGAGAGCGTCGCCCTTACAAGGCGAATGTCGGGAGTTCGAGCCTCTCCACGCCCACCACTAAGTACCTTCCTTTTATTACTTATATTTCCTATTTGTTAAATTTCTGCACCAAGACTTTTGAGTTGTTTACTTAAAGGCTGTATCTGTTACCCTTTCGTTTTGTGAGCCTATGTGCTTGTGGCGTTAATAGCGCTAAACAATATGTTTCCTGGAATAAAAATAAAAGAGATGGGAATACCTCAGTGAATAATGTGGATGAAACCGTGCTTGTATCACTCTGTCCAGACCCAGTTATAGGGGTTGATGGCTCAGGGGTTGTTCAGTTGTTTAATGCGGCAGCTGAGAAGCTTTTGGGTTATTCGGCTGAAGAAGTTATTGGAAAAGTTAGTATTGCATCTATCTATCCGAGCTTGGAGGAGGCGAAAGAGATTAAACGTCTTTTGCTATCTGACTCGTATGGTAAGCCTGGAAGTATTGAAGGTTATGAAGCTAAACTGGCTTGTCAGGATGGGGCAGTCGTACCGATTCGTTTATCAGCTGCCATTGTTGATAAAGATGAAGGTGGCAGTATTGGTTTCTTTCATGATTTGACGGAGAGGCAAAGTTTAGAACAGCAATTGCATAAGCTTTCTGTGACTGATGAGTTAACAGGTCTATTTAACCAACGACATTTCTACACTGTGATGGCGCAAGAGTTAGACCGGGCTAAGCGCTATAACCATGCTTTAAGTTTGATCTGCTTTGATCTAGATAATTTTAAGAACGTTAATGACTCTCTTGGTCATCTTGAAGGTGACCGTGTTTTAAGGCTTATTGGCGAGATTCTTCGGGAAACCTTGCGAGCATCTGATGTCGCTGTTCGATATGGTGGCGATGAATTTATGGTGCTGTTACCTGAGACTGATATTGATGCTGCAGCTAAAACGGCTGAACGCATTAGGGTAATGTTTAATTCTAAGTGCTCATTTAGTGTTGATCAGGATACTGAATCACTGATCAAGGTTTCAGTGAGTCTTGGGGTGACTGAGACGAACGGTATGGAAAATCCAGATCAAATTGTTCAAAGAGCAGATCTGGCTATGTATGAGTCTAAGAGTTTGGGTGGGAATAGTACTTTCTTGATCAAGCAGCATATTGGTAATTTGGTTCAGACAAACAGCGCTTAAATTCTGCGGTCTAGATGATGCTGTTATTGTTCTTCAGCATCATCTAGACATTCATCGTCTTCATATTCATCAATATTTAGCAGTAACAATTCTTCGATATAATCTTCCACGTTTTTCTTCCTCTGTTATTTAACTTTCCTTTAAAGTACTTCATTTATATTTCAATTATGTTGCAGTGCTGATTAATTAAAATGCTACTTCAAAATCCTGTGTTACCTGTACAGCTTTTAGAAACCCATGAGACTATTCAGGCGGGAGTTAAGCTTTACCTGCTCCGTTTGGATCTGACTGATGACATAGTTAGCGGCAACAAGTGGTTTAAGTTGAAGTACAACCTTCAGCATGCGCTAGACAATGGTTACTCGTCAGTTCTTAGTTTTGGTGGGGCGTTTTCTAATCATATTCACGCGTTGGCTAAGGCTGGGTCATCGTTGGGGATAAAAACTATTGGTGTTATTCGTGGTGAAGAAGAATATGCGGATAATCCAACTCTAAAGGATGCGCAAGCATGGGGGATGGAGCTGTACTTTGTTAATCGGCAGGAATATCGTCAGCGGCATGATTGCGAATACCTAGAGACTCTACAGGCGCGATTTTCTAACCCTTTAATCGTCCCGGAAGGAGGAAGTAATAAGTTTGCTGTGCAGGGTGCGCGCGAGATTATCACGCCTGATATTCTGGCTAAGGTCAATCCGGATCAAATAGTTTTAGCCTGTGGGACAGGTGGGACCTTAGCTGGTGTGGCTTTGTCTGTTTCTGATATTTCAGTTTTGGGTATCCCTGTGCTCAAAAAAGCAGATTTTCTATTTTCTGATATTGAAAACCTGATGACTGACTCTGGTGTTGAGCCTACTGATAACTGGGATTTGGATGTGGAAGGGCATGGTGGTGGCTATGCTAAAGTGTCTAATGATCTGTTAGCTTTCATGGAATGCATGTTGAAGGAGCATCAGCTCCCTCTAGACCAGATTTATACCGCAAAAATGCTTAGTCATCTGTTGAAGCGAATTGAGCGTGGTGAGTACGTCAAGGGAAGTACTATTTTGGCTATTCATACGGGTGGGCTGCAAGGGGCTCGAAGCCTAGCTTGAGCTTGATTCGCGCTTAAAAACAGTTTTGGTCATAAAGAATCATTGAAAAGAATCTGAAAAATCAGTTAGATAGAATCTGGTTATTCATACAAACGTTAATCCGGAGAGATAATGGATTACTTTCGCAATATTGGTCTAATTGGGCGTTTAGGTAGTAAATCAGTCATCGACACGCTAAAGCACCTTATTCGCTTTTTAGGTGATCGCGGTCTGAATACTATTATTGATGAGCGAATCGCTGAAGTTATGCCGGGCCATGGCCAACAGACCAGTACGCAGAAGATGATGGGTGAAATATGCGACCTTGTTATTGTGGTCGGAGGAGACGGTAGTCTTTTGGGCGCCGCTCGTTCACTAGCTCAGTATCATGTTCCAGTTCTTGGTGTGAACCGTGGTAATCTGGGTTTCCTAACCGATATTTCTCCAAATGAAATTGAAGAAAAGGTCGGCGAAGTACTTGAAGGTAAGTACACCGTCGATAGCCGCTTTTTGTTGGATGTTATCGTTAAGCGTGAAGGCGTGCCTATTGGCGAAGCAACAGCACTTAACGACTGTGTACTACACCCAGGTAAAGCGGCACGAATGATTGAATTTGAACTGTATATTGAAGGGCAGTTTGTATACACGCAAAAATCCGATGGTTTGATCATCTCTACACCAACAGGTTCTACTGCTTACTCTTTATCTGGCGGTGGTCCTATTATGCATCCAAAGTTAGATGCTTTGGTGCTTGTGCCGATGTTCCCGCATACGCTTTCCAGTCGACCGATTGTGGTTAACGGTAATAGCGAACTTAAGTTGGTTATTAGTCCTAATAATGGTGCTTACCCAACAGTTTCTTGTGATGGTCAAAAAGATATTAGTTGTGCGCCAGGAGATACGATTACTGTTCATAAGAAACCGCACAAACTGAAACTGTTACATCCACTCAATTATGATTTCTATAGTACCTGCCGAGAGAAACTTGGTTGGGGTACTAAACTCGGAGATTGATGTGACTGATCAGTTTAAAGGTTACGATCTGATTGGGGATGTCCATGGCTGCGGCCTTAGCTTGGAGCTTTTGTTAAGCAAGTTAGGTTATAGCAAGAAGGATGGGGTTTATTGCCATCCAGAGCGCCAGATGATCTTTTTAGGCGACATCGTCGATCGCGGTCCAAGAATCCGTGAATCCCTACATATCGTTTACGACATGGTGCAATCGGGTGCTGCTCAGATTGTCATGGGGAACCATGAATTTAATTTTCTGAGTTACTGTACAGAAGGGCATGAGGGAAGTGGTCTTAGCTACCTACGTGAGCATAGTCCGCGTCACCACCGTATTCTTGCTGAAACCCTTGAGCAGTTTGCCGATTACCCTGAAGAGCAAGCGATGTTCTTACAGTGGATTCGGGAAATGCCGATTTATCTAGAATTCGAGAATTTCCGTGTTGTGCATGCTTGTTGGCATCAGAAGTTAATTGATCGGTTCGAAGGTGAATACCCAAATCATATTATCGATGATCGTTTTCTGCACCGTTCCTCTAAACGCGGTACCTTTGAATGGGCGCTGACTGACCGCTTGTTGCGCGGGACTCACTTGAGCTTGCCTGATGGTGAGGTAATGGTGAGCAAAGACGGATATCGCAGACGCTTCTTCAGAACTAAATTTTGGTCTGCAGAACCGGAGTGTTATGCAGATGTTGTTTTTCAGCCGGATCCGTTGCCAGAGCATATAGCGCGTTTGAAATTAACTAAACAGGACCATAATGATCTTCTCTATTACGGCCCAGAAGAGAAGATGTTATTTATTGGTCACTATTGGCGCGAAGGGGTTCCTGAGCCTATAACACCTAATATCGCATGTTTAGATTACAGCGCGGTTAAATACGGTAAGTTGGTTGCTTATCGGTTAGATGATGAGAAGACCATTCAGCCTGACAAGTTTGTATGGGTCGATGTAAGAACCGAAATTGCTGATGAGCTGGGTCTCTAATGATTAAGGTGCTTTCGGTACCCTTAGGTGAAGATCTCACAGAGTTTACCCAAATCCTGTGGCGCTACGAGGTGCCGCATAGGGTTGTTGAGCTCGAACATACTCAAGAGGTTTGGGTTGCCGTTGGAGTCGAATCTGCTCAGATAGTGGCTCTCTATGAAAAGTGTCGCCGAGGCGAAAGTCTTGAAGGTTTTGTTTTAGCGATTCCTAGAGCGGTAGGGCAGACTGATCTGTTATCTCAAGTTAAGCAGGCTTGGATGAGCTGTTTGTTGATCGCGAGTAGTGTGTTTCTCACTTTTTTAATTTCTTTTGGCGATAATCTGGAATGGTTTAGGCTTTTTTCGATTATCGATTTAATAGGTGCTGATGGGAATCTGAGCCAGTCTGGCCTCTCCAGCAATCTTGATTCGTTTGAAATCTGGCGTTTTATTACGCCTATTTTTCTTCATTTCAGTGGATTGCATATCGCTTTCAATGTTTTATGGATTTGGATTGTAGGTAGTCGCATAGAGATCTATCAGGGCCGACTAACTTTGTGTCTATTGATTCTTTTTTCCGGTGTTATTTCGAATATTGCTCAGTATTTTGATGCTGGCCCTATGTTTGGTGGTTTATCAGGTGTGGTTTTTGCCTTCCTTGGCTATGCGTGGCTGTGGGATAAAACCCAGTCTGATCATCGAATTGGCTTGCCGCAGAGCATTATGGGCTTCTTAATTTTCTGGTTAGTGCTTGGCTATGCTGGTGTGCTAGAGGCGCTGCAATTAGGTGCTATCGCAAATACTGCTCACTTAGTGGGTTTGTTGGCTGGCTTAGCGTTTATACCGTTTGGAAAGCTTTTGGCTACTAGGAGATAACAAGTGGATCCTGTTTCACTGTCATTAGATCTTAACCATCGTTATCAAGGGCAGTGTGATCGACTTAACCAATTGCCTGGTTGTAATGTCACCGGTCGATATCAATCCACTTCCTTAGGGCCTGTTTGGGTGATGGAGGCTGGGCCCGAAGATGCGCCACCATTAATCGCTTTACATGGCTTGCATACACCAGCACCGTTTAATCTCGAACTGCTCTGGCCTTTGACTAAGCATTTCCGAGTAATCTCGCCTGATATTCCTGGGCAAGCAGGTAAAACTCCAGGTATCGCGCCAGTGCCTTCCAATAGTGCCTATGCCATGTGGCTCGATCAGTTTTTGGATGCTTTGGGGGTTGAACAAGCTCCCATGGTTGGGCTCTCGTTCGGCGGTGCTGTTCTACTTGATTTAGCTGCTTACAAACCTGAACGTATATCTGCAGCGTCTTTGATTGTGCCTGCGGGTTTCTCTAGACCGTTGTGGCGGCCACTGAAAAAACTGATTCTTCCTTTTATCGGCTTTAAAATTCATACCGATCAGCCGCATTTTGATCAGTTGATGAAACCATTGATGGAAGACAACTGGCCTGAATTGGAGCAGTATTATTATTCGACGTTTCAAGCAGGTATACCTATGACGTTGATTCCGCCGGGGCCATTTTCAAAAGCCGAGCTGTCTAGATTTAATTCGCCTGTGCAGATTTTTACTGCCAGTGAAGATATCTATTTCGATCCTGATCAGTTAGCTGAGCAAGCAAGAGCGACTCTGGCTAATCTAAAACAGTTAAAAAGACTCGAAGATCTACATATCCCTTGTGAAGAGAATAGACGTTTGATTCAACAACAAGTGGTCGCATTTATGCTGAATGAAATAGGGATGTGATAAACTTTGTAGATTCCAAATCAGGTGGTGAGACCTGATAAAAAGTAAGAGATTGATGATGACATACGAACAACTAATTCAAGCAATGACCCCTGATATGCATAAATCCCTTAAGCGTGCTGTGGAGTTGGGGAAATGGCCTGATGGACGTAAGTTAACGCCAGAACAACGTGATATCTGTATGCGTGCCGTTGTTGCTTATGACTTAGAGCACAAGCCCGAAGAAGAACGAGTTGGATATATTGATCGTACAAAACAAGACGGTTCTCAGCATGGTAAAGACCCATTGGCTGCCGATACGATTAAAATTCTGACTGACGATAAAAATTAATGCAGATTCTAGCGCAGGGTGCGCTACAAAAGATGCGCACCGAATTAACACCTGAAGGTGTTGTTTATAAATTACCTGTAGGTGATCAGGAAGTGCCAATGAATGAGCTCATTGGTAAAGCTATCTCCTTAGCGTATCAGGGGGCGATTAATTGCACCCACTGTGGGCGTAAAACCAACAAGAGCTTTAACCAAGGCTTTTGTTACCCTTGCTTCAAAAGCCTCCCTCAATGTGATCAATGCATAGTTAAACCTGAGCTTTGCCATTTCCATGAAGGCACTTGTCGTGATGCAGGTTGGGGAGAGCAGTTTTGCTTCCAAGATCATTATGTCTATCTTGCTAACTCATCGGGCGTAAAAGTTGGTATTACCCGTGGTACTCAGATTCCAACACGTTGGATGGACCAAGGTGCTATTCAAGCGTTGCCGATTTTGAGAGTATCAACGCGACTACAGTCGGGTAAGGTTGAGCGTTTGCTTGGTGAGCATGTAGCGGATAAAACTAACTGGCGTAAAATGCTTAAGAATGAAGTTGAACCTCTAACGCTGGCTGAAATTCGTGATCAGCTTTTTGAAAAATGTAGTGAAGGTTTAGCGGAACTCGAACAGACTTTTGGTATCCAAGCTATTCAGCGTTTGCCAGATGCTGAGCAAATAGAGATCAACTACCCTGTGTTGAATTACCCGACAAAAGTAACATCGTTTAATTTTGATAAAACGGCCGAAGTATCTGGCGTTTTGCAGGGGATAAAAGGGCAGTACCTGATCTTAGATACTGGCGTTATCAATATGCGTAAATTCACAGCGTATCAGGTATCTGTATCTGCCTGATGACTGACTAGGTGAAATCATGTCTCAAGAACCCAATGTTATTTACCTTAAAGACTATAAAGTTCCATCCTATCTCATAGAAACCACCGACCTGCGTTTTCAATTGTTTGAGCAGGAAACTCTGGTTACAGCAGAATTAAAAATCAGCCGAAACCCGAAGTGTGAGGATTCAGCTCCGAAGTTAGTGTTATTCGGGCACCCAGAGCTAGAGTTATTGAATCTTTCGATCGATGGTGTTGAACACGTTGATTGTCAGCGTGAAGGTGAAGAGTTATTACTTTCTGAGCTACCAGAAAGCTTTACCTTAAAAACGCTGACAAAAATCCACCCAGAAACGAATACTGCATTAGAAGGTTTGTACAAATCGGACGGTATGTTCTGTACGCAGTGTGAGGCCGAAGGCTTCCGCCGTATCACTTTCTATCCAGATCGTCCCGATGTGATGTCTGTCTTCAGTACGACTATAGAGGCTGAGAAACAGGCTTACCCAGTGTTACTTTCCAATGGTAACTTAGTTGATAAAGGTGAGCTTGATGATGGTCGTCATTGGGTAAAATGGGAAGACCCTTTCAGTAAGCCAGCTTATCTTTTTGCGTTAGTAGCAGGCGATCTCCAGCACATTAAAGATACATTTACGACCTCATCTGGACGTGAAGTTGCACTGCTCATTTATGCTGAGCAGAAAGACCTGAATAAATTAGATTACGCTATGCAGTCCTTGAAAAAGTCGATGGCTTGGGACGAGCAGATTTACGGTCGTGAGTACGATCTAGATATCTATATGATCGTTGCGGTCGACTTCTTCAATATGGGGGCGATGGAGAATAAAGGTTTAAATATCTTTAATACTTCTTGTGTGCTTGCTCATCCTGCTACGACCACTGATATGGGTTTCCAGCGGGTTGAAGGGGTTGTAGCGCATGAATATTTCCATAACTGGTCGGGTAACCGTGTCACGTGTCGTGATTGGTTCCAGCTGAGTTTGAAAGAAGGCTTCACTGTATTCCGTGATGCAGAGTTCTCTGCTGATATGAACTCACGCACAGTGAAACGCGTAGAAGATGTTGGTGTGCTGCGTACGGCTCAGTTTGCTGAAGATGCTGGCCCAATGGCGCATCCAATCAGACCTGCTTCGTTTATTGAAATTTCTAACTTCTACACCCTGACCATTTATGAAAAGGGCGCAGAAGTCGTACGAATGATTCATACCTTATTAGGTTCTGAATTATTCCGTAAAGGCTCCGATCTATATTTTGAACGCCATGATGGCCAAGCGGTTACAACGGAAGAGTTTGTTTCTGCAATGGAAGATGCATCTGGAAAAGATCTATCTCAGTTCCGCAATTGGTACTCTCAAGCCGGTACGCCGGAATTGCATGTTACAGATAGCTTTGATGCATCTACAGGCAATTATCAGCTTCATGTGGAGCAGCGCTGTCCGGCAACACCGGGTCAGGATGAGAAGCTACCATTCCATATCCCATTAGCCCTTGGCTTGCTTGATGAGAATGGTCAGGATCTTATGTTGGCTGACGGTCAAACTACCGAAGTGCTTAATATCACAGAGGCTCAGCAAACCTTTAGCTTTAAGGGCTTAGCGGCGAAGCCAGTACCTTCGCTACTGCGTGGTTTCTCAGCCCCTGTGAAACTGTTCTATCCGTATCAGCGTGATGAGCTGATGTTCCTGATGGCAAATGACAGTGATGGCTTCAGCCGTTGGGACGCGGCACAAAAGCTTGCTGTGGATATCATGCAAGGGCTAATCGCTGACTATCGTAATGATAAAGCGCTGCAGTTAGATGAGCGTTTAGTGTCTGCATATAAGGCTATTCTGGAAACAGAAGGATTAGATAAAGCGATGGTAAGTAAGGTGCTAACGCTGCCTTCTGAAGCTTATCTATCTGAGCTAGCTGATGAGATCGATGTTGATGCTATCTACAATGTGCGTAAGTTTGTACGCCAAACGTTAGCGACAGAGCTAAAGGCTACATTGTTGCAGTGTTATCAGGATAATGACCTTGATCTGCAATATTCGCCAGATTCAGACTCTATTGCTCGTCGAAGCCTGAAAAATCTATGTCTATCTTATCTGACTTCTTTAGATAAGCCAGAGTATCTGGAACTGGCT
The DNA here is from genome assembly GCF_047778025.1 of Neptuniibacter sp. SY11_33. GTDB lineage: Bacteria > Pseudomonadota > Gammaproteobacteria > Pseudomonadales > Balneatricaceae > Neptuniibacter. The sequence continues at coordinate 1,363,194 of NZ_CP180543.1, forward strand.
CAAGCTCAATATGCTAAGTCAGATAACATGACCGATATGCAGGCGGCATTGGTGCAAGTAGCTCACTCTGCAAATGAAACGGCGGCTCAAGATTTATTGGATGACTTCTATGACCGTTGGAAGGATGAGAGCTTAGTGGTGAACATCTGGTTGTCCATCCAAGCCTCTAATCCAAAAGAGAAGGCGATTGATCGAGTTAAAGCATTGATGGAGCATCCTGCATTTGATGCTAAAAACCCGAACAAGTTGCGTTCTCTGATCTCCGTATTTTGTGCTCAGAATCCAGTTAACTTCCATGCGAAAGATGGCTCGGGTTACCAGTTTTTGGCTGATCGAATTATTGAACTGAATGTTCAAAATCCGCAAGTGGCATCAAGAATGGTGACGCCATTGAGTCGTTGGAAAAAATATGACAAAGTGCGTCAAGCGCTTATGCTTAAAGAGCTAGAGCGTATTCGAGACAGTGGAAATCTATCAAAAGATGTCTTCGAAGTAGTGAGTAAAAGCTTGGCATAAAAAAAATTGCAATATACGCCTTTAGCCGGGGGGACGGATGAGTTTACCTCGGCTATACTCGCTTAGGAATAAAGCTAAACATGCGTTATCTTGTTTAGCGCTATAACAAATAATAAAGATACGTTTTACCAAGGAAGCAACATGTCTAAATTACTATCTACTGAAGATAAATTCGACATCCAACAAAATTTCCGTCGCTACATGCGTTTGAAAGATAGTCATGAATCATCTACTGATGCCTACAAAAATGCCAAAGCTAATCGCATTTGGATTGCCGGCATCATTTTAATGTTGTTTGCGCTAGCGTCTGAATTTTTCCTCGGTGCAGCTGCAGGTTTGTTTGGTGTTTATTTTTATAATGTCATCACAAGCTGGTTGGACGCGAATTCGAGCGATGAAAGTTTGGAAGAGCTTGATCGTTGGTTCTCTACTAAGAGCCTTAAGTTTGAAGGACGCATTCTTTACTTCAAACAAGATGATCTATTGGAAAACCCATTAGATCCATTCAGCGAAGCTTGCTATGCAGTTGCAGAATAAAATCTGATCCAGACTGAGTTATAGAGTCGTAGAATGCCGAAAAGTGAGAGCTTTTCGGCATTTTTATTTGTGAGAAATTATTTGTGAGAAAGAGTTGTTAGATCTAAGAGAGAAGCGTGCTTGGATATTTGATCTTGATGGCACCTTAACTCAACCGGTTCATGATTTTGAACTGATTCGTCAGAAACTAGGTATAGATCCTAGTGACGATATCCTTGATTGCATTAAGCGTCAGTCTCCAGAGCGTCAGCGCTGGATGAATGCAGAGCTGGATATACTTGAAAGGGAGTATGCGTCCCAAGCAGCTCCTGCTGAAGGCGTTCTTGATTGCTTAGAAGCACTAGCTGCAGCTGATTGCCAGATGGGTATCCTTACCCGTAACACCCATGAATTAGCATTATTATCTTTAAAGGCGATTGGCGCGGATGCATTCTTCCAAAAAGCACATGTGTTGGGTCGTGAAGACAGTCAGCCCAAGCCATCCCCTGAAGGTATTCATATACTTTTAAAGCAATGGGAATTACCAAGCCATTCTGGCGTAATGGTGGGGGATTTTCATCTTGATCTGTTATCAGGGCGTGCAGCGGGTGTGAGTACCGTGCATGTCGATGTAAAAGATCGCCACTGGCCGGAAGATACAGATATCAGAGTAAAAAACTTGCCTGAACTAACATCTTTACTGACCTTGGCTTAAATTTTATCTGAATCTATCTCTTTGAAGCGAAAGGAAAAGGTTTAGTTTCAAAATTAAGTGCTTTATCCCACCCGGTTTAAACCGAGCTTTGCTTGATCTTTGTCAAAGGCCTTTCTATCTGATTGTCTATATTGGGTTATTGGACCAACCTTTTGAGGTGTAAGTATGACGATATTAGCCGAGCTACATCAGGATCATGTAAATCTTAATAAGCTATTAGTAATCTTGCGTCAGAAAGTGGATCAGCTTAAAGCAGGGCAGCAGCCTAATTTCAGCCTTATGGCTGATCTGATTGACTATATCTCTAATTACGCGGACGGCCACCATCATCCCCGCGAAGATAAAATGTACAAATGTTTGGCTGATCGGAATCCCGAATTAGATAAGCATTTATTCAACTGTGCTAAAGACCATGAAGCTTTAAAAAGCGCCAGCCTTCAATTGAAAGAGGCTGTAGATGGTATTTTGCATGACTCAGTGATGCCGATGGATGAATTTGCCGGCCTGTTAGATGATTTTGTCTCACTGCAAATGGCACATCTTAATTTCGAAGAGGGTCAGTTGTTCCCCATGATTCAAGAAGTAGTGAGCGATAAAGAGCTCGCGATGATTGAAAAGCAGCTTCCGAAGCAAGATGATCCGCTTTTTGGGGAAGTTCAGGCTCGGGAATATACGGAACTTTATAAAGAACTCATGTTGGAAATGAGTGAGGCTTGTTAATCCGTACTAGCTGGACTCAGGGAGGGACTTTGGTTTCTCTCTGATTGCGGAGGTATTAGACGGAATTAGTTAAGTGCTTGGCTTATATCGATTTGAGGCTCTTGAAACTGAGTAAAAGAGACTTGGTCACGACCATTATGTTTAGATTCATAGACCGCTTTATCCGCTGATTGAATCAGTTGATAGGCAATATTATTGAGGCTTTCTTTAGGATAGTTAGCCGGTGTGCAAAGGGATACACCTACAGATGTTGTCATCCTAAATGGCTTTGCATTTTCATCGCGGAAAATTAGACGAGAAAGCTTTTGCCTTAACGTATCTGCAATTTCCATTGCGCGAGCTTTATCGCAATTTGGTAAAAGTATTGAGAATTCTTCTCCGCCATAACGCGCAATGATATCTGTTTTACGTAGTTGTTTACCTAAGAATAAACCTACTGTTCTTAATACTCTGTCACCGGTCTGATGGCCATACGTGTCGTTAACCACTTTAAAGTGGTCTAGATCCATAAATAGGCAGGCTAAAGAGTGATTAGCACGGCTTGCACGCGATAGCTCGCGTACAATTTCCTGATCAAATGAACGACGATTATGCACTTTTGTCAGCATATCGATGCTGCTTAATCGATGCAGGTTCTCTTGGTTAATACAGTTTTCGATACAAACAGAAATTACAGAAGCTAAATGCTGAATATAGTCGTAACGAACATGTTGTGTATATCGACTCGCATCAGCGCTACCTAAATGTAGGCTGCCAATAAGGCAGTTTTGGCGAATCAGCGGCAACAGTGCGCAGGACTCAATCGGGTTATCTGCAACTGGGAAAGCTTCTCTACGAACGGCTTCGCTTGGCGTACCCACAATGAGATTATGATTAGGGTAGAGGGATTTGAGTAAGCGTTGGCTTTGTACAAACCGTAAAGTGTTGCCAGGAGGTGGCGGTACATAATCGTCTAGTAAGGTGCGGGCAGCATGTTCCGGATCGAATAGGATTAGATTTACATTGCTCAGTTTAAAGAGGTCTTTAAACTCAATCAGCATTAAATCTAGTAATTCAGATAAACGAGCGCATGAGAGAAGACGAATCTCCACATCAAAAAAGCTATTCAGGACACTCTCATTGCGCTCAGCCTTGCTTAACATTAAGCGAAGGGTGCGCTTGAGCTCCTGATTTTCCTTTTCTAGCTCGTTTAAACTCATAGTTCGCCTTTAATAGGATCCGTTAAAGGGTTATCGGCACTTAACTTAAACTATAAAGTTTTTTTTAACATTTTTGTTGAGAAATATTAATGACAATTTTATTTAGTTTTTAATAAGTTATGGCTGTTCATATATTGTTCGACTGTTTCTACGACTGCTTGTGTATGGGCATCAATTTCCATATTAACGCTGCTGCCTTCGCCTAAGTCTCCAAAGGTTGTTACAGCTAAGGTTTCTGGGATGAGGTAAACGTTGAAAAGGTTATCCTGTTTTTCACCAATGGTTAGGCTACAGCCGTTAAGTCCGATAAAACCTTTGGCAAATATATAGCGTTGAAATTCTGGGGCCGCTTCAAACCATACAATCCAGTTATTTTCTGGCTTTTCAATTTTGGCTATTTTTACTTGTTGGTGGATATGGCCTGAAAGGAGGTGGCCACCGATTTCATCACCAAATTTAGCAGCGCGCTCAAAGTTAACCTGATCACCTGCAGTTAGGCCGCCTAGATTGGTTAATTTTAGTGTCTCCATAATCAGATCAAAGCTGATTAAGTTGTTTTCAAATGCGACAACGGTAAGGCAGGTGCCGTTTAAAGCTATACTGGCGCCAATTTGCAGATTTTCACAATGCTCTAAAGGAAGTTCTACTTGTAGCCGCATAAAATCGGTTTTAGTTTCAACAGCTTTGATTGTCGCTTTACCTTGAACAATTCCAGTAAACATCGGAGCACTCTTCTAAATTTGCTAATCTAAATACTGCAATGCATCGTAACAACAATAGAGAATTGCTGCAGCGACTAAATGACACATTCGCTGTAATTGTTATAAGCCTCTTATTACAAATAGATGATGGGTTCAATCCTTAAGGAAAAAGGTATGAAAATTTTAGTGACAGGTGGAACAGGTTTTATCGGTAAACATCTTATCGAAGCCCGATTAGAAGAAGGAGACGAGGTGGTATGCTGGAGTCGGAATCCTTCTAAAGTCGCCGAATTGTTTCAAGGAAGAGTTGAAGCGATTCGTGATCTACCTCCACAGGATGAACTGGCTGTAGATGCTGTCGTTAATTTAGCTGGGGAGCCTATTGCTGACGAGAAGTGGAGTGAAGATCGCAAACAGCTTCTGCGTGCGAGTCGTATAGATCTGACTCACGAACTCGTTGGGTGGATAGAAGCACAAACTGTAAAACCGAAGGTTCTCATTAGTGGTTCAGCGATAGGTTATTACGGCTGTCATGACGATGATAAAAAACTTGGCGAAGAAAGCCTGCCAAATAGAGGATTTACCCATACACTTTGTGCAGATTGGGAAGCGGAAGCGTTAAAGGCTGAAGCCTCAGGGGTCAGAGTGTGTCTTATTCGAACAGGGGTAGTACTGGGTGATGGTGGTGCATTAAGTAAGATGTTACTGCCATTTAAACTTGGGCTAGGTGGACCGATTGCCAGTGGCAAACAGTGGATGTCATGGATACATATTGATGACGAGATTGAAATTATCTCTATGTTATTAACCCACGATCAGCTCTCAGGCCCATTTAATTTAACCTCACCTAATGCTGCAACGAATGCAGAGTTTTCTAAAACCTTAGGAAAGACCTTAGGGCGACCAGCGTTTATGCCAATGCCAGGCTTTGTTATCAACCTGATGTTGGGTGAGGGCGCTGAGTTATTGGTGGAAGGTCAGCGAGTTTACCCCGAAAAGCTTGAAGAAATCGGCTATAAGTTTCACTACCCTGAGCTGTCTGGGGCGATGTATTCAGCCGTAAACTTTTAGTGAGTGCTTCTAGCTTTCTCTGCCATCAGGGAATTGCGGTAAATCATCCGCAATTTCGTACCAATCGGCTTTATAGCTGCAATAGATATGACTATCTGGTTTAACGGTAATTTCGCTATCCAGCGTTCCTAAGGTGAACTCAACATGAATGCCACTATCATTGATAGGAGCGAAGGTTAAACTAGAACCGCATTCGGAACAGAACTGTCGTTTAGTGCCATTAGGCGCAGTATACGTTTTAAGTAACTCTTCACCTTGCAGCCACTTAAAGTTCTCTACCTTAGCGACCCCATAAGTACCGAACGCGGCCCCATGGAATTTACGACACATACTGCAATGGCAATGCGCCATCTTCGGTTGTAAGTCAGTGACTTCATATTTGAGACCGCCGCATAAACACTGGCCGGTTAGCTCTTTCGCTCCTGAGGTCTTTTTCATAAAGGTGCTTTAGTCGATTTATTTTTTTAAGTTATCTGAATTATCAGTGCTCTGTTGTTCGGCGAGCTTATTTAACGCCTCTAGAGTTTGGTCTAGCTGGTTTTCAATTTTTTCCAGTTTTTTTTCTAAACCTTCGATACGTTCAATATTACGTTCTTCTTTTTGGGTTAACTCTCTTTCATCCTGTTCAATAAAGAACACGGAGAAACTAGCGGTTAACATGGAGAACATTGCTAATCCCATTAGGATCAGAAGCGAGCCAAATATTCTGCCTTCCGTTGTCGCGGGCACAAGATCGCCATAACCTACGGTGGTAACAGTAACCCAAGCCCACCATAGACCATCCAAAGGTGTCTCAAACGCAGGATCAATACCTGATATAAGTAGCCCAGAAATCACCAAGATAATAAAGCAGATAAAGAGAGTGATACCTAAGTTATGCCGAGATAAGAGATCACGGGTATCTTTGGAAACCCGCAGGAAAATTCCGATGGTGAGAGCGAGCCTAAGGGTACGGATTATCCCTGCATAGAAAGTATCAACACCCCAGATAACCGGTAGACCGCCGAGTACAATGAGAGGGCTCATCCAATTTTGCTTGAGGTATTTGATGCGATCATCGACCAGCCACAGCATCACAAACAACTCTGACATAAACAATAGCCAGATTAGCCAGTCGGAAGCGAAAGATGTGTAAGCGTTTGAGACGCCTTTAGATTGCAAGTACCAGTCGATAAGAATCCATATGGCAGCCAATACCATGGGTCCCTCGAAACGACGCCCCCAGAGCTTAGCGCGTTCATTCTCTTCTGAAGCGACCCCGCCTAGGCCAACCATACGCATTAAAGCGGTATGTCGAGTGTATTCCATTTAGCGCTCCATTTTACCGGGTATGCATTAGCTAGAGGTTATAGTCCAAACGTTGTTGGCCTTCTTTGAGATCTAAGCGCTGTCGAAGCTGTCGAGATCTCACCTTGGATATGGCATCCAAAATGAGGTCCCCTTGCCAATACTCATTTTCTTGGCCATATAGATGTTGCTGTAGATCCATTACCAATAGATTTATGGTTTGGTTATTCGCGTATTCGCACACGGATTCTAGCGACTGTATTTCAGGTGCACCCCAAAAGCTTTGAGCCCACTCAACTAAACGCAATTGAGCAACATTGGGATTGTTTTGGTTGCAGGCGATAGAGAAAGCTTGAAACGTGTTTTTCTCTGTTATCTCAAACGCAACCCGCTTTTGTTCCTCTTCAAAGAACGAATGGTCCGGTTCATCTTCTGATTGCTTTTTAATATTGCGTAGATGGTTAAACGTATAGATAAAGGCCAGAGTCGCAGCAATACTGATCCCTGTTAAAATCCAAATTAATACCGTGATTGAACCAGAGGACTCCTCTTGAGCTGATTGTGAACTGTTAGTAGGAATAACCGCAGGTGTAACTTCAATTTTCCTTTGGGTGATGGAGGCTGTTTGTCCTTTATCGGTATCGGTATTCCACCAAGGAAGGTCGATTGGCGGCAGGAGGATCTCTTTGGTATTACTTGGTGTGATTTCTAGTTCTTCTAAACGCTGACTGATAACACCTTGCTCGGTCATGCGCTCTTCTAAAACGACATTCAGCAGGGTAATCGTGGCATCTGGGTTGTGTAATGATGCCATGGAGGGTAGAGACGAAGAGGGTAAACCTTCAGCTTCTAGTTTAATAATCCTTGTTAGCTTGCCTGATTGACTAACCTGATTAAGCTCATCCAAATTGTCTTCAATGTATATCGATGTTGCAGGTAGCCATAACTTGCGTGTGTTTTGATTAGCGGGTGGTAATACCGAAAGCAATAGAGGTTCACTGTTCAGTTCGATCACCGTGTTGTTGGATAGGGTGGTTGAGAAAAACACAGGGCTAATCTCTACTTCGCCGTCCTGAAGCGGAAACAGTGTGTAGCTTGTTTCGGTGACATTATAATTTTGGCCACGCACAACACTAGTATATTGCTTTTGCTCTTCTAGCGGCTTAATGATCGCATCAGGGGATTCTGGTGCTGTTAAATTTGCATCCAAAGGTAATGGGGCAAGATGGAAAATCTTTGCACGTAAAATCGCCTGGCCATTTACGTAGAGTTCATCTTTATTAAGGCTGGACTCTAGAAAGATCGCTCTGCCAGTGCCTTCAGCTAGTTCAGGATTGTCATTGGCGGGTAGCACTGAGATTGGAAGTTCTTGGCTCGATTGCTGTCCTACAAAGATAGACGGAATAATCTGTTCCCCGTCCCTCCGAGGTTTTAGTTGTAACACCCAACGTGTTTTAGTCGTTACCGATCCTGTGGTGTGGCTGGATACAGTAACCTTACGCGTCCCAACAATATTAAAGTCTTTTTGTAATTGCTTTAGGTTGGGTCGAGTGACATCTTGCTGGTCAGTTTCTAAGGTCAGTGTGATTTTTTGACCTAAATAGAGGGTGCTTGTATCTAAGGAAGAAGAGACCTTTGCTTGAGCTTGAAAAGCAATGAAAGCCAGTAGAAAGAACAAGTGAGAAGAAATAAATCGCAATGGAATCCTCGCGCTATCATCGCTGGCTATAGCTTGCAGAAGGTTAGGTCTGCAAGTAATAAACTGTAATTTTCGTTTTATTATGAGTAATCCTGCAGGGTGAATCAACGTATTCCGGTTTATTAATTGTTTGATTATTTGGGCTTTCGTATGTTTCGTTTCTACGGGGGCTTTTGTTCTTTCAGCTGTGAAAAATTTGTTTGTATCAAACGTTTTTGTACTTAAACGGTTGTTGGCTACATTTTGTCTATACTTTTGATTATTTGAGAAAAATTGAGGGTTGCAGATGGAATACCTAGGCCAGGATGAAAAAGCGAATCTTTTAAAAACACTGTGCCAAGAATTAGAAGATCGATTACCGAAAGAAAGGTCTGAAGCCTTGGTTGAGTTTGCAACTCTATATTACTCATCCGCTTCGCTAGCTGATCTTCTCGAATGGAAGTTAGAGGACCTATATGGTTCGACCCTCGCTTGCTGGCAGTTTCTGCAGGAGCGAAAAGTCGGACAGGTCAAGGTCAGGGTTTTTAACCCCGATTACGAACTACATGGTTGGCAATCGACTCATACCGTGATTGAGGTCTTGCAGAAAGATATTCCCTTCTTAGTTGATTCTTTACGAATGGAACTCAATCGACGTAATTTAACCATCCACGCCATACACAATGCAGTTGTGACTTTGAAAAGGGATGAAAAAGGAGGCCTATCTTCACTGCTCAAAAAGGATAGCCGAGCCAAAAATTCCCAACGAGAGTCCTTAGTTTCGATCGAGGTCGATCGGCATTCGGATACTGCTGATCTACAAGACTTGGAACAAGCGCTGCGAAATGTTCTTGAAGACGTAACTATGGTGGTGGAAGACTTTGAGTCTATGGTTGAGCGATGTGATGCTCAAGCAGGCATTTTCTCAAAGGCGATCAAAGGCTTTGATGCTGGGATTACTTCGGAAGTCCATGATTTTATTAAGTGGTTAAAGGACCACTTTACCTTCTTAGGTTATGACGAATATCAACTAGTCGAGAAGAAAGGTAAGAAAACCCTCGAAGCCATACCAGGTAGCCAGCTTGGTTTGCTGAAATTCTGTGATGAACATTGCCGTTCTGCTTTAGTTAATGAGAATGATCGTGATGCTGAAGGCTTTGTTCTCATACCCGATATTCTCTCCTTTACTAAATCCAATCGAGCTTCCAGTGTTCATCGTCCTACTTATCCTGATTACATCAGTATCAAACAATATAATAAGAAGGGTGAAGTGGTAGGCGAATGTCGATTCTTAGGTTTGTATACATCCAGCGTTTATATTCAAAGCTCTCGCCATATTCCAATTGTTCGCCGTAAGGTGGATGCAATTATGGAAAAATCTGGGTTACATCGTCACGGGCATGATTGGAAGGAGCTGCTACAGATTTTAGAGATCCACCCTCGCGATGATCTATTTCAAGTATCAGTAGATGACCTATATCGAACTGTTATAGGTGTGCTGCAAATTCACGAAAGACGTCAAATACGTCTGTTTGTACGCCGTGATTACTTTGGTCAGTTTTATTCATGTCTAGTTTATTCACCCAGGGATATTTACAGCACTGACTTTAGACACAAAATTCAGTCATTGTTGATGGAGCAGTTAAATTGCACCCATGCTGATTTCACAACCTATTTTTCTGAATCTATTCTGACGCGCACTCAGTTTATTTTGCGTGGGGACAACATCGTTGAGGAGTTTGATTCCGATAAATTAGAGCGAGTAGTGAGACTGGCTGCACGTAGTTGGTGTGATGACCTAAAAGACGTATTGGTTGAAACGCTTGGTGAGGAATCGGGTATTCGAGTTTATAACCAATTTGGTAGTGGCTTCCCACCTAGTTATAGTGCTGATTTTTCAGCTAGAACAGCGGTTGTCGATCTGCAGCATATAGAAAAGCTATCGGATCAAGCTCCATTGCAACTGAGCTTTTACCAAGCTTTGGAGCGAGAGAAGAACTGCCTTAATTTCAAACTCTTCAGTCTAGGCGCATCTTTACCTCTGTCTGATGTTATCCCTGTACTCGAAAATTTAGGGTTAAGGGTCATAGACGAACACCCTTACAAAATAGAAAGTAAGCGTGATCTAGTGTGGATTCATGATTTTAATCTTCACTACACAGGAGCTGGCACGGTTTCATTATCAACCCTCAAAGAGGTATTTGAAGAGGCCTTTCTTAAAATTTGGCAAAGTGAAGCTGCGAATGATGAGTTTAACCGTCTTGTGTTAGCCGGCAATGTCGGTTGGCGTGAGGTGGCTATGTTGCGTGCATATGCCGCGTATATGAAACAGATTAGTTTTCCAATAAGTCCAGAAGCGATTAGTACGACGCTCAATTCATACGTCGATATAGCCGCCAAAATTGTTCAGTTCTTTAAAGCACGGTTTGAACCGGGTAACACAGCAGATCAAGAAGCGGTTGAATCCACCATTATCGACGCGTTAGAAGACGTAGGTAGTTTGAATGATGATCGTGTGATTCGTCAGTATTTACTACTTATTAAGGCAACGCTTCGTACAAATTTCTATCAAAAAGATAAACAAAGCTTAAAGAGCTATTTCTCTTTCAAACTATCTCCCGATGATATTCCGGACATGCCTTTGCCGCGGCCGAAATATGAGATCTTTGTCTACTCACCTAAGGTGGAGGGTGTTCATCTTCGTGGCGGTAAAGTGGCTCGCGGTGGTTTACGCTGGTCTGATCGAATGGAAGATTACCGCACCGAAGTTTTGGGCTTAGTTAAAGCGCAGCAAGTTAAAAACGCGGTGATTGTACCTGTTGGGGCAAAAGGTGGCTTTGTCGCTAAATCATTGCACGATGGCATGAATCGTGAGGAGTGGTTTGAAGAGGGTGTTAGCTGCTACAAAACTTTTATTAGTGGCCTATTGGATATCACAGACAACCTCGTTGAAGGTGAGGTGAGTCCGCCTGCTGATGTGGTTCGCCATGATGAAGATGACACATATTTAGTCGTGGCTGCAGATAAAGGTACGGCAACCTTCTCTGACATTGCGAACGAATTGGCTCAATCTTATGGCTTCTGGTTAGGTGATGCTTTTGCCTCAGGTGGTAGTCAGGGCTACGACCATAAGAAGATGGGGATCACCGCAAGAGGTGCGTGGGTATCAGTTGAGCGACATTTTCGCGAGATGGGCGTAAACACCGATAAAGATGACTTTACGGTGATTGGCATAGGCGATATGTCAGGGGATGTATTTGGTAATGGCATGTTGCTGTCGAGGCATATTCGTCTGGTAGCTGCATTTAACCATCTACATATCTTTATCGACCCCAATCCAGATGCTGCGAAAAGTTGGAAAGAACGTGACCGCTTATTCAAACTGCCTCGTTCAGCATGGACCGATTACGATAAGAAATTGATTTCAGAAGGTGGTGGTGTCTTTGAACGCTCTGCCAAATCGATCAGCTTGTCTCCACAAATACAGGCGCTTATCGGTGAAAAAATTGCGACGGTTACCCCGAATGATCTCCTAAATAAACTGTTAAAAGCGCCAGTTGATCTGGTTTGGAATGGGGGGATTGGTACTTATGTTAAAGCAAGTACCGAGACTGATGCGGATATCGGCGATAAAGCCAATGATGCTCTGCGTATAGATGGCCAAGAGTTATCCTGTAAGGTTGTGGGTGAGGGCGGTAACTTGGGGATGAGTCAACTTGCGCGTATGGAGTATGCGCTTGCTGGTGGACGTATGAACACCGACTTTATCGATAACGCTGCAGGTGTGGACTGCTCTGACCATGAGGTAAATATCAAAATTCTTCTCAATCAAGTTGTTGCTAATGGCGACATGACTGAGAAGCAGCGAAATACATTGCTTGAAGATATGACCGATGAAGTTGCTTCTTTGGTCTTGAAAAATAACTATCGACAAGTTCAAGCGATCTCTATGGCCGAGTCCCGTTCTTTTGAAGGGATGGCAGAGTATCAGCGCTATATCACCAATATGGAGACTGCAGGTAAGCTTGATCGAGCGCTGGAATTTCTACCTACAGATGAAGTCCTCAATGAACGACGTGCATCGAAAAAGGGCTTAAGCCGTCCAGAGCTATCGGTTCTGATCTCATACAGCAAGGCCGAGCTTAAAGAATCATTGAGCCTGTCGTTTATTCCTGATGATGAGTATCTGTCGCAAGAGTTGTTTACTGCCTTTCCTGAGAGATTAGTTTCTGAATTTGGTGATCAACTAAAAGCTCATCGCCTTAGCCGTGAAATCATAGGCACTCAAATTGCAAACCACATGGTTAATATGATGGGGGTGAACTTTGTTGATCGCCTACGCATATCAACAGGTGCCGATGAGGCGGCCATCGCTAGAGCTTACGTGCTCGCTCGTGATGTCTTTGGTATTGAGAATCTATGGCAGCAGATTGAAAAACTGGATCATAAAGTCAGCAGTGATATTCAGTTAGAAATGATGCATGAGCTACAGCATCTGATGCGCCGCGCCACACGCTGGTTTGTACGTAATCGTCGCGCAGAAGTGGACTGTGAAAACGAAGTAGATAGCTTTAGAGCTCAGTTGGGCAAGATAGTCCCTAAACAGGAAAAATTACTAACGGGAGAGCCGTTAACGCGTTGGGGGAGTGCACTCAGTCGCTATCAGGAAGCCGGTGTGCCGAGTAAGTTGGCCAAATTTATCTCGGGAGCTCGTTGTTTATACGCGTCCCTAGGTGTTATTGAAGTTGCTGATGAATCGGATGTACCTCCAGATCAAGTGGCTCAAGTTTACTTCGGTTTAGGACAGCGTTTGGAGTTAGATTGGTTGTCCAGAAAACTCAGTAAGCTGAGTGTCGATAATTACTGGCAAGCGTTGGCGCGAGAGGCGTTTAGGGATGATTTGGATTGGCAGCAACGTGCGCTAGTTGCTACAGCTATTAAGGGACGAGTAAAAGGCTGTACAGTGGAGCAAGTGATCGATAAGTGGTGCACAGAGAATGAATGGCTACTTGATCGCTGGCAAAATGTCCTGAATGAAGTTAAAAGTGCTAAAAAACAAGAGTATGCAATGTATACTGTCGCGTTGAGAGAGTTGTTTGATTTGGCGAAAACAAGCCAGTTTAATACCTGAACGTGTATATGAGGTTCATTCCTCTAGATAGTATGTATGAAAGCAATTTTAGTTGATATTCGGATTAGTTCTGAAAAGTTTTTAATGTTGTATCAAGGGGTCGCGGAAACTGTTTATACCCGATCCCTTGATGGTCGTAGCGTGCAGTTCCCCGCTCGAATCTTAAAACCATTTTTACTGCGTGATGGAATTAATGGTCGTTTTAAAATTATGTTTGACGATCAAGGTAAATATCAGGGAATAGAGAAACTGAGTTAGTGTAATAAATGCACCAATTTGGTGATTCTTTATAACTTTTGGGAGTTAACATTGTCACTCTTAGTGCTCAATGCTGTTATTCCATCCTCGCCTCGCCTATAATCGGGCCAAAATTTTTACTAGGACCTGATTATGTTGTATTCACTGACTCGATCTTTGATGTTTCAGCTTGATCCCGAACTTTCTCACAACGTAGCGCTTCATTCGATGAATCTTGCGTCTTCTTTGGGAGTAAACAAGCTTCTGGGTGCTGAAGTACTATCTGATCCTGTTCAGGTGATGGGAATTGATTTCCCAAACCGTGTAGGTTTAGCAGCAGGTCTAGATAAGAACGGCATTGCGGTGGATGGTATGGCTGCAATGGGCTTCGGCTTTGTTGAAGTGGGCACCGTTACACCACGCCCGCAAGATGGTAATCCCAAGCCACGTATTTTCCGTTTGCCAGAACAGCAAGCGATCATCAACCGTATGGGTTTTAACAACGGTGGTGTAGATAAGCTGCTCTCTAATCTGGATAAGAGCGTTTACAAAGGCGTTCTGGGTATCAACATCGGCAAAAACAAAGATACGCCAAACGAAAAAGCGAATGACGATTACCTGTTCTGTCTTCGTAAGGTATACGGGCGTGCGTCTTACATCACCGTTAACGTATCTTCTCCAAACACACCAGGCCTTCGTACTCTTCAATACGGCGAGTCGTTAAATAGCTTATTGGATGCTCTAAAATCCGAACAAGCTAAATTGGCTAAGTTCCATGATCGCTATGTTCCTATTGCGGTAAAAATTGCGCCGGATATGACAGATGAAGAGCTTGCACTTGTCGCTGCTTCTTTAAAGTCTTACGAGATGGATGGTGTGATTGCGACCAATACAACCCTATCTCGTGATGGTGTTGAAGGGCTGGAGTTTGCAGATGAAGCGGGTGGCCTATCAGGCGCACCAGTACGCAATAAATCAACTAAAGTGATTCGAACTCTGGCACAAGAACTAGATGGTGCGTTACCAATTATTGGTGTAGGTGGTATCACTGAAGGTTTTGATGCGGCAGAAAAGATCGAAGCTGGTGCTAGTTTGGTGCAAGTTTATTCTGGGTTTATCTACCGTGGGCCTTCATTGGTTGCGGATTCTGTGAAAGCAATTAAACAGCTTTCAGAATAGAGCAGGTAATAAAAAGGCTCCCTTTGGGGAGCCTGAAAATTCTGTTTAGTGCAGAGCTGGGTCGGATTGAATTGCTGATACTCCTTCCATACCGCTCCAGTGAGCTTCGCGTCCTTGGCGCCATCCGCTCATCCAATGGCTTCTGAGATCTGATGTATTCACGGGACAGTTATCCCGGGACTTACCGCTTAATCCTGCTTGAAAACCTCGATTAAAAAGTGTGCTAGTACGATCACGCTTTTGTCTCTTCATATAATTGAGCCTCTCTTCGTGTTTTAGTTTTTTGAGAGCAGCGGTTCCTTGAGACATGGTATCCGCTTAAAATCTGCCTGCAGGTTGTAAGTTTTGCAGCCAGACTTCTATAAATATCGGAAAATAGATCATAGTGCGATTGAATATGACTATCATGATATTGATACTTAATAAAAATAGTTAGTGTGTGGGTGCAAAAAAACGATTGCATTCATAAAGTTAGTCAAAAAGTTGGTTTTTGAACAGCAGGGTGAATTATTTTCATGCCTGTTGTTAATTAAGTGAAATATTTGCTGAGTAAAGATGCGTATGAAACTGTTTCTGACATGCCCTAAGGGCCTAGAGTTACTTCTTGAAGAGGAGTTACAGCGGTTGGGTGTTACTGAGACCAAGCAAACAGTGGCAGGGGTTCAATGCCAAGGCGAGCTGGAAGATGCTTACCGTATCTGTTTGTGGTCGCGTTTAGCAAACAGGGTTCTTCTTCCGCTTTATGAAGGTGAAGCAGAAACTGCTGATGATCTTTATCAAGCGGTTCAGCAAATAGACTGGCTAGAGCACATGCGTAGTGAAGGTACGCTATTAATTGATTTTAGCGGTCAAACTCGCGGTATTAATAATACCCATTTTGGTGCGTTAAAAGTTAAGGACGCCATTGTCGATCAGATTCGCGATAAAACCGGTGCTCGCCCGAGTATTGATAAAGTTGCACCTGATCTACGTATTAATGTACGTATGCACCGCGGCAAAATTACCGTTGCTTTAGATATGTCGGGAGATAGTTTGCACCGACGTGCTTATCGTCTGAAAGCAGGTGAAGCGCCAATGAAGGAAAACTTGGCGGCTGCAATTTTGATTCGCAGTGGGTGGCCGGAGCGTTCTTCTGAATCTGGTTTGGTTTTTGATCCGATGTGTGGTTCTGGCACGTTACTAATTGAGGCTGCACTGATGGCGGCTGACATTGCGCCAGGTTTGCAGCGTAAGCGTTTCGGATTCTCCCGTTGGACAGGTCACAAACGGGATATTTGGGAAGATCTTGTTGCTGAGGCTCAAGCACGTAAAGTAAAAGGTTTGCTGTCATTAGAAGCGAGCCTTATTGGTAGTGATCAAGATAGTAAAGTTTTACGTGCAGCTCGTCAGAATGCCGAAAGGGCAGGTGTGGCAGACTTTATTGAATTTACAACGTGCCGCCTAGAAGATCTGGATCGCAATACATTACCTGAAGGTAAAGGTTTACTGATTACCAACCCTCCTTATGGAGAGCGTTTAGGTGAAACACAGCAGTTGATGTTCCTGTATCGACATCTTGGCGATAAGTTGAAAGAACAATTTGCGGGTTGGACGGCCTCTATTTTTACCTCGAACCCAGATCTTTGTAAGGTGACAGGTCTTCGAGCCGAAAAGCAATACAAACTGTTTAACGGTGCGCTTGAAAGTCGTTTGTTTATCTATCCGGTGTCTGAACAGAGAGCGGAGAAGCAAATGAGCCAAGAGGGTGAGCCAGCTCCTTTAAGTGAAGGGGCGCAGATGTTTGCAAATCGTCTAAAGAAAAATCGTAAGCAGCTAGCTAAGTGGGTTAAGCGCGACAATATAGAAAGTTACCGTCTCTACGATGCAGATATCCCAGAGTATTCTGTTGCGGTAGATATCTATAAAGACGAAGTGCATGTCCAAGAATATGCCGCACCTAAGAAGATTGATCCGGTAAAAACATTTGCTCGTCTACAAGATGTGATGAATGCATTACCGGTTACCTTAGAGGTGTCTCCAGAAAAGGTAATCTTAAAGCAGCGTAAAAAACAGCAGGGCGTTAATCAGTATGAAAAACACTCTGAAACTCACCGCTTTAAAGAGATTAACGAGCATGGCTGCCGATTGTTGGTCAACTTGCATGATTATCTTGATACCGGTTTGTTTTTGGATCACCGAGCAATTCGTTATCAGATTCAGAAAGAAGCAGCTGGTAAGGATTTCTTAAACTTGTTCTGTTACACAGGCACTGCTTCAGTGCATGCAGCTAAAGGTGGCGCTAAATCTACAATCAGTGTTGATATGTCGGCTACCTATCTTAACTGGGCTAAGCGTAATTTGGATCTAAATGGCCTAGACACAAAAGAACATCAGCAAGTACAGGCGGACTGCTTGAAGTGGTTGCGGATGCAAAGAGGGCCGGCATACGATCTAATTTTCATGGACCCACCAACGTTTTCTAACTCTAAGCGTATGGCGGGAGTGCTTGATGTTCAGCGCGATCATGTAGATCTGATAGAAGGCGCTATGCGCTGTTTGCGTGCAGAAGGCGTCTTGTACTTCTCCAATAACTACCGTCGCTTTAAGTTGGATTACGACGCGCTGTCTGAGTTTGAGATCGAGGAGATTACACAATCTACTCTAGATCCGGATTTCAAGCGTAATTCTAAAATTCATTGTTGTTTCCGTATTCGTCATAAGTGACTGTGCTCGCAAATTGTGCGCTTTAATAAATTTGGCACATATAGTGCTTACTATTAAGGCATAAAAAATTTTTTGCTAGCACTATTTTGGTGAATTGCAGTTTAAGCTGCTGTGTTTCGGGGCTTTTAAGCCCGGTTGGCATAGTGGTAGCAATTTCACATAATAAAATGCACTATAATAGTGCACCAAAATGAAGCGTAGCTTTAGGTTTCGGTTCTAATATGGTGCACAAAAAGAAACGGGAGACACCAAGTGGAAAACGTCAACAGCGCAGTTGAGACGCTTATTCAGAGTTCCAATACTCTGTTCATTCTGATGGGGGCGATCATGGTCTTTGCCATGCATGCCGGCTTTGCTTTTCTTGAAGTTGGTACGGTTCGCCACAAAAACCAAGTGAATGCGTTAGTTAAAATTTTGACCGATTTTGGTTTTTCTGCCATGGCTTACTTCTTTGTAGGTTATTGGGTTGCTTACGGCGTCACATTCTTCTCTCCTGCTGCTGAGTTAGCTGCCAATAATGGCTACGAACTAGTTAAGTTCTTCTTCTTAATGACGTTTGCTGCTGCAATTCCTGCGATCGTATCGGGCGGTATTGCTGAGCGTGCTAAGTTCTGGCCGTTCTTGATTGCCTCATCTCTTATTGTGGCGTTTGTATATCCGTTCTTCGAAGGCATTATCTGGAACGGTAACTTTGGTTTCCAGGATTGGTTAGAAGCTAATTTTGGTGCTGCATTCCATGACTTTGCAGGTTCTGTTGTAGTGCATGGTGTCGGTGGCTGGTTGGCGCTAGTTGCTGTGATCATGCTGGGTATTCGAAATGGTCGCTATAAAGGTGGTCGTCTTGTTGCGTTCCCACCATCTAATATTCCTTTCTTGGCATTAGGTGCTTGGATTCTGTGTATCGGTTGGTTCGGCTTTAACGTAATGTCCGCTCAAACAATGGATGGTATCTCTGGCCTAGTAGCTGTTAATACGCTAATGGCGATGGTTGGCGGTATTATTACTGCGCTTATCTTTGGTAAAAATGACCCTGGCTTTATCCATAACGGTCCCTTGGCTGGTTTGGTCGCTGTGTGTGCTGGTTCTGACGTTATGCACCCAATGGGTTCTCTTTTAGTGGGTGCCGTTGCTGGTGCAATTTTTGTCTTCTTGTTCACAATTCAGCAGAACAAATGGAAGATCGATGATGTGTTGGGTGTATGGCCGCTGCACGGTGTTTGTGGTGTTTGGGGTGCTATTGCTTGCGGTATTTTTGGTACTGAAGCGCTTGGTGGTCTGGGTGGTGTGAGCCTGATATCCCAGCTAATTGGCTCAGCAGCAGGTATTGCTGTTGCAGTGATCGGTGGTGTTGTTGTTTACGGTGGTGTGCGTGCGGTTTCTGGCTTGCGTTTGTCTCAAGAAGAAGAGTACAACGGTGCAGACCTATCTATCCATAAGATTGAATCTACTAGCGATAATTAATCTGCGCTTAAGATCTTAAAAAAGCCGGGCATTGCCCGGCTTTTTTGTTGGTGGCGATTAATTAAAAATCGCTTGTCTGAATTTTTGTAGTTTAGAAAAAATAAAATCAGAACGTTCTTTTTTCCCTTTCTCTGTGTAGTGCTGCATATCTATTCCGCCTGATTCTGTTCTTTTTAGTATTCGTGCTTGTTGGCTTAGGCCGTCATAGCCCCAGTCTGTTGTTGGTACTTCATCTAAAACTACGTAGCTGGTAGGGGTTAGAGGGCCAATTTCGTTATCTAAAAGATGGTTAAATGCGCCAAGCGCATCGGACTTTTCTTTTTCAGTATTAGTGCCTTTGCTGATTTTGGCATTCACGTAGGCAGATACCGAATTGGTGGCTAATTTATTGCCAATAAACCAATGCTCCTTATCTATTTTTGTAATACTTACGGCGGTCAATTCGGCTTTTTTATGAAGAATTTTAGCCATGATATTTGTTGTACCTTCGACTAGGTTTTTGATCTGTAATTGGGTTAAGTCGCTGGATACTTGTATTGATATGTAAGGCATAACGCTCTCCTTGTCTTTTTACATGCAGATTACGTTTTCTTTTATATTATTAATAACGATTAATATGGTTTATATTGATAAGAAAATACGATTAAACGAGAGAAAGTCATGGCTCAGCCCAATATAAGTACTGAATTGTTGAGAACTTTCCTCGCGGTGGTTGAGCGGGATGGCTTCATTCGGGCTGCAGAGTCCCTGCATAAGACGCAATCCACAGTAAGTCAGCAGATTAAAAAATTAGAACTTGAGCTGGGTGCTGTTCTATTTCGCCCTAGTGGCCGTAAACGGCTGCTGACGCATGAAGGAGAGATGTTGGTAGGTTATGCTCGGAAAATGCTGGCGCTGCAGGATGATGCGATAGCGAGCTTGGCTAGTAGTGGTGAATTAGGAGAGATTAAAGTTGGTGTCTCTCAAGGCGTTGCGGAGACAGTATTGCCTGAGCTCTTGGCGGGGTTTTCTCGTAAGAATCCTGCTGTAAGACTGTTTGTAGAAACGGGCTACAGCGATGAGTTGGAGCTAGGGTACGAGCGGGGTGATTACGATCTTATTGTTACGTTATCGTTGAGTGGATCTGGGAAGGGAGAGGTCTTAGGTGGTGAGCCATTGGCTTGGATTGGCCCTGAAGGCTTTTCTTGGTCATCAGAAAGGGAATTGCCAATGGCGTCATATTCAAAAGCTTGTCAGTTTAGGCGGGTTTCTATTGGCTCTCTCGATCAATCGGGAATTCCATGGCGTTTGGTTTATACCTCGTCAAGCTACCAAGGGCTTATGGCGGCGGTTAAGTGTGGCTTGGGTGTTACTGTGAGGCCGAGGAGTGCTGTTCTGCCAGGGGTTGAGTTGATTGGAGAGCGTCTTGGTTTGCCTGAACTGCCAATGATTTATACATCGTTGCGTTATAGGCGAGATATAAATGTTGCGAATGAGTTGGCAGAAACGTTTAGATTGGCGTCGCTTGGGGTTCGTTAAGTTGGTCTGTTATGGATAATAAAAAAGCCGCATATAGCGGCTTTTTTGTGCTTGGTTGGTCTTATTTCTCAGGGTATGAACGCTGAGTTGGGCCAGTGTAAAGCTGACGTGGACGACCAATTTTGTTCGGGCTGCTATGGAACTCGCTCCAGTGGGAGATCCAGCCGATTGTGCGAGACAGAGCAAAGATCACTGTAAACATGTTGGTTGGGATACCAATTGCTTTCAGGATAATACCAGAGTAGAAGTCTACGTTCGGGTATAGTTTGCGTGCCGCAAAATACTCGTCTTCGATAGCGATTGTTTCAAGACGTTTCGCGATCTTAAGAAGAGGATCGTTTTCTAGGCCAAGTTCAGCTAGCACTTCGTCACAAGACTTCTTCATTACGCGTGCGCGTGGATCGAAGTTGCGGTATACGCGGTGGCCGAAGCCCATTAGGCGGAATGGATCGTTTGGATCTTTTGCTTTAGCAACGAATTCATCAATGCGTGACTCATCGCCGATCTCTTCTAGCATAGTTAGTACGGCTTCGTTGGCACCGCCGTGAGCCGGACCCCAAAGTGCAGCAATACCAGAAGCGATACATGCGAATGGGTTAGCGCCGGAAGAGCCTGCTAGACGTACTGTAGAAGTAGATGCGTTCTGTTCGTGGTCAGCGTGTAGTACGAAGATGCGGTCCATTGCTTTCTCAAGCACTGGGTTAACCTGATACTCTTCGCAAGGCGTGCCGAACATCATCTGCAGGAAGTTGCCTGCATAGCTCAGATCGTTACGTGGGTACATAAACGGTTGGCCGTTTGAGTACTTGAAGCACATCGCAGCGATAGTAGGCATTTTCGCGATTAGGCGGTACGCACAAACTTCACGGTGATGTTCGTTATCGATGTCTAGAGAGTCATGGTAGAACGAAGAAAGAGCACCAACCACGCCGCACATGATCGCCATTGGGTGAGCGTCACGACGGAAGCCGTTATAGAAGTGGTTTAGTTGCTCATGAACCATCGTGTGGTTCTTCACAGTTTCTACGAATTTGGCCTTTTGCTCTGCGCTTGGCAGTTCGCCGTTCAATAGTAGGTAGCACACTTCCATGTAGTCTGATTTTTCTGCTAGCTCGTCGATTGGGTAACCGCCGTGCAGTAGCACGCCTTTGCCGCCATCGATGAAAGTGATGCTAGAGTCACACGCAGCTGTGGAAACAAAACCAGGATCGTACGTGAACAGGCCTTTGCCAGTCAGTGGGCGCACATCAATTACGTCTGGACCTAGAGTGCCTGAATACACCGGAAGCTCAATCGCTTCATCCAGACCGTCGACTGTTAAACGTGCTTTCTTATCAGCCATTAAAAGGCTCCTATCATTATGTTTTAGTTCTGTTTTGACTTTCTTATTAGTCAGATCTAAGAGTCTTGGCCCGATAAATTGGACCCACACAATATAGAGACTGAAAAAAGTTTGTCAATCCGACTAAATGGGTTAGTTACCGCATCGCAGCAAAAACGGATGAATTTTTATCAGGAATGGTACTAAGGCTGAATAGTCATTTGGTTGTACGACTTTTGATATGTCGTAAAGTCCTAGACAAAAGGCGAACTACGCAGTGTTTGCGTTGTATTGTCAAGGTGAAATGCTTATACTCTCGCCCCGAAGTTTATCCCTAGTTTATGTCCTATTATATTAGTTCATATATTATGGATATGCTTGAGGAGCGAGGTACTTATCTTCAACACTTCCGAGCAACCGAGCCCTGCAAAGGGGCCGTAAAAAGTGTGAACAAGAGCCGTGAATAAGAAAAGACCTGTAAATTTAGATCTTCAAACTATCAAAATGCCGCTACCGGCGATTACATCCATCCTGCATCGTGTGACAGGCGTGGCGCTATTCTTTGGCGCTGTGTTTGCAATGTATGCTTTGGGTCTATCCCTGGAATCAGAAGCGGGCTTCAATGAAGCTGTTGATATGTTTGAAAATGGCTTCTTTGCGAAGCTTATCGCGTGGGGAAGCGTATCAGCGTTGCTGTACCACTTCTTCGCGGGCATCAAACACCTGGTAATGGATTTTGGCCACTGTGAAGAACTTGAGAGTGGTCAAATGGCAGCAAAAGTGACCTTGGGTCTAGCTGCTGCAGCAATCCTTCTTTCGGGAGTATGGATATGGTAACTAGTATTACAAGCTTTGGCCGTAGTGGCCTATATGACTGGATGATTCAGCGTGTAAGCGCGGTGATCCTAGCTGTATACACAATCTTTATGATTGGTTATCTAGCATTTGGCGCAGAGCTAACTTACGAAATGTGGGTTGGTTTGTTCGAAGGAACTGCAATGCGCATCTTCACTATGCTAGCTCTACTATCCTTTGCTGCACACGTATGGATTGGTATGTGGTCTGTTTCTACTGACTATATTAAGCCAACTGGTTTACGTTTCGTGTTTCAATCTGCGTGTGGTCTCCTGACGTTTATCTACGTTGTGTGGGGCATTCAGATTCTGTGGGGTGTATAAAAGATGTCTAAACTACGTACGCTTACTTTCGACGCGATTGTTGTCGGTGGCGGTGGTGCAGGCATGCGTGCTGCACTTCAGCTTGCACAAAGTGGTCTAAACACTGCTTGTGTAACAAAAGTATTCCCAACTCGATCTCACACAGTATCCGCTCAAGGTGGTATTACTTGTGCGATCGCAAGTGCTGATCCAAACGACGACTGGCGTTGGCACATGTACGATACCGTTAAAGGTTCTGATTACATCGGTGACCAAGACGCTATCGAATACATGTGTTCTGTAGGTCCTCAGGCGGTATTCGAACTAGACCACATGGGTCTTCCGTTCTCCCGTACTGAAACAGGCCGTATCTACCAGCGTCCTTTTGGTGGTCAGTCTAAGAATTTTGGTGAAGGTGGTCAGGCTGCACGTACATGTGCTGCGGCAGACCGTACTGGTCACGCACTGCTTCACGCTCTATATCAGGGCAACATGAAAGCAGGTACTACCTTCCTTAATGAGTGGTACGCAGTAGACCTGGTTAAGAATGACGATGGCGCAGTTGTTGGCTGTATCGCTATCTGCATCGAAACAGGTGAGACTGTATACATCAAGGCTAAAGCGACTGTTCTTGCAACAGGCGGTGCTGGCCGTATCTACTCTTCTACTACTAACGCTCTTATCAATACTGGTGACGGTATGGGTATGTCTCTGCGTGCAGGTGTTCCGGCGCAGGATATGGAGATGTGGCAGTTCCATCCAACCGGTATCGCAGGTGCAGGTGTACTTGTAACTGAAGGTTGTCGTGGTGAAGGTGGTTACCTAATCAACAAAGACGGCGAGCGCTTCATGGAGCGTTACGCGCCAAACGCTAAAGACCTAGCTGGTCGTGACGTTGTGGCACGTTCTATGATCCTTGAGATCTTAGAAGGTCGAGGTTGTGGTGAAGATGGCGATCACGTTTACTTGAAGATGGATCACTTGGGTGAAGAGGTTCTTCATTCACGTCTACCTGGTATCTGTGAACTATCTAAAACATTCGCAGCTACAGATCCAGTTGTTAAGCCGATTCCAGTTGTACCAACTTGTCACTATCAGATGGGTGGTGTTGCAACTAACATCGGTGGTCAGGCAATTGCTCCTAATAAAGACGGTGAAGATCAGATTGTTGACGGTCTTTACGCTTGTGGTGAAGTTGCATGTGTATCTGTACACGGTGCTAACCGTCTAGGCGGTAACTCACTGCTTGACCTTGTTGTATTTGGTCGTGCAGCTGGTATGCAGATCGAACAGCAAATGCGTGATGGTTACGAAGTGGCAAGTGCTACTGAAGAGAACATTGAAGCTGCAATGGCTCGTCTGAACCGCCTAAATAACTCAACGGGTGGTGAGAGCGTATCTGAAGTTCGTAAAGAGCTACAGAGCACGATGCAACTTTACTTCGGTGTATTCCGTGACGGCGAAAGTATGCAGAAAGGTCTTGAATTGCTGAAAGGCATTCGCGAGAAGATCAATAACCTTCATCTAGAAGATAAGAGCCAAGCATTTAATACTGCGCGTATTGAAGCGCTTGAGCTTGAAAACTTGTTTGAAGTGGCTGAAGCGACTGCAATCGCTGCGGAAGAGCGTAAAGAATCTCGTGGTGCTCACGCACGTAACGACTTTACTGATCGTGATGACGAGAATTGGTTATGCCATTCTGTCTACTTCCCTACGGATAAGACCATTGGTAAGCGTGCAGTTAACTTTGCACCTAAGACAATGGAACCATTCCCACCTAAAACACGTACTTACTAAGGAGCTTCTATCATGTTGGTTAGTGTATATCGCTACAATCCTGAAACAGACGATGCTCCTTACATGCAGGATATCCATATCGATATTCCTGGTGGTAAGGACATTATGGTGTTGGATTTGCTACAGCTTCTAAAGGACAAAGATCCGTCTATGGCGTATCGTCGTTCTTGCCGTGAAGGTGTATGTGGTTCAGACGGTATGAACATGAACGGCCTAAATGGCCTTGCGTGTATCACTCCGTTATCTGCAGTAGTTAAAGACGATAAGCTTGTGCTGCGTCCACTACCAGGTCTGCCGGTTATCCGTGACCTTGTTGTAGATATGACTCAGTTCTACAAAGCTTACGAGAAGATCAAGCCGTTCTTGATCAACGATACTCCGCCGCCTGCGATCGAGCGTCTGCAGTCTCCGGAAGATCGTGCTGAGTTGGATGGTCTGTACGAGTGTATTCTTTGTGCATGCTGCTCAACTTCTTGTCCGTCTTTCTGGTGGAATCCGGACAAGTTCATCGGTCCTTCTGGTCTGCTTCAAGCGTACCGCTTCTTGGCAGACAGTCGTGATACGGCGACTCGTGAGCGTCTAGCGGATTTGGATGACCCATTCAGTGTCTTCCGCTGCCATGGCATCATGAACTGCGTTAACGTTTGCCCTAAAGGATTGAATCCTACTAAGGCGATCGGCAAGATTCGCAACATGCTGCTAGCGCAAGCAACCTGATCTACCTTAAAAAGCGGTGCCATTGGCACCGCTTTTTTGTGTTTGAAAAAGAAAAAAGAATTTTTTGTAAAAAAATTACCATATTCGCATAAAGAATGATTAAAGCTTGCTTCCAAAAGCTTTAATATAAGAATCCCGAGACAGTTAAAACTGTTTGATCGGGGGATTGAAGGTAACTCAAAGAGGGGCGATATCTATCGGAAGATCCCGATAGAATCAGAAAGCTCCCAGAGCCAGGGTGATCAAGAATGCAAGAAAGCATCATGGATCTCATGTGGAAGAATGCTCACCTTTACGGTGGCAACCTTTCATACGTTGAAGAACTGTACGAAACTTACCTGATGGATCCAAATGCGGTTCCTCAGGAATGGCGAGAAGAATTCGACCGACTACCTAAAGTTGGCGAAAATCTGACACAGGATGTGCCGCATTCTGCTATCAGAGAACATTTTCTCTATCTATCTAAAAACCAAAAACGCGCTGCGCCAACTGCTGTAAGTTCGGTTAGTTCCGAGCATGAGAAAAAGCAGGTTCGTGTATTGCGTATGATCAATGCTTACCGTGTACGTGGTCATCAGGTTGCAAACATCGATCCATTAGGTTTGATGCAACGTGAAGATGTGCCGGATCTTGATCTACGTTTCCATGAGCTGTCTGAAGCTGATTTCGATACTGTATTCCAGCTAGGTTCTCTGTTCTTCGGTCCTGAAGAAGCTCCGCTGCGTGATATCGTTGCTGATCTGAAGAAAACGTATTGTACAACGGTCGGTGCAGAGTACATGCACATCGTTGATACACAAGAAAAGCGTTGGATTCAGTCTCGTTTAGAGCCTGTTCGCTCACATCCAGAAGCTGAAGTTAACAAGAAGAAGATGATTCTTGAGCGCCTAACAGCTGCTGAAGGTCTAGAGAAATACCTGGGCTCTCGTTATGCCGGTGCTAAGCGCTTCGGTCTGGAAGGCGGCGAGTCAATGATCGTATCCCTGAATACGCTAATTCAGCGTGCTGGTAAGCAGGGTGCGAAAGAAGTTGTAATTGGTATGGCACACCGTGGTCGTCTAAATACACTTGTTAATATCTTTGGTAAAAATCCAGCAGAGCTATTCGATGAATTCGAGGGTAAGAAAACTCTTGATACATCCGGTGATGTTAAATACCACCAAGGTTTCTCTTCAAACGTAGAGACAGAAGGTGGTGAAGTTCATATCGCCATGGCTTTTAACCCATCTCACCTTGAAATTGCCGCACCTGTAGTTGAAGGTTCAGTACGTGCGCGTCAGGACCGTCGTGAAGATGCTATTGGTGATTCTGTTGTTCCTGTAAATATTCACGGCGACCAAGCTTTCTGTGGTCAGGGTGTAGTAATGGAGACATTCCAGATGTCTCAGACCCGTGCATATAAAACAGGCGGCACGATCCACATTGTGGTTAACAACCAAGTTGGTTTTACAACATCTAAGCAAGAAGACTCTCGTTCAACTGAGTACTCTACTGATGTTGCGAAAATGATTCAGGCGCCTATTTTCCACGTAAATGGCGATGATCCTGAAGCAGTTCGTTTTGTTACGCAGCTAGCTGTTGATTACCGTAATGAATTTAAGAAAGACGTTGTAATTGACTTGTTCTGTTACCGTCGTCGCGGTCACAACGAAGCTGATGAGCCATCTGGTACACAGCCGTTAATGTACGCGCAGATCAAAAAGCAGAAAACTACGCGTGAACTTTATGCTCAGCAATTGATTTCTGAAGGTGTTGTTACACTTGATGAAAGCAAGGCAATGGAGAAAGAGTACCGCAAGCTGTTAGAGAATGGTGAACATGTTGTTAAATCGCTTGTACATGAGCCAAACTCTGAGCTGTTTGTAGATTGGAAGCCTTACCTAGGTCATGAGTGGTCGTTTGACTGCCCAGAAACCAAAGTTGATCTTAAATTACTACAAGAACTAGGCAATAAGATTTGTGAGACGCCTGAAGGTTTCTCTGTTCAGCGCCAAGTTCAAAAAATCATTGATGACCGTAAGCGTATGGCTCACGGCGCAATGGAATTGAACTGGGGTATGGCTGAATCACTTGCCTATGCGTCTATTCTAGCTGAAGGACATCCTCTTCGTATTACGGGTCAGGATGTAGGACGTGGTACGTT
The DNA here is from genome assembly GCF_047778025.1 of Neptuniibacter sp. SY11_33. Taxonomy (GTDB): domain Bacteria; phylum Pseudomonadota; class Gammaproteobacteria; order Pseudomonadales; family Balneatricaceae; genus Neptuniibacter. The sequence continues at coordinate 1,390,961 of NZ_CP180543.1, forward strand.
CTCTCACCGTCACGCAGTACTTCATGATCAGAAGACAGCTGATACTTACCTGCCATTAGATAATCTTTCTGATGAGCAGCCACGTCTAACATTGCATGACTCTTTCCTATCGGAAGAAGCGGTACTTGCGTTTGAGTACGGTTATGCGACTACGATGCCAAATGCGCTAGTTATTTGGGAAGCTCAGTTCGGTGATTTTGCCAATGGTGCACAGGTAGTAATTGACCAGTTCATCACGTCTGGTGAGCACAAATGGCAGCGCTTATGTGGTCTGACAATGTTGTTGCCTCACGGCTTCGAAGGTCAGGGCCCAGAGCACTCTTCAGCACGTCTAGAGCGTTACTTACAATTGTGTGCAGAGCACAACATTCAGGTTGTTACACCAACTACGCCAGCACAGATTTTCCACTTGCTGCGTCGTCAGGTTGTACGTCCGCTACGTAAGCCTCTAGTTGTAATGTCTCCGAAGAGTTTGTTACGTCATAAGCAAGCGGTTTCTACTCTTGAAGATCTAGCAGAAGGTTCATTCCAGCCTGTTATTGGTGAAGTGGATCAGTTAGAGCCTAAGAAGGTGAAACGTCTTGTGCTGTGTGGTGGTAAGGTTTACTACGACCTTTACAACCGTCGTGCTGAATTGGAAAAAGATGATGTAGCTATTGTTCGTATCGAGCAGCTGTATCCGTTCCCAGAAGCACAATTGGCAGAAGCCATCTCTGAGTATACAAACTTAGAATCTGTAGTTTGGTGTCAAGAAGAACCAATGAACCAAGGCGCATGGTACTCAATGCAGCACCATATGCGTCACGTTCTACAAAAACATGACAGCAAGTTACATTTGGAAGGGGTAGCCCGTCCAGCATCTGCAGCTCCAGCAGTAGGGTACATTTCTGTACACGCTGAGCAGCAGGAAAAACTAGTTAATGATGCACTTAACGGTTGATCAGGCGATTAACCACAATTTTTAATCGCCTGACGGTGATAACGATAAAGGAAAAAACATGTCCATCGAAATCAAAGCGCCGACGTTCCCAGAATCTGTAGCAGACGGCACAATCGCAACTTGGCACAAACAGCCAGGTGAAGCATGCTCAGCAGACGAGCTTATTGTTGATATCGAAACTGATAAAGTTGTACTAGAAGTTGTAGCGCCAGAAGATGGTGTTATTGCTGAAGTACTAAAAGGCGAAGGCGATACAGTTCTAAGTGATGAAGTGATCGCTAAGTTTGAAGCAGGCGCTGCAGGTTCTGCTGCTGCTCCGGCGGCTGAAGAAGCTGCGGCTCCAGCAGGCGATGCTGATAAAGTAGGCCCTGCTGCACGCAAGCTGATTGATGAAAATGGTCTGGATGCATCTCAGATCCCGGGTACTGGCAAAAATGGCGGTATCACTAAAGAAGATGTTCAGAACTTCATGAAAAACGGTGCTAAGGCTCCAGCTGCTGCTCCAGCGCCTGCCGCTGCTCCAGCTAAGGCTGCTGCTCCAGTAAATGTTCCAGCAGGCGAGCGTGTAGAGAAGCGAGTTCCAATGACTCGTCTACGTGCAACAATTGCTAAGCGTCTAGTTGAAGCGCAGCAGAATGCTGCAATGCTTACAACTTATAATGAAGTAAACATGAAGCCGGTTATGGAGCTGCGTAAGCAGTACAAAGACCTGTTCGAGAAAACACATAACGGTACTCGTCTAGGTTTCATGTCTTTCTTCGTTAAAGCTGCGACTGAAGCACTGAAGAAATTCCCAGCAGTTAACGCATCTATCGATGGTAATGACATGGTTTATCATGGTTACCAAGATATCGGCGTAGCTGTTTCTACTGACCGTGGTTTGATGGTTCCAGTACTACGCGATACGGATGCAATGACGCTAGCTGATGTTGAATCAACTATCGCAGACTTTGGTGCGCGTGGTCGTGAAGGTAAGCTTGGCATGGATGATATGCAGGGCGGTACTTTTACAATTACAAACGGTGGTGTATTTGGTTCCTTGATGTCTACTCCAATCTTGAACCCACCACAAACTGCTATTCTAGGTATGCACAAAATTCAGGAACGTCCGATGGCTGTTAATGGCCAAGTTGAGATCCTGCCAATGATGTACCTCGCTCTGTCATACGATCACCGTATGATTGATGGTAAGGAAGCTGTACAATTCCTAGTGACAATTAAGAACCTTCTAGAAGATCCTGCACGTATGCTTCTAGAGGTTTAAGGTTAGTCCTGATAAGAACAGAGTGAAGATAGGATAAAACATGTCTGATAAATTTGACGTTATTGTTGTTGGTGCGGGTCCTGGCGGTTATGTAGCTGCGATCCGTGCAGCGCAGCTAGGTCTGAAAACTGCGTGTGTTGAAAAATGGGTTGATGATAAAGGAGCAGCAGTTTTAGGTGGTACATGCCTGAACGTAGGTTGTATTCCTTCAAAAGCTCTACTGGAATCTACGCACCAGTTCCACAATGCTCAGCATGCTGACGTGCACGGCATCCAAACGGGTGGCGATGTCACTATGGATGTTAAAGCGATGGTTGCTCGTAAAGACAAGATCGTAGGCAACCTAACTGGCGGTATTGCGGGTCTGTTTAAAGCAAACGGTGTAACTTTGCTTCAGGGTATGGGCAAATTGCACGGTGGTAAGAAAGTTGAAGTGACTGCAGCTGACGGTTCTTCTACTACTTACGATGCTGAGAACGTGATTCTAGCGTCTGGTTCTGTACCAGTTGAAATTCCACCGGCACCGCTTACTGAAGGTTTGATCCTTGATAATGCGGGTGCACTAGATATCGATGAGACGCCTAAGCGTTTGGGTGTTATCGGTGCAGGTGTTATCGGTTTGGAAATGGGTTCAGTTTGGGCGCGTCTAGGTACAGAAGTTACTGTACTTGAAGCAATGGACGATTTCCTTGCGCTAGCAGATAAAGATGTAGCTAAAGAAGCTGCAAAACTGTTCAAGAAACAGAAGCTAGACATCAAACTTGGTGCTCGATGCACGGGTACTGAGATCATCGACGGCAAAGAAGTGAAAGTTAAATACACTGATGCCAACGGTGAACAGGAAATGGTTGTTGATAAGTTGATCGTTGCTGTAGGCCGTAAGCCACAGACTCAAGGTCTACTTGCTGATGACTCTGGTGTTTCTCTAGATGAGCGTGGCTTCATCTTCGTTGATGAGAAATGTCAGACAGGTGTTCCTGGTGTATACGCAATTGGTGATTCTGTTCGTGGTCCAATGCTTGCGCATAAGGCTTCTGAAGAAGGCATCATGGTTGCTGACATCATCGCTGGTCACCATGCACAGCTTAACTATGACGTTATTCCAAACATCATCTACACGCATCCTGAACTAGCTTGGGTTGGTAAAACTGAGCAAGAGCTTAAGGCTGATGGCGTTAAAGTTAAAGTGGGTAAATTCCCATTTGCTGCTTCCGGTCGTGCAATGGCTGCTAACGATACCGAAGGTTTCGTTAAGATGATCGCTTGCGAAGAAACTGATCGTATTCTGGGTGTTCACATGGTTGGTGGTATCGCTTCCGAGCTTATCGGTCAAGCTGCTATCGCTATGGAATTCTGTTCAAGTGCAGAAGATCTTCAGATGACAGTATTTGCCCATCCGACTGTAAGTGAGGCTGTACATGAAGCAGCACTGGCAGTTGATGGACACGCGATTCATATGGCGAATCGCAAAAAGCGCTAAGTAATTAGCACAGAGAGATCCGGCTTACTCTTACAAGGAGTAAGCCGTATATAAAACTTGTTGCTAGAACCAACAGGGCTGTTACAGGGGCGTATTTAGATCCCTGATACAGAAAAAATCATATAGTGATAACACAACGGGTTAGAGCATGAATCTTCATGAGTACCAGGGTAAACAGCTGTTTGCCGAATATGGTCTGCCGGTATCCAAAGGATACGCAGTAGATACTCCAGAAGCAGCGGCTGAAGCTGCTGAAAAAATTGGTGGTGATAAGTGGGTTGTTAAAACTCAGGTGCACGCTGGTGGCCGTGGTAAGGCTGGCGGTGTTAAGTTGGTTGATTCTCCTGCAGAAGCGCAAGAGTTCGCAGCTAACTGGCTGGGCAAAAACCTAGTTACATTCCAGACTGACGAAAATGGTCAGCCTGTTTCTAAAATTTTGGTTGAAGACTGCACTGATATTGCAAATGAGCTATATCTTGGTGCGGTTGTAGACCGTTCTACTCGCCGTATCGTTTTCATGGCATCCACTGAAGGTGGTGTTGAAATCGAGACAGTTGCAGAAGAAACTCCAGAAAAGATCCTTAAAGCTGAAGTAGATCCACTAACGGGTGCTCAGCCATACCAGGGTCGCGATCTTGCTTTCAAACTGGGCCTAGAAGGCGACCAGATTAAGCAGTTCGTAAAAATCTTCTTGGGTCTAGCTCAGATGTTCCAAGAAAAAGATCTGGCTCTTCTAGAGATTAACCCTCTAGTTATTACTGATGAAGGTAACTTGCACTGCCTAGACGCTAAAGTAGCGATCGATGGCAACGCTGTTTACCGTCACAAAGACCTTCAAGCTATGCACGATCCATCTCAGGAAGATGAGCGCGAAGCACATGCTGCTGAGTGGGATCTAAACTACGTTGCCCTAGACGGTACTATCGGCTGCATGGTTAACGGTGCTGGTCTTGCTATGGGTACTATGGACATCGTTGCTCTACACGGTGGTTTCCCGGCTAACTTCCTTGACGTTGGTGGCGGCGCAACTAAAGAGCGTGTAACTGAAGCGTTCAAACTGATCCTAGCTGACGATAAAGTTAAGACTGTATTGGTTAACATCTTCGGCGGTATCGTACGTTGTGACCTGATTGCTGAAGGTATCATCGGCGCAGTTAAAGAAGTAGGTGTAAACGTACCAGTTGTAGTACGTCTGGAAGGTAACAATGCTGATCTAGGTTCTAAGCTTCTTGCTGAATCTGGTCTAGACATCATCGCAGCTACTAGCTTGACTGATGCAGCTCAGCAAGCAGTAAACGCAGCGGAGGGTAAATAATGTCCGTTTTGATCAATAAAGACACCAAAGTAATCTGCCAAGGTTTCACTGGTGGTCAAGGTACCTTCCACTCTGAACAAGCTATCGCGTACGGTACGCAGATGGTTGGCGGTGTAACTCCAGGTAAAGGTGGTACAACTCACCTAGGTCTGCCTGTATTCAACACTGTTGCAGAAGCTGTTGAAGCGACTGGCGCAGATGCATCTGTTATCTACGTTCCAGCTCCATTCTGTAAAGATTCTATCCTAGAAGCTGCAAACGGTGGTGTGAAACTAATCGTTTGTATCACTGAGCACATCCCGGTTATGGATATGCTTGAGTGTAAAGTTAAGTGTGACGAGCTAGGTGTACGCCTAATCGGCCCTAACTGCCCAGGTGTTATCACTCCAGGCGAATGTAAGATTGGTATTATGCCAGGTCACATTCACCTACCAGGTAAAGTAGGTATCGTTTCCCGTTCTGGTACTCTGACTTATGAAGCTGTTAAGCAGACTACAGATGCTGGTTTCGGTCAGTCTACTTGTGTAGGTATCGGTGGTGACCCAATCCCTGGTTCTAACTTCATCGATATTCTGGAAATGTTCCAGAACGATCCACAGACAGAAGCGATTGTAATGATCGGTGAAATCGGTGGTACTGCAGAAGAAGAAGCTGCTGCTTACATCAAAGCAAACGTTACTAAGCCTGTTGTTTCTTACATTGCTGGTGTTACTGCACCTGCTGGTAAGCGTATGGGTCACGCTGGTGCGATCATCTCTGGCGGTAAAGGTACTGCTGATGAGAAATTCGCAGCACTTGAAGATGCAGGCGTTAAGACTGTACGTTCTCTTGCTCAGATCGGCGATGCACTAAAAGAAGTGACTGGCTGGTAAGCTAGAACATCTCTAAAAAAGGCAGCTTAGGCTGCCTTTTTTATTGCCGGAAGAAATAGGTATTGAAACATCAGCTGTTTAATGTGATTGTTAAATAACATTATTTTAAGTGCAGATCGTTTATGAAAAACCTTATCGTGATAGGTGTTGCTTCAGTTGTTGGTTTAGCAGTTGTCGGTGGTGCTGGTTTCTTTGGTTATAAGATGTATTCAGAATTAGCTGAATATAAAGCCTTAGGATCGATTAAGGATATGAGAACGTTCAGCAAAGAGAATTTCGATCTCAAAAAAGAAAATAAAGTTCTGATTCAAAAATCCGAGGATATGCAGCGGCAGTTTGTTATTCATCGTAAGGTGATCGTAGATCAAGCTGTTAAAAGATCAGAAAGAAAAGTGGCAACCTCTATTGCTTCTTTTACCCCTATCTCCGGCTCTTATGTGCTTGCTGCTATGTCCACACAAGAACAGTTGGAGCTTTGTCAGGATGTACAGGCTTTATTAAAGCTAGAATCTAAGCTGTTTGAAACGTCTGATCCTTCTGTGGTTATGCAGCAAGATAAGATTTGTGGCACTTATATCGAGCGAAAGTTAACGCCTTTATTTAAATATCAGATGCTCCGTGTTCGAGCTTCCATGACCGGCTCTCTAGGTCATTTAAGGGCTGATGCTGAAGGCAAGTTTGAGAAAGCACGTAAACTGCTTGAAAAATGGCAAGTGCCAGTTGAGCGCGAATTAGATTCCTATACGCGCTTTGATCGCTAGTATCAGGCCTTAGCAAACTTATTAAATTCTTTATAACGGCATCCTCTTTCCGGCTGAGTATTTCTATTTAGCTGCTACAATTTTATTTACTCTTCATAGTATTATGCGTTTTAATAATAACCATATTAAATAAGTGGTTAATAGGTGAGGGCAATAATCTTTGAGTAGTAATAAGATTGCAATGAATGCCTTAGCCGAGCGTATGCCCGGTGCCTTCTATCGACGCTCACTTCAGGGCGATCGAGCTTTATTGTTAATTACCTCAGGTTGTAAAGAACTAACAGGCTATTCCGTGGAGGAGTGGTTGGGTGGTGAGATTAGCTTTAAGCAACTGATCGACTCAGAATGTCATGCACATTATCGCGATGTGGTTGACCGTGCTCTAGTTGAAGGGAAGCCCTACAGTGTTGAATATAAAATCACGCAAAAGTGCGGTGGAATACTGTGGGTGTGGGAGCAAGGGCATGGCGTGACTGAGAATGGCGGCCTTGCTGCTATAGAGGGATATATCACTGATATAACAGCCCAGAAAGCCCATGAGGCTGACTTACAGGAAGCGCTTAGTGCAAAGCAGCAGCTGTTAGAAGAATACAAAGGTGTGGTTGATTGCAGTGCGATCGTTTCCAAGACCGATCCTAGTGGTGTTATTACTTACGTTAATGATCACTTTTGCAAAGTTTCTGGTTACAGCTCCGATGAGTTGGTGGGCTCCACTCATGCCATTGTGCGACACCCACAGACTCGACCAGATGTTTTTAAAGATCTCTGGGAGACCATTCTTTCTGGTAATACTTGGAAAGGGACTCTCAGAAATAAGGCTAAGAATGGTCAGGATTATTATGTGAATTCGGCTATCTCACCCATCATGGATTCTGACGGTAATATCATCGAATTCATATCTGTTCGTTTTGATGTGACATCTTTAATTGAGAAAGAGAAACGAATCAGACGTCAGATTACTGACCAGCTAACAGGTTTACCAAATAGGCAGAGTCTTCTAGAAGATCTGGGGTCCGTAGAATCAGGTTCCTTAGCCATACTTAACATTAACGACTTTAAGTTGGTGAATGAATACTATGGTTTTTCGGTGGGTGACCAGTTGCTACGTGATATGGCTCTATTGCTTTCAGAGGTTGCTCAAAAGTACGACCTAAACCTTTATCGCCTTTCTGGCGATGAGTTTGCGATTTTCTGTAAGGATCATGTGCGTGATATTGGCTTTGATACTTTATGCGACTTTATTGTTGCGCGGGTATCTGAAAAAGTGATCACGATAATCGGAATTGAATTCGCCTTGGCGGTGACGATTGGGGCTTCGAGTGGCTGTGCTAAAGATCTGCTTTTACATGCTGATATAGCGCTACACAGTGCCAAAGAGCAGCATATGTCAGTGCAAATCTATGATATCTATTCACCTTTAAAGCGTCAGATTGATAATAATATCACTTGGCTTAAAAGAATTCGTGAGGCCATTCATGAAGAAAGAATTGAGGTATTTGCACAGCCTATCTTAGATGTTAACTCTTCTGAAATTAACCGCTATGAATGCTTAATGAGATTAAGGGAGGGTGAGAACTATATATCTCCTTATCTTTTCTTACAGGCAGCTAAACATGGTCGGCTGTATGGCGATTTGACTCGAATCGTTTTTTCTAAAGCTTGCGAATTCTTTGCAGAACGAAATGATTGTTTTTCTATCAATATTACGGCTTCCGATATTTTAAATCCGAACACATCTAACTACATAATCCGAACGATCAAGCGTTATGGGGTAGGTGATAGGCTTGTGTTTGAGTTGGTCGAAAGTGAAGGGATTGAAGATTCTGAACTCATTATTCAATTTTTTGATCAAGTGAAAGCGATGGGATGTAGTTTGGCGATTGACGATTTTGGAACAGGTTATTCCAACTTCGAGTACCTTCTCAAGCTAGATATTGATTATATAAAGATTGATGGCTCTTTGATTCGTTACATCGATAAGGATGACAATGCACGCCTTGTAGCAGAAACGGTTGTCGATTTTGCGAGACGTTTGAATGTAAAAACAGTTGCAGAATTTGTTCATAATCGTGAAGTCGAGCAGAGTGCTCGCGATATAGGTGTCGATTTTCTTCAGGGTTTCCTTCTTGGTGAGCCCACTCCGTTAGATTCTCTCTAAGCTGAGCTTCTGGTCTATTTATTGCTTTTCTATGCGAGGGCTGCAGATTAACAGCATCTGTCGCTTTTAAAGCTATAAAGGCTGGGAAGCATTTGTTCACTGGTTACTGTGAAATTCTTTTTTTAGTGCATGCTGCACCAATTTGGTGATATCGGTCTGTACCTATAGAATTTGAGGTGAAAAAAATACTCTTGGCTGTAGTATAAGGTTTTCTATCTTATTGGCAGTGTTGGTTATTTTTAGCCCAGTTTTTGATAGCGAAGCATATATTTGGTTTTAGGTATTAGCGATATGTATATATACCTTTGAGTACCACAAAATCTAACAGAGTAGTTCATTATGAGTCTTAAGCTTTTTCCATACTTCCAGCCTATTGTTGAAACCGCAACTGGTCGTATAGCAGGGTACGAAGCACTGGCAAGGATGAAAGATGAGAACGGCGATACAGTTTCTGCGGGTAGTATTTTTTCAGATAAGGGCCTCTCTGTTAAAGAACGTATTGAGCTTGATCGAGATGTAAGGCTTCAGGCACTACAGCAGATCCAAGCACTGCCTGAAGATACTTTTATTAGTATCAATATATCTCCTGAGTGGCTGCAATACCTTGAGTCCATGGATAATATTCCTACCTTGGAAATGATTAAGCAGCTTGCCGTTGACCCATCCAAAGTTGTTATAGAGATTACTGAGCTTGATGGTGACTTGGATGTAATCCAAAAGCTAGTTGAGCGATATCGTGAAGAGGGTTTTTGTATTGCTATTGATGACTTCGGTACAGGCTTTTCGCAGCTAGATCGAATTGCATTGCTAAAGCCAGATATCATTAAGTTAGATATGACGCTGCTGAAAAAGGGAGCAAATGATAGTCGTCGATCTTCGATGGTTCAGATGTTAGGAGAGTTAGCGTCTAAATTAGGCAGTAAAGTCCTCTGCGAAGGTGTTGAGTCTGACGAAGAGTATTATCTGGCGTTGAGCTGTAACGCAGTTTATGTGCAGGGCTTTCTTTTCTCAGAGGCTCGAGCAGACATGGTGGCACCTGAATCCACTACTAAGCAAGTTAAGAACCTATTAAGCCACTATCGGGATATGGCGATAAATGCCACATCTCGTAGCCACTGGCGTGCTGAGAAGGTAAAAGCTGAATTGCTCTCTTTAAGAGAGGTATTGAAAGCTGCTACCAGTGATGAAGATCTGCAACATTTCGTCGCGACTGAGCACTTAATGCGTTTTTATATCTGTGATCGCTTAGGTAATCAGATTTCTCCAAACTATGAGAATAGCGATAAAGGTTGGATCCTTAACGAGAAGCATAGAGGATTTAACTGGAGTTGGAGGCCTTATTTCTTTGAGCTCTTAGGTTCTGCTGATACGAAAAGTCGATTGGTATTTTCTGAGCCATACCAAGATATTCATACGGGGCAGCGGGCGCAAACAGCTGTATTGTTTATCGATGATTCCCGTATCTTGCTTGCGGATTTATTGGATGAAGGGCAGGAGAGTGATTTGTTTAATGGCTTTAGCGCAATGCCGGCAAGCTGGATCCCTGAGATAGGCTAATTGAGGTGATGCTATAAGAGTTAAGTCGAGAGGCTTAGCTCTTATTTTTGAAGCTTTTTTAGAAGAAGCGTATAAGCTTTATCTTTCTTTTCGATCTGGTGTAGCTTGATTATCTGATGGTTTAAATCAGGTGCAAACCAGATGAAAGTCTGTCGCGTACTACCTTCTTTACGCACGCGTTTTACTCGGATTGCTTCGTACTCGCCAATAGGGGCTTTGATGCTTTCCTTACCATCGACTATGAAGTTATATTCTTTTAGCTTGCCGCCATCCGCTACAGAGTATTTAAACTCTTTGTCACCTTTAGCGACCGCTTGTTGTAATAGCAATTGATAGCTAATTTTATCCTGTACGCCTTCTGTAATCGGCATTTTCCAAGGCTTATTTTCAACCTTGTTTGTCACCAATTGATTTTGCCAATCAAAATGAACCTCAGCCTTACGCTTTTTGCCCAGTACGCTACGTTTGAACGTATAGTTGAGCGGCTTTAGCTTTGCGTTTTCTAGTGTGAATTTACTGGATTCATAAATGCTAGCAAACATCGCGGACGCTTTTGATTCAAAGAGCCATTCGCCAGATTCGGATTTTTGTAGTTTACGTGTAGTATTGCCGCTGAGAGAGATGCTGCCATCCCAATCAATTTCGTAGCTTGCGGTAAAAGGAGTGAAAGAAGCTGTAGTTTCGGCAACTAGAGGAGTAGCCCAGAGAAGTGCGGACGCGAAAAGAGAGTTTATTAACGTCTTATTTGCTCTGAGCATACTGGTTACCTCATTAAATTTGATCGTGCTGAAAGCCCTGAGTAGGTGCGGCTTTACCGTCTAAGGTGACACCAGTGTCAGACCAGATCAGTCTGTCGGAACAAAACAGACCTACCGCTTGAGGGTAGATAATGTGTTCAACTTTATGGACTTTCTGTTGCAAGCTCTCACTTGTATCTTCCGGATCTATGCTTACTTTACCCTGAATGGCCAGAGGGCCGCCATCTAACTCTTCAGATACGAAGTGCACGGTGCAGCCGTGTTCTTTATCACCGGCATCGATTGCACGCTGATGGGTGTGAAGGCCTTTATATTTAGGGAGTAGTGACGGGTGAATGTTAAACATTCTGCCGTTGTAGTGCCGAACAAATTCGGCAGTAAGGATACGCATAAACCCTGCAAGAACAATCAAGTCAGGCTGATAAGTATCAATCTGTTTGATCATCGCTTGGTCGAAACATTCCCGGCTATCAAAGTCGGTATGTTTTAAAACCAGTGTAGGGATATTGGAGTTGCGGGCACGCTCCAAGCCATAAGCCCCAGCTTTATTGCTGAGGACGGCTTCGATGCGGCCATCAATTTGGCCGGCATCGATTGAATCCATTATAGCTTGGAGGTTGGAACCACTTCCTGAGATCAGGACAACGATTCGTTTAGTCATTGGGCGAATTACGCCTCCAGACCAGCTAGTTCAACTTGCTCTTCACCTGCTTGCGCAGCAGCAATCGAACCGATAACCCAAGCATTTTCGCCAGCTTCGTTTAGTAGCTGAAGAGCTTCTTCTTGCTTGTCAGCAGGTACGCAGATAACCATACCAACACCACAGTTGAATGTGCGGTACATCTCAGTTGCATCAACGTTACCTTGCTCCTGTAGCCAGTTAAATACTGCTGGCATAGTCCAAGAGTTAACATCGATTACAGCTTTAGCGTTCTCAGGAAGAACGCGAGGGATGTTCTCAAGTAGACCGCCGCCCGTAATGTGGGATAGCGCGTTAACTTGAGATTCTTTGATTAGTTTTAGAAGTGACTTAACGTAGATGCGTGTTGGCGCCATCAAAGCATCCGCTAGTGGTTTGCCGTCAAGATCTGCAGTCAATTCAGTTCCGCTTACTTCTAGAATCTTACGGATTAGAGAGTAACCGTTTGAGTGAGGGCCAGAGGAAGCTAGGCCGATCAGCGTGTCACCAACTTTTACCTTAGTGCCGTCGATGATTTCATCTTCTTCTACAACACCTGTGCAGAAACCAGCTAGATCGTAATCTTCGCCTTCGTACATGCCTGGCATTTCAGCTGTTTCGCCACCAACAAGTGCTGCACCTGCTAGAGAGCAACCTTCGCCAATGCCTTTTACTACATCTGCAGCAGTATCAACGTTAAGTTTGCCTGTTGCGTAGTAATCCAAGAAAAGTAGAGGTTCTGCGCCAGCAACGATTAGATCGTTAACACACATCGCAACTAGGTCGATACCGATGGTGTCGTGCTTTCCTAGATCCATAGCTAGGCGTAATTTTGTACCTACACCGTCAGTACCTGAAACGAGTACAGGCTTACGGTAGCCTTCAGGGATACGGCATAGTGCGCCGAAACCACCTAGGCCGCCCATAACTTCAGGGCGAGTTGTGCTTTTAGCAACGCCTTTAATTCGATCAACTAGGGCGTTACCAGCGTCGATATCAACGCCAGCGTCTTTGTAGCTCAGAGAGCTGTTATCAGAACCAGTAGACATGGATCAGTTAACCTTTCATGTGCAAGGAAAGAGGAAGAAAAATATTGCCGCATATTCTACCGTTTTATCACGCTTGAATACACTCATCTGGGCAACGAATATGAAATAATTATATGGGATGGTAAAGTGAGGAACCTGAGAACAAGTCTGATACGTTCTCAGTGGGCTATAAAACGACCAGATACGCGAAAGTCAGCGCAGCGAAATGTCTAGACCTTTTCAAGCTGGCTGACAAAGTAAATGGTCGTTTAAGAGCCCACCCTACGGGGCTTGCAGAGCAACTGAATCACTTTGTTAATGATTTTCGACAGGCAACCAGCATGTCTGTAATCATTGCCTCGTGCTTCAATTACTCTGGAAGCCTGAGTTGTATCAGACTTGTTCGTAGGTTCCTTAGTTCATATTTTTAGAATTATTGCAGGCGGTTTAATGGACTTGATGCGAAGCTTTATAGCTGTGCTTCTGCTGGCAGTGTCTCAATTTGTTTTTGCAGGTACGGTATCTGATCTTTATCAGGTGACTTTGCCTGTTGATGGGGAAAGGTCTTCACCTAGTGACCTTCAGATGAGTTCTGGACTTGCGAAAGTGCTAGTTAAAGTCTCCGGTAATTCCAGTATTGCCGAAGATTCTCAAATCCAATCCCAGCTTAAACTGCCTGCCAGAACTTTAAAGCAGTTTAGTTATATCGCTAAAGAAGGCGGGGAATATTTAGTTTTAGATTTCCACCCGTCGGTTATCGATAGTTTAGTTACCCGTACAGGCTTTAAACCCTTAGGCGAGCAGAGGCCCACTGTTTTGCTTTGGTTCGCTTCGGATCTATCGGGAGAGCAAGACTATCTGCTATCCAATGATCCTTTTCATAAAGCCCTGCAGTTAGCAGCCAAATCGCGTGGATTGCCGCTTCAGTTTCCGTTATTCGATCTAACTGACCAAGTGGCGCTTACCACAGCGGATCTTTGGACGTTACAGGGTCAATCAATTACTCAAGCATCAGCACGTTATAATCCTGATGCAGTTATCGGCGGTCGCCTTACAAAGGTTTCTCCAAAGGGAGTAAACGTCGCAGGCTTATTTATAAATGGCGGCGACAACCAGCCGATAGCGGAATCTGGCAATATCGATCAGGTTGCTAATGCGGTGATTAATAGGGTTGCGGATAATCTTTTTAAGCCGGTCGTGAGTTATAAGCTCAGTCATTTTCAGACGGGCATTGCTGTTCAAGTTGAGAATATCTCTAACTTGTCTGATTACATTAGACTGATCGATTTTCTCAAAGGATTATCTGTTGTTAGTCAGGTAAAAATTGAACAAGCAACAGGCAATCAAATTACAGTAAGACTTGAGTTAGATGGCAGTGAAGAGCAATTACGCCAAGCCATCGCCTTAGAACCGCAATTGCAGGCGGTTGATAGTCTTCGAAATCAAGATGGTTCTGCGGTGATGATTTACCGCTGGCAAGGATAGCAGGAACAATAAATGACTGAATCACAACGTTGGTTTTTCTTAATACTTGCCGTCGTATTGGGCGGTTTGGTGTATCTACTTTCTCCAATTCTTTCACCATTTTTGGTCGGGGCGTTATTTGCTTATCTGTCTGATCCCATTGCCGATCGATTAGAAGATTTAGGCATGTCTCGCACAGGCTCGGTTATCATTGTGTTTATCGGTATGACGGCCTTGGTGGCTATGATGTTTCTATTATTGCTTCCGCAATTAGGGCATCAAATACAGACGTTGCTAGCTCGTATACCGCAAGCGATACAGCTTTTTGAAGAACAGATCTTTCCATGGATATTAGCAACATTCAGTTTGGAGCCCGCTGCATTTGGTTTTGCCAATGTTAAAGACGTTTTGATTGGTGATTTGCAAAAGACTGGCGATATCATGGGCCAGTTGTTAGGGGGCATTACACGCTCGGGTCTGGCGATTGTGGCATGGGTGGCTAATTTAGTGCTGATTCCCGTTGTTACTTTCTATTTGCTGCGTGACTGGGATGTGATGATAGCTAAGGTTAAACGCCTGTTACCACGCAATGTAGAGCCTAAAGTGTCTCTATGGGCCAGCGAGTGTGATGAGGTACTTGGTGCATTTATGAAAGGCCAGCTTCTAGTAATGGTCGCATTGGGAATTGTTTATGCAGTAGGTTTATGGATTGTAGGGCTTGATCTGGCGCTATTGGTTGGTATGATCGCGGGCCTTGCTAGTATTGTTCCTTATATGGGATTCATCATTGGTATTGCAGTGGCAGGTGTAGCTGCATTTATGCAATTCCAAGACCCAATGGTTTTAGGCTACGTTGGCGTAGTCTTTATTATTGGTCAGATGCTTGAAGGGATGTTACTTACGCCATTATTAGTAGGTGACCGTATTGGATTACACCCTGTTGCGGTAATTTTTGCTATTATGGCGGGCGGACAGCTGTTCGGATTTGTCGGAGTTCTTTTAGCTCTGCCAGTTGCAGCTGTTATTATGGTGCTATTACGTCACCTGCATGAAGGTTATAAAGGCAGTACGTTGTACGGCTCAGAAGAAGATAAAGCGTTAGAACAAGTCGAACCAGTAGTTAATGACCAGTAAACAACCATTCCAAATACCTCTATCGGTTAGTCTCCGAGATGATGCTCGTTTTGAGAATTATTACGCTCAAGGCAATGAGCTGGTTTGCGCGAGTTTAAAAGCGGCCGCAAGTGGTAATGGTGAGCAGTTTACTTACATTTGGGGTAGTGAAGGTGTTGGTTGTACTCATCTGCTCCAAGCGGTATGTCATGAAGCCGATCCTATAGGGCGCAGTGCGGCTTATCTCCCTCTGGATGAATTAAAACAGATGGGTGGTGGCATTTTAGAAGGGATGGAATATCTCGATCTAGTTTGTATCGATGGCATAGAGTCGGTTGCTGGTAATAAAGCTTGGGAAGAGGCTCTTTTCCACTTCTTTAACCGCATCCGCGAGCAGGGTAATACGCTGATCATCGCTTCGACAGCTGCGCCACGTCATCTTGGTATCAATCTACCTGATTTAGCATCTCGACTAAGTTGGGGCATGGTATTCCAGGTGCAAGCTCTTAATGATGAAGTGAAACTAAAAGCGATTAAGACGAAAGCAAGTGCCCGTGGGTTACAGTTTTCAGATGAAGTTGCACGCTTCTTACTTCATCATGCCAGCCGCAATATGAACGATTTAGCCTGTTTGTTAGATACATTGGATCGTGCATCTCTGAGCGCTCAGCGCAAAATCACAATTCCTTTCGTTAAAGAGGTTACAGGGCTGTAATTAACCAGCTCTTAAACCAACTCTTCATATATTCTTCATCATTTTTGCAGGTGCGTAATGCGAAAATAGGGGTATCTAATTTAGGTACTCATTCGCAGGTCATTATGGCTAGGAGGTCATCATGGGTAGCAAGCATCTGACAGACAAATTACTCGCTAAGCTTGAAAAAGAAGAGATTAAAGTCAAAGCCAACAATGTTCGCTATACCGTTACCCATCTGAATGAGAAAGGTAAGGTTTTAGGGCGTGAGTGGTATAAAGGATTTATCGCTGTTTCAGGCAATCGCCTGATACTGGTATCTGATGGCGTAAAATTCCTTAACATCAAAAAGTCGGATCAGCGCTTCACTGCTGCTAAGTTTGTAGAAGAAAATGTGGCTTGCCTAGAAGTACGTTATTTCAAAGAGCCAGATTCAGAACGAAGCTTGGTCTTCCATATCTATACGGATAAAGTGAATAAATTGCTTAAACACATTGATAAGCTATAAGCCAAAATAGATTATTGCCTCTGGGGCGGAATGTTCTTTTTCGCCCCTTGAAATATCTCCTTAACTCCCGCATGATCGCGACTTTTTGGCGGGAAATTCTGTGATTCAAATAATTGATCAAACCAGTGATTTTGTTGTGGTGGTTAAACCTGCAGGAATCAGTGTGCATAAAGATCAAGAGGAGGCAGGATTTACCATGATGTTGCAGCAACAGTTAGATTTAGAGCAGATCTTTCTGGTGCACCGTTTAGATAAAATAACATCAGGCCTTATGGTATTCGCTAAGAGTACCGAAGCTGCCAAAACGCTCGCTGATCAGTTTAAAAGCCGTGAAGTTTCGAAATACTACATAGCTATCTCTGCTAATAAGCCAAAGCGTAAGCAAGGGCTTATTATGGGGGATATGGAGAAAGCGAGACGCGGTGCTTGGAAACTTGTAAAAAGCCGTCAAAACCCTGCAGTGACCCAGTTTTTTAGCTGCTCTCTTAAGCCAGGCTTTAGGCTGTTTTTACTCAAACCAACCACAGGTAAAACCCACCAAATTAGGGTAGCGCTTAAAAGTGAAGGCGCGCCAATTTTGGGGGATAATACCTACGGTGGTGAGTTATCAGATCGTACCTATCTGCACGCATACTCTTTAGCATTTAGTTATGGTGGTGAGCGGTATACTTATAAGAGCTATCCAGAGCAGGGCGATCAATTTGATCAAGAGGCTTTGGATATAATTAAAAAACATTTTGATCGGCCAGAGAGTCTTTCTTGGCCGAAATTACCTGAAAAAAGATAAGGCACAAAAATGAGCGAAGGTGAACGTATAGAACGTGATTTTGAATCACGCGATGCAGATGAGAAAAAGGCCTTTCTAGAGCAAACATGGTGCGACAACTGCCAAGAAGTGAATCTTGGTATGGTTGAACCTGAAGAATACGAACTTAACGACATCATATTTATCGAAGGTAAATGTGCAAAATGCGGTCATGTGATTTTGACCGAAATTACTGAAGACGAATTTTAATTTCGTTTTAAAGCGATAGAGGTAGGTTACGTTGTCATCTGGTTTTGAAAATCGTTTTGGTGGAACTCGCCGTCTATATGGTACGGACGTGGTTGATATGTTCCGCCAATCTCATATTTGTGTGATTGGTATTGGTGGCGTTGGCTCTTGGGTGGCAGAAGCCTTAGCCCGAACGGCAATTGGTAAGATCACACTGATTGATCTGGATGATATCTGCATTACCAACACAAACCGTCAGATTCATGCTGTAGACGGTAATGTGGGTCGATCGAAGACTGAAGCTATGGCCGAGCGAATTAAGCTGATTAATCCTGAATGTGAAGTCAATGAGATCGAAGATTTTATTACACGGGAAAACATTCAAGAGCTGATCACCAATGAGTTTGACTATGTCATTGATGCGATTGATAGCGTCAAAGAAAAAGCTGCGCTAATTGCCCATTGTAGCTATCGCAAGATTCCGATTATCACTGTGGGTGGTGCCGGTGGCCAGACAGATCCAACTAAGATTGATATCTGTGATTTAGCCAAAACCAACCACGACCCGCTCGCGGCTAAAGTACGCTCTTTCCTGCGAAGACACTATCGATTCAGTAAAAGCGGCAGACGATTCTCTGTCGATTGTGTTTACTCCACTGAACAGCTGGTTTATCCGCAACCTGATGGTTCTGTCTGTGCGCAAAAGAGTATTACCGATGGCAATACCCGATTAGATTGTGCGGGTGGCTTTGGCGCATCGACCTGTGTGACTGCGAGTTTTGGTTTTGCTGCGGTGGCGCGCGTGTTAGAGAAAATGCGCTTACGCTGGGAAAGGCAGGGGCAAGGTAAATAGCCCAGCAAGATTAACAAAGGGAGCATATAGCTCCCTTTTTTATTACCTGTTTGGTTAAGTACTTAGGTTACTTATAGCCGGGACGTGAAATCAGAATCGAAATAATCGCAGCTAAGCCTAAGAACCAGCAGTATTGGATTGAGGTCACTAACTCTAATGGTGATACTTTGGCGATGGATGAGGCTAATAGTATCTGCGCACCCCAAGGGATAATGCCCTGTACTACACAAGATACAATATCCATCAGGCTGGCAGAACGTTTAGCATTTACGCCATAACGTTGAGCAATATCTTTCGCTAACGAACCCGCAATAACGATAGATACCGTATTGTTGGCTGTGCATAGGTTTGTAGCTGCTACGCTTGCTGCAATACTGAATTCCCCCGCTTTTTTACCGCCGTTTTTGCCGGTTAATTTTTCAATCGTTGATGCAATAAAGTTTAATCCACCTTGATGTTTTATCAGCGCCCCAAGGCCACCAATTAGCATAGATAGGATCATTATTTCCTGCATACCGGTGTAACCGTCGTATATTTGTTTCGATAGCATAGCAATGCTGTAATCTGGTGCTGTCATAAAACCAACAGCTCCCGCTAAAACAATGCCTATCAGTAGCACTAGCATTACATTCAGGCCTGCAACTGCCAAGATTAGAACTGTGAGATACGGCGCGACTTTAATCAATTCATAGCTTTGTTCGGATACTCCAGCAGAGGTGCTTTGAAGCGTAAGAACAATCATCGTTATGATGGCGGCAGGGAGGGCAATCAGTAGATTCAGGCGAAATTTGTCCTTCATCTCACAGCCCTGTGTTCGGGTAGCCGCGATGGTTGTATCCGAGATAATAGATAAGTTATCGCCAAACATAGCGCCACCAACAACAGCGCCGACAGTTAGCAATAGAGGAAGATCGCTGGCTTCAGTAATGCCTACAGCAATCGGGGCAACAGCTGCAATAGTCCCCATTGATGTACCCATGGAGGTGGCAATAAACGCAGCAATGGCAAAGATGCCAGGGAGCAATAACCACTCAGGTATATAATTAAGGCCGAGATTTACCGTTGCATCGACGCCGCCAATTGCCTTTACCACAGAAGCAAATGCACCTGCCAAAAGGAAGACAACAACCATCGTTATAATGGTCTGATCGCCAATGCCTTGGATAAAGATTTCAAGGCGCTCGTTGAGTGTTCCTTGAGTTAGCAAAAGTGATAGTACAACCGCTGGAATAATCGCGACGGGTGCTGATATTTGATAGAAAGCGAACTCTGTTCCTTGAGCTTGATAGTAAATTCCACTGCCGATAAACAGAGCTAAAAACAGCCCTAATGGCAGTAACGCAAGAGGGGAAGAGTTAATCATTAACTTTATCCTATTAGAGACCATGGGTAATGGCTTCAATATTGGAGAAGACAAACGACTGGGATCTGACCAGCTGTTCGAATAAAGGCGGCGAATATACTACTTAAGTAGGTATAAATGAAATGACTAAAACGACAGTGAACTTAGCATTGAGTTATATCGATTCAATGTTGCGGCTAAAACAGCTCAATATCGCCTTCATGCTCACTAGGAGGGGTGAGGTATCCGCTGTTTAGAAGCGTTTCATAACTGTGAACCTGATTTCTCCCATGTTCTTTAGCAAAGTAGAGCGCCTGATCGGCGCGGTCGATCAGAGCAGGAAGCGAAAGCCCTTCCGTGATCTCTGTAATCCCAATACTCAATGTCACTTGGCCTATCTGTGGAAAACTGGTTTGGGCGATTTGTGTGCGGAATCGTTCAAGCACATTCAATGCTGAATCTAGCGAGATGTCTTTGAGCACCAGTGCAAATTCTTCGCCCCCATAGCGAAACATAAGATCTTCATCTCGAAAGGCATTTTGCATCTGCTGTGAAAGAATCAACAACACTTCATCACCAAATAGGTGGCCAAAGTTGTCGTTAACCTGTTTAAAGTGATCTATATCCAAGAGGGCAAAACAGTGGTGTTCTGAAGATTTATCATGTTTTCGTCTTTGAGATTGCTGCTTTAAAAGAAGAGTGTCCATCTGCTGATCAAATGCTTGGCGGTTGTATAGGCCAGTTAGGGCATCATTCATTGCCGAAAACATAAAAAAGCGCTGGTTTGCATATACAGAGACTAACTTGGTGATCACATCATGCATCAAGTCAGTGGTGTCTTCTATATTGGATATGAGAACGCCGTTTTGAGAGTGCAGAATTTTAAAGCTGTAATACCGATAGCCCTCTTCACGGATAAAGCGCGAGGGTTGGTGTGGTTCTATATGTTGGATCTGTTCAGGGATCGCGAGGGGGGATGAAAACTCATCGGAGCTTTCGCTACTGGCAATAAGTTTTTCGGTCGATTGGTCAAAGTTGGCGTAGTTATACAGCCAAAAATGATGCAGCGGAAACAGATCTAAACAGGTTTTGATCAATAATTGATTGAGCGCTCTTTGATCGCGTTGTTCCGTCAATGCTAAAAAAACGTCGCAATAATCTGAGACTTTAGCTGTCGGTTGCATTCGCGTAGCCCTCGCATGGCTTATTCGAATAATGCTGCAAATCTGGTTCTAGCTGGCCTCCTAAGTTTAGCTGCTTAAATCAGAGTTAGTGTTTAAAACTAAAATTTAGTGCAACGACTCAAACTGAAGTGGCAGCCTGAGTAGTTGCTGCTTTAGGTAGCCATAGCGAGATAATCGCAGCTATCAAGAGCATTAAGGAAGAGAAGTACAAGCAGGCTTCGAGTCCCCATAGCTGGAATACAGCACCGGAAAGCACTGTCCCGATCAAACGCCCCATCGCATTGGCCATATAGTAAAAACCAACATCGAGAGAGGTACCGTCTTTACGTGCATAGCTAACGATTAAGTAGCTGTGAAGCGAGCTATTTAGAGCGAAGACCGCGCCGAAAATACCTAAGCCCACCAGCAGAACCCATACTTCATTAGTGCCTAGACTCAATGCGAACAACGCTGGTATAAAGCAGAGTATGCCTGCCCAAAGTGCAGCACTGCGCCCGCTAGGCGGTGTTTTAGATTTTTTACCGGTAATGCTTGGTGCAATTGACTGAATAAAGCCATACATGATGACCCAGCCAGCCATGACGCTGCCAACTATCCAAAAATCCCAACCGATGGTTTCGCTTAGATAAACTGGCAAAGCAACTACAAACCAGATATCTCTGGAGGCAAACAGAAACATCCGTGCAGCTGAGAGGATATTGATCGCTCGATTCTTAGAGAAGATTTCAGTGAATTTTGGTTTTGACTTTGAAACGCCAAGGCTCTTAGTCAGCAATATTAGGCTGCAAAAAAACACAAAGACCAAGCCGATCAGCATGATCCACATGGCGCCTTGGAAGCCGACAAGGTGGAGCAAAGCCCCGCCTAAGAAGAAGCCTACACCTTTAAGTGCATTTTTAGAGCCAGTAAGAATAGCTACCCACTTAAATAGCGTGCTTTGTGCGCTTTCATCAACGAGTGATTTAATCGCACTTTTAGCACTCATCTTATTTAGATCTTTTGCTATACCGGATAGTGCTTGAGCGGCCATCACCCAAGCCATGCTTAAGTAATCCGTTGGCAGAGTCAGCATGAGTAGGGCTATGATCTGCAAAGATAGCCCTATATTCATGGTTTTGTTTAAACCAATTCTTGCGCCCAGCCAGCCTCCAAATAGATTGGTGACAACTCCGAAGAATTCATAAAACAAAAACAGCAGCGCAATGCTGAGTGCACCGTATCCAAGTTGGTGGAAGTGCAGTACAACTAACATGCGCAACGCGCCATCCGTTAAGGTAAAGGCCCAGTAATTACCTGTAACGACCATGTATTGCCGGATGGCACTGTTGGCAAGGTTACTCATTTTTCACAATCAATCGCGATATATTTGGCTAATTCGGCAGTACGGTTTACGTAGCCCCATTCATTGTCGTACCAAGCGTACAGCTTCAACTGAGTGCCGTTCACTACCATGGTGGATAGGGCATCGATGATGCTAGAACGCGGGTCTGTTCGGTAGTCGATCGAAACTAGAGGGCGCTCTTCGTAACCCAAAATTCCTTTTAGGGAGTTTTCAGCAGCTTCAGCGAATAAGGCATTTACTTCAGCTTCTGTTGTTTCACGTTCAAGTTCGAAAACCATGTCCGTTAACGAAGCATTCGCTAAAGGAATACGTACGGCATGGCCGTTTAGCTTACCGGTTAGCTCTGGGAAGATCTGAGTAATCGCTTTGGCAGATCCCGTCGTAGTTGGGATAAGGCTCATGCCACAAGCGCGTGCACGTCTAAGATCTTTATGCGGCGCATCTAAGATCGTTTGTGTGTTCGTGATGTCGTGAATCGTGGTCATTGAACCGTGTTTAATGCCAAGTTTCTCGTGTACAACCTTAACAACAGGCGCAAGACAGTTAGTAGTACAGGATGCAGCCGTAACGATTGGGAATTCACCCGGCGTATACAGCTGATGGTTGATGCCCATTACTAGGTTAAGTACACCTTCTTCTTTTACCGGCGCTGTCACAACCACATGCTTTACACCCTGTTCGGTGTATTTATCTAACAGTGCCTTTTTCTTCATGACACCGCTGGCTTCAAAGACAAGATCACAGCCAGACCAATCGGTATCTTCTATGCGGCTATTGTGAGTAACGCTGATCTGCTGATCATTAATAATCATGCCAGTGTCAGTTGCGGTAGCTTCGTACTTCCAAGTGCCATGTACTGAATCAAAATTCATCAGATGGGCTAATGTAGCGGCATCACCTTGTGGGTCGTTGATCTGTACAAATTCAAATTCTGGCCATTCCCAAGCCGCACGCATTATCAATCGGCCCATCCGACCGAAACCATTAATACCAACTTTGATAGTCATCTTTTTATCACTCACAGCAGCTTTCTGAGGTTAAGCTTTTATTTAGTAGTTCTGCTAGCTCTGTTTGGCTAGCTTCATAAGTCTCGTTGATTACGCGCTGACACCACGCTGGGAGTTGGTTGTTCAGGCTGTAATAAACCCAGCGGCCTTTGCGGCTATCACTCACAATTCCATGTTCTCTTAGCTGGGCCAGATGTCGCGAAATCTTGGGTTGGCTGAGCTCAAGTAGCGTTGTGAAATCACAGACGCAGAGAGTTTTGTGGTGATGTATCAGCATTATCAGTTCAAATCTTGTCGTGTCTGATAAGCACTTAAATAGAGTCGTGGCTTGCATATTTAATCCACATATACGTTTTTCCATATATGGTGGCAAAAATTTATAGGGCCCGCAATAGCGGTTTAGGTGTTGGCGGTAAGATTTTTGAATGGAATAGGGGAATAGTTTTCTGCAGGCATAAAAAAACCCCTCTAAAAGAGGGGCAAAAAATGCGTTAACTCATGGCGAGGCCAGAGTTGAAGATGGGATGCAGATGGGCTTGAAAGCTATCACATGTCCTTGATAGCTAAGCCGCAAGTGCATATGTAGTATGTTGATTTTTTGTGCAGTGCAAAATTAAACTTTGGTGCAGAATGTAATCACCTAATTGATACTTCCGTTTAGTTTAGCTGAGTATCAATTAGGTTTGTGTGGTTAAGCGCTTTTCAGGCTATTACTCAATGATTTGATCGTCTTCCAAACGGAAGTGATGCAGCGGGTAAGTGCCCATAATGCGGACATCTTTGGCGAAAAAGTCGAGTTCTTGAAGCGCATATTTCATCGCTTTCTGGTCTGGATGACCTTCGACATCAAGGTGAAAGCTAGTTGCCGTCATCGTATCAGATGCCATGTAGCTCTCTAGTTTCAACATGTTCACGCCATTGGTAGAGAATCCGCCTAGCGCTTTATAGAGTGCAGCCGGAATATTGCGTACAGTGAACATGATAGATGTCATAAAGCGAGAACCGCTGGTTAGCGCAGGGATATGACTGTCACGCGCAAGAATCAAGAAGCGGGTAGTATTCCCGGTTTTATCTTGGAAGTTCTCACGGATAATCTCTAGATTATATAACTCAGCCGCTAGGCTCGAGGCGATCGCTGCATGGCCTGGTGTTTGTTTTTCGCTTAGCTCGGCAGCCGCACCTGCGGTATCAAGGCTAGCAACTGGTTTAATGCCAAGTTCATTAATATGGCCATCGCATTGCGCTAGTGCTTGAGGGTGAGAAGCCACAGTCGTGATATCTTCTAGCTTTGTGCCTTTTGGCGCTAACAAGCAGTGATTCACTGGTTCAAAGTGTTCGCCGACTATGTGTAGCTCAGTTTTCGGCATTAAACGGTAGATCTCTTCTACACGACCCGCTGTTGAGTTTTCGAGCGGGATCATCGCTAAACGTGCCTGACCGCGCTCCACCATAAACATCGCATCCGAAAAAGTTGCACAGGCGTTAGCTTCTAATTCTGGATGGGCTTTGCGGCATGAAAGGTGTGAATAAGCACCCGGTACGCCTTGATAAGCAATAATGGCAGGCAGGTTGGTCATGGTCTTTATCTGTTTAACGAAAATTGAGGCGCGTATTATTACACAGAGATAAAAACTCTGTTACTGTTCGCGCAGTTAAATTACCTGCAATTATAGTTTTATGACGCCAGAACGTACTGAAAAACTGCTAAGTGTGCTTAAACGCCGCCAACCTGATCTGAGTTTGATTGCTGATCAAGTAAATAAACCACGAAATTTATCTGCTCTGATTCGTAATTGCGATGCTGTTGGTATTCACAGTATTCATTCTGTTGTGCCTAAAGAGGGCTACCGAACTTATCGTGGTACGGCGAAGGGCAGTGATTTTTACGTTAAAAACAGACAGCACGAATCAGTCGAATCGGCGATCGAAACGGTTAAAGCTCAGGGCATGAAAGTGGTGGCGGCGCATTTTACCGATCAAGCGATCGATTACCGCGAGTTTGATTACACCCAACCATGTGCGCTTTTGATGGGCGCTGAAAAACAGGGTGTGAGTGATATAGCAGCGCAGATGGCCGATCAGCACATCATTATCCCGATGATGGGGATGGTGAGCTCACTTAACGTATCCACGGCAGCAGGGATTATTCTGGTCGAAGCTCAGCGCCAACGTATAGCCGCGGGTTTGTATGAAAAGCAGCACCTGAGCGACGAAGAGATATCGCGTACCCTGTTTGAGTGGGGCAATCGAGATCTGGCGAAGTTCTGCCGCGATAAAGGGTTAGCTTACCCACCACTGGATGATATCGGTGATGTGATTGACGCACCGGGTTGGCATCAACGTGTGCAGGCAGGTCAGGCAGATAAATGTGATTGGAGCAGCATTGCTGTTTGATTCAATCCCTGAACCCCTGCTAATCTGAGTTTTTGGGTTTCGAATTAATCACTAATGGTCAGACGACTGCTTGTCACGCTTCTCTTTTTATTACTAACGCTTGTCTGTACATGGCAGGTAGTTACCTTTGCGCGTGACTGGACCCTGCAAAACTTGCATCAGCAAGGTTCTGACGAGCTTTTAAAAGTTATCACCCAGTTAAGGTCGGCATTAGACGAGTATCGTTATTTGCCGTTCTTAATCTCTCAAGATACCGATGTTAAAGCCCTTTTGGTTGATCCCTCTCCGAGCATAGCCAGAGAGGTGAGCCTCTATTTAGAGCAGATTAACCTTGTTGCGGGTTCTTCCTCTCTATTTGTTTTGAATTCCGATGGTAATACGGCTGCCTATAGCCATTGGCGGGATGAGCAGGAATTCATTCAACGATCCCATCGTAGACAAGATTACTATAAACAAGCGTTAGCGGGTCACCGAGGTGGTCAATTTAGTTTGAATGAACATAATCAATCACCTGCTTACTTTTTGTCTTCACCTGTTTATAACGGCACAGAGTTTTCGGGTGCAGCAGTGGTTCGGGTTGAACTGGAGGCGATGGTTAAAAAGCTGCGTTCAACTGGCGAAGTGATCTTGAGAGATAAGGCCGGTTCTATCTTCTTTACTACCGCGCCACTGACTCGATTTCAAACGGTAAAAGAGCAGGTTGATGAAGAGGTTTTAATGCTTGAGAGCGGTGTGATTACGCGGCTTTGGAAGCGAGGTGCTGATCAATGGTTGTCACGCTCTGTAGCGCTTGATGACTTGAATTGGCAAGTATCGGTTCTTACAGACACCGAAGTCGTTAAGCGTAACGTCAGAAATGCCGCGTTGTTCTCGTTTGGTGGCTGTATCGCGCTTGGTCTGTTTGCTTTGTGGTTTAGAGAGAGGCAGTTAAAGCTCCGCTCACAAAATGTCACCCGTGAGACCTTAGCGAAAAGTGAAGCGCAACAAAAAGCGATTATTAATAACGCGCAGGTTGGCTTACTGCTTATCGATGAAAGAGGACATATCACCTTTGCCAACGATATGGCTCTGCAGCAGTTTGCTGTATCGATGCCATTGATCTTGGCGAAACCTTTGTTGGAATTACTGGCTTCAGATGGAGTTACCCCTATTGCGAGGGTTTTACATCGCCTCGGTGAAAAGGGTTTTTCTCCGCTGGTGGGTTACGAGGCGGTAGGTTCCAGAAGTGACGGGACTGAATTCCCGCTGATGATCTCTATCCGAAAAATGCAGGGGTATGAGGCGAAGCAGTTCCTTGTGACAGTCATCGATATATCCAGACGTAAAGGCTTGGAGGTTCAGTTACAGAAAGCCAATGAGTCTTTGGAACATAAAGTCGAAGAACGAACGCTAGCCCTTAGAGAAGCGCAGGAAGAGTTGGTGCAGGCCGGTAAAATGGCGGTGCTTGGTCGCATGTCTACTGCAATTGTGCATGAACTGAATCAACCGCTAACCGCGATTAGAAATTACGTGGCAATCTGCCGACAGGTGATGACTCAACCTGAAATGCTAGAAGAAAGCCTGTTAGAAGTAGACGGGCTCACACAACGCATGGCGCAAATCACTGCCCAGCTAAAAACCTACGCTTATAAAAAACCAGAACAAAAACAACCGGTTTCCATGCAAATGGTGCTCGAGAACTCTTTGCAGATGTTTAAGCAGCGCATTGCTGATGAAGAAGTGCAGCTCAAGTTCGATCTACCTGAGAAAACACTATTTGTTCTCGGTGACAATGCTCGTTTGGAGCAGGTTGTCGTTAACCTAGTCAAAAATGCTCTAGATGCCATGCACGGTGTATCGGATAAACTGCTTCAGATTGAATTGACCGAAGATAGCGAATCTCAGCAGTTGCAATTGCAAGTAAACGATAGCGGGGAAGGTATCGATCCTGCGCTACTGGCTAATCTATTTGATCCATTTATTACCTCTAAACCTATGGGTGATGGCCTAGGCTTAGGTTTAGCGATTGTTAAATCTATCATGCGTGATTTAAATGGTGATATAAGCGCAGGGAATACCGAGCAGGGCGGTGCTGTCTTTACCTTGCTATTACCTATTTGTGAAACTAATTAGAGAAGGTCGTAATGACAGATAAGCAATCACCAAATCAGTCATCCAGAGGTACCGTTTTATTGGTAGACGATGAAGCCATGGTGCGGAAATCTACCGAAAAATGGTTACAAATGGCCGGTTTTGATGTGATTGGCTGTGATAGCGGCCAGCAGGCGCTTAGCCATATCCAAGTCGACTTCCCTGGTATCGTTGTCAGCGATGTCAAAATGCCAGAGATGACCGGCTTAGAGTTGATGGATAATATCTTGGAGGCTGTACCTGGTTTCCCTGTGGTTCTGGTAACGGGGCATGGCGATGTCGATATGGCCATTGGTGCCATGAGAAAGGGCGCTTATGATTTTATTGAAAAACCTTTCAACCCAGAGCGCTTAGTAGAGACGATCCAACGTGCTTGTGAAAAGCGCCGTTTAATGTTGGATAACCTACGCCTGCAGCAAAATTTAGCGTCTTCTAGTGGCATTGATCAGCGCCTAATTGGCATATCGCCAGCGATCAGGCGATTAAAGCAAGAGATCTTAACGCTGGCTGATCTTGATACCAATGTCATCATCTATGGTGAAACCGGTACGGGTAAAGAGCTGGTGGCGCAGTCGCTGCACGAATTTAGCCATCGTAAAGACAAGCATTTTGTACCGATCAACTGTGGTGCGATTCCAGAATCTCTAATTGAGAGCGAACTCTTTGGTCACGAAGCGGGTGCCTTTACGGGTGCAGCTAAACGCAGAATCGGTAAGTTTGAATACGCTAGTGGTGGCACATTGTTTCTTGATGAAATCGAGAGCATGCCGCTACACCTGCAGATCAAGCTACTACGTGCATTGCAGGAAGGTGTGATTGAGCGTCTAGGTGGTAATTCTCCGATCAAAGTCGATCTGCGTGTCATTGCTGCGGCTAAAACCGATCTGCGAGAAGAGGATGATTTCCGTGAAGACCTGTTCTATCGCTTAAACGTATCGCAATTACATATCCCGCCATTGCGAGATCGTTTAGAAGATACACCGTTACTGTTTGAGCACTATGTGCGTATGACCTCGGAATCTCACGATAAAGAGCAGCGAGCACTGCCCGAGCAAGACTTCCGCACCCTGCAAAGCTACCAATGGCCGGGTAATGTTCGCGAGCTAAAAAATATCGCCATGCGCTACGCCTTAGATAAGCGCGTATCGGTAAGCGATATTCTCTTCCCCGATACCAGCAATCTGCAGGCTTCACACCTTGAAGGGGATATTAGCCAACCCCTAGCAGTACAAGTTGCCGGCTTTGAGGCCGAAGTCATCAAGCGTTCTCTGCAACAACACCAAGGTAATATCAAAGCGGTGATGGACGCGCTGGATCTGCCTAGACGTACGTTAAACCAGAAGATGGCGAAGTACGGGATTAATCGGGCTGATTACACTTAAAGCGGTTCAGCCAAATTCATAAATGTATGAGTAGATTATTCGAGAGATAGAGTTTGTAGCTACAAGCTCTATCTAAAATGATTTACTTGTATTGCCCCCTAAGCTGGGTTAAAAGTTAACTAAATCAGACAGATGGAAGTCGAGCGTTTGTAGGTACATCGATCATTTTGTACCTAGCCTGCTGTATCAATAGAGATAAGCATATGTACGCATTGCCATGGAAGAGTGTTTTTCATTTCTAAATAATTCCTTCCTTTTCAATTTATTACATCTGTATTTGGTCAAAAAGAGGCTGGGCGCTTTATGCCCTCCATATACGCATATCATGTAAAAGTGATATCTGATCGGAGTAGTTGTTAGTGAATATACTTGATGTTTTTAAGAATAAAGTGGGATCTTTACTTAAAGAAAGTGACCAAGAAGCTAATGAAAGTCTGATTGAGTTAGCGACATTCTTCTACAAAATAGATAATCGGGTTTCACTGGAAGAGCAAAGATATGTTGATGAACTCATGGGGAGCATAGAGTGGAGCTCAACCATAAGCATTGAATCGTTTCAAAGATCTTGTGTTTCAAAAATAAATCAAATCATCAGATGCTCGGAAGAAGAAACGTTATCCTATCTCTCAAACCTTATGAAGGAGCTGTCTCAGTGTGGTGCTGTGGACAAAGCCCAAGTCATAGCTAAGGAAATATCAGATTCAGATGGTGAAATCGCTGACGATGAAGTCAAGTATCTTGATCTTGTGATGTCATTTGAGTGAAGCGGGGAGCCGAGAAAGCCTATAGCTAGAACGTTAAATGGCCTATGAGTGATACGGAACTAGGAACAAGTTCAAATTCTTTTAAGAAAAGCTTTTTAATAACAAGCCTCATTGTTTTTACAATCGGTGTCATCCTACACGATTGGCTTGTAGGTCTTTTCTTGGCATTCTTTTTTGTTGCATGGAGCCCTGTAATATTCAAAAAAGAGGAGCAACGAGGTTTGGGAATATATTGCGGAATCCTTTTAGGTTTGGGTTTAGCAATTGCGTTTGTTGTTTTTGGGCCAATAACGTTTTACGAGTAACTTTTTATAAGTAGCGGTTACTGCACCCCTTTCAAGGATAAAAGGGTAGAGGCTTTTAATTCGAAAGTCCCTTTTGGGAGCATTTTATTAAACCAAGGAATAGAAGTTGAAACTAAAAGGGTAACTAAAGGGGGCGAACCCCTTAAATGCTCTTAAGTGAAAGAATTATGAAGCCTAGAACTCTTACCGTTATGACAATGTTGCTAGATCTTAAAGCAGCTGCTTTTAGTCTCCTTGAAGATAAGCACAAGAACCCTGCATTACTAAATATGTATTCGCTTATCGATATATGTGCGAGCCTTTCGAATCGAGGAAAAAAACAAAACAGGGATATCTTCGAATCTTTTCTAAAAGACTTTGCTGTCCTTACCAAGTGGGATCGGTACACGACTCAAGAACTGTGGGCTGCGCGAAGCTCTTTATTACACTCATATTCACCATTCGGCCATCATACAAACAAAGAGAACTCTACTGTTCGCCCTATTTTTTATTATTCTTGGCCCGAGAGTAAAGACGAGGTTCAATCTGTTTTAGAAGACAAAGGGTATTCTAATTTTATACTGTTAGATGTTGAGGAAATTAAGTGGTTAGCATTAGATGTTTTTAATGCTATGCATTTAAAAGTTGAAGAGGATGAAGAGTTTGAGGCTCTATTTCTTGAAAACTCCAAGAATATGCTTCCGAGTCTACATCATCTTAGATTTGAGGATGAACTTAATCTCATACAGCGCTTGGTAGAGAATGCATGAATTTAACAAGTATTGTTAATAATCGCGTACGGTCTGGAACTCTAAATGCGCTGCTTCGCAGCTACGCTTCCCATTACAAAAGCGTTAAGGGTCAATAAATGGAAATGAACCCGTTTGAAAATATATGGTTTTCTGTAACCATTGCTATTGTTGCCTTTGTTAACGTTTTATCTCTTTTCGCAAAGTCTTTTATCAAAGCTCAAGGTATTGATGCTCATTTCTTTAAAGGTCATATGAAAGATTTTATTTCTCTCATAAAAATTGCTCGTAGCAATGTGGATGACGGGATAAGGAAAAGGGCCATTATTTACGTTGGAGCTTTAGTTATAGGAACTTTTGCATTTGTAGCTTCAGCAATTGTTTTTATTCAGAATTTCCCAATGAAATGACCCTTGGTAAACTAAAGGGTTCAAAGCCCTTTTAATAAAGTTTCATAGCTCAGTAGCTAAAACCATTACTAAATCTAAGCTTATATGCCGAAATATAAGCCCTGTCGCTTAACTGTCAGGTCGCTGTCGTCACCGCCAACTTAGCTTTTACGCCATATTTGAGGCTCAGTTGGCGAGGAATTACAAATGATCGTAAAGAAATTAAGAACAGATCGGAATTGGTCACAAGAACAGCTTGCAACAATGGCTGGCCAGAGCACAAGGACTATTCAACGTGTCGAGAGTGGTCAGCGAGCTAGTCTTGAAACGCTTAAATCCCTCGCCTCTGTCTTTGAAGTCGATATATCTACTTTGATAGAGGAAATTACAGTGATTGATAAAACATCTGAGAATTGGGAAAAGCAGCCTCGGTGGTTTAAGTTTTTATTTTTTGGGATCCGCTCTAGAAAAATGCAGCTCTTCTTTGAGTTTGCATCGTTTATAGCGGGCTTACTCATATTGTTCTTTTATCCGGTTAAATCAGTATCCGCAGTGTTTTTTGTGACGGCATACGTTTTAGGGTGGTCAGTCAGATTTGGGGATACAAAGAATATTTGGTAAAAAGCTTAACTGATGAAATAGGGCTGATTAACGGCAGCTCAGCCCTTTAATATCTAATTGGGGCCTAGCGGGAGGCTAATAGTTGAGTGAAAAACTAAGAGAACAGCTTATAGAGCTTGCTGTTCATTCTGTAATACTTTTCTTCCAGTCGTGGGCTTATTATATTATTTATATCTATGTTCGATATGGCGGCATTTTTAGGGATAAGAGTAATAACGCGTCTATAGTGGAACCTTCTGATCCCTTGTTTACAGTTGCTCTTCTGGTATTGACTCCTTTTATCGCTATTACGATATTTCGTTTCCTTCGCAGTATCTGCCGCTTACTCAAAACAGCAGCTTTGACGGTCTTTGCTGCAAAATAGACGGCAAATAATCCCAAGAGCAAAGCTATGACTCCTACCGATAGATTCAGCATTCAAGAACACGAAGGAGAGTATGAAGATCGGCCGCTTCAATCTGCATTGTTCTTTTCTGGTGAAACGCTAGATTTCACTGTGCCAGGCTATGTGATCGATCAGCAGTTTGAACTGCCTGATTATTACCTTCTCTTTATAAATTGGGACTGTCCGTTTGAAGAAGGCTGTGAAGTTATAGTGATTAGCAAGCAGTTAGAGCTTGTTGGCTCTTACAGCTTTAAGCCTTTTTATAATTCTTATCTTTTGGATACTGTGGTTGAGTTATCTAAAGATCACTACCAACTAACCTTTAACGGCCCGAATAAGTTTGAGATGTTTATCTGTTATCCCAAGCGAAGTTGGTTTAAGAAGGTTGTTAAGGTCAAAGCACTTTCTGATTAACGTCTTAGGTTTGGAGTCGGTCTAAACTATTTACTAGAGCTGAGGCTTTTGGAAAGAGAAGCTATTAGAAATAGGGAGAGTTCGATATGAGTGTTGATCAGATTACGGCGTTCTTTGGCTGGAGTTCTATTTTAAGTATTGCTGTTCTCCTTTTTACTACGCTGGCTTTGATGTTAATGCGTTCGTCTGTGATCCCTCTGCATTCCAAACTGCTGGGCGTTAGTGAGGATCAGTTGCCTGTTTTGTACTTTAAATACTTAGCCAATTTCAAATTGCTGTCGTTGTGCCTGTTTATTATTCCTTATCTTTCTTTAAAGCTGATGGGTCATTAAAGCAAGATGATCTAAATACAGTGATCGAGAAATTGACAATCGCGGCGCCATCTATGACGATAGCTGTATGAGCATCAAACCAGATCAATACGTAGCACGAATTATCATCATTCCTTAGGAATGGTGGGATGCTTGATGCGCTGAATTTATTAAACCCACCCTAGATGGTGGGTTTATTGTTTCTACCTCTGGGGGTATTCGAATAGGGAGCACCCATGAGGAAAGTCGCAGTTTTTGGTAAGCCGGGTAGTGGAAAATCTACCTTGAGTAAAGCCTTGGCAAAGGTAACCGGTTTGCCACTTCATCAACTCGATTCACTTTTCTATCAGCAAAGTGGCGAGCCTGTAACGCGTGAAATCTTTGATAAAACCCATGAAGATATATTGGCCTCTGATAGTTGGATCATCGATGGCTTAGGCCCGTTAGGGGCTTTTAAGAAGCGTTTAGATGCGGCAGATACATTGGTGTATATCGACCTTCCTTATCTCACGAGTTATTGGCTTGTTACTAAGCGTTTGCTTAAAGGGTTGTTTATCAAACCCGAAGGTTGGCCGGAAGGTAGTTCTGTACTGAAAGGCAGTATTCAGAGTTATAAAATGCTGCGCTTATCACCTTCGTTTTGGAACGATGAATTTATGGCGGAGGTTGAAGGTACGGCTAAGGATAAGTCTGTTTTTGTAATCCGTAGTCTTGAAGAGTTAAAGGCGTTTATAGAGGTGTATGCGAGGTAACATGATTAAGTGGCCAGCCATTATTAAGTACCATGGAGATAGTGAACTGACTTATATCTCCAGTGGATCTGAGTGGGAAACCGATCACGATCTTCATGCCGTTGTTTATGATGCTGATGACCGTTTAATTGATTCGGATGGCGCCTTATTTTCACTAGAGGAGACAGAGGATCGCCTTGTCATGCCAAGGCCCGTCGAAGCGTATTTTGAACTTGAAGAAATGGTGGATTTGATCAGAGCGCATTTCTCTTCAATCGGTGAGTGCTGCGTATCTAAGTTTTCTATTGGCTCAATTGCCGAAGGAATTACTACTGTCGGCCAGTTTGAAGAGAGCTGACATCTAGCAATAATCAGGTCAGGGTAGAATTATTCTGTTTGTTGCTTATTTGAGACGAAAAGTAAGTAGCAAACCAAAAATTATAAAAACGGTTAGGAAAGAACATGATCAAAAGAATCACAGGTGTAGTCTCTCTTTGTGCAGCGATGATGCTGAGTACCTCAGTTTTTGCGGTTGAGCCCATTCAGCTAAACGGCAAATCTTACGCATATAATGGTAGTGAAGAGTTCACGCACTCGTACTTCACGGGTGCCGATAAAGACAAAGAAAGCTGGAACGAAAAGGTTTCTGTGATTTTCTCTTCTAGCACACGCAGCGAAGATGACCTTGAAGAGTTAGCTAACGATTTACGTGATGGCTACTCGCAGAATGGCCGTCTGGTAAAAGCGATTAAAATAGCGGCTAAAGATGGCGCTTCAACTAAGTTCGTTGTGGTGGGTGTAATGTCTGGTGAAGAGGTAGCAGAAGGGGTTATGGCCCGTGCTAGCCTTGTGGATGGTCACAGTGTGGTACTGATGTACTCTCACAGATTCTACAACGAAAACCGCGAGAAAGAGCTTATCGATTGGTTTGAAGCTAATGGCTTTAATATGGAAAAAGAACTGATCGATTTCGCAGCGATCCCTAACAGAGCTGAATTTGCAGCAAAATAGATAAGCATCTATTTTACGAGCTAAATGGTACCTATCTAGTTCACAAAAACGGGCGATCTGTGTTGAGCAGTCGCCCGTTTTTTTGTAATGGTGCTAAGGCGATTGTTTATCGACGGCTGCAGTATTAAGGCAATGGATAAGATAAAAAGGATTTACCCACTATGAAATCAAAAATTGCCTTATTGCTACTCGTGATAGCAGCGGTACTGACCTTTTTATTCTTTACATCAAGAACTGTCTATTACACCCATCAAGACCCTTCTGGTCGATATACAGCGATCGTAAGTTATAACACTTATCGATCTTTTACCCCGATGATGCCCGGATCGTCCTCTGATAAACCCGGATTTATAAAGATCGTAGATCAGCATAAGAATGATTTAGGTGAGATCCCTTTACCGATGTTGCAGTTAGCTGACTTGAAATGGACAAAAGAGGGCGCCGAAGTGAAGCTAATTGGCGAGTGGCATTTTGAGAAGGGTTACACTTTTTACTGGGATGAGAGTGGATCACAGCGGATATTTGTTCGAGGCAGCGAATCTGATTATTGGAATTAAGAGCAACCCAGTCGCTGCTTTTATTTCTACCTTCATGTTTGATTCTAAAACCAGCTAGAAACCATTAAGAATTCTGACGTAATCGTTTAGTTTTGATCGAGATAGGTTGTCTGGTTGAAGC
Source organism: Neptuniibacter sp. SY11_33 (assembly GCF_047778025.1). Taxonomy (GTDB): domain Bacteria; phylum Pseudomonadota; class Gammaproteobacteria; order Pseudomonadales; family Balneatricaceae; genus Neptuniibacter. The sequence continues at coordinate 1,426,517 of NZ_CP180543.1, forward strand.
GTATCAGCGATGCCCAAGACCATTTGAAGCTGGGATAGATGATCTTTGTCTTCTTTGCTGAGTGTTTTAGCGTCATCAGAATTGAGGTATTGAGTAAGCTCTGCAGAGGTCGTTTTGATATCTAATGCGGAATTACTGTTGGTATTACCAAGGTTGTCTAAGACTGTCTTCGCTTTCTCCAGCGTTGCTACCAAGCTGTTCTCGCTAGATTCTTCATTGAGTTTACTGCTGAAATCATCAATAAAGTCACTTAACTGACCTACAGTGTCGTCCTGCGCCGTTCCTAAGCTTTGTTGGTCGGTTAGATAGCGTGAGGCTTCACTGTCGTTTAGAAAGCCATATTCATTCAGTCGTTGGATAAACGAAGGTGTAATTTTGACGCTTCTTGGACCGCCGGTGAAAAACTCTTCATTCAGTTTTTGAATCTTCTGCGCACGATCCGAAAGGTTGCTAGGCTGGGTTGAGGCCGTGCTACTTTCCTTTTCGGTTGCCGATGTATTTGTCGAAGCCGTTTTAGCGGTATTTTGGGTAGTGCCAACCGATGTTTGATGTTGGCCGATGCTGCCTGTAGTCAGGGTCATCAGTAAAGCCTTAGCGTCTAGTTAAGTAGTGTATTAAAGAGATCATTTTCCCTGATTAGTTCCGTTATCTCTATGGGAAATATGATCTTTTTATCCATTGTTTATGCCTTCAAATTTAATTGCTTTGCTGAATAAGCAATTTTTTGCCTACTTTTTCGTATGCTGATTCCAGTTTATCGATCCTTATTAGCCTTTAGTCTTGCTTGTAAGTTAAAAAACCACTTTGTGACGCTTAATCATTCTTTATATCAGCGGATTATTTCACCGACATCTGATGGCTCTTCGATAACAGCTGATTAAAGTGAGTTTTTGAGCGTAATTTTGCTTATTACGTGGCTTTGGATAAGCGATATTTTGCCTATTGGGGTTTGGCTCTTTTAGAGTTTTATTTTAACTGTATGTTTTTAAAGGGTTAATTGTTGTTTTGATTTTATGGCATAGCTATTGCTATACAGAAGGGGTGTAACTCAAACTTTATAAAAAACCTCAAACTGGAGAAGGGTAAGAGGATGACAATAACAAAACGCACTTTTATTAAAGGTATGGGCGTAGCCCTAGCAATGAGTACAGCTATGGGCGCTGCAGGTCTGGCACAGGCCGATGACAAGCGCTCTTACATTTTGGCTACAGCGTCTACTGGCGGTACTTACTACCCAGTAGGTGTGGCATTGGCGACACTAACTAAAGTTAAGCTAGAGCCAAAGCACAAAATTTCTATGTCTGCGATCAACTCAGCAGGTTCGGGTGAGAACGTTAAACTGTTGGGTGAAAACGAAGCTCAGTTCGCAATTCTACAAGGCCTTTACGGCGCGTGGGCTTGGAATGGTGAAGGGCGTTTAAAAGAGACTGGCGCTAATAAAAACCTACGTTCTGTAACTATGCTATGGCAGAACGTTGAACAGTTTGTGGTTAAAAGTGACCTAGCTAAAACAGGCACTATTTCTGATATCACTGCTTTCGAAGGCAAAAAATTCTCAATTGGTAAGAAGAACTCCGGTACAGAAGGTTCTGGCCGTACAATTCTTGGCAATCTAGATGTTAAGGTTGATGGTTTTAACCTAGCGCATATGGGTTACGGTGCATCTGCTGATGCTCTTCAAAACGGTACAATCGAAGGTATGAACATCCCATCTGGTGTTCCAACATCTGCGATTACACGTGCTTATGCAGCACTAGGTAGCGACATTACTGTTCTTAACTTTACTGATGAGCAGATCAAAGAAGCGAACGGTGGTTACCAGCTTTGGACTCGTTATGAGATCCCAGCGAACACTTACCCAGGTCAAACTAAAGCAATCAATACAATGGCGCAGCCTAACTTCCTAGCGGTACGTGATGATGTATCCGAGGAAGATGTATACCTACTAACTAAAACTGTTTATGAAAACCTACCGTTCCTAAACGGTATTCATAAAGCGACTAAAGCGATGGCACTAGAAAAAGCGATCGCTGGTCTTCCTGTACCACTACACCCAGGTGCAGCGCGTTACTACAAAGAGAAAGGTATCAACATACCTGAGCACCTAACAGCTAAATAAGCTGAAGAGACGACTCTTCAGAGGAACTAAACGTTGCCGGTGTGGTCATTTAGTTTAGTTCCCAGCTTTTAGGTTCGACCCGGTGCAGACTCAGTTACCAGCGAGACTGAGATCTGCACCACCCTAATTCCTATATTACGATCATGGTCATCCGAGCTCGGAAGGGGAACGGCTGGCTGTAATATCAGCGTGAGCGATCAGAAAGCATGGCTACAGAAACTTCTGTTACCGACCAGGAAGTCAGTGAAAAATTAAAAGGGCTAGAGTTAGCAAAACGTCCAGAACAGTCGCTAACAGGGCGAGCGGTTTATTGGATTGGCGTAATTTTCGCCATTGCTCATATCTACTTCAATACTCTGGGTACTTGGTCAGAGCTATATGTCTCTGCCATCCACTTCGGCGGTTTTGCGCTGATGTGCGGTTTGATGGTACCTATGTTCAAAGGTGGTAGCGAGGCTAAGCAGAAGCTTGGTTTAGTGTTAGATGTGCTGTTAGGCATCGCCGCTATTGTCTGTGCGCTTTACCTTATTGGTTTTGAAGATGCGTTGTATGATCGCGGTGTGAAGTTTGCCCAGTGGGATTGGGTCTTCTCTGTGTGCGCAATCTTTATCGCCTTAGAAATGGCGCGTAGAACAACTGGGTGGTTTATCCCTTGTTTGATCCTTGCTGCACTGACTTATGTATTTTGGTGGGGCAAGTATATCGATGGCATTTTCGGCTTTGCCGGATTGAGCCTTGAGACTCTGCTATATCGATCTTATTTCTCTTCAGAAGGTATGTTCGGTCAGATCGCGCGTATCTCCTGGACCTATGTATTTATGTTTATCCTGTTCGGTGCTTTCCTAGTGAAGTCCGGTGCAGGTGATTTTATTATTGATCTATCCCGCTGTGCAGCTGGCCGATTTGTTGGTGGCCCGGGTTTTGTAGCGGTATTGGGCTCTGGCCTAATGGGATCTGTATCAGGTTCTTCTGTAGCCAATACTGTATCTACGGGTGTAATCACTATCCCTCTTATGAGAAAGGCGGGTTTCCCAGCTAGGTTCTCTGCCGGGGTTGAGGCCGCAGCATCCACGGGTGGGCAGTTAATGCCTCCGGTTATGGGTGCGGGTGCGTTTATTATGGCGTCTTATACTCAGATCTCTTATCTGGATATCATTGCCATTGCTGCTCTTCCTGCGTTGTTGTATTTCCTATCTGTAGGCTTCTTTGTTCGTGTTGAAGCGAAACGTAGCCATGCGCATGCGGTTGAGCTGGATACACGCCCGATAGGTGAAGTATTTAAAGAGGGCTGGCACTTCCTGCTGCCTTTGGTTGTTCTTGTCTCACTGCTGATTTATGGCTTTACACCAACCTATGCTGCGGGCTTGTCTATTATCTCGGTGATTGTTTCATCTTGGTTATCCAAGAACCCAATGGGGCCAAAAGCAATTTTAGATGCTTTAGCTCAGGGCTCTAAAAACATGGCGACCACTGCAATGCTACTGATTTCAGTAGGCTTGGTTGTGAATGTGGTTGCGATGACGGGTATCGGTAATACTTTCTCTCTAATGGTGACTGATTGGGCGAGCGGTAGCTTGTTCATCACCTTGGTATTGGTTGCTTTAGCATCGCTTATCTTAGGCATGGGCTTACCGGTTACGGCTGCCTATATCGTACTCGCAACGCTTTCTGCGCCAGCGCTTTACGGTTTGATGGCTGAAAGTCGACTGTTGGATATGATTGTTGAGGGCACATTGCCAGAGGCGGCTAAAACCATCTTTATGCTGGTGGATATGGAGAAGGTCGCTTTGCTATCTGCGCCTATGAGCGAATTAGAAGCTAAGGCATTGTTGGATCTAGTTCCGGCTGATTTCAAAGGTCAGCTTCTAGAGCAGGCGATGGCACCGGAAGTGTTGGCGATGATTCTATTGTCTGCGCACATGATTATCTTCTGGTTGTCGCAAGACTCTAACGTAACCCCGCCTGTTTGTTTGACTGCATTTGCAGCAGCAGCAATCGCTAAAACACCGCCAATGGCGACAGGCTTTACTGCATGGAAGGTAGCGAAAGGTTTGTATATCGTGCCGCTTCTATTTGCTTATACCAACTTTATCGGTGGTACAGCGATGGAGGTGTTTAGCATCTTTATCTTTGCTGTCTTTGGTTTGTATGCTTTTGTTGGCTTTATGGAAGGCTATTTAGAAGGGAAGTTGAATATTGTTCTGCGTATAATCTGTGGCGCTCTGGCAGTTGCTCTGCTTTGGCCGCACGGTGAAGTGCTGATCAATTTGGTTGCTGCGGCGCTGTTCGCTGTGATCTTTATGTATAGCCGTCGTTTTGCTGATTCAGAAGGTAGTGCTGCATAGCACTACCTTCGAGTACTGACTTAAGGATATTAGGTGTGAGCCTGACTTCAGATAAAAAAATATATGATTTCATTGTCATCGGTGGCGGCATTCTAGGGATGTCGACTGCTTGGCAATTACAGAAAAAGTATCCAGGCAAATCGGTCTTAGTGATAGAAAAAGAGTCCAGTGCGGCTCAACATCAAACAGGCCATAACTCGGGTGTTATACATGCCGGTGTTTATTACAAGCCAGGCAGCTTGAAAGCGCGTTTCTGTAAAGAAGGTAACGTAGCTACTAAAGCGTTTTGTCGTGAACACGATATTCCGTTTGATGAATGCGGCAAGCTGTTGGTTGCGACAAATCAGAAAGAGCTAGAGCGCATGCAGGCCCTTGTTGGTCGCTGTGCTGAAAATGGCATCGAAATAGAAGTGCTGGATCAAGCACAACTGCGCGAGCGTGAACCTAATATTACCGGTGTAGGTGCCATCTTTGTTCCTTCTACAGGTATTGTTTGCTACACACAGATCTCCAGTAAGATGGGGGAATTGGTAGAGCAAGCTGGCGGTGAAGTTCGTTTTAATACTCGCGTTACAGGTATCGAAGAGTTCGCCGACCGCGTGACTGTTTTTGCTGAAAATGAGCGTTTCCAAGGACGCTTTTTAGTGAGCTGTTCAGGGCTGCAGTCAGATCGTATTGTTGAGATGATGGGGTTAGAACCTGACTTCCGTATCATCCCATTCCGTGGTGAATACTATCTGTTAGATGAGCAACACAATCAGATTGTTAACCATCTAATCTATCCGATTCCAGATCCTGACCTGCCGTTCCTCGGTGTACACCTGACCCGTATGATCGATGGTACGGTAACCGTTGGCCCTAATGCTGTATTGGCGTTCAAACGTGAAGGTTACAAAAAGACCGATATCAGTTTGAAAGATAGCTTTCAGATGCTGACCTATCCGGGGATGATTAAACTGCTATTCAAGCACTTCAAGGCAAGTATGACGGAGTTGAAAAACTCAATTTCGAAACCGGGCTATTTAAAGCTGGTTCAGAAATACTGTCCGTCATTGACGCTAGACGATATGAAAGAGTACCCAGCGGGTATTCGTGCTCAGGCGGTTTCTAAAAACGGGGATGTTATCGATGATTTCTTGTTTATGAATACGAGCAGGGCGCTAGCAGTATGTAACGCGCCATCGCCAGCTGCAACTTCTGCTATACCGATTGGTCAGCATATTGTTGAGCAGGTGAGTGTGTTAGTAGAGAAATAAAGCTTTTTTGACTACAACGGGCTTTATACGTCGAAGCGTGTGAAGCCCGTGCTTTTCTGATGACGGTAGCCAAAGTGTTCTGCTTGGTTATCGCACTCTTCACGAAGTTTATAGTGAGCGATCATTAGATCTTTACATATCTCGCACCACTTTTTCGCTTCTGGCTTACCTAACTTATCCAATTGCTCTTGGCTGGGATTGCCATCCGTTGCAATGATAGTTTTCATGCAATCCTTACAATGATCCATTCCATTACCCACCGTATTTATAGTTCTTGTAATTTTGTATGCAGCCTAGTCGCTAGCTGCAGGTTTTGTTATCAGAAAAATTCTTAATTTACTGATTTTTCGACTATTTGATGAGTGTCATGCTAGTGTTTCAGTTAATAATCTCTTTTCTGTAAACGTATAAGCAAGGATGTGAAATGAGCTTTATAGCATTATCGTTTATCTCTGTTTTTCTCTTGATATTGTATTGGCAATTGCGTCAACGGAAGGTTAAGAAGCAACGCCGAGAACTGATCGAGAGTTATGTCTTCCCTGAGCGCCTAACCGTAGAGCTAAGAAAGCGCTATCCGCACCTTTCGGATGCTGATTGTGACAAGGTAATGGAAGGGCTAAGAGAGTTCTTTTTGATCTGCTTAGCTGCAAAAAACAGAGCGATAGCTATGCCATCTCAGGCAGTGGATGTGGTGTGGCATGAGTTTATTTTGTTTACCCGCGATTATGAGCTGTTCTGTTCTAATGCGCTTGGGCGATTCCTACATCACACCCCCGCAGAAGCGATGACAAAACCAACTCAAGCGCAAGAGGGGATTAAACGGGCTTGGAAATATTCATGTTTACGCGATGGAATAGATCCTAAGGCACCGACACGTTTACCTCTCTTGTTCGCGATTGATGCAGATCTAAAAATTGAGGATGGTTTCACCTACCAATTAAATTGCAAAGGTCGTGAAAACGATGGCTACTGCGCCAGCCATATCGGCTGTGGAGGTGGCGGATGTAGCTCTGGTGGTGACTCTGGCTGCGGAGGAGGTTGCGGCGGCGATTAATCGCTATCGCACATCAATGCCTTCTGGTCTTCGCGCAGTCCAATAGTGTTTTTGCCAATAGGGATTATCTAATCGACTGATGATCACCCCTTTACTGGTAGATGCATGTAAAAATTGCCCTTCTTGAACATAGATCCCTACATGCCTTTGTTTATAGCCTGTCTGAAAGAAGACCAAATCCCCCGCCTTTAGCTGACCTTTAGCGATGTTGGAACCACTACCAAGTTGATCCCGAGTCGTGCGTGGAATATCTACACCAAACTGATCTCGGAAAGTAACTTGGGTAAATGCAGAGCAATCAATGCCTGATCTATTGTTTCCACCAAGACGATAGGGCGTTCCTGCCCAACTATTATATTGATCGAGTAAAGCTTGGCTTACAGGTGATTGCGCCTGCATAGATACCGCTGGAGCAGACGACTGTTTTAACGTACTTGAGCAACCGCTTAAAACAACACCGGTTAGTATAAGAACGATAGGAGTATAAAATTTCATCAAATTTCACCTTCTTTTCGCATAGATCAGGGTTGCGAACAGTATAACGCCAACTAAAATTTACAAAAGCTTAAAACCGTTTGGCTTTCGGGCTGTAACTGCCTATTATGCCCAGCTATTTTTCCAGCCCTTAGTAAGCGAAGAGTTCATGACAGAAGATTTTCAGGTCGGCCAACGTTGGTACAGCTATACAGAAGCTGAGTTAGGTTTAGGTGTAGTCACTGAATTGGTTAATCGCAGTGTTACGATTTTTTTTCCAGCAATTGGTGAAGAGCGTACCTACGCGCAAAGCAATGCTCCATTAAGCCGCATTGTTTATCCTATAGGCGACCAGATTTCCGACGATGAAGGTCTGTCGATCACTGTTACTGAGCATCAAGAAAGCAAAGGCTGTGTTATCTATTTTGGTGATGATGCCGAAGGTAACGAACAGATTATTCATGAAGCGTCCTTAGAAAGTGCGGTTCATTTTAGTAAGCCTTATGAGCGTTTGTTTGCTGGCCAGATCGACAAGCTTCGTCACTACGAACTTCGTCAAGAAACTTTAAAGTTGCAACATCAGCACCAGAACTCTGCCGCTTACGGTTTGATCGGTCCTCGCGTTCAGTATTTGCCACATCAGTTCTATATCGCTTCTGAAGTGGGTAAGCGTACTGCACCACGCGTATTGCTAGCCGACGAAGTAGGTTTGGGTAAAACCATTGAAGCGGGTTTGATTCTGCATCAACAGCTTGTTTCTGGTCTAGCGAGTCGAGTGCTGGTGGTTGTACCTGATAGCTTGATTCACCAGTGGCTGGTGGAGATGTTGCGTCGCTTCAACCTGCACTTCTCTATTATGGATGAAGGCCGTTGCGCTGAAAGTGAAGGCAACCCATTCGAGTCGGCGCAATTGGTGTTAAGCCCATTGTCACTGTTTACTCAGCATGAGAAGCATCTTGAACAAGCGGTAGAAGCGGGTTGGGATCTTATGGTGGTGGATGAAGCTCACCACTTGGGTTGGAGTGAAGAGGGCGCGAGCCACGCTTATACCTGCATTGAGAGCCTTGCACAGCATGTAAAAGGCCTTCTGCTATTAACTGCAACGCCGGAACAGTTGGGTATCGAGAGCCACTTTGCTCGTTTACGTTTGCTGGATCCAGACCGTTATTACGATCTGCAAAAGTTCATCGAAGAAGAGCAGGCTTTCAAATGCGTTAACCAGTTGATCGAAACGCTACAGAACCCAGAAGGTTGGGATGAAGCATTGAAGGATGAAGCCTTTACTGCGTTATTGCACCAGTATCTGGGCGATGAGATGGCTGATCATCTGGAAGTTCACAAAGATGATGATTCTGAAGAGCGTGAACAGTTAATTGAAAAAACAGTACGTACTCTATTAGATCAGCACGGTACAGGTCGTGTACTTTTCCGTAATACCCGTGAAAGTGTACAAGGCTTCCCAGAACGTGAGCTTCACAGCTACGAACTACCGCTACCGGACGCCTATAAAGAAGTGATTGCTGATGCACCAATGGAGCGTCAGCTGCATCCTGAATCTTTGATCGGTAATGGTGAAGGTTCAGCTTGGTTGTTGGAAGATAACCGAGCTGACTGGTTGATCAAATGGTTGGAAGATTACAAAGGTGAAAAGGTTTTAGTGATTTGTGCGCACGCGCAAACAGCCATTACCTTAGAGAAACAGTTACGTCTATTTGAAGGTAAGCGGACAGCACTGTTCCACGAAGGCATGAGCCTTGTTGAACGTGACCGCGCTGCGGCGTACTTCGCCGATTCTGAGCAGGGTGCTCAGCTGCTGATTTGTTCTGAGATTGGCAGTGAAGGTCGTAACTTCCAGTTTGCACACCACATGGTGATGTTCGATCTGCCAATGAATCCAGATCTTCTTGAGCAGCGTATCGGTCGTCTTGACCGTATCGGTCAGCTTCAAGATGTAAATATCCATGTGCCTTATTTCGCTGGTAGTGCACAATCGGTGCTGCTTCGTTGGTATGCAGAGGGCTTAGGTGCTTTTGAGCAAGTTTGCCCAACAGGTCAGTCATTGTTGCAGCAATATGCTGCGCAATTACATGAGTGCATGGAAAACCCGCTAGATCAAACTGCGGTGGATTCACTCATCGATGAAACGGCTCAAACACAAGCAGAATTGTTAGCTGAATTGCAGGAAGGCCGTGATCGTTTGCTAGAGCTGAACTCTTGCAACGCTGATATGGCTGAAGAGCTGTTAGATGCGGTTGAAGAAGACAGCCAGCCAGGTAAGTTAGCTTCCTTTATGGGCCGTATCTTTGATCACTTTGGTGTAGAGCAAGAAACGACAGGCATCAATGGTGTGATCCTTCATCCGGGCGATCATATGCTGAACAGCCATTTCCCAGGCTTACCTAGTGACGGCATGACCGCAACTTTCCAGCGTAACGAAGCACTGTCTCGTGAAGATATGCATTTCCTAAGCTGGGAACACCCAATGGTGTCTGGTGGTATGGAGATGATGCTAGAGGGGAGCTACGGTAGCTCAACGCTATGTACAATGAAGCTGCTACCACTGAAAGCAGGTAGCTTGTTGATTGAAGCAGTCTTCCGCATCCACTCTATTTCCGATCGTTCTCTGCAGCTGCAGCGTTACCTTCCTGATGCTTGCGTTCGCCGTGTTATCGATAGCAATGGTAACGATCTAACGGGTGTTATTACCGAACAGCACTTTGCTACTTTGGGTAAACGAGTAGGTAAGAATGTAGCGTACAACTTGGTAAAACATACCCGCGATGAGATTACTGAGCTTGTGACGAAGTTAGAAGCGCAGGTTGAGCAAACAGAAGCGGACTTGCTTGCACAAGCCAAAGAATCAATTGCTGAACAGATGGAAACCGAATTGGATCGCTTAAAAGCCTTAGCTAAAGTGAATCCAAATATCCGTGATGAAGAGCTAGAAGCACTGACTATTCGCGAAGAAGATTTGCTAGCTGCTGTTGATGGGGCTTCATTGAAGATGGACTCCATTCGTATCGCAGTGGTAACACACGAGTAATCCATAGCTCACTTATAAAAAGCCCTAAACAGAGATGTTTTGGGGCTTTTTTGCATCTGCAGCACAGGTTTCCACAATTACTTGATCTTAAACAAGTAAATACCATACACCATTGCATACAATGGCCACACGAAACTAGGGCGGGAGTTCGGTTTGTTTATTTATCAGATCTTAAGTCTTAGTTATTACCCAGTTTATTAAATTTATTTCTCCACTAGCCAAGGAGTGAGCTATGTTCCGGTCTCTAGCAAATTTAATCGATACGATTTTGCGAGCCTGCGGTTTTAAAACACTTAATAGTCAATTTACCTTGTCGTACACGTTAGTATTTATACTAGCGGCGTCTTCGGGGATCAGTCTTTACTTCAGCATGTCGATTAACCCTCAGACCATTGATATGGCAGGTCGTCAGCGCATGTTGAGTCAGAAAATCGCAAAAGAAGCTTTATTAGTTGCTGCAAATGTCGAGCAGCAAACGACGTTGCGTAAAACAATGGAGCTTTTTGAGTCATCTCATAAAACGATCATGCTGGGTGATTCTACGTTGGGTATGAACCCAATTACTGACCCTGCTATCGTTAAGCAGATGCAGCACGTTGATAAGCTATGGGGTAGCTATAAAACGCTTATTAACAGTCATGTTAATCAACCTACAGATACGACGCTTTCCAACATCACAAAGCAGTCGCCAATTATTCTTAAAGAGATGAATAAAGCGGTAGGCATGTTAACTCAGCAAGCCAGTACGACCAGCATGAATCAGATGTTGATTGCGTTTGTATGTGTTATCGGCATTCTCTTGCTAGTTGTGTTTGGCCGAATCTTCGGTTTAAGCATGCTGATGAACAATATTACTCGTCTTAACGCGCGCATGACTGAAGTAGGGCAGGGTAACTTCTCTCATCGTTTTGAAATCTCTCATACTGATAATGAGATCGGGCAGATGTTCAATGCTTACAACAATATGTTGAACCATGTGGGCGATCTACTCAAAACGGTTCAAACCGTTGCGCGTAATACCGAACGTCATGTGACTAACGTTGTTGAAGCTACTTCGGATGCGAGCAATGGTGTAAGCCGACAATACGAAGATATCGAGTTGGTTGCAGCAGCCATGACTGAAATGAGCGCAACAGTCCAGGAAGTTGCGAACAATGCGGTAGAAGCAGAACAAGCTGCGCAAGAGACTGATACTCACGCTAAAAGTGGTGGTGACGTAGTTGGTCAATCCGGCAATCAAGCTCAAGAGATGTTAACGATGCTAAATAAAACAGCATCGGCGATTAAAGAGCTTGAAGCGGAAACACTTGCAGTGGGTAACGTGACTTCTGTGATCAATGATATCGCTGAACAAACAAACCTATTAGCATTGAATGCGGCTATTGAGGCAGCACGTGCCGGTGATCAAGGCCGTGGATTTGCGGTTGTTGCGGATGAAGTGCGTACCCTAGCGCAGCGCACACAGCAATCTACACAAGAGATCCAACAGATTATCGAACGCCTACAGAGCAAAGCAGAATCTGCTGTGTCCTCTATGGGTGTGAGTACTGATCTTGCGGATCGTAGTAGCGAGCTTGCTAACTCTGCAGCAGCGGTACTTGAGCAGATTATTGCTTCAGCAAATACAATCTCTTCCATGAACACTATGATATCGACAGCGGCTGAACAGCAGTCGTCAGTAGCGTCGGATATTGATCATCGCGTGGTCAATATCTCTGATATTGCAGGTCAAACTAAGCGTGATACAGATCGTGTAGTAGAAGCGACTGATCAGATTAGAAGAGAAGCACATGAACTTAACCAGTTGGTGATGAAGTTCCAGCTTTGATCTGATGAGATAAGATAGAACTTAAAAATGCCACCTTATTAGGTGGCATTTTTATTTCCTTACAACTCAAATGCAGCAGGTATCAGATTACATAAAAACTTAAACTCTCGTTTATCTGGAATCTCTCTTACCAGATATTCTTCGGTCATTTCCTTCTTCTGTTGCGCTAGAAATTGATTAAAGCCCTTAGCGTTCTCTCGTGTTTCATTTGTCAGCCAGTCAACGCTTTCAGGGTTTGCGATGATTGATTTTATCTCTGCGTAAGTGGAGCTGTGTTTTTGTTTATACTGATTGAGTTCGGTTAATAAAACCTCTCCAAGTTTGGAGTCTAAATTGCCACATGCGGTTATAACTATTGGCAGCGTTTCTATATTGAGATAAACCGAAATCATCTCTAAATAGCGCTTTGTTTTGACCTCATCTTCTTGGCTCATAATCTCTTCAGCATGGATAGCGGTTGAGATCACTGAAAGTAAAAGTGTAATGAGGATCGCTAACTGTTTCATAATAAAAATTCTTTGCGTGCTGAAGTTGAAGGATGGCTATAGTTTTGTTTGTTCTTGGTAGTACGCGGAAAACTCATCGATGAATAATCGGACTTTGGCAGATACATGTTGTCTGCTTGGATAGATAGCTGAAATATCCATTGTCGGAGCCTGCCATTGCGGTAAAAGTTGATTGATAGCACCCGTTTCGATATGGGATTTAACCGCAAAATCAGGACACAAGCTGATCCCCTGACCGTTTAATACCAAGGCTCTAACCGCTTGAGCGCTGTTGATATTGAGGCTTGCTTTTACCTCGACTGATTGGCGCTGGGCGTCATCTTTATGGGTAAATTGCCAAACTTTTCCTGAGCGATAGTTTGTATCTGCGATAAGTTGGTGATTGGATAAATCGTTTAAAGAGGTTATCGCTGGATGCAGTTTGAGGTAGTCCGGGCTAGCGCATAGGTAGCTATGAATCTTGCCAATGGGTTTCGCTACTAAGGATGAATCTTCAGGTGTACCAATACGGATAGCGAGATCGTAGCCTTCCTCAATGAGATCTACGTAGTGATCATTGAGTTGAAGGTCTATCTGTACTTCCGGGTACTTTTCTTTAAAACAACTTAATACCGGGATCAGATGAATTTCTGCAAACGTGCTGGGAGCTGTAATCTTCAGTAGGCCTTGGGGTGTTTGATGAAGCTCTTTTACCGAATGTTGCAGATGAATGAAGCTCTCCAACACATTGGTACATGGCTCAAGATAAGCAAAGCCAGTTGTTGTTAGGCTAACCTGTCGGGTGGTGCGATTTAATAATCTGACTCCCAGTTCTGACTCAAGCTGTGCAATGTAATTGCTTACCTGCACTTTAGATATACCAAGTTTTCGTGCTGCAGCTGAAAAGCCTTTCTCTTTGACCACTACAGTGAATACCTGCATACAGGTAATACGATCCATGAGGCTTATCTCGATTGTTAATGAAAGTGAAACAATCTATCAATAATTAAATGTATAGTAAATACATTTTAATATAAGCATACTGCGACTCAAGCAGATGAGTTCTACCTCTTTATTGCGTCTATTTCCGTATATTTGAGGGAATGAAGTCTGAGGGAATAGTACATATACAAAAGCGAAGGGCGTTTTTAAGAACAGTAATCTGATGAAATTGAGGACGGTAATTCAGTCCTCTTTGCTTACCTACAGAAACGAGAACAATCATGTCCAAAGAGATTCTGATCAATCCAGCTCGCTTAAGAGATGCAGAACGTATAGTGCGCATCACCATGGCCATAATTTTGATCACGGCTGGTACCAGTAAATTTTTTAGCGACGGTGGCTTTGTAAATTACTACTCGGGTCTATTTCAGGGGGATCTGCGCATTCAACTGCCAGCAATCCTGATTGATCTATATCTAAGCTGTGTCCAATATATCGAAGTGGGGTTAGGTTTAGCCTTGTTAGTTCCTAGGCTCAAACCTTACACGATGTATGGTTGGTTTGGATTTATGCTGAGCTTGCTGGTGGGGCACTATATCTTGCAAGAATGGTCCGCTGTAAACCAGATGCTGGATTATATCTTCTTAGGAGTGTTGTGCTTTGTATTACCAATGCATGGTGAGTCAAAAGTCACTGATCAAGAGCAAAGTTAGACCTTAATAACCTTAGGCCTGAGCCAATCAGGCTTAAGGTTTTTTTATATGGCATTTCAGCTAGTTCACTGAGTAATGGGCTGCAACAGTATGTAGTGAATCATAAGCTGAGTACAAAGCTATATGTAACCCAATCAATCCGCAAGCTGCTAGTTTAGACTGCTTTGCGCCTTTGAATAATAGTACCAAGGCCACTACGCCGGAGAGTACGGATAAAAGAAGCAACAAAAGACCCATAAATAGTTCGATTATATCGGATATGCCGTAAGGGTCGTTTGGCGCAATATACAAATCTGCGTAAATAAATGCTCTGAAAAAGAGCATAAAGCTAAAGAGGCTGAAAGATAGAATAGCCAGAACTAAAACAGTAATTGTGCCTTTTGTTAGTTTCATATAGCTGGATAATTCAACTCATTCTTTGACAGAGCGGTCTTTATAGACAAGGAGTTCCCCTTTCCCGACAGGGACTAAAGAGGTGCTCAAATTTGATTGATCGGCGATCCAAGCATTAAACCCTTCCAGCTCCTCTTTATGAGAAACTGCGTTGTCACAAACAAGCAATCCGCCTTCTTTCAAGAGGCTGAATAGCTGCTCTGCTATTGATAGATATTGGCTTCTATCTGCATCTAGGAAAATAAAGTCGATGTTCTGAGGTGGTTTAGATAGTAGATCTGCAACGTCACCATCCAGTTGCGTAATCCTTGAATCTAGCTCAGCCTTACGGAAATTTTCTGAGGCCTCAGTGATTTTGTGGCTATTGTTATCAATGGTAAAAATATGGCCATCGTCTGGAAGGGAAGAGGCTAACCATAGTGTGGAATAGCCATTAGAAGTGCCAACCTCAAGTACGGTTTTGGCGTTAGTTGCTTTGATTAACACAGCTAAAAATACACCTGTGTCCCGAGTGATATTGAGATACTTTTTAGACCGCTCTGATTGGACTTCATCATTTTCGAACCCTCGCTGTTCAAGGTCATTTAAAAGCACTTCAAGCTTCATTATCCTTTTTCCTTCTTCAATAAATTACCAATTGCTCTTATCGGTATCAGTGGATAAACAGCGTTTTATTTTTTCTAAAAATTCCGTTTGCAAATTGGAAGAGGAGCTACCTAAATTGATTATTTCAAAAATCAGATTGATTGATGATGATTTCTGTTCTTCTGTGAATTTAGGAAGAGAGCATTTGACGATTTTCTCTGGAGATTGGTAAACCTCTTCTCCAGATCCCAGTAGATGAACACTAGCGCCTAATAATTGAGAGGCGTCTTTTTCTGATAGATTAAACGTCTTTTGGAAAATGGCTTTTAGCTGTTCCTTTTCCTCTAGTGCAATATCACCATCAATTTTAGCGGCCGCAGTAGCCAGTAAAGCAATGGCATCAATTGGTTCATTCAAAGCAAAGATTGGATTGCCTGTAGACTGCTTTAACCAAGCGCGGCGACGTTTCCATGCCCAAGGGTTAAGCCAGCCAATATCAATACCTAGTCGTTCTAATACATAAAGCAAAGTAGCAACTGCAGTTAAAAAACCAATAATGATATGCACGGTATCTCCTTATACGCTTTGGCAGGTTCTTCTTTTAGAGATCTAGGTTTTAACCCAGAAAATAGGGCAATACAAGTATTAGATAGAAGCTTTAGATTAGGGGGGAAGGACAGCGAAATTTAAAGGATAATTTTTACATCTTAGGGTGCTGTAGTCTAAGTCATTACTCGTGACGTTGTTAAATAAGTTTGAAATAATGCTTTTCTTAATATTCACTCATAAGGAAATGAAAATAGTGTTTAAGTTTGTTCTTGCATCATCACTACTTCTCTCAAGTATCTACAGTCAAGCCTCTACCTCATTGTGGAAGGTTAGTAATGGGGACAATATATTGTTTATTGGGGCTACTGCGCCTTCTATGTTGGCGAGTGAACTTCCTTTCCCGGCCCAATTTGATACAGCTTACTCTCAATCTGATTTGATCGCTTTTGCAACTAATGTTGAAGAGCGTTCAGTAGAGGATTCATTGTTCAAAAAATATTTTTATCTTGAAGAAAATCAAAAGTTGTATCACTTTATTTCTTCAGAATTGTATTTTGAAGTTAGTAATTATGCTTTACATAATCGATCAAGGATTCACGATATTGAAGACTTCAAGCCAGTGGGTATTGCTGTCGCTTTATCGAGTATCTCTAGACATAATGCCGGAGCAGGATTTTTCCCTGGGCCTCATAAAACGTATTTTCAATTAGCTAAGTTAGATGGGAAGAAGGTGGACTGGCTAGAATCTGAAGATGAATATGCTAAAAACTTTAGTTCCATAGAGTTTGAAAATAGTGAAAATCTAGTTAGTACAGTTTTTGAATCAGTCAAAAGCTATACGGATAATCGTAAAAAGCATGTTGATGCATGGAAGTCAGGGGATTATCGCGGACTAGAGGAGTACGCATTCCTAGATTTTAGCGACAGTATTCAAGAAAAATTTCATCAGCAGACAAAAGACAGAACGCAACGTTGGCTGAAAAAGATTGAAAATTATTCTGCCACTCCTGAAATAGAGTTTATTTTGCTTAGTCCGAGCCAGCTATTGGGTAGCAATGGCGTGCTGTCTGCGTTAGATCAGAATGGATACGAAATAACACAGTTATAGGTTGAAACTTGTAATTTAGACTCAAATGCCAGCTAGGAATGGGCTCAAATAATTATAGCTGGCAATGTTAGCAGTCCACTCCCCAAATAGCTTTTACGATAGCTGACCCTTTATCATTTACCCTATGCTTTGCGGCTTGAAATATAGTTTGTTGCGCTGCAGGGCTAATGTTGAAGTTGGTACCTATATTGAGGACTTGCGCTTTTAATTTACGGGGGAGGTGGTCAAAAGATAGATAAACGACCTTTATTTTATTGCCGTTGAAAGCATTGCTTGTGGATAGTTGCTCAATTAGCGCTTTATGTCTAATTCGCCAAGCATCGAGAGATATAGAAGTAGTTCTTAAAAATATCTGGAATATGGTAGGGGAGCCTTCCTGCTTGGAAAACGGTTCAGGCTGCCCATTGTAAGCATCTATAACGATAAGAACTTTTGTATTTTGATCAGAGTCCCCTAGCATTTGCAGAGCAGAATAAACACCTAGATTGTCTGATAACCCGCCATCAAACAGATGGATAAATGGATTGACAGAGTCGGTACTGCTTTTAAGAGTGGTCGCAGGTACAGCGCCTGGAAAAGAAGCGCTTGCCTTTAATCCAACAGCTAAAGGCAGGCTATAGTAATCTTCATTAATCTCATATTTTTCCAGATGATGGGTATACTCTGTGACTTGATATTGGCGCAGTGCTTCTGGATGAAATGGGAATATGCTTCCATTTTCGTATATGGTCGCATTTGCTACCCATAATGGAAGTTTAGGTTCTTGAGTATTGTCCTTATCTAGAAAAATATCCTTTAACCTAAGACTACGGTTTCGTTTATCAGCGCCTAAGATCTTTTCATCAAACTCTTTTTCAAGAAAGTCACCTCTATCATTATTCCCTAAAGCCTTAACACTGACTAAGGCGCGGGTGAGAGTATTATGATAACCCCGTTCTAAATTATGAGAGGAGTTGTCAGTGTTTTGATTAATAAGATTTGATAACGAATAACTATTGTGGGTATGTATCGGTGGCTTGATATGGTCGTGTAGTGTGGAAAGGTATAACCCTGCGGCTAACCCGCCTCCAGAGACGGTAGAGAAGTAATCAATCTCATTTAATATATTGAATGTTTTTTGATTACATTGAAATTTCTCTAATTCTTTAAGTACACCAATACCAAAATTTCCTGCTCTGTGACCCCCGCCAGAAATCGCAACTGCTACAGCGACATCTCTACGTTGTGATGTGCTTCGTTTCTCAGGGCTTTTATAAGATGAAACGGAGAAGTTAGGTGTCTGGTAAGGATTATCTTCGTTAAATATTTTCTCTGAGGGGGCTCTGGTTGAGCAACCCGATAAGAGCAGTAAGGATGAGATTCCTAGGCAAGTTGCTTGTTTTAAATTGATCTCCATATCTACATATCCTTTAGGATAAACTTAGATCGATAATCGGTCTTTAGTCATGGCCTATATAAACCCGTTAAATCTAGTTCTAGTTCACAGCTGGTGAAAATACAAATTGCTTATCTACTATTACTCTTTGAGGTGGTTGATGCTTTAGAGAATCTAGATAGAGTTTGATGATGGGGTAAGGTTGGATGCATTGGTGATGTACATTACACCGAATGTAACTCTCATAAGATGATCAGTTATTCAAAATAATGCTTTAAGCAGAGAATACTGAATATTGAAAAGGCTTAAGCAAAGATCCCAAGTATTATTTTCAGTGTTAAGGGTAAAGTGAAGTAAAAGATTCCGACTAAACACAAGGTTGCTAAGGCAAGTAGAAAAATATAGGGAAACAATAGAATTGTCGCCTTTTTGCGATCGCCTATTGTGTAATCAGATTGATAGCTTCTATGCTCCGGTGGGATATATCCTTCCGCTCTCACTAAACGCCCATGCTCATCATATTCTTCGATGCGCTCGTAATGTTTTGAGGTTGCAGTGCTTTCCTTGTCCATGTTCTATCCTTTGTTCTATTACAGGTAATGATGTCTAACTTAGTGGTGCGCTATGGTTTGGATTTGAGCTGTTTGTTCTGTTTAAAAAACAATACTAATACCATTGCTTTTCAGAAATTCATTCCCAGAAAATAGGCTTATATATGCCTGAGTTACTCCAGAGAAAGAAAGTACCATAACTACAGCCATACAAATCGAGAAAGCAAATTTAGAATATTGCTTAGCTAATAAAGACAGAAGAAAGGCTATTAATGCTCCTAAGATCAAATAAAGCATCTCTTCTCTCCAAGAAATTTTTGTAAACGCAAACCACTGACTTAATTCAGCGCCTTCAAGGCTTAAGAGCAGTCTGTGTAGGAGTAATTCAGTTAATTTCCAAGACAAGAACGCTGATACAGGTATAGATACCACTGCTAGCACTTTATTCCCATAGAGCATGGAAAGGAAAATGGCAGTTAAGCTGGCTACCGAAAAATAACCAAACACAACGACAAATAGAAATAACCATACAAACATCCATACCAAACTCATGAGTATTCCTTTACATAATGCTTCAATAAATGGTGCGAAAAGCACCCCCAAGGGAAACGAATTAATTTGTTAAACGTCATTGCTGCCCTTGGTATCAGGCCTTATGAGAAGGAATTTAAAGAACAACAGAAGAAGGTAATAAGGCACAAAAACATCAGCTAAGGTGTCAGACATTTGGCCAAAAGCGTAGTTTAAAAGTGATTTTTCATATCCAAGCTCAACGCGCATGATGTTGGTATAGAGCAGGCTGAAATAAATAACAAAAAAGGGAACAAGTGAAACAAGGATGGAGTATGAAATTTTTGATTTCACAATTCTTATATTTCTTGCAAGAAGCATCCAGAACAAACTTAGTCCTAGAGCTAAAGGCAAGTTTGATAGCGCAGCTAGAACAGAAGAATGATGTGTCTTGGGAAAAAACTGGAAGAAAGAGAGAGCGTCTTCTTTCCCCAGAATTTTTAAAGTGGCATTTGCTAATGGCTCTTGCAACCATGCAGAGAGTTCTGAATAGGAAAAGTATATGAATACCCCAAATGTTATGGATATCAAGAATGCGACTACTTTTCTAATTAAATTATTCATGTAATTCCGTTTACATCCAGAGCTGAAAATTGATGACTTTTAACGCCTAACTTTGAGGGAGGAGCGCAGCGATGATCCGCTACAGCTACTTGTTAAATGTAAAAATGGCGCGTTATTCATTCCATTCATTCAGCTGCACTCTCCATTGTTCTAAGGCTTCTTCCTTAGCCATTGCTTCAGTATCTTGAAGTGAATCATGAATGCACTGCGAGTTTTCATAAACCCGTAAATAACAACCTACCTCAGGAAGATCATATTCAATCACGAACTTCCTATTTCCAGTTTTGGCTACAAGATTTCTAAATCTCATGCGCTTATTATTTGTCACATTTCATCAAACGAGGCCATAGCTGCCTTGAGTTGTTCAACGCTCAATAACGTACCAGCTTGATCTTCAATCGTTACCCCGTTGTATTTGATGTTCATATTCATTGCGGTAGCGAAAGCAGCTTGAGCCTCATGAGCTTTATAACCAAAGCTAAGCTGATAAATATTGCCGTCATGCAAACTCACAGGAATAACACTTTTAAGCTGCTCAGGTACTTCAGATACTGGAAAAAAATACAATTCAAACCCCGTATCCTGCCCCTCAAATTTGACAGGAAAAAAGCCTGAGTGACTACTTAATTCAATAGTTTCACTTAATGACAATTCATAACCTGACGTGGATGCAGCTTCATTAAGTTCATGGACTTTAGGCTCCATTTCTAGAGCTAAGACAACAAATAAGCTCATTGACATGATTTAGTTCCTTTAAATACTGATGGCTAGATATTAGTTCGTATCACGCCTCAATAAATGGCGCGCAGAGCGCGTCAAAGCGAAGCGTTTTAATTGACTTTTTAAGGTTGCAATTTGCAATTCCAATATTCTATAGCCTGTTGTACTGCTTCGATAAAACATACTTCTGTTCCATCAGTTAATTGAATTTCGAGAACCGAAACATCAAACCCCTGACTAAACCCCGATGAAAAAGCACCTTTATGTTTTTGTGTTTTTCTAATAACAGGTGTTCGAGTTTTTTCTAAGCTACCATGCTTCGAGCCGTTACAAATATCCCTCATAACTCTCAAACTAGAACAAGCATTGCCTACCTCACCTTGTAGGTCGCTTAACTGTTTATATTTGAGGGCTGCTTTATTTTCTTCGTAGTACCAATCACATAGGTGCCAAATTTTACTAGCACACTCGATGGCTAATTCTTCATTTAAATCGTCAGCTAGAAATGACTCTACTTTTCTATTGGTTGATGCCCAGTATTCATCGAAAGAATTAATGCCAAAAGAAAACTCCATACCTTGTGACCTTAACAGCTAAATATACGACAAGTGATTTGCGGAAAGACGACACTTTTCGGTATATCTCCAAATTAATATTAATCGGTAATAGTCTTTAACCCGTTGAAATTAAATGTATTAATCAGGATTTATGAAAATAAAAAAATTGTAGCAAAGCGACAAAGTGTCGTGTTTCTACATCAAAACTGAAAAATGATCATTTATACTAATCATTCTCAATAATCCATTAAGGTGGGTTAACCTATTTCCTTAGTTAATCCAATACTGGCAGAGAAAAGGGAATATGAAAAGTGCAGGAAAGTATTGGTTTTAGTCTTTAATCCTTTTCTCTAGCCACAAAGTGACGTCCTAAAAGCGTAGCGTTCTCTAGCCGAAGGCTTCCTCTAGCAGCGAAGCTGCGTCCTGCCTTTAGCCGACCACACCCAACTCTCTCTGCTTAAATTCTGCCCCTAATCTCTCAACAATCTCCCGACACTGACCCACATCAACACCCTCTAAACCATTAATTGCCGATACCTGTACATCATCAATCAGTTCGCTGGCACGTTTGATAAAGGCTTTTACTGCTTGGTAAGAGTCGGGTAGGGCAGGTTGACAGTGTTGTTGATAGACCGTCTCGTTTTGAGCATTCAGCGAGATTGATAGTGAATCTATGCATTCTGCTAATTCGGGCACTATGTCGCGTTTATGGAAGAGGTTGCCGAGGCCATCGGTATTGATGCGGGTTTTACCGCCATTTACTTTTACCCAAGTAGCGATTTGTAAAAGCGTTTTTAGGCGTAAGGTAGGTTCGCCGTAGCCGCAAAATACGATCTCATCGTAATCGGTTGGGTTGCCGATTAAGGGAATGATAGTGTCTGCTTCTGGGCGTTTGCTTAGATAGAGTTCGTGACCTTTAACTTCGGTGGAGCCGTTATGTTTTGGGCAGAACTGGCAGGCGAGAGTACAGCGGTCGGTTAAGTTGATGTAGAGGCTGTTTCGAATCTGATAAACGTAGCTATCTTGGTGTTCACAAGGGGTAGAGCGTTTTGCAGGATTGGGGCGTTTTTGTGTCATAACTTACTGCTTATCAGCGATAATTATAGATAGAAATCTACTTTAGCAGGGCTAGTTAACAGGGGCGTTGATGCTTATCAAAAGTGATCCGGTTAGGGTGCAAATGCACCCTTAAACCGGTATCGAAGGGGAAGGTTTCGCTATGAATTTGGTGCGTTTACGCGGCTGCTTGCTGGGCGCCGTGTTCTGGGTGAGTCGCTATAAAGTGCTGTAACACTTTTTGCAGCATTTCTGCATGACCATAGTTGTGATCACGCTGTGCTTTAGCGATGTCATCCATAATAATTCGTTTGATTTTCTGTTCGCCGTCATGGGTAATCATGTAATGACCAAGAGCCATGGCGATCATTGGGTCCATGTGTTCGTGTTCTGCAATGGCATCAACTTCGTCTGCAGTTAGGTCACTTAGTTCCAGGCATTCTTCGTAGGTCAACATTTCTCTCTTCCTCTGCCTTTAACAGGCTATTTTTTTATGTCTATCGGAGTCTCTACCGGTCTCTCTCCAAACCGGTAAATAAGAGTTTAGGAGAGGAATTTAAGTTTCTCTAATACATTCGGAGGATAAAAATTCACAATGAATATTCATTCAAGTATTGAAATTCATGTTGCAGCTGCGAAAGATGAGTTTTATTCAACTAAGTATTTGCCGTATTTAGAGGGCTAGAGGCGTGGTGCATAACAGCAGCCCTATTTTGGTGCGAATGAACCAGAATAGGGAGCTATAAAAATAATTCTTTTAGACGATTAAAGAATAACTGGGAAGTCGCTTTTTAGGCGTTCTAAAAGTGCTTGTTTTCCTTGCGGATTCTTTTGAGTGACATCTTCCCCAGCTGTAGGGAAATGGATGTCGCGAAGTCGGGATAACCAGAAACGCAGCGCTGCGGTTTTCATCATTGCCGGTAACAGATCGATCTCCATCGGATCTAAAGGGCGGATCTCCTGATACATCAGCAGCATCTGCTGCGCTTTCTGGGTATTAAACTGATTATTGGTTTCGTCAAAGCACCAAGCGTTAAGGGTAACGCTTAGATCGTATAGATAAGGTGTAGAGCAAGCGTGATAGAAATCGATTAGCCCCGATAGGCGCTCTCCATCAAACATAGCGTTGTCAGGGAACAGATCTGCGTGTACAGGACCAGAAGGTAATGTAGTCCAGTCGATATCACCGGTTTCCATCAAACTGTTTTGTAATAACGTTTGCTGCTCTTTATCTAGCTTAGGTAACACGCGAGACGCCAACTCGTTACACCACTGCGGAATATGGCTGTATTCATCGAGTTCTAGTTGTGACGAGAGCTGGTGGAACTGGGCGAGGGTACTGCCAATTGTTCTAGCTTGAGAAAGTGTCGGTTGTTTTAGGGGCGCACCTTCTAAGCAGTTCATTAATACGGCGGGTTTGCCGTTGAGCATACCGAATAGATCACCGTTATTAAGATGAATTGGTTGAGCGCAGGCAAGCTCGTTAATCGCGAGATGATCGACTAGGCCCAGAATAAAGGGCAGTTTCTCTTTAGGTACAGACTCAACCAGTGTTAGGACAAAGCGGTCTTGATCGGTATCGACAAAAAAATTGCTGTTCTCAACGCCTGCACTAATGCCTTTATAGCTTTGTAACTCACCGACAGTGTAATTCTGAAGGTAGGTTTGAAGTTCTGAAAAGCTAACTGCGGTGTAAACTGACATTATCGGTCTTTGTCCTACTGGTGTATCTGTTAGTGATTTTTTGGTGATTCAGTGTTCTTTTGTAGCCACTGCCATAGGCTTTCTGCACAGCTCTTACGCACTAGGATGTCGTAATCCTTAGTGTCGTGCAGAGACATAATGTTGATGCCTTCAGCTAGCTCAACATCAGTGACAGGTAAACATGAGAACTGCTGGGTATTGGAGCTACTTAGCAGGTAATGTATCGCCGCTTTATTTAGGTACGCTTTTGAGCCGTCTTCGCTGGTTTCCAGTTTAAGGTCTTCGCCAAAGGTTTCGCGCAGTGCTTGGAAAACGGATTCATGCGCACCGGTTGGCGGAAGAACCAACCAGCGGTTTTCGTTTATCCACAGAATCGCTAAACGTCCCATGCAGGAGATGCGATTAACTGTTAGCGGTTGAGCAACGCCCATTACTTCACCCACGGCGATAAGCAGATCTTGGTCAGGCTCGGTATCCAGTGCAAGATCGCCAATAAAAGGGCGTTCTCGCACAATAATGCTATTAATTCGGCTGTCGTTGTCTATCGCTGCTTGGATGTTTAAATGAACCAGCGTGCCACCTTGAGTGGCTTTGTTAGTATTGTTTTGCATAGACATTTTTACTCCTTTACAGGGCTTTTGCCTGTAAATCAGCGTGGTAAGAGGAGCGAACCATCGGGCCACTGGCGACATTCTTAAAGCCAAGTTCGTAACCGATCTCTTCGTACTCTTTAAATTCTTCAGGTGTTACATAACGCTCTACAGCGAGGTGATATTTACTTGGCTGCAGGTATTGGCCGATGGTTAACATATCGACATCATTAGCACGAAGGTCTTTCATTACTTTGATGATCTCTTCTTTGGTTTCACCCAAACCAACCATCAATCCAGATTTTGTATCGACTTCTGGATTTAAACGCTTAAATTGGTATAGCAGGTTAAGCGAGTTATGGTAATCCGCGCCCGGACGTACCGATGGGTACAAGCTAGGTACAGTTTCCATGTTGTGATTCAGAACATCTGGAACCTGCTGAGATAGAATCTCTAATGCAAGATCAACTTTGCCGCGAAAATCTGGGACTAAAATTTCAACTTTTAGATCTTCACTGACTTTACGTGCTTCTTTTACTACTTCAGCAAAATGCGCTGCACCACCATCTCTTAGATCGTCACGATCTACAGAGGTGATAACTACATATTTAAGACCAAGCTTTTCGATAGTGGATGCACAATTCTTAGGCTCTTCTGGATCAAGCGCCATTGGTCGACCGTGCGCTACATCACAGAAAGGGCAGCGGCGTGTACAAATAGCACCCATGATCATTAATGTCGCAGTTTTGTGACTAAAGCACTCAGCCAAGTTAGGGCAGGATGCTTCTTCACAAACCGTATGTAATTTAAGGTCGCGAAGCTGTTTCTTAACCTTTTTTACATTGGCATTTGAGCGGGCATCTATACGAATCCATTCCGGTTTACGTAGGCGTTCTCTTTCTGGGTCTGGTTTGTGACGCAGACGAGACATTTTTGATTCGCCTTTCAGCTCTTGTAGTGGAATCAATTCCATAGTGACACCTCGCGATGTTCAATTAAAAATAGAGGCCAAGCTGATAAGGGTGACAGCCCGGCCTCCAAGACTTACAGGGATGGAAACGGATTAACCGCGGTAATAACGCTGCTCAATAAATGGTGCTTTAGAAACCACCATTGGTAGCTGCTTGCCACGTACTAGAGCGAAAACTTCTGTTTCAAGTACGGAGTAAGCGGTTTCTACATAGCCCATTGCTACTGGCTTACCAACTGTAGGGCCAAAGCTACCAGAAGTAACAGTACCGATCTTTTCACCGTCAGCATTTACAAGGTCAGCACCTTCGCGGATCGGAGCTTTACCCGATGCGATAAGGCCAACGCGCTTACGGCTGTAGTTTTTGTTAGCGATCTGATCAAGGATCTTGTCAGCGCCGGGGAAACCGGCAGCACGCTCACCATCGGCACGACGGCACTTGCTGATTGCCCAGATAAGGCTGCCTTCGATTGGTGTTGTTGTTGGGTCTAGGTCATGACCGTATAGGCATAGACCAGATTCCAAACGTAGAGAGTCGCGTGCACCTAGGCCAATAAATTCAACTTCAGGCTGCTCTAGGAATAGACGGCATAGACGATCTGCTTCAGCAGATGGGATTGAGATCTCATAACCATCTTCACCGGTGTAACCAGAACGGCTCACGAAGCAATCAACACCATCGATAGCGATGTGGCGAGAGTCCATAAATACAAGTTCATTTACTTCTGGGCAGATGCGAGATAGAGCTTGAGCTGCTTCTGGGCCTTGAAGTGCAACCAATGCACGATCATCTAGAACTTCTAGCTCAACGCCTTCACCAAGGTTTGCGCGCATGTGAGCGATGTCCTGATCTTTACATGCAGCGTTAACTACAACGTAAAGATGATCACCGTAGTTAGTCACCATCAGGTCATCCATGATGCCGCCTTCATCGTTAGTGAAAAGGGCATAACGCTGTTTGCCTGCTGGTAGGTCAATAATGTCTACAGGTACTAGTTTCTCTAGTTCAGCTGCAGCATTTTCGCCTGTTAGCTTAACCTGACCCATGTGAGATACATCAAAAAGACCAGCGTGATCACGGGTGTGAACGTGTTCTTTCTTTACGCCTAGCGGGTATTGAACCGGCATTTCAAAACCTGCGAAAGGTACCATTTTTCCACCTAGCTCAATGTGCAGGTCATATAGAGGTGTTTTGCTCAGTTCGGACATTGTGTTCTCCATAATGCTTGTTCTGTGCAGCCTTCGTATTTACGAAGCTGCTTGTGTTCTTCAGGTGCAGTTTTTTGACTACAGTTCTTTAAGTACAATCTGATGGAAAAGCTCTATTGAAATAAAACTCTTTCAACAGATTGTTCTGGCTGTAAAGGATCGGACCACCGTCGGTGATCCGATCTTCAGCTTTACTGATTAAGCGTTTTTACCGTCAGATGTATCAACTGGAGCACCGTTACGCGCGAAGTACTCTTTAGTCAGTTTGAAGACAACTGGGCTCAATAGCGCCAGAGCAATCAAGTTAGGCAGAGCCATCATGGCATTTAGCGTATCCGCTACTAGCCAGATGAAATCCAGACTTACGATTGCGCCTACAGGCACCGCAATAATCCAAAGAACACGGTATGGTTTGATCGCTTTAACACCGAATAGAAACTCAACACAGCGTTCGCCGTAGAAAGACCAGCCGATGATTGTAGTGAAAGCGAATACCGCTAGAGCGATAGCTACTAGGTAGTTACCAATGCCAGGAAGTGCGTGAGCGAAAGCTGCAGACGTCAGCGCTGCACCGGACTCACCAGATGTCCAAACACCGGAAGTAATGATAACCAGACCTGTAATCGAACAGATGATTAGGGTATCGATAAAAGTACCCAGCATCGCGATTAGACCTTGGCGAACAGGATCTTTTGTTTGAGACGCGGCGTGGGCAATAGGTGCAGAACCTAGACCCGCTTCGTTAGAGAAGACACCACGTGCTACACCGAATCGGATAGCAGCCCAAACAGCAGCACCGGCAAAACCACCTTCAGCTGCAGCTGGCGAGAATGCGTGAGTGAATACTAGATCCAAGGCTGCAGGGATTGCTTCAGCATTAATAGCTAGTACAACAAGGCCAGCACCTAGGTAAGCGATTGCCATTAGTGGAACTAGGGAACCGGCAACGGCGCCAATACGCTTGATACCGCCAATCAAAACAGCACCTACTAGTACCATTAGGATAAGGCCTGTTACCCATAGATCTAGACCGAAGTTAGCTTCTAGAACGTCTGCAACAGAGTTGGACTGTACCGTGTTACCGATACCGAAAGCGGCAACTGCACCAAAGATTGCAAATGCAGTACCTAGCCAAGCCCATTTAGCGCCAAGACCATTTTTGATGTAGTACATCGGACCACCAACATGGCGGCCTTCTTCGTCTACCTCACGGTACTTCACAGCCAGTACTGCTTCAGAGAACTTAGTTGCCATACCAACCAGTGCGGCACACCACATCCAGAATAGAGCACCAGGTCCGCCTAGGAACACAGCAGTTGCTACACCGGCAATGTTACCAGTACCAACTGTTGCTGATAGCGCAGTCATTAGTGCTTGGAAGGGAGAGATTTCGCCTTCTTTTTCTTCTCCTTTTTTAGTTTTACGGCCTTCGAACAGAAGTTTGAAACCCGTACCTAGTTTAAGAAGAGGCATAAGACGTAGACCCAGCATTAGGAATAAACCAACGCCAAGAATAAGAACAAGCATCATAGGACCCCACACGATCCCGTTAATGCTGCTGATGATAGAGGTTAATGTTTCCATGAACCTAGACTCCAATCGGATTGTTATTTTTATTTGAACGCACTTGGATTGTTTAAAACTTCTTAAAGCACCAGGGCAGAGCTTTCAGATTTCCAAACATGCTTACTTACAAAAGGTGAAGTTTTTGGCTTCGCTTACTTCGCTTGAATCTGCCACTCAAGAAAAAGAAAGGTTATTTGTGAAATAAGTTTCCAATACGAAACAAAGCTAGCGTAAGGGAAAATTAATTTCAATGAAAAAATGTTGAAAAAGATTTGATTTGAGCTTTTGTCTGCAGTGTTTTTGAGTAAAAGCTAATAAAAACAATGGGTTGTCATTATGGGAAAATTTTTCATCTTAGACCGTTAGGCTAAAAAGCGTATCAACGAGGCGGTTTACTATGATGAATCTAGGGTCGTTAGCTAGTTTTAGGCAGCTTTTTATTCATAAGGGCTGCCACTGTTGAGTTAGGGCATGTATGAAATTAGGCATCGGCTTTAATGTAGCAAGAAGCGTTTAAGTTGAATTTAAGAGCAACAAAACTGGATTTGAATGAAAAAAGTTTCCAATAGGAAACTTTTTGTTGATTTTGGAAAATCTCACTGCTAGTCTGAAATCAAATCGACGGTATTTGAACAAATAACGATCAATTTGTTCGAAGTTATATAGCTCTTTAATCAGCGGACTATCACCGCAACCGTACAAAGAGACGGTTTAAAGAGTAGATAAATAAAATAATAAAAAGAGCGGTTAGACCACTGTAGTGAGGTCGCAGTGCCATTAAGTATTTTTGATCTATATAAAGTAGGGATTGGTCCTTCCA
Source organism: Neptuniibacter sp. SY11_33 (assembly GCF_047778025.1). GTDB lineage: Bacteria > Pseudomonadota > Gammaproteobacteria > Pseudomonadales > Balneatricaceae > Neptuniibacter. The sequence goes on from NZ_CP180543.1 coordinate 1,455,663, forward strand.
GTTCTCATACGGTAGGCCCAGTTGTTGCGGCTAATCGTTTCTTAGATGAATTACGTAAGCGTGATCAGTTGGATCAAGTTGCCTCAGTACATGTAGGTTTGTTCGGTTCTTTAGCTATGACAGGTAAAGGTCACGCAACGGATGTTGCTGTGATGATCGGTCTAATGGGTGAGAAGCCCGACCTAGTCGATCCAGATAAGGTGCCTGTTTACGTTGATCAGATTCGTAATACTAAGCAGATCAATTTAGCAGGCGAGCGCATGATTGCGTTCAACCCTGAAACGGATCTGCCTTTTAACTTTGGTGAGTCTTTACCAAAGCATCCAAACGGCATGCATTTTAAAGCGTACGATGCTGCCGGCATCATTTTGCACGACAACATCTTTTACTCCGTAGGCGGTGGCTTTGTGCTAAGTGACGCCGAAGCAGGTAAAGATAAAGGTGCAGAGCCTGAATTCAAACTTCCATTCCACTTTGATAATGGTGTTGAGCTATTAGAAGTCTGTGAGCGCGAAGGTAAAACCATTGCAGAAATCGTTTTGGCAAACGAACTGACGTGGTCTGAACAAGACGTGTTAGAAGATCGCCTGTGGAATCTTTGGCAGGTGATGGATAACTGCATTAAGCGTGGCTGCACTGAAGAGGGTGAGCTACCGGGCGGTCTACATGTCAAACGCCGTGCTCACGAACTTTATAACGAGCTTAAGTCTAGCCCAGAAGCGGCACTGAAAGATCAATTAACTGTAATGGATTGGGTCAATCTATTTGCTATTGCGGTTAATGAAGAGAATGCAGCAGGCGGTCGAGTGGTAACGGCGCCAACGAATGGCGCTGCCGGTGTTATTCCAGCTGTTCTGGCTTACTACGACCGCTTTGTTCCGGGCTCTAACCGACAAGGTATTTTTGATTTCTTAGCGACTTCCGCTGCTATCGGCATGCTTTATAAGAAGAACGCTTCTATTTCGGCTGCCGAAGTTGGCTGCCAAGGTGAGATCGGTGTGGCTTGTTCTATGGCTGCTGGCGCGCTTTGTGCCGTGATGGGCGGTACCAACCAGCAAATAGAGAACGCTGCAGAAATTGGCATGGAGCATAACTTAGGTCTGACCTGTGACCCGATTGGTGGTCTGGTGCAAGTGCCGTGTATCGAACGTAACACCATGGGGGCAGTAAAAGCGATCAATGCTGCACGCTTAGCGCTCCGTGGTGATGGTGAACATCATGTATCTCTAGACTCTGTTATCGAAACGATGCGTCAAACAGGTCTGGATATGCAGGATAAATATAAAGAAACCTCTCAAGGTGGGCTGGCCGTAAACGTGGTTGCCTGCTGATTCTTCGTAATAAAAAAATAAGAGAATAAAAAATCATGAGTCACAGTGATCTGTATCGCAACGACGCTGTTTGCGAAGCATTTTTTACCCAAGACCTAGCAGAGCGCGATGCTGATCTGCTGTCTGCAGTAAATGAAGAGTTTGATCGTCAGGAGATGGGGATTGAGCTGATAGCCTCTGAAAATATTGTATCTAAAGCCGTAATGCAGGCGCAGGGTACTGTTCTAACAAACAAATATGCAGAAGGTTATCCGGGCCGTCGTTACTACGGTGGTTGCGAGTACGTTGATAAGGCTGAAGGCCTAGCTATCGAGCGTGCAAAAGAGCTATTCAACTGCGAATTCGTAAATGTTCAGCCGCACTCTGGTGCGCAAGCAAACGGCGCGGTTATGTTGGCACTGTTGCAGCCGGGCGATACGGTATTGGGCATGTCTCTGGATGCAGGTGGTCACTTGACTCACGGAGCGCGTCCAGCCCTTTCCGGTAAATGGTTCAATGCAGTGCAGTACGGTGTTTCTCGTGAAGATAGCCGTATTGACTACGACGAAATTGAGAAGCTAGCAGTTGAATGCCAGCCGAAGATGATTATTGCAGGTGGTTCTGCGATTCCACGTCAGATCGATTTCGCGCGTTTCCGTGAGATCGCTGACAAAGTAGGTGCGTACCTGTTTGTTGATATGGCGCACATCGCAGGTCTAGTGGCAACGGGTGCTCACCCATCACCGCTTCCTCATGCCCATGTTGTTACGACGACAACGCACAAAACTTTACGTGGCCCACGTGGCGGCATGATCCTATCTAACGATCTGGATCTAGGTAAGAAGATCAACTCTGCGGTATTCCCAGGTCTTCAGGGTGGTCCACTGATGCACGTAATCGCAGCGAAAGCGGTTGCTTTCGGTGAAGCGCTGCAGCCTGAATTTAAAGTTTACATCGAGCGCGTTGTAGAGAATGCAAAAGTACTTGCGGGCGTTATGGTTGAACGTGGTTGTGACATTGTAACTGGCGGTACAGATACGCACCTGATGTTGGTCGATCTTCGCCCTAAAGGCTTGAAAGGTAATGTAGTAGATGAAGCGCTAGAGCGTGCTGGCATTACTTGTAACAAAAATGGCATCCCATTTGACCCTGAAAAACCAATGGTGACTTCTGGTATTCGTCTAGGTACGCCAGCAGGTACGAGCCGTGGTTTTGGTCCAGAAGAGTTCAAGCTGATTGGTAATCTAATTAGCGATGTTTTGGATGGTCTAGTGGCTAACCCAGAAGATAACTCCAAAGTTGAAGCGGAAGTGCGTGCGCAGGTCGAAGAGCTGTGCAAGAAGTTCCCTCTTTACCGTTAATAAACCTGTGTAACGAATGAGCAATAGGAAAACATTATGAGCATTCCATCTAACTACCTTTTCACACCAAGCCATGAGTGGGTTCTGGATAATGGTGACGGCACTATCTCTCTAGGCGTATCTGATCACGCTCAGGAACTTCTAGGCGATGTAGTTTTCGTTGAACTACCAGAAGTTGGCCACGCAGTAGAAGCGGGTGAAGAATTCTCTCTAGTTGAATCTGTAAAAGCGGCGTCTGACATCTACTCCCCAGTAAGCGGTGAAGTAGTTGAAGTAAACGAAGCTTTGGAAGATGCACCAGAGACAGTAAACGAAGCGCCATACACAGACGGTTGGATCGTAAAGATTAAGCTGTCTGATTCATCTGAATTGGCGAAGCTTCTAAACGCAGAAGCGTACGAAGCAACGATTGCAGAAGAAGCTTAATTGGTTGAGCTGCTAAGTATCTCACAAAGGTCTAATCAGCCTGAATACTTAGCAGCCCTGTCCCCCAATTAGCTTTAGCAAGGCGAAGTGGTAGTGCAGGACCGCTTCGCACCCTTAAATTTATTTGGTTTAAGCGTCCGTTACACACTTAAATCGATCGGTTACCACAGGTTATTGTTATGGCAGTAGAAACTCGTACTTTGAGTGATCTTCAGCAGACGACTGATTTTACTCGTCGTCATATTGGTCCAGATAGTGAGCAGACTCAGGAGATGTTGTCCTTTTTAGGTCTTGGCTCAATGGATGAACTGATTACACAAACAGTTCCAGATTCAATCCGCTTAGATGATGCGTTAGATATGGCGGATAGCAAGACTGAAGCTGATGCGCTTGCGTATATCAAAACACTAGCTGATAAAAATAAGGTTAATAAATCTTATATTGGTATGGGCTATAGCAATACACAGGTGCCAAACGTTATTTTGCGTAACGTTATGGAAAACCCAGGTTGGTACACAGCTTATACGCCTTACCAGCCAGAGATTGCCCAAGGCCGTCTAGAAGCACTGCTTAACTTCCAGCAGATGGTGATGGACCTAACAGGTATGGAATTGGCGAACGCTTCTTTACTTGATGAAGCGACAGCAGCTGCAGAAGCGATGACGCTGTGCAAACGTTCCAACCGAAAGAAAACCAATACTTATTTTGTTGCTGATGATGTTCACCCGCAAACGTTGGACGTTATCAAAACACGTGCCGAATACTTTGGTTACGACATCGTAGTAGGTAACCCGCTAACAGATCTTGAAGCGGCAGATCCATTTGGTGTTCAACTACAGTACCCAAGTACTTATGGCGATATCACTGATATCAAATCTATTATTGATGCGGCTAAAGGCCAGAAAGCAATGGTTTCCGTTGCTGCTGATATCCTAGCCTTGGTTCTTCTTAAATCACCAGGTGAGCTGGGTGCTGACGTTGTACTAGGTTCCTCTCAGCGCTTTGGTGTACCAATGGGCTTTGGTGGTCCGCACGCAGCTTTCTTTGCTGCATCTGAAAAGCTAAAACGTTCTGTTCCAGGTCGTATCATCGGTGTATCTATCGATGTAAACGGTAACCAAGCGTTGCGTATGGCGATGCAAACACGTGAGCAGCATATCCGTCGTGAGAAGGCGACATCTAACATCTGTACTGCTCAAGCCTTGCTTGCCAACATGGCTTCTTTCTACGCTGTTTATCACGGCCCAGAAGGTCTTAAGACAATTGCAGAGCGTGTTCATCGTTTAACAGCTGTGCTTGCTAATGGTCTTAAAGCGAAAGGTGTTGCGGTTAACGACACGTACTTCGATACGCTAACGGTGTCTGTACCAGAGACTCAGGACGTTGTTTACCAAAGAGCGATTGATGCCGGTTGTAACTTCCGCAAGGTTGGCTCTGATAAGTTGGGAATCAGCTTGGATGAAACAACTTCTTCTGAAGATGTAGCGCAGTTGCTAGATGTTATTCTTGGCGACGATCACGGTCTAAGCGTTCTTGAGCTTGATGCAGCGATTGTTGCAGGTGAAGCGACGGGTATCTCTGCTGAGATGCGTCGTGAAGATGCAATCCTGACGCACCCAACGTTCAACAGCTATCACAGCGAAACTGACATGCTTCGTTACATGAAGAAGCTAGAGAACAAAGATTACTCTTTGGCGCATGGCATGATCCCACTAGGTTCTTGCACCATGAAGCTAAACGCTACAGCTGAGATGATCCCAGTTACATGGCCTGAATTTGCAAACATTCACCCGTTTGCACCGGCTGAGCAAGTGCAGGGCTATCATCAAATGCTGCACGAATTGGAAGATCAACTGGTAGAGATTACCGGTTACGACAAGGTTTCTTTGCAGCCTAACTCCGGTGCTTCTGGTGAATACGCAGGTTTATTGGCGATTCGTAAGTACCAAGAGTCTGTTGGTGAAGGCCATCGTAATGTTTGCTTGATCCCATCGTCTGCGCACGGCACTAACCCTGCTTCTGCAGCAATGATGGATATGAAGATCATTGTGACTAAGTGTGATGACAACGGTAACGTTGATGTTGCTGATCTTCGTGCACAAGCTGAGCTACACAAAGATGATCTATCTTGTTTGATGATCACTTACCCATCTACACACGGCGTTTATGAGGAAGATATTGTAGAGATCTGCGACATCATCCACAAAAACGGTGGTCAGGTGTATATGGATGGCGCGAACATGAATGCGCAGGTAGGGATCTCTAAGCCGGGTACGATCGGTTCTGATGTATCTCACCTAAACCTACACAAAACTTTTGCTATCCCTCACGGTGGCGGTGGTCCAGGTATGGGTCCAATTGGCGTTAAGAGCCACTTGGCGCCGTTCCTTGCAAGCCACAAAGTAAGTCCAGTTGAAGGCGTAAATCCAGAAAACGGTGCGGTTGCAGCGACGCCTTACGGTTCTGCTTCGATCTTACCGATCACATGGATGTACAACGTCATGCTTGGCAAGTCTGGCCTTAAAGCTTCGACAGAGATGGCGATTTTGAGTGCTAACTACATGACTGAGAAATTGGCTGCGCACTATCCGGTACTTTACCGTGGTCGTAACAACAAAGTTGCTCACGAATGTATTGTTGATATTCGCCCAATCAAAGAGGAAAGCGGTGTTACTGAAGAAGATATTGCTAAGCGTCTAATGGACTACGGTTTCCATGCGCCAACCATGTCCTTCCCGGTTGCTGGTACTCTGATGATCGAGCCGACTGAATCGGAATCTAAAGCGGAGATTGATCGCTTTATCGATGCCATGGTTCAGATTCGTGAAGAGATTAGCAAAGTACAAAACGGCGAATGGCCTGCGGACAACAACCCGCTAATTAATGCACCGCATACGCAAGCGGACATTATGAGTGCTGGATGGGAGCGTCCATATAGTCGTGAAGAAGCAGTATTCCCGAATGAAGCGACTCGTCAGAATAAGTTCTGGCCAACAGCTAATCGTATCGACAACGTATACGGTGATAGGAACTTTATCTGCTCTTGTCCAGGTATCGAAGCTTATCAAGACCAGTAATTATCTTTTGCTGCAGGGTTGCTCCTGCAGCAAAGTTAAAAAGTCGAACCATTGGTCTTGAGCCAAGTGAACCGGAGATCCACTTGGTTTAATTCAGCGATAGCCAATCTGTGCCGGCTTGAGCTGAACAACGGGTAAAACGTCAGATTTACCCGTTACTCCCGCAGTTACCAGGGGGGAATCTGGTAACTGCAACCTTTCTATTTTATAGGTCGTTAGAGTGGATTTGGCGTCTACTCGAAATTGGTGTGCTCCCAGCCTTGTGTTGGAGCTTTTTGCGGGGCTAATTTAGCCCCGTTTTTTTTTAACTTTAAAAAAATGAATGAGAATCGCTGGATTACTTTAGAGATTTTCAAGATGCATCGTCGGTGAACAGTTTCGTTCTCAACTAAAATAACTGTATGAAAAATGATCTGTTTTTCATTGGGAACGTAATAGCTAGTGGATACTCAAAGCTAATAACTCGCAAAATAACAAGCCTAAGAGGTGATCATTATGCTGCTGAGTCACATACCCGGAATGTTTACCCACCCTGATGCAGAGTGGGAATTGATCAAAAAAGAGCACAGTAATCCTAGTCGTATATACATGGCTTATACCTGTCTATTGGCGCTAATAGGTCCTGTGTGTGCTTACATTTCTACCACTCAATTTGGTTGGCGTGTCGGTGATGGTGAGTTGATTAAACTTACTGCAATCAGTGCATTGCAATTGAACGTCTTAACCTATGTAGCAATCCTTGTTGGTGTGTTTGGCTTAGGCTGGATGATTGACTGGATGTCAAAAACTTACGGTAGTGGTCATGATGAATATGCTGCTAATGGTATTGCTTTAGCTGCTTATTCTTGTACGCCGCTTTTCTTAGCTGGCTTTATCTCTTTATACCCAGTTCCATGGGCTAATATGTTGGTTTACCTAGCAGCCGCTGCCTATACCGGCTATTTGATCTATGACGGTTTGCCACATGTGTTGGGCATAGATAAAGATCAGGCTTTCTTCTTCTGTGGAGCAATTCTGGCAGTAGGGCTTGTGTATTTGGTTATCACCCGGGTGGGCACAGTGATTGTGTGGAATCTAGGTTTTGCACCGGTATTTATCTCTGGGTGAGCAGGTTACTGAAATGAAAAAGAGCAGCTTAGGCTGCTCTTTTTGTTTTGGAAGAATATGTTAGAAAAGCTCTACATCATCATCAGGTACTTCAATCCGAGAGCTAACTTCGCTGAAATGTACAATAAGGTTTCTGCCGTTATTTTTCGCGTGGTAAAGCGCGCGGTCTGCTTGTTCAAAATGCAGCATCGGTGGTGTTACTGGGTCAATCTCTGTATAGCCGATACTGACGGTTAATTTCCCGGATGGGAATGTGTAATCCTGAACCGCTGTGTGGAAACGTTCGAGTATGTGTAGCGCTTGTTCCTGATCGGCATTATTCAGTATGACTACAAACTCTTCACCGCCATATCGGAATAAAAAGTCGGTATAACGGAAGGTTTTTTTCATCAGCTCTGCAAAGTGAAGCAGAACCTCATCTCCATAGAGGTGGCCGAATGTATCATTAATATTTTTAAAGTGATCTATATCCAGAACAACCATCCAAGATGATTTTATATGGTTGTTCTGATGACCACGGTGAAATGCAACGACATCGTTAAGGCTTAGTTCCATTGTTTGACGGTTTGGTAAGCCTGTTAGCATGTCGCGTTCTTTGGCATCTAATAATGCAACTTGTTTTTCATAGATACTGAAGACGCCCTCGATCAAAACCATGTCTTGTTCAGATACTTTACCCGTGATCAAAATAATGCGTCGAGGAATAACATCTTTAGTGATATCTAAGAATATATAGTCTTCACCTTTGAACTTCATGCATGCTACACCGCCTTTACTTTTAGGCAGTGTTTTGAGCATGAGATCGTTATGTCGATCGATGAACGATTCATCAAGCGTCAGAGGGAAGCGGCGTATAGATAGGCCAGTATCCGAATTAGAATCCCCGAAAATTTCGTAAGACACAGCGTCTTCTACACCTTCTAATGAACAGAAGTAGTGAAGAATGGCATGCGTCAGAGAATTATAGGTCTTATGCGCAAGGAATTTAGCCGATAATTCAAACGCTTGTTTGATGTGGTGGTGTTCGCTCATAGATACTGCTTAACGCTACAAGGCCCGTGGGGGTTAGGTTTCTATAAATTGTAGCAGTCTAAACGATATTTCTGAACAAACGGTTAATATAAATTAGTTTTGCCTGTTTTATGTGTTCTTTATCTCCTGCTATTTGCTGTTTGTATCCTTCAATATTGCAAAATAATCTTCTACAAATTCTGTACGATCAAAAGCATTTTCATTTTCTGATTTGAGTTCAATTTTGCTTTTAAGATCTAATAAACGGTTTCTCATCTCGATCGCCATTATTCATAAGTTTTCAGGGCTCCTTACAAGTGCGAATCCGGAAAAGGCGGCAGAAATATAGCTAGAAGGGCTGTGAGTTAGTTGGAAGCAAGGCTGAATATCGAGAATAAAAATTGGCGCTGATGGCAATGCTGACTGATGTAAATGAAGAGATAAACCAAGGGTATGGTTCATCTTTTTATGTCTAGCAGCATTTTTGGCCAAAAGAGCGCAACTGCTTGTATGCGCTATGAATGGCTTGCCCGTTTCCAATAGGGGTTATTCTGTTAGTTGTTCTATGACGGGTTGAGCATTGGTTTTGCGGTGTTGTCTCCAGGTATACCAACCGCCTAACGCCAGTGCTAACCACGCGAGGGTATCGATTATCGCAACGCCATTAATATCAATCCCTGTTTCACGAAATACGCGATCCCAGTGGGATTTCCCTGCGCCTGCTTTGTAGGTGTAACGTTTGCCGTTTTCATCTATCCCAATGAGCTGGTCGTATTTGTAGGCGTAGTCATGAATTAAGCCTGGTAGGAATAAAAGGCCAGTGGGGGAGAGTATGGCCCAAAGAGGGCGGGGGATAGATGCACCGTCAAATTCGAAGCCTTTAGGTATCACGATCGTGGTCCCGTCACGCATAGTGTAGGTCCAATCATCGGTAAGCACCCATTTTCGTACAGCAAATATCCAACGCAGAATTCGAATAATGAGGGATTCGTTTTTGGTTTTTATAGGTAGGGGACGAATAGTTGGCATATTCATCACATGACTCCTTGTCTAGTTGTTTAAATCCTTTCTCTATTATAGCGCTTTGTAGGGTAAATACGTTTTCAGCTGCTCGATCTGCTCATCAATCGCGGAGGTCTCTTCATCAATAAACTGCTTTACTGCTTTATTGAATCCAACTTCCTTAAGCCAGTGGGCCGAATAAGTCGGTACGGGGGTAAATCCTCGCTGTATTTTATGCTCTCCCTGAGCGCCAGAATCAAATCGCTTTAACCCCAGACTAATACAATACTCAATGCCTTGGTAGTAGCAGGTTTCGAAATGAAGACTGTCGTATTCATCAAAACAGCCCCAGTAGCGCCCATATAAGGTAGTTGAATCTTGTAGTGATAGTGCGCCTGCAACGGGTGTTTCATCTTTGTAAGCCAAAACGAGTAAAAGATTCTCGGGCATGGTCTGTTTTAGTTGAGTGAAAAAAGATTTGCTGAGGTAGGCTTCGCGTCCGCGTTTTAGATAGGTCAAACGGTAAAAATCGTAAAAGGTGTCTATCTCGTTATCGGTTATATCTTTGCCCTGAATTTGGCGATGAGTGATACCTTGCTGATCGATCTTTTTACGCTCTTTTTTCAAATTTTTACGCTTACGAGACGTTAGATTCTGCAGGAAGTCATCGTAGGAAGAATAGTCTCGATTAAACCACTGATACTGACAGCCCTTCCGAATCATATAGCTTGTATTATCGAGTGAATCCGCTTCCTGCTTGGATGGAAAGAGTAGGTGCCAAGAGTTAGCTTTGAAGTGTTGGCACAGCTGCGGAATGGCTTGGCTTAAACGCTCAAATAAAGGTTCTAGTGGTTGTTTCGTCAGCAACCTTGGCCCACTCACAGGAGAGAAGGGGATGGATGATATGAGTTTTGGGTAGTAATCCATGCCATGACGTTCATATGCTTCGGCCCAGGCCCAATCAAACACATATTCTCCATAGGAATGATTCTTAAGATACAGTGGTAGTATAGCTATAATTATACCGTTATCTTGAAGTTGGATGTGTAGGGGCTGCCAGCCTGTTTTTGCGCTTACGCTCCCTGATTCTTCTAAGGCGTGGAGAAATTCGTATCGGCAAAAAGGGTAATCAGACGGAAGGAGGCTGTTCCATGTATCTAGACCTATTTCACTGATTTTATGGCAAATTTTTATTTCTAACATATCGCGGCTTCGGTTTTGTGTTGCTAAGCTAAATAGTGTTGGGGCGACGCGTTACCTATTTGAATAGAGAAGGATGTCAGTGTCAAAGCCGTTGTTTTGTATTTAGGTCCCAAAATAAGAAGTAAAGCTAAGTGATAGGAGTATTGTAATGGATGAATTAGAGCTTGAGTTTGAACTTCACCCGCAGTTAGCCGCTGATTGTATAGTGTTAGGGGATTTTCCGATTAGTCGTCTCTTGCTACTAAACGATGCCAATTATCCTTGGTTTATTTTGGTGCCAAGGCGTGCAGGTGCGACAGAAATTTATCATCTTTCCGATGATGAACAGTGCGAGCTAATCAAAGAGTCATCATTTTTAGCATCAAACTTGGCTGATAGCTTTGCTGCTAGAAAGATGAATGTAGCATCGTTAGGGAATATGGTGCCGCAATTACACCTTCATCATATCGTGCGTTATGAGACTGATAAGGCTTGGCCAGGGCCTGTTTGGGGGAAGGTGCCAGCTGAGCCATATACAGCTGAACAGATCCATGAAATTAGACGAAAACTGGAAGCTTTAATGTCCGGCGAACTGGAATTTGTACCGGAAGAACAAGCTTAATTTAGCTTCATTTAAAATTAGCCGCCTCTATTTTAAATCTTTACGGCCTCAATCCCATTTGGGGCCTGTTCCCTCTGCTTAAATAAGGTATAATCCGCCGTTTTTAACATACGCTTCCTGCGTTTAGGAAGTTTCGATCGGGTTTGTTTCCAATGCCAATCTTTGATTTTCAGTGTGATAGCTGTGGTCACGAGTTTGAAAAGCTTGTTCTTAAAAGTGATGCACCTGCGCCTGCGTGTGTTTCCTGCGCAAGTGAGGAAGTGACCAAAAAAGTATCGGCGCCGGGTTTTCGCCTTTCTGGTTCCGGCTGGTATGAGACAGATTTTAAAACCGGTAAGAAGAAAAATCTTGCGGGTGGCTCCGGAGCTTCGTCAGGTACAGACAGCTAATTCCGGATAGATAAAGTATTAATTCATTGACCGTTTGGTGAAAACCAAACCGAGACAGTTAACAGGAACAGTAAATTATGCGCAGTCATTATTGCGGCGATCTTAGAAAAGAGCATATCGGCGAAGACATCACCCTTTGTGGTTGGGTTCATCGTCGTCGTGACCACGGTGGTGTTATCTTCCTAGACGTGCGTGACCGTGAAGGTCTAGCACAGGTTGTATTTGATCCAGATCGTGAAGAGAGCTTTGCACTCGCTGATAGCTGCCGTAATGAGTTCGTAATCGAGATTAAAGGTACTGTTCGCAGTCGCCCTGAAGGTACGATCAACTCTGAAATGCCAACGGGTGAGATCGAAGTGCTAGGTAAAGAACTTGTTATTCTAAACAAGTCTGAAACACCTCCATTCCAGTTGGATGAGCACCAAAACGTTGGTGAAGATGTGCGTCTTCGTAACCGTTACATCGACCTACGTCGTCCAGAGATGCAGGAAAAACTACGTTTTCGTTCTAAGGTATCTAACGCAATCCGTAACTACCTAGATGACAACGGTTTCCTAGATATCGAAACACCGATTCTAAACCGTGCTACACCTGAAGGTGCGCGTGATTACTTGGTACCGAGTCGTGTTCACGAAGGTCAGTTCTTTGCGCTGCCGCAGTCTCCACAGCTATTTAAGCAGTTGTTGATGGTGTCTGGTTTTGATCGTTACTACCAGATCGCTAAATGTTTCCGTGATGAAGATTTGCGTGCAGACCGTCAGCCTGAATTCACTCAGATCGATATCGAAACTTCGTTCATGGACGAAGAGGGTATCATAGGTCTGACTGAAACTATGATCCGCAAGTTGTTCCTTGAGCTGAAAGGTGTGGATTTGGGTGATTTCCCACGCATGCCTTACTCAGAAGCAATGCAGCGTTACGGTTCTGATAAGCCTGATCTTCGTTACCCAATGGAATTGGTTGACGTTGCTGATCTAATGGCGGATATCGAATTTAAAGTATTCGCAGGCCCAGCAAACGATCCTAAGTGTCGTGTAACTGCACTTAAAGTACCTGGTGGCGCTAAGCTGACTCGTAAGAACATCGATGATTACACTAAGTACGTAAGCATCTACGGTGCTAAAGGTCTTGCTTGGATCAAGGTTAACGAAATAGAAAACGGCGTTAACGGCCTACAGTCTCCAATCATCAAGTTCCTAGGTGATGAAGTGACGATGTCGATCATGGATCGTCTAGGCGTTGAAAACGGTGATATCGTATTCTTCGGTGCTGATAAAGCTAAGGTTGTTTCTGAAGCGCTTGGTGCTCTACGTATCAAGGTGGGTGAAGATCTTGAGATGGCTCAGTGTGAGTGGGCGCCTCTATGGGTTGTTGATTTCCCAATGTTTGAAGAAACAGATGGTGGCCTAACAGCACTTCACCACCCATTCACTGCGCCAAGCTGCTCTCCAGAAGAGCTAAAAGCGAACCCGCTAGAAGCGTTATCTCGTGCATACGACATGGTGCTTAATGGTTGTGAGCTTGGTGGTGGTTCTGTTCGTATCCACGATCAAGCAATGCAGGCAACGGTATTAGAGATTCTTGGTATCTCTGATGAAGAAGCTGACGATAAGTTTGGCTTCCTGCTAAACGCGCTACAGTACGGTGCGCCTCCTCACGGTGGTTTGGCATTTGGTCTTGATCGTTTGATCATGCTGATGACGGGTACAGATTCTATTCGTGAAGTTATTGCTTTCCCTAAAACGCAAAGTGCATCTTGTATGATGACTGAAGCGCCGGGTGAAGTAAGTGCTGCACAGCTGCGTGAGTTGAACATTAAACTGCGTAAAACGCCTTAAAGTTATTTTCTTCGTCATTCCTGCGAAGGCAGGAATCTGATACATAGACTCCAGCCTTAGCTGGAGTGACGAGCAAGAATATTGAAAAAGCTGCCTTTGGGCGGCTTTTTTGTTTATATGGGGTAGAAAATATCGAAAGGGAGTAAGTGATATGGCAGGTCATTCTAAATTCGCAAATATCAAACATCGGAAAGCTGCTCAGGATGCGAAACGGGGTAAAATTTTCACCAAATTGATTCGAGAATTAGTTGTGGCGGCCAAAGAGGGTGGCGGTAATCCAGATGACAATCCGAGGTTGCGCGCTGCTGTTGATAAAAGCCTTGGTGCGAATATGAAGCGCGATACCATTGATAAGGCGATTCTTCGTGGCGCAGGGGGAGCTGAAGGCGAACATTACGATGAATTGACTTATGAAGGGTATGGTTCAAATGGTGTGGCAATTCTTGTTGAGTGTATGACGGATAACGTTAATCGAACAGTCGCTGCAGTACGTGCGGCATTTAATAAGTACAATGGCAATCTTGGTACAAGCGGTTCAGTTGCCTATTTATTCGATAAAAAAGGTCAGATCACCTTTGTAGAAATAGATGAAGAAACCATCATGGATGCAGCGCTAGAGGCTGGTGCGGATGATGTTGTGGCAAATGATGATGGCTCTATAGATGTGTTCACCGATTGGCATGACTTTCTCGATGTGAAGCAAGCTCTCGTAGATGCAGGGTTGGAGTCTCTACATGCAGAAGTGGCGATGATCCCGTCAACTACCGTTGAGCTTGATGTGGATGCAGCTCGAAAGGTGCTGAGGCTAATCGATGTATTGGATGATTTGGATGACTCGCAGAATGTTTACCATAACGCGATTATTCCTGAAGAGGTCATGATGGAATAATCCTAAAGGTAGTTCGGCCAGCCTAGGTGCTCTCTCAGCTGTCTTGGCGTTATAAATTTCTTTGTAAACAAAGCTTAGTCCTGTATGCTTGCCTGTATATATAACCAGTAGATTAGTTTGATGCTGATATTAGGAATAGACCCTGGCTCCCGAATCACCGGTTACGGTGTAATTAACTGCGTTGGCAATAAAAATGAGTATGTTGCCAGTGGTTGTATTCGTATTAAAGGTGATGAATTACCTGGGCGATTACAGCAGGTGTATACGGGTGTATCAGAAGTGATCGAGCGCTACTGCCCCCAAGAGTTCGCTATTGAGCAGGTGTTTATGGCACGTAATGCCGATTCTGCTCTGAAGCTTGGTCAGGCGCGCGGTGTCGCTATTGTTGCAGGTACTAATGCAGAATTACCAGTTTACGAATATGCTGCTCGTAAAGTTAAGCAGTCGGTCGTAGGTAAAGGTTCGGCTGATAAATCACAAGTTCAGCATATGGTGGCACATATTCTAAAATTGCCCGGCTTGCCGCAAGCTGATGCTGCCGATGCGCTCGCAATTGCACTCTGTCATGCGCATACTCGTAATAGCTTAATTAAGACCGCAGGTTCTATGTCTAGTCGCAACGCCAGTTGGAGGCGTCAATAAACGTCATGAATGAGATGGCTTACACTGATTTTATCTATATTGCTGATCTAATTGGAGTTGCAGTATTTGCAACTGCAGGGGCTTTGGCGGCTCAGGGTAAGCAATTGGATATTCTAGGAGTGGTTGTCTTAGCGATAGTGACAGCTTTAGGTGGTGGCACGATTCGTGATATCACTTTAGATATTCATCCTGTGGTGTGGGTGGCTGATACTTCATACCTGTGGACTGCGATTACCTCCGCGGTCGTTGCTTTCTTTGTTTGTCGATATATTCAGTACCCTCGACGCACTTTGTTAGTACTGGATGCTATGGGACTGGCGCTGTTTGCCGTGTTAGGTGCCGAAAAAGCCTTAGGTCTTGGTTTGCCGCCGATTATTGTTGTGATGATGGCCGTTATCACTGGTTGTGCTGGTGGTATGATTCGAGATCTTTTGACTGGACAGATACCGCTGATTTTACAACGAGATGGTGAGCTTTATGCGACTTGTGCATTAGCAGGTTCGGTATTTTTTGTGGTGTTTCAGTCGTATATTCCAGGGCAGCCAGTCGCGCTCATCTCTATGGTAATCATCTTTGTATTGCGTATGGCTGCGATGTTCGCAGATCTCAGGTTACCTGAGTTTATTGTGGCAGGTCATAAGCTCGAAAAATTGGATAAGGATAAAAAGTAAGTGATTGGTCGATTAAAAGGTGAGTTGTTAGAAAAGCAGCCTCCACAGTTAGTGATTGATGTAAATGGTGTGGGCTACGAAGTTGAAGCTTCTATGAACACATTTTATCGACTACCTGAAGTGGGATTGCAGGTGACTCTCTTTACTCACTTTGTCGTGCGAGAGGATGCGCAGTTGCTTTATGGTTTTATCGATAAGCAAGAGCGTGCGCTTTTCAGAACATTGATTAAGGCTAATGGCGTTGGGCCGAAATTGGCGATTACTATCCTTTCCGGTATTTCTACAACTGAATTCGTGCGTTGCGTAAATGATGGTGATACCGCTTCTTTGATCAAGCTGCCGGGTGTTGGTAAGAAAACAGCTGAGCGCTTAATCGTAGAGATGAAAGACAAGATTAAAGCGCTTGGATTGGAATCTTCGGATGAGTTTCAGCTGTCGGCAGCAGATGGGCCCGATATGGCGTCATTTGAGTCGGTTAGTGATAATCGTGTTGAAGCAGAAAGTGCATTGGTTGCGTTGGGCTATAAGCCAGTTCAAGCAACTAAATCGATTGAACAAGCGCATAAATCTCTTGGTTCTGGTGCGAGCTGTGAAGATCTTATTCGTGTCGCTTTACGCTCCATGGTTGGGTAATTGAGTAAATAGTTATGATTGAAGCTGATCGTTTTATCTCGCCTTTAAGTAATCCGGTAGAGGAAGCGCATGATCGTGCTATTCGACCTAAATCGCTTGAAGATTATGTTGGCCAGCCTGTCGTTCGCGAGCAGATGGAGATCTTTATTCAAGCAGCGAAGATGCGAAATGAGGCGTTAGATCATACTTTGATATTTGGCCCTCCGGGTTTGGGTAAAACAACCTTGGCTAACATCATTGCCAATGAAATGGGCTCTGAGATTAAAACCACTTCTGGTCCGGTGCTTGAGAAAGCAGGGGACCTTGCAGCGTTGTTGACCAATCTTGAGCCAAATGACGTTCTATTTATCGATGAAATTCACCGTCTAAGCCCGAATGTTGAAGAAGTGCTCTATCCGGCAATGGAGGATTACCAGCTGGATATTATGATTGGTGAAGGGCCCGCTGCACGTTCTATCAAATTAGAGCTTCCTCCATTTACTTTAGTGGGTGCAACAACCCGCGCTGGTTTGCTGACTTCTCCGTTGCGTGATCGCTTCGGTATTGTGCAGCGATTAGAGTTTTATAACGTTGAAGATCTGACCAGTATCGTTGCTCGGTCGGCTGACCTTTCTGGTACTAAGATTGATACGCAAGGTGCGTGCGAAGTAGCGAAACGCTCTCGCGGTACGCCGCGTATTGCTAACCGTTTGTTGCGCCGTGCTCGTGATTACGCAGAAGTAAAAGGTAATGGTGTTATCGACAGTGATATCGCCGATCGTGCACTGAATATGCTCAATGTCGATCACCATGGTTTCGATCATCTCGATCGTCGTATGCTACTGACTATGATTGAAAAATTTGGTGGTGGCCCTGTCGGTGTAGAAAGCCTTGCTGCTGCGATTAGTGAGGAGCGTGACACGATTGAAGATGTGCTCGAACCTTATCTAATTCAGCAAGGGTTTGTTATGCGTACGCCGAGAGGTCGAGTCGTAACTGATCATGCTTATCAGCACTTCGGGATTGCCAAGCCTGTAGAGTCTTAAAATACGATCTGGATCAATAAACCCTATAAAAAATAGGATTTGTTGGTTAATCTGACATCAATCAAGATACGACAGAAGAAAAGCCGTCTAATATGCCTGCCAAATAACTGAAAAAAATAACAGGTAACAATATGACGGCCATACTTCGTAATGCAGAGATCACTGCATTCCGACTTGAGCTTAATCGTTTACTTATTCAGCTGAAAGCCGAGCTCGAAGAAGAGTTGCGAGATCAAATCTCATCTACTTCTGTGTCTGAAGTGCGAGATATCGGTGAAGAAGTAGAGCATGCTGTGGAGTTGGAGCGCCAATTTGAAACGCTTCAGCGCCATCATGATGAAATTGCTGAATGCCAAGCTGCACTAAAGCGTATTGAAGAGGGTAGCTTTGGAGAATGCATTAACTGTGGTGAAGAGATCGAGTTAACCCGTCTGAAGGCTAGTCCTACTGCATCACGCTGTATTCGCTGTCAATCTATTCATGAATCTGCGTTAAAGAAAATCGCCTAGATCTATTCGCCAGCTATCTAATCTGATAGCTGGCAAACCCTTTCCAAACCGCTAATTCAAACGCTGGTTTTCCCTTGTATTAATCGCCGTGACTGTTATTGTTGTGCCTTCATTTTTTTATCTATTAAATGGATGGAACTTATTGGTTTTTGATGAATCACAAAGCCGGTAAATTGTATCCTGTACCAAATTTTTAGAGGGAAGTGCTGTGGTCGAAAAAATGTCGATCTGGAGTCTGGTTGCCGACGCAAGTATCGTGGTTCAACTAGTAATGTTAATGCTTTTATTAGCGTCAGTGCTTTCTTGGGTGATGATCTTTCAACGCCAATCGGTGTTAGGTAGCGCGCGTAAATCACTTCGTAACTTTGAGGATCGCTTCTGGTCTGGTGTCGATCTTGGCCAACTTTTCCGTGAGATCAATCACGAACCAAATTCTGATTGTGGTGCCGAGAATATATTCCGGGCAGGTATCAAAGAATATACGCGTCTAACTCAGCAAGCAGGTTATGACCCAGATTCAGTCATGGACGGTGTACAGCGTAGTATGCGTGTAGCGCTAGCGCGTGAAGAAGATAAGCTAGAAAAACACCTACCATTCCTTGCAACAGTAGGTTCTACCAGCCCTTATATCGGCCTTTTCGGTACAGTATGGGGGATTATGAACTCCTTCCGTGGCTTGGCGAATGTTCATCAAGCGACATTGTCCGCTGTAGCACCTGGTATCGCCGAGGCTTTGATCGCTACAGCGATTGGTCTATTTGCTGCGATTCCAGCTGTAATTGCCTATAACCGTTATTCAGCGCAGGTTGAGTATCTATTAGGTAACTACGAAACCTTTGCTGACGAATTCTCTTCTATCTTGCATCGTCGTATGCACGCATCCAACTAAGCGGGTGTGATCGATGATCAGACGGCATAAGAAAAAACGTAAGTTAAATGCTGACATCAATGTAGTGCCCTACATTGATGTCATGATGGTGCTATTGGTGATCTTTATGGTTACAGCACCGATGCTGACACAAGGCGTTAATGTTGATCTGCCTAAAGCAGCGGCGGAGCCTGTCGATGACGAAGATAATGAACCGGTTATCGTGACGGTTAATGCGGAAGGTGAATACTTTATCGATATTGGTGGTGACCCTAAAGAAGCGGTTACGGCTGATGTTGTTCATGATCGTGTGGCTAAAATTTTAGCAAGTAACCCTAAGAAAATGCTGCTGGTACGTGGTGATCGTAATGTCAATTACGATTCGGTTGTGCAGTTGATGGTTTTGCTACAGCAAGCAGGCGCGCCGAGCGTAGGCTTGGTGACGGAGTAGGGATTGATTTTGCGACCGGGTAGTTATCTTCTTCCTACAGTCCTTGCTGTCATACTTCATATCTTTGTTGTGGTTTTGTTGGCGCAGAGCTGGTTTGAGCATAAAGAGGAGGAGCGTAAAGTCCCTCGTCACGTTCAAGCGCAAATTGTCGATCTGACCACGCTATCTGCTCAGCGCAAAGAAGCCTCTGAAGCTAAGGCCAAGCAGAAAGCCGATCAAATCCGCATAGCTGAAGAAGATAAGAAGCGCAAAGCAGACGAAAAGCGTAAGCAGGAAAAAGCTAAGAAAGAGGCTGAAAAGAAAAAGCAGCTAGAGAAAAAGAAAGCTGAGGCTGAAAAGAAGCGTAAAGCTGACGAAAAACGCAAGAAAGAAGACGCTAAAAAGAAAGCTGAACAAGATCGTTTAAAGAAAGCCGCAGCTGAAAAAAAGCGTAAAGCCGACGAAAAGAAACGTAAAGCAGCCGAGAAGAAAGCGGCTGAAGAAAAGAAAAGAAAAGCTGAAGCTGCAGCGAAAAAACAAGCAGAAGAAAAAGCCCGTAACGAAGCACTAATGCAGGCGTTGCAGGCAGAAGAAGCGGCTCTGCAAGCAGAAGAACAGCGTGCTGCTGCGATGAGTTATGAAGCTTATATCGTCACGCAGATTACCCGTAATTGGCGTCGATCACCGACTGCACGAAATGGTATGGTGGTAGAAATTACCGTACATTTCTTACCATCAGGTCGTGTAAATGATTTGTATGTTAGTAAATCTAGTGGTGATGCTCGTTTCGATAACGATGCCTTGCGTGCGATTGAGCGAGTACAAGTATTTGAAAAACTTCAGGAGATGGATTCGGTTGTGTTTGATCGATACTTCCGTAAACGAGTATTACGTTTCCGGCCTGAAGATCTGCGGGATTAAGCCTGTTTTTAACTGGTATGGCGGCTATGTGTTTAAGGAGAACTAAATGAACAGATTTTTACAGCGAGTTATAGCTACATGTGCGCTGTTGTTTTCGGTTTCCGGAATCGCCGAAGGTGATTTAGCAATTGAGATTACTCAGGGCATTGATGAGCCTACCCCAGTGGCGGTTGTACCGTTTTCTTGGGATGGTAGCTTTGCTTTACCGGAAGATATCGCGAAAATCGTTTCTGATGACTTAGGTCGTACCGGTCTATTCTCGATGATGGATCGCCGCAATATGCTGAGTTTTCCAAACAAGCGCGATCAAGTTTTTTACCGAGATTGGCGTGTTAGTAAAACTGAGTTTCTACTGATCGGTCGTCAGCTCCCTTCTGAAGGTAAAGAGCTAAAAGTAGAGTTTGAACTTTACGATGTACTGAAAGAACAGCAGTTACTGGCTGAACGTGTGTCCGGTAGCCAAGCGAATATGCGTGATATTGCTCACTATATCTCGGATATGGTGTATGAGAAGCTAACCGGTGTTCGTGGTGCATTTTCAACTCGTATCGTTTACGTAACAGCTCAGCAGTTTGGTGGTGGTAAAGGCCGTTACCGTTTGAAGATGGCTGATTCCGATGGTGCTCGCCCAATTACGATTCGTGAGCAGAGTGAGCCGCTAATGTCACCAGCTTGGTCTCGTGATGCGTCTAAATTGGCGTATGTGTCTTTTGAATCCGGTAAGCCGGCAATCTACATTCAATATCTGGCAACTGGTAAGCGCGAGAAGGTTCAGTCTTTTAGAGGCCTGAATGGTGCGCCTTCATGGTCACCCGACGGTAATAAACTTGCGATAGTGTTATCCAAAGATGGTAACCCAGAGGTTTATGTTTTAGACCTGCGTTCCCGCAGCCTAGCGCGAATTACTCACCATTATGGCATTGATACGGAACCTTCTTGGTCGCCTGATGGTCAGTCACTTATCTTTACCTCTGACCGCGGTGGCCAGCCACAGATCTATCGAATCCATCTGCCGACACGCCAGTTAGAGCGTGTAACTTATGAAGGTAACTACAACTCCCGTGGTCGTTTGACACAGGATGGCCGTTTCTTGGCGATGGTTCATCGTGGTGTAGATAACGTATTCAGAATTGCGGTTCAGGATCTTAAAACAGGTCGTTTAGATATCCTGACCGATACATTTTTAGATGAGTCCCCAACCATTGCACCAAATGGCAGTATCATTCTATATGCAACGCAAAAAGGTGTAAGAGGGGTCTTGGGCGGCGTTACCTTAGATGGTGGTGTGCGCTTCATTTTACCGTCAAGTAGTGGTGATGTTAGGGAACCGGCATGGAGCCCCTACTTGCAATAAAAGTTTATAGACATTAACTTATGTTCAGAATTGGACATGGCGGCATTCAATAATATTTTGCTTGCTGGGAAGACCAGCAAATATACAGGAGTGATCAATGCGAGCTTCCAACGTAACTAAAGCAGCTGCACTAGCGCTATCCGTAGCATGGGTAGCAGGTTGTTCTACAGGTGGTTCATCTACTGAAGGTGGCGCAACTGCAGGTACTGATAATGGCACTACACAAGGTGTTAATCAGGGTTCTGTTTCTGGCTCTTCTATGTCAGGTGTTGAGAACCTACAGACTGTTTTCTACTTTGATTTCGATAAATCAGTAGTGAAAGCAGGCGGTTTTGCTGATCTAGAAAAGCACGCAGCATACCTAGCAGCTAATCCATCTGCTCAGGTAGTACTGGAAGGTCATGCTGATGAGCGTGGTACGCGTGAGTACAACATCGCACTAGGCGAGCGTCGTGCTAAAGCGGTTTCTCGTTTTATGCAGGTTAACGGTGCATCTGCTTCTCAGATCGAAACTGTTAGCTTTGGTGAAGAAAAACCAGCGATTTTGGGTCACAGCGAATCTAGCTGGAGCCAGAACCGTCGTGTGGAACTGAAGTACGTAACGCGTTAATTTATGACTTCGAACTCTACCGTTCTTTCTACTGCATTAGCGCTGGCTATCAGCGCTAATGTTGTAGCAGAAGAAGTACCCGTTATTGAGTTGGGTGTTGGCGCTTCGCCTGCCAATGTTCAACAGCCTTCCTACAATGCTCACTCGGCTTCTAAAAACAGTGAACTGATACTTATTGTCCAGCAGTTGCAGGACGAAGTGCGTTCTCTACGTGGTCAAGTAGAGCAGCAAGATTACCGTCTAAAGCAGATGGAACGCCAACAGCTAGAACGCTATCGCGATCTAGATGGTCGTATCACCGCTTTAAGGGATCCAGCTTTAACACCGCCAGCTACGACTGGTCAGTTAGGTGCTGATAACGCGCCTGTGTTAGAGGGAAATTCATCGGTATCTAGGCCACAAGTGCCAGCAGATGTAGCGCCTCTAGCGCCATCAGCGGGTGATGCACAGGCTTATCGTGAAGCCTTTGGTCTGGTTAAGGTGAGAAACTTCCCAAAAGCGGCTGAAGCATTTTCTGCTTTTGTGAAGGATTACCCACAAAGTGTACGTTTGCCTAATGCTTATTATTGGTTGGGTGAGATTCGCTTGGCGGAGCAAAAGCCTGAGCAAGCACGTGAATCATTTATGCAGGTGTTAACCCAGTTTGCGGATAACCCTAAAGCACCTGATGCAGCGTATAAGCTAGGTATCATCTACAATCAGTTAGGTGACACGGCTAAAGCGACAGAATACCTTGATCTGGTTATCAATAAATACCCTGATTCTGATGCGGTTCGCTTAGCTAAAGAGTTTAAGCGTCAGCTCTAATCAATCGTTGGAATACACATGAATTCTTCTGCTTCAAAAAAAGCAGTGGTGTTGCTGTCTGGTGGTCTGGATTCGGCAACAGCGCTGGCAATGGCTGCTGAACGCGGCTACAGCTGTTATGTATTGAGCTTTGATTACGGTCAACGTTCATTAACTGAGTTAAATGCGGCTAAGAAAATTGCCAAGCAACTGAATACGGCTGAACACCGTGTCATTCGACTTCACTTAGAAGACTTTGGTGGTTCAGCGCTAACAGATCACAGCATCGACGTGCCCGAAGAGGAAACCGACGAGATTCCGGTGACCTACGTTCCGGCACGAAATACAGTTTTCATGTCCTTGGCGTTAGGTTGGGCTGAAGTGCTAGAAGCCGATGCGATTTTTATTGGTGTAAACGCAGTCGATTACTCCGGTTACCCTGATTGCCGTCCAGAGTATATTGCTGCCTTCGAAACCATGGCTAATCTTGCGACTAAGCGTGGTGTTAGCGGCGATCCAATCAAGATCGAAACACCGCTAATTGACCTAACCAAAGAAGAGATCATCCAAGAGGGTACTCGTCTGGGTGTTGATTACGGTTTGACGGTTTCATGCTACCAAGCAGACGATGAAGGTCAGGCATGCGGTGCTTGCGATAGCTGCCGTTTACGCGCAAAAGGCTTTGTTGATGCTGGCTTGGAAGATCCAACCCGATATCAATAAAAAAGCCTTGCTTTTGCATTAAGGATACGTAAAATACGCGTCCTCTGTGTGGGTCGTTAGCTCAGTCGGTAGAGCAGTTGGCTTTTAACCAATTGGTCATAGGTTCGAATCCTATACGACCCACCACTTAAAAATTCCAGCCTATGTGCTGGTTTTTTTATGTCTTAAGATCAGCACGGCTTCGCCGCTTAGGGCGCCACTTCGTGGCTAGAGGACGGCTTCGCCTAGAGGACGCAGCTGCGCTGCTAGAGAAAAAGAAAATCCTCGCAACACACTTCATCTAACACCTAGCCACTGATTTAAGTAACTTCTAGCCGCTCGTATCTCTATGCTATACTACGTCCCCTAATTTTTATCTGGGTGATCCTCAGGTAATAAAGCTACCTAGGTGAGCAGGTAGTCGATCAGTACAACTTATGAGTATTACGTCACATGTTGAGCCAACAGGATATTTCAGATCGCATCCTCGTGCAGGAGCACTTCGCTAAAGAACACTTGCCTCTAGATATGACTATGGAGCAGGTTGAAGAGTATAAGCAGAAGATCAAAAAACTGCTTAAAGAGAAAGATGCTTGTCTGGTAGCGCATTATTACACCTCAGCCGTTCTACAGCAGCTAGCTGATGAAACGGGTGGCTGTGTATCTGACTCTTTAGAGATGGCGCGTTTTGGTAATGCTCATTCTGC
Source organism: Neptuniibacter sp. SY11_33 (assembly GCF_047778025.1). Classification (GTDB taxonomy): domain Bacteria; phylum Pseudomonadota; class Gammaproteobacteria; order Pseudomonadales; family Balneatricaceae; genus Neptuniibacter. The sequence goes on from NZ_CP180543.1 coordinate 1,479,735, forward strand.
TAGCACGTTGGTTGTTGCTGGTGTTAAGTTTATGGGTGAAACGGCTAAGATCCTTACGCCTGAAAAGCGCGTAATTATGCCAACAATCGAAGCGACTTGTTCTCTTGATATTGGTTGCCCAATCGAAGAGTTCTCCGCGTTCTGTGATGCTCATCCAGACCACGAAGTGGTTGTTTATGCCAATACTTCAGCCGCTGTAAAAGCGCGTGCCGATTGGGTAGTAACATCTAGCATTGCGCTACAAGTGGTTGAGCACTTGGCTGATCAAGGTAAAAAGATTATCTGGGCACCAGATAAGCACTTAGGTACATACGTGCAACGTCAAACAGGCATTGAAATGCTGATGTGGGACGGTGCTTGTATCGTACACGAAGAGTTTAAAGCACAGGGTATTCTTGACCTTAAAAAGGTTTACCCTGATGCAGCGGTTCTTGTGCACCCAGAATCTCCAGATTCGGTCGTAGAGATTGCGGATGCGGTCGGTTCTACTACGCAAATTATCAATGCTGCACGTGATCTGCCAAATGAGCAGTTTATCGTTGCGACGGATAAAGCGATCTTCTACAAGATGCAGCAAGCAGCGCCAGGTAAGCAGTTTATCGAAGCGCCTACCGGTGGTTCTGGTGCAACTTGCCGTAGCTGTGCCCACTGCCCTTGGATGGCGATGAACGGTCTAGAGAGCGTGCTTCACGCACTAGAAACAGGGCAAGATGAGATCCACGTCGATGAATCCTTAATCGTCGATGCTCGTAAGCCTTTGCAGCGAATGCTCGATTTCTCGGCAGAGCTGAATAAGTAAATTTGAAACCCGCGCAAGCGGGTTTTTTATTGCCCTGATAAAGGGTTTTGAATACAGTGGTATGCCTACAAGCTAAAGGATTGGGTTTTTAGGCCATTATGGATAGATCGGCTTCTCTTTCTCGTTATTTTAAATCTATCCCTTCGTCTCTGCTGTATAGCGGTTACTGACAGTTCAATTCTTGTTGTAGCTATTTGGATAAGCTTAAGTGCTAGTCATAAGTTGTTTTTTTAAAGGGATTGTTAAATGTACAACATGGTTTTCCTACCAGAAGAAGTGACGATTACAAAAGAGGGCTTGGAGGCAAGCCTTTCTGAGTATATGAACCCAGAAAGCTATAAGGTTCATTTTAATCAAGATTCATCGATAGTTGAGGTGATGGGTAAGACGTTTACTCTTATTTATGTAGATAAACCAGCTCCATTGGAAGAAATTTCCGGGCAGTTTGAGCATAAGGCGCATATTATTCTAAGTCCGCTTGGGAAAGCTGCTGATATAAGAGAGGGGATTGATCTCCAGCTAGCACTCGAGCGCTTTGTTCTGTTGATTTCATTAAGTTTTGTTGCAACCCATGTGTATTGGAGTAATACGCGAAAGTTTGCGGACCTCGAAAAGCTTAATGCTCTAATAGGAAAATCAAACAAACTATATGAAGGGACTAGTAAGCCTTCTACATACCTTCCGATATCTTATTGGATTTCAGGCAAGCGAAAAAGCAAAACTGATTATCTTCTTCATGGCTTTTCGAATTTAGGAGAGAAGGACTTCCACATTAAGGTCAGCTCGGATAGCTGGTCTCAAGTAAAACCGTTAGTCAATTATATCGTGAAGTATGTTTTTGATAGCGGTCGATTTTTTAATGCTGGAGATCGAATGACGCTGCCGACCGGGCAAGATATTTATCTATCGGAAAGTGATGAATTTGTGATGTTGGAGCTTTGAGAAAATGTACTATTTGAAGGTGACAGAACCAGAGGCAAGTTGTTGCCAAGTTATTTATCCGTACGACATCGTTATTAAGTCAAAAGGGCCAAAGTTTCGTTATAAACGCGATGTTAGGGTGGTGGATAAAAAACAAGTTTCTTTGGTAGATAGAGACTTCTGTGTTTTAAATGTTTCTTTCGAACGCCCATTTTTTACAAATTATCCCCCTAAAATGAATGTGGAGCATGTTGGGGCTATAGGGTTTTATACATCTCCCGCAGGTGTGCATCTTGTAAATGATAAGTTCAAAAAAATAGTCGAAGATTTTGATCCTGGTGTACATTACTTTTGGCCCGTAGATGTGAATATCAATGGTCAATCTACTGGTGGTTACTATTATATGATTGTCGGTAGGGTTATCGATTTTTCAGAAGATTACATAGAAGGCTTTGAAAATACTCCGTTTATACCAAGTGGTGGATATGTTGATATCTTACAAGAACTTAATGAAGACCCTGATGTTGCTTCATGTCTAAGTAATTATCCAATTTTTTCTTGTAAAGGTTATTGTCGATCGATCGTTGTTAGTGATGCTCTCGTAGATATATTGAAATCTGAGGTTATTGTAGGTCTTTGGGATAAAAATAATATTCCGGATGTCGAGTTCTATTATGGTATTCGGAAAATAAAGACAGGTATCTAGGCCTAATTCAGCGTTATGGCTTATCGTATCTATATACGAGGGCTTTCCATTGTTGCACTGAATAATTTAGGTAAGATCAATAATCCAACTTCAACGATTCCCTAATCTCTTTGGCGTCTTCCTGTCTTTGCTCTAATCGCGCGCGTTCGGTGCTGCTAATTGTCGGTTCTCTTAGCGCATAATCGATCTGCCTTAAGGCTCTATCCACATTAGCAGTTAGCAGGAAGTATTCAACACGGGCTTCGTGTACGCCAACAATATCGCCGGCTAACCCGTAGGCTTCTGCTAGCAGGTACCATGCACGGCTGTCATTTGGATCTTTCTCTACTAGGTCTTCATAAGCTTGTACCGCAAGGTGCGGCTGGTTTAGTTTGATTTGTGTATCGGCGTAAATAAAAGATACAGCTTGGCTGCCAGGGAAAAGGTTTCTTAGATGTTGTAGCTGTTTCGCCGCTTCTGGGTAGTTCTCTTTTCCAAGTTCCAGTTCTGCTTTGATTAAACGAGCGCTTAAGCGGCTTTTAAAGCTTTTGCTAAAGCGGTTGATGTTCTTTTGTGCAAGCTCAAAGTCTTTAACCGCTATCGCAGTATGGGCAATAGCGTATCTTAAGCTGTCGTTGTCCTGCTGTTTTTGCGTGTTTAGGTATTTTTCTAACAGTTGTTTTTGATCTTTAGTGTATCCGGTACGAATACGTGCGCTGGCGATATTAAAATGGATACTGTTTTCTTTGGCATTAATCACATTGATTGTTTCAGCACGGTTTAGTGCGTCAGATACACGTGATTGGGTCACTGGGTGAGTTAGCAAAAATTCAGGCGGTATACGGCTAAAGCGCGCTTGTTGCTGTAGCTGACTGAACATATCGGCCATAGATTTTGGATCGTAGCCTGCTTGTGTAAGGGTTTGCATGCCTATGTAATCGGCTTCACGTTCATTCTGGCGGCTAAACGAAAGGCGGGAAGAGGCTGAGGCCGCCATAGATGATTGCATGCCGACAACGCCTGCTTCGGGATCTGCTGCAGCTAATAAAATGCTACCTAATAAGCTGGCTATGAAAAATGGCTTATTGCGGCGTTGCTCTTCTAGTTGTGAGGCAAAGTGGCGTTGGCTTAAATGAGCTAACTCGTGTGCGAGAACTGAGGCTAGCTGCGCTTCATTTTGTGCTGTAAGAAGTAAGCCTGTATGAACGCCGATAATGCCGCCGGGTGCTGCAAAGGCGTTAACGGTAGGGTTGTCCAGCACCACAATTTCTAGGCGTCGGTCCGTGAGTTGGCTGTAGGTGACTAAATTCCAAGTGAGTTCTTCGACGTATTGGCTGACAACGGCGTCTTTATATAAGCGTGAACTACCGCGAAGCATACGTACCCAAGCGCGCCCCAAAAGGTATTCCTGCTGCGGCGTAATAATGCTGTAACCGCTACCACCGATATCAGGTAGTTGAGTGTCTGCTTTCAAGCTTGAAGGTGAGGCACTTAACAAAATTGTTAAGAGGAAAGCAATAAGTCCATTGTGCATGCTGTTATCCGAAAATCCCGTGCTAATACAAACAAGAATGGTATATAGTGCTGAACTTAATTGATAACGACAACAAAAATTACGTTAAGAAAAGTTAATGACTACACATTCGTTCGACGAGACATTAGACGCGTCTGGATTAAATTGTCCTTTGCCGCTCCTGAAAGCTAAACAAGCGCTGAATAAATTGGAAGCGGGAAAGGTGTTAAAAGTTATCGCTACTGATAGTGGTTCTATCAGAGATTTTAAAGCCTATACCGATCAATCTGACCATGAATTGTTGGAATCGTTCACTGATCAGGAACCTTATGTTTATCTGATCCGTCGAGGCTAAGCAGAGTTTCTTATGCGCAAGATATTTAGTAAATGGATAGAGCGCTACTTTTCTGACGAAGAGGCGTTGCTTCTCTTTGTTTTGTTAGGTGCAGCATTGCTGGTTATCCTGACCTTAGGTCAGGCTTTGGCACCGGTTTTTGCGGGTATTATCCTAGCGTTTTTGATGCAGGGTGGGGTTAACCGCTTAAAGCAGTTAAATGTTCCACATCTACTTTCGGTCATACTGGTTTTTTTAGCTTTTGTTGGTGGTTTGGCCGCCCTGTTCTTGATCGTTATGCCGCTGGCATGGCGGCAGGCAGTAAATCTGTTTAATGAGCTTCCCGGTATTTTATCGGAAATACAAACGGTATTGCTTCTGTTGCCGCAAAAATACCCAGAGTTTATCTCTGAGGCCCGCATTTTAGAGCTGATCGACCTTGCTGCTGCTGAGCTATCGCAGATGGGGCAGTTGGTAGTGACGTTCTCTTTAAACTCGATTACTGGGGTGATGGCGTTACTGATTTATCTGGTATTAGTGCCTATTTTAGTTTTCTTCTTCCTCAAGGATGGGGCGGTTATGACTAAATGGTGGGTATCATTTTTACCTGAAAAGCGCGATATGATGACCAGCGTTTGGACTGAGATGGATGATCAGATCGCCAACTATATCCGTGGCAAGGCGATTGAAATCATCGTAGTAGGTACGGTGACCTACATTACCTTTATCTTCTTGGGTATTAACTATGCAGCTCTATTGGGTATTTTGGTCGGTTTGTCTGTACTGATCCCATATATTGGTGCTGCCTTAGTAACGATCCCAGTTGCATTGATTGCTTTCTTCCAGTGGGGCTGGAGTAGTGAGTTTATGACCCTGATGGTGGCATACGGCATTATTCAGGCGTTGGATGGTAACGCACTGGTTCCATTGTTGTTCTCTGAAGCGGTAAATCTTCATCCGGTTGCGATTATCGTAGCAGTGTTGGTCTTTGGTGGGCTTTGGGGATTCTGGGGATTGTTCTTTGCGATTCCGCTAGCAACCTTGATCAAGGCTATTTTGAGTTCGTGGCCTAAGGCGAAACAGCATCCTGTAGAGTTAGAAGAAAGCGGTGTTTAAACACCGCTTTTTTGTGTCTTTTATTTTAATTTATAGTGCTTGAGCCGCAGCGAGTACTTCGTCGACATGACCTTTAACTTTTACAGTGCGCCATTCTTGTCGTAAAACACCTTCGGCATCAATCAAGAACGTAGATCGGTCGATACCCATGTACTCACGGCCGTAATTCTTCTTCAGTTTGATAACGTCAAACAGTTTGCACAGCTCTTCATCTGGGTCGCTGATTAACTCGAATGGAAACTCCTGTTTTGCTTTGAAGTTTTCATGAGCACGCATGCCGTCACGTGAAACGCCAAAAATCACAGTGTTTGCTGCTTCAAACTGATCGATAGTGTCGCGGAAGTTCTGACCTTCTGTTGTGCAGCCAGGGGTGCTGTCTTTAGGGTAAAAATAGATAACAATGTTTTTGCCCTTTAGTGCATCCAGTTCAACAGTCTGCTCGCTAGTGGCTTGAGCGGTAAAAGATGGGACTTTTTGATCAATAGCAACGTTGCTCATAGTAAATCCTTAGTGATGATGGCTACTCAACAAAGTATAAAATCGTATAGAATACGTCTCTTAATACGATACCAGATATGGTTTAGATTATAAGTGATCTATTACACGAGTAATTGGCAATATTTTATGAGTGAAAGTAGAAATATTCCTTCTTAGCCCTCTATTTGGATTGGCCCAAGGAAAAATTGAATCTTTTCAGCCGCCTAGGGTCGATTAGTCAAGTTTTAAGGTTGTAATACGCAGTAGGGCAGAGTAGTTTTGTCCTTTGCAAAACCTGATATAAATCTCATGGAGAAAAAAATGATTACTGGCAGCATTGTTGCTCTTGTTACCCCTATGCTTTCTAACGGAGACGTCGATTGGGATTCCCTAGACAAACTGGTAGATTGGCATCTGGATAAGGGCACTGATTCCATCGTCGCTGTGGGCACTACTGGTGAGTCCGCTACACTAAACTGCGATGAGCATTGCCAAGTGATTAAACGTGTAGTTGAACGTGTTGCAGGCCGTATCCCAGTGATTGCAGGCACAGGTGCAAACTCAACTTCCGAAGCAATCGAACTAACTGCTGAAGCTAAAAACGCGGGTGCAGATGCGTGCTTGCTTGTGACTCCTTACTACAACAAGCCGACTCAAGAAGGTTTGTACCAGCATTACAAAGCAATTGCAGAAGCGGTAGATATCCCGCAGATCCTTTACAACGTACCAGGTCGTACTGCTTGCGATATGCAGACTGAAACTGTGCTTCGCCTAGCCGAGATCAGCAATATTGTGGGTGTTAAAGAGGCCACGGGTGACGTGCCTCGTGGGGTTGATCTAATTTCTAAAGCTCCGGCTGATTTTGCGGTTTACTCTGGTGATGATGCTACGGCAGTAGAGCTAATGCTCGAGGGTGGTAAAGGTAACATCTCTGTGACTGCAAACGTTGCACCAGCTGAGATGGCTGAAATGTGTACTTTGGCGATGTCTGGTAAAGCAGAAGAAGCGCGTTCACTAAATAACAGCCTAATGCCGCTTCACGAAAAACTGTTTGTTGAAGCTAACCCAATCCCAGTTAAATGGGCGCTAGCTGAAATGGGCTACATGGGCCTAGGTATTCGTTTGCCGCTTACTGTATTGGCAGATGAGTGTCACGACACTGTTCGTGAAGCGATGCGTAGCACTAACATTATCTAAGCGACTATATTCATGAAGAAAATTGTATCTGTATTAGTGGTTACTGGAGCGCTGCTTTCTGGCTGCAGTATGTTGGATGATAACCCGATCTACGGTGACAGCGGCATTGTGCGTGACCGTAGTCAGGATTATGAATTGGCACAAACAAGTCAGCGTTTAGAGGTGCCAGAGCATCTTAAAGCGAAACAGACAGCAGATACATTGGCTATTCCTGAAATTAGTAATGTTGCTACGACGCGTACGGGGGGCTTCGATGTTCCTCGTCCTGAGTTCTTTTACGCTGAAGCGGGTAGTGAATCTGTTAACTTGAAGCGTGAAAATGGTGAAAAACTCATTATTGTTGATGAGGGGATCACTAGCGTTTGGGTTAAGCTGCAAGAGTTCTGGCAGTTTAATGGTATTGATATCGCTAAGTCCGATCCTCGTCAGGGTCGTATGGAAACCCAGTGGATCCATCATGATGCCAAAGAGTTCGGTTTGGTGGATACTTGGGTTAAACGCCTGACGTTCCAAGATATTCCTGGAGATACTAAAGATAAATTACGTGTCAACTTAAGACCTGTTGAAGGTGATCCTTCTCGAACTGCTATCGGCATGGAGCATGTTCGTTTTGCCGCTGATGAAGAAGTGACAAACATCGATTGGGCTACTCAAGCTCAGGGCGTAACTTATAAATCCGATATGATGTTTGAGATGCTGCGTTACTTAGGTAAAGCCTCGGGTCAGCGTAATGCTCAAACGCTAATCGCATTCAACGAAAAGCGTCGTGTTGGTACGCAGCTAGGTCGTGATTCCCGCGGTAACTCAGTTCTGAAGATGAACACGGATTCTGCTACCGCTTGGAATGAGATTAGCGAAGCTTTGGATAAAGCGGATATGGATGTGGGTACTCGTGATGCAGATACGGGTTATTTCTATATGACCTACACGACCTCTACACCGTTTGAAAATATTGAAGAGCAAGGGTTTTTCGAATGGCTTCACTCCGATCGTGGTGAAATTAAGCTAGATACAAGCTCGATTTCTGCTGCACTGGGTCTGGAGGGCGAAGAAGAGGGTGGCATCAGTTATACAACGGGTAAAACCGCTGCTTACCTTCAAGGCGTGAAGGAGGGTGAGGCGAAAGACGCTCTAGTTGATCCTGAAGATGAAGGTAATAAGAAAGGCTATAAAATCTGGTTTGCAGGTAAGCCGATCTATATCTTCGGTGGCGAAGAGTCAGGTATCTACAATGAAACTACAGGTAAGTTTGAGCATACAGGTCAATACCAGCTGAAACTTATCCGTACGCGTTCGGGCGTATTTTTAAGTGTGTTAACGTCTGAAGGTCTATCTGCACCTGCAATTGTAGCAGAAGAGATTCTTTGGGAAATTAAAGAGAATTTACCTAAAATTTAAAGGTGATATTGTTTGCAATATTATCTTTACTAGAAGGGCCGTGAGGCCCTTTTTTTATGGGTTGTTTTATATTGATGGGAGCGGTTGATGCGTGCTGTAGTATTGGATTTGAAAGGGTTAGAAGCGATAGATCTTTCTCCTATCGAAAATATTGTTTCAGAATTTGTCAGTTACGATTTAACTCAGCCTGATCAAGTGCTTGAGCGAGTTGAAGGTGCAGATATTCTGATTACCAATAAAACTGCTATTACAGCTGAAGTAATGGATGCCGCTGAGCAGCTTAAATATATCTGTGTGCTTGCGACAGGTGCTAATGTGATTGATAAAGCCGCTGCCGCTGAGCGAGATATTCCAGTGTCAAACTGTGTTGCCTATGGGGTGAGCTCTGTTGTGCAGCATGTATGGTCAATGATTTTAGCCTTGCATACTAATTTGGTTTCTTACGCTAATGATGTACAAAAAGGTCAATGGCAGCGTTCTGATCAGTTTTGTTTTCTGGATTACCCAATTGTCGAGCTGGAAGGAAAAACCCTAGGTATTATCGGTTACGGAAATCTGGGGCAGGGTGTGGCGAATGTGGCTTCTGCTTTTGGAATGAAGGTGCTGGTGGCGCAAAGCTTGAGTGGTAATGTGCAAGATTCGAATAGAGTGAGTTTGGATGAGTTGATTGCGACATCTGATGTGATTAGCCTTCATTGCCCATTAACAGATGATACGGAAAACTTATTTAATCGATCCACATTTAAGCAGATGAAAAACACGGCGTTTTTAGTTAATGCTGCTCGCGGTGGGATTGTGAATGAACAAGATCTTGTGGATGCGTTAAAGTCTGCTGAGATTGCGGGCGCAGCGACCGATGTGCTTACCGTCGAACCACCAAAGGATGGAAATCCTCTGTTAAATCCTTCTATTCCCAACTTATTGGTGACGCCGCATATAGCTTGGGGAACCCTAGAAGCTCGTACCCGTATTATTCAACAAACAGCAGATAATATTCAGGCGTACCTAAGGGGTGAGCATAGCAATCCGGTTTAATGCTTGGGATAATTAGAATGGGCAGGGTGCGAAAAATTCGACCTGCTCGTTAGTATCTGGGTGTGGAAAGGCTAAGTACTCTGCATGAAGAAGTAGGCGCTCAGAAGCAGCTATGCCTTCTTCGGTTGCGTAGAAGCGGTCGCCAACGATCGGGTGTCCCATGGCTTGCATATGTACCCTAAGTTGATGTGACCGGCCTGTGATTGGTTTTAGTGCGACCCTTGTGCCAAGTGCTTCTTTCGATAGTTGCGACCATTCGGTGTGAGCGCTTTTGCCCTGTTCAAAATCTACGATTTGCAACGGACGATTCTCCCAATCGCATCGTAGCGGTAGCTTTACTTCACCCGATGTCTCGCTTGGCTCTCCGCAGATAATTGCTTGGTAGCGTTTGTTGGTCAGCCTCTCTTGAAAGCTACGACTGAGGTGCCGTTGTGCTTCGAGGGTGAGGGCTAGCACCATCAATCCAGATGTGGCGTAATCTAAGCGGTGAACAACTCGTGCGGTGGGGAATTGTTCTTGAACTCTGCGCCATAAACAATCTTGCTTATCCTCCCCGCGCCCAGGTACAGATAGCATGTCGTAAGGTTTATTAGCGATGACGAGTGCGTCATCGCTATATATGATTTCAATCATGCCGTTTTCCGTTCGAATAAAACCATGGATTCAACATGAGAAGTGTGTGGGAACATATCCATGACACAGAAGCGGCTGGCTACATAGCCTTGCTTAATCAATTCGGCACCATCTCGTGCAAGGGCTGCAGGGTTGCAAGATACATACAGAATCATTTCAGGCTGGTGATTCTTAAGCTGTTTAATAATCTCTAAGGCACCTGTTCTTGGAGGATCTAGTAGGATCTTATTAAAGCCCTGTTTGTACCATGGCATTGCGCGTAGATCTTTGCTTAGATCGGCTCGATAAAATTCACAGTTGTCCAAATCGTTATTGGCCGCATTTGTATTGGCGCGGGCAACCATGTCTTCAACTCCTTCAATGCCAACAACATGTGCAGCTGTTTTAGCTAACGGGAGACTGAAGTTGCCGATGCCACAAAATAGATCTAATACTCGATCGTTAGCTTTTAAGTTAAGCCAAGAGATCGCACGATCAATCATTTGTTGGTTAACTTGGTTATTAACCTGAATAAAATCGCCCGGTTCAAATTCAATGTTTGTTGCACTAGGCTCATGTGTATAGCTTAAAACCGCTTTGTCGGAGTAGGCTTCTATTTTATCGCCATGATCAAAATACAGCTTAAAATTCTGTCGTTCAGCTAAATCATTTAGTGCTTGGCAAAGCGTTTCGCTAGGGCGTTTTTTAACGCGTAAGGTTAAAGCGCCTTGGTTGTCCCCCAGAGTTAATTCGCCGTGGGTGATCTCTTTAAATTGTTCTTCATCTTCTAATACTTGTGGTAACGCCGACAAAATTTTATCTAGGGGCTCAGCAAGAACGGGACAATGATTGATTTGGGTCAGCTTGCTGCTGCCACGGCGTCTAAAGCCAACAAGTGCACTGCCATCGCGCATCATCTGGTTGATACCAATTCGACAGCTACGGCGGTAATTCCATTCTGTGCTAGTAATAGGTGCTTCAATTTGTTCAGGCGCAAACTTTCCTAAACGATTGAGCTGATCTAAAACCAATGTTTGTTTGGTTGGGATTTGGTGTTCGTGCGCTAAATGTTGTAGATCACAACCTCCGCAAGTACCGAAATGCTCGCACTTTGGTGATGTGCGGTGTGAGGATTCAGTTAGCACTTGAGTGCAGTTGGCTTCATCGTAGCGGCGATGTTTGCTGGTAATCTCGTATACAACTTCTTCATTTGGAAGTGCGCCAGCTACAAATATTGTTTTACCATCATGTTTGGCAATACCTCGGCCTTCATGGCTTAGTCCTTCAATTTTCAGAGTATCTGGGTAAGGCGTAGCTACTTTAGGCTTCTTTTTCTGAGGAATTGGCTTGGCAAAAAGGCTTTGTTTACGTTTCATGATGAGTACCAGCTTTAGAAGGCGGCGATTTTATCAGAAACCGACCTGCGCGTCCTATGGCTCGCAGGTAAAGTGATCCAGTGCTTGCGTCGATTGATAATCGTTAGATAAGAAAAATTGGTATGCACAGCCAGAGATAGATCAATAATTCGTTTACTTGCTGACAGCAGCCTAAGCAATCACCATTATAACCGTCGATCCAATGTTTGAAGAACTGGATCATGCAGGCAGTAGCGATAAGAGTTGGGACTATAACGCTAATATAGCTGAGTGGTAAAAAGATAAAGCATGCGGCAGCGGGCAGGGCTGCAATGAGCAGATCTACCTTACTCAAGGGACTTAGCATCAGTTTAGATTTGCTGGTCTCTTCATCACTAACGTATTTTTCACGATAGATGATCATTAGCGGGAATAAACGACTGAGACAATGGCCTAATACAATAATGGCAATGGTATGTTGGACTTCTAGTAGAGCATTGAATTTAAGTAATAAGACAACGACCAGGCCAATAACACCATAGCTGCCAACCCTAGAGTCTTTCATGATGCGAAGGATCTGATCTTTATCCCAGCCTCCGCCAAAGCCGTCACAGCAATCCGCTAAGCCATCTTCATGAAGTGCTCCAGTCATCCAGATGCTGGATAACATCGATAGAATTACAGCTATGCTATCTGTGAAGATAAAACTAGAAAGCCAATAGATCAGTGCGGCGTAAAATCCAATTAAAAGGCCTACCCATGGCAAGTATTTAGTCGATTTTGCTTGTGTTTCTTTGGTGTAATGCACCCAAGATGGAGAGGTGAATCGCGTAAAATAGGTTAGGGCATTAAAAAAAAGATGTAGCTGCTTGGGGTAAGATTTCATTAAACTTGGGGCCTGATAAAAAGAGTCCCTACTTTAGTAATTCCTTTAACTAAGGACAAGGTTTAAACGACTGATGATCGAAGAACACAAGTTTGCTCCCTTTGTTCGCATTTTGGGCAAGGGTAAAAATGGTACTAGATCGCTTAGCCGCGAAGAGGCTGAAGCTGCAATGGCCATGATTCTGGATGGAGAGGTTACGCCTGAACAGCTCGGAGCCTTTTTGATGTTGCTGCGAGTAAAGGAGGAGGCGCCAGAGGAGCTTGCGGGTTTTGCTGACGCTGTTCGTAGTCGTTATTCGGTTGGTCGCGAAATACAAGTAGATCTTGATTGGTCGACTTACGCGGGCAAAAAGAGACGCCACACATGGTATTTACTAGTTGCTCTGTGTCTAGCGAGCCATGGCTATCGCGTTTTTATGCATGGTTCAAAAGGTCACACGCCGGGGCGTATCTATGTAGAAGACATGCTTAGTTTGTTTAACTTAAAACCCTGTCAGAATTGGTCTGAGACGGAGGCTGATTTAGACCGAGTTAACTTTGCATATATGCCTGTAGATCAGTTTTGCCCTCCATTAGGGGAGATTATTCAGCTGCGTCCAATTCTTGGACTGCGTTCGCCGGTTCATACCTTATGCCGTATGCTCAATCCTGCTGATGCACCGGCAAGTATTGATGGCGTTTTCCATCCAGCTTATGGGCCTATGCATCAAAAAACCGCTCAGCTTTTAGGCGTGAAGCGCAACGTCACTATGCGTGGTGATGGCGGCGAGGCCGAGATTAGACCAGATACAGAATGTTTGCTGCAGTGGTCAGATAATGGTGAGTTAACTGAATACGACTGGCCTCGTATCGTTGAAAAGCGTTTTATGAAAGAGGCGGAGCTTCCTGCGCAAACCTTAGTGGATGTTTGGAAAGGTGAAGGTGAACATGAATACGGCCATAAGGCGATTATCTCAACTATGGCCGTAGTTTTGAGGTTGTTAGGCGAATCGGCGGAGATGCCTGAGCTATTAAATAAAGCAGAGCAGCTGTGGCAGAGCCGAAATATTTCTCTATTTGCTTGATTGAGTAGCTTCGCCGGTTAATCTCGGCGAAGCTTATCTGAAACTGCGATCGGTGATGGAAAGTTGAAGATCACCACATAACTGGATAACAAGAAAGTTAAGATCGCTGTTGCCTGAATAACATGAGAGGCTTCTTCGCCAATCATCATACTTCCCGCCGCTATATAAGCAATCAACAGTGAAAACTCGCTGATCTGGCCCAAACGAAAACCCACTTCCCATCCTAACTGCTTCGATTCACTAATACGGCTTAATAAAAAGCGGAACACAACTGGCTTAATCGCAAGGACCAAAATAGTCAAAATAATTGCTGGAATCGCAATCGTGCTGACTAAGGTTAGATTAAAGCTGGCGCCGATTGAGAAGAAGAATAGGATCAGGAAAAAGTCACGTAGTGGTTTTAGGCTTGTTGCGATGTATTGAGCAATTGGGCTGGTGGCGATGGATACTCCAGCTACAAAAGCGCCTATCTCTGCAGATAGACCTGCCAAATGTGCCATTTCTGCTAAGCCAAGACACCAGCCGATCGCAAGAAGAAAGATATATTCATGGAAACGATCAAATTTCTGGATCAGTTTTAGCAGCACGTATTTTACAAAGACAAAGGCGCCAATGATCAACAGTGGTAACGCCGCGAGCGTTGTTGCGAATTGAGCCATAGTGTCGCTGCTTGTCCCTCCATCAGTGCCACTGTACAGGAACAATAAGACCATAATTGCAATAACGTCTTGTAGAAGTAGAAGGCCTACTACTAGTTCACCGGTATGGCGGTGGTGAAGTACAGTTGTGGGTAACAGCTTGATACCTATGATCGTACTAGAAAACATCACAGCGGCACCGATGATTAGGTTTTCTGTTTGAGTGTAACCAAAGGCATAACCTACGCTGTAGCCAAGTACAAAGAATATCAGCGAACTTCCTATGGCGACCAAGGTGGCTTTACGCAACATCTGCAATAAATGAGAGGGCTGCATGTCGAGGCCAAGAAGAAATAGCAGGAAGATGATGCCGACGTGGGATATATCAGATAGCAGTTTAGTATCAGTTACCATGCTCATGCCATAGGGGCCTAGAATAGCTCCCAAAACGATATAAGCTACGAGTAAAGGCTGACGAGTGTAGAGAGCCAAAGACGCAACGATGGCAGCACCCGTAAAAATTAAGAAGAACGAAAAAACCAGTGACTGATCAGCCATTTACATATCCCTAAAAGTGGTTTTTAAACTATAGCAAGATGAAACAGCGCGGTTCAAACAATCAAGCCGCTTGGAAGGTTAAATTTTGACTTTTTGCCAATGCTGTTGAGACCAGATGCGGATAAAGATTGCAGACGAAAGCAATCGATGAACAATCTGTACAATCCAGATACCTAGCAGCCCAAAGCCTAAAACAGGTCCAAATAACCATGCTAGCGGTAAAAAGAAGCACCACTGGCCAAATGTAGATATAAGCAAAACAGAGCGATTGGCACCAACGCCGAGCAGTGCTTGGGTTAACACAATCGCGGCTGCATCTAAACAAATTGCTAGCGCAGTTAGTTGTAAGGGAAGTACAGCGATATCTATTAGTTGTTCAGATTTTAAAAATGCAGAAAGAACTGCCTCAGGGAATATGACGAGTGGAATGCTTAGGAGGCTAATGCAAACCAGCGCCGTGACAATCACATCCCATCCCCAGCGAGCTGCTTCTTGGTAGTTATCTTCACCAATTGAATGACTAACAAGCGAGGTACAGGCAACGCCAAAACCAACCGCAGGAAGGATCAAGAAAAGTGAGAGATTAATCAGTACATGTGCGATTGCTTGTTCGCTGGTACCTAACTGACCAATGATCCAGATAAGAATGCAGATTGCCAACGCTAAAAAAAACTGCTGCATTGAATGAGGGAGCGCGAGCTTAATCACTCTGTAGATTGAGGATGCTTGCTGAGTGCTGAATTTAAATAATCCGTTAGGTTTGGCGTCCTTGTACACCATTACAGCGTTCAACAGGGCGCCTATATACAATGCAATCGCAGTACCTAAACCTGCTCCTGGCGCGCCCAGCCTTGGTAAACCTAGTTCACCAAAGATCAAACAGTAACTAATAATAACGTTCAGCAGATGAGTGGCTATTAATACTTTAAAGTAGGTCGCTGGACGTTTAGTGCCGTTCCACCAACCGCGGAAAGACAGATTAAGCCCTATCGCTAGCATGGCTGCTGTTCTGTAATCAAAATATGCTTCAGAGATGTCTTGTACCGCCGAATCCTCAGTCATCAGAGAGACTATGGATTCTGAGTAATAGATCAATACACAACTGATAGGGAGTGCAAAAAGAAGTGAGATCAATAATCCCCAGTGAACAGGGGAGGCGGCATGGCCGTGCTGGCCTTCGCCTTGATGGCGGGCCACTAACGTTTGTACCCCAGAAGACAGGCCAAGAATGAGGCTAATAGCCACGAAATTAGCATAACCTCCTATGCCTACGCCGGCGAGAGATGCTTCGCCAAGCTGACCGACAAGTACGGCATCTACAAGGTTGAGCAGGCTTTGGGATAGCATTCCCGCGATAATCGGCAGCCCTAAACCTATTATTATTTTTTGTCGGTTGAAGAATGTCATAGGGGTCAAAATAGGAAAAAAGCAATTCTATCAGATTATCTCTGTAATAAGATCTATCCCTATATGGAAAAATAGTTTTAAGGCCTTATATCTAATGGATGAGCTGAATAAGGTGGCGGAGTTGTGCCATGTTGCGATAGAATTTTTCACTTATTGTTTAATAGTTGAGCAATTTACTCGGGTTTACTTTGAGTGTATCCTAGAGCTTAAGAATTGATTGGTTCAACATACAGGACACCGTATGAATATCACCGTCACAGAAACGGCAGAAGAATACCTAAAAGAGCTACTTTCTAAACAAGATGTTGAGGGCATGGCTGTACGAATGTTCGTTACACAGCCAGGTACATCTTATGCAGAAACTTGCCTAGCTTATTGTCGTCCAGATGAAGTCATCGAAGATGATGAAATACTGGAGCTGACACAGCTACGTTTCTACATTGAAAAGAACAGTGTTCCTTATCTAGATGAAGCGCATGTGGATTTTGCAAAAGATCGCATGGGTGGGCAGCTAACGATCAAGGCACCAAATGCAAAAGTGCCTAAGGTTTCACCTGATAGCCCAATTTCAGAGCAGATTAACTATATCCTCTATTCAGAAATCAACCCGGGTTTGGCTTCCCACGGCGGTGAAGTGAAACTGATGGAAGTGGTTGAGGAAGAGGAAGGTAATATTGCAGTACTGCAATTTGGCGGCGGTTGTCAGGGTTGTAGCGCTGTTGATATGACATTAAAAGATGGTGTAGAAAAAACACTAGTTGAACGTATCGAAACGTTGGTTGGTGTTCGTGACATTACTGACCACAGTGTTACTGATAAGGCCTATTACAAGTAAGTGTTACAAACTGTGAAAAAAGGGGAATTTATTCCCCTTTTTTGATTGTCTCTATAAAGGGATGCTGCTATAAAAATTAGTATCCCGGTTCTCTTACCTCGATATATTCCCAACGCGTTGTTTTTTTGTATCTAATTGGTTGCATTTGAAATTTTGACCCCCATGTAACCCTAAGACACGCTTTTTTAGAATTTCTCCGCAGTACATCGCGGACTGGTTGATGAGGCTTATGCTCATGACACAACATGACGACATTCAGGAACAACTAATCGAATTGCCAGTACTCCCGTTAAGGGATGTGGTGGTATATCCGCATATGGTTATCCCATTATTCGTAGGAAGGGAAAAATCAATCGAGGCCCTAGAAGCTGCAATGTCTGGGGAGAAAGAAATTCTTCTTGTTGCGCAGAAAAACGCATCGGATGATGAGCCATTGGCCGAAGACCTATTTGAAGTAGGTACCGTTGCTAGCGTACTACAAATGCTTAAATTGCCTGACGGTACTGTAAAAGTACTTGTGGAAGGTGATTACCGTGCAACCATTAGTAAGCTTAGTGAAGATGAAGGTTTCTTTACTGCTGAAGCAAATATGCTTGCAATTGAAGAACTGACGGAAGCTGAAAGCGAGCTATACAAGCGTACAGTTTTAGAGCAATTTGAGCGCTTCGTTCAAGTAAATAAAAAAATTCCATCTGAAGTGCTTTCTTCCCTCCAGAACATCGACGATGTAGGGCGTTTGGCAGATACTATTGCTGCGCACATGTCGCTTAAGCTGGAAGAGAAGCAACAGATCTTAGAGATGCTTAGCAACAAAGAACGTCTAGAGCATCTAATGGCGTTGATGGAGTCTGAAATTGACCTGGTTGAAGTGGAAAAACGAATCCGCGGCCGTGTTAAGAAGCAGATGGAGAAGAGTCAGCGCGAGTATTATCTGAATGAACAGATGAAGGCTATCCAAAAAGAGTTAGGTGATCTGGATGAGTCCGGCACTAACGACATGGATGAGCTGAAAAATCGAATTGCTGAAGCAAAAATGCCGCAAGAAGCTTTCGATAAAACCATGAGTGAATACAATAAGTTGAAGATGATGTCGCCAATGTCGGCTGAAGCAACAGTTGTGCGTGGTTACATCGATTGGATGATCCAAATCCCTTGGGCTAAGCGATCTAAAGTTCGCCATGATATGAAGCGAGCGGAAAAGGTACTTAACCAAGATCACTTCGGTCTTGAAGAAGTTAAAGATCGTATTCTTGAATACTTAGCAGTTCAGAAGCGCGTTAAAAAATTGAAAGGTCCGATCCTTTGTTTGGTTGGCCCTCCAGGTGTAGGTAAAACATCTCTAGGTCGTTCCATCGCTCGCGCTACGAACCGTGAATACGTTCGTATGGCTCTAGGCGGCGTGCGTGACGAAGCAGAGATTCGTGGTCACCGTCGTACATACATCGGCTCTATGCCAGGTAAATTACTGCAGAAGATGTCGAAAGTAGGTGTGAAAAACCCACTGTTTTTGTTGGATGAGATCGACAAAATGGGTATGGATCAGCGTGGCGATCCAGCCTCGGCTCTTCTTGAAGTGCTAGACCCAGAGCAAAACAACAGCTTTAACGATCATTACCTAGAGGTAGATTACGATCTGTCTGATGTCATGTTCGTATGTACTTCAAACTCTATGAATATTCCGGGCCCTTTATTGGATCGTATGGAGATCATTCGCATCCCAGGTTACACCGAAGATGAGAAGTTGAATATTGCTCGAAATTACCTTGTTGAGAAGCAGTTTAAGAATAATGGCTTGAAAAAAGGTGAAGTGGAGATAAAGGATAGTGCCATTACTGGTTTGATCCGTTACTATACCCGCGAAGCTGGAGTACGTGGCCTTGAGCGAGAGATCGCTAAACTTTGTCGTAAGGTTGTTAAAGAGCTTGCTTTGACTGATAAGAAAGATCTTCCAGTTATTATTGAAGAAGCTCAGTTGGAGCACTACAGCGGTGTTCGCAAGCATAATTTCGGTATTGCTGAAGAGCAGGATCAGGTTGGCCTAGTAACAGGCTTAGCTTGGACCCAAGTGGGTGGTGATATCCTAAGCATCGAAACAGCAGTGGTACCGGGTAAAGGCCGTCAGGTAACTACAGGTAGCTTAGGGGATGTGATGAAAGAATCCATTCAAGCTGCACTGACTGTTGTAAGAAATCGTGCTGAAGCCCTGGGTATAGCATCTGACTTCCATGAGAAACAAGACGTTCATATTCACGTTCCAGAAGGTGCTACACCAAAAGATGGCCCAAGTGCGGGTATAGGAATGTGTACGGCTTTAGTATCAGTGTTAACCAATATTCCGGTTAAGGCTGACGTAGCAATGACAGGTGAAATTACCCTAAGAGGGCAGGTTTTACCTATCGGCGGATTGAAAGAAAAGCTGCTCGCTGCACACCGCGGGGGAATTAAAACGGTCATTATTCCAAAGGAAAATGAGCGCGATTTAAAGGAAATTCCCGACAATATCAAAGCAGATATCGATATTAAGGCGGTTAAATGGATTGATGAGGTGCTGGACATCGCACTAAAGTATCAACCAAAACCTGTAGAGAAAAGCGAGAAGGAAGTAGTGGCGACAAAGGAAAAGTCTGCAAAAGCTGAGCCGGAGCAAATAAAGCCACATTAGTATTCATCAGGGGTAGAAAGGTGTTCTAGGTGTCTTGACACCCCTTTCTGCACCTTGGTATAAATGCCTGACCATCTTGCTGGGCATGGATAACGGAACAATTAAAAATAACGATCTATTTAAAGGGGAACAACGTGAATAAGTCTGAACTGATCGACGCTATCGCAGCTTCAGCCGACATTCCTAAAGCAGCTGCGGGTCGCGCGCTGGATGCTACACTGGAAGCGGTTACTGGTGCACTTCAAAACGGTGATTCTGTTGCACTTGTAGGTTTCGGTACATTTTCTGTGAAAGAGCGTGCTGCTCGTACGGGCCGTAACCCACAGACAGGCAAGCCAATTGAAATTGCTGCCGCTACACTGCCAACTTTCAAGCCTGGTAAGGCTCTGAAAGACGCAGTAAACAAGTAAGATCTGATCGCGTCACGATCTTACTTAGGGGAGGTAACTCATTAGTTTAGTGAGTTACCCAGCCTGAAGCGCTAATACAGTGCTGAAGGTGCGGGTTAAAGACCCGCGAAAGGAGCGGTAGTTCAGTTGGTTAGAATACCTGCCTGTCACGCAGGGGGTCGCGGGTTCGAGTCCCGTCCGTTCCGCCAACTATGTACACAGACAATTTCTGTTCTACATAGAATGACGAGCTACATCATATTAGTG
The DNA here is from genome assembly GCF_047778025.1 of Neptuniibacter sp. SY11_33. Taxonomy (GTDB): domain Bacteria; phylum Pseudomonadota; class Gammaproteobacteria; order Pseudomonadales; family Balneatricaceae; genus Neptuniibacter. The sequence goes on from NZ_CP180543.1 coordinate 1,499,882, forward strand.
AGTCAGGTACAAAATTCTTGAAAGGCGCATTTGTAAGAATGCGCCTTTTTTATGTGTTAAAGATATTGCCAGGGGTTTAGAGGCATAATGCTACAGTCCATTCGTGATAACTCTCAGGGAATCATTGCCAAGATTATTGTTGGCTTGATTGCTGTTACTTTTGCATTATTTGGTGTTGAATCGCTGGTTAGTTTAACCGCTGGCAGTAATGCTCCTGCGACAGTTAATGGTGAAGAGATCAGTCAGCAAGATCTCTATCAAGGCGTTCAATTGCAGCGTCGTCAAATGTTGTCGCAGATGGGGGAGGACGCCGATCCTTCGCTACTGGATGATAATTTGATCAGTAATATGGTTTTGGAAGGTCTGATTGAACAATCGGTTTTAGTTCAATCTGCACAAAATCAAGGCCTAACATTCTCGGATACAATGATTGATCAACTGATTCTTTCAACTAAAGAATTTCAGCTTGACGGTAAGTTTGATCGCGCTCAGTTTGAAGCTACGTTACGTAACGCGGGTCTTACGCCTTTAATGTACCGTGATATCGTGCGTAAAGAGAAGGTGACAGAGCAAGAACGTATTGCGTTCATGCTTTCTGCGTTCACTTTGCCTAATGAACTGAATTCTCTAAATGTTCTGCAGAATCAAACGCGTGATCTTCGCTATTTTACTCTGCCAGCAGACAATGTGCGTGCTGAAATTAACGTTTCTGATGAGCAGATTGCCGATTACTATGCAGAGAATAGTTCTCAGTTTATGACTGAAGAGCAGGTAGCAATTGAGTATCTTCTACTAGAAAGAAGCGCTCTAGAGGCAGGTATCGAAGTATCTAATGATGAACTTCAAGCAGCCTACCAGCAGCTTGTTGATACGTTTCAAGCTCAAGAGCAACGCCATTCTGCACATATCTTTATCGAGATTTCTGAACAGCAAGACGATGCTGCTGCCAAAGCTAAGATTGATGCAATTGCTGAGCGCCTAAAAGCAGGTGAAGCATTTGAAGAGCTAGCTAAGTCAGAATCTCAAGACCCAGCATCTGCTGAGATGGGTGGTGATTTAGGTATTAATGAGAAAGGTGTTTTCTCAACTGACTTTGAAGACGCTTTGTATGCTCTAGAAAAAGGTGCTGTTTCAGAGCCTGTACGTTCGGAGTTCGGTTATCACTTAATCAAACTTGTGGATCTTGTTGCGTCTGAAGTACCTGTTTTTGCGCAAGCTGAAGCAGAGCTTCGTTCTGATCTTCTAAATCAGAAAGCTGAAGAAGAGTATGTTGAGCAGTTAGAGCGTTTAGCTGATGTTTCTTTCTCTTCTGGTGATCTGGTAGAACCATCTGAAGAGCTAGAACTAGAGATTCAGAAAACTGAGCTATTTGCGCGTTCTGGTAACGAAGATGCGATTACTTCCAACGCGAAGATTCTTGCTGTTGCTTTCGATCAGGAGCTGATCAATGAAGGTTTGAATAGCACGCCAGTTGAATTGGATTCTGGTCGCTCTGTTGTTTTACGTGTAGTTGAACATCAACTACCTCGTGAAAAAGCACAAGGCGAAGTAGCTGATCAGATCCGCGCTATTTTGGTTGAGCAGCAAGTTGCTGCGGCGATGACTGAAAAAGCGAATGCGATTGTTGCTCAGCTAACTGAAGGAGCAGATCTAGCGACTGTTGCAGAAGGTAATGAAGTGGTAACGCAGCCTGCAGTTAATCGTAGCCAGAGAGAGCTTCCACAAGAGCTTCTTACCGCCGCATTCAAAATGGTTAAACCGCAAAGTGGTTCTACTTATGCTGCAGTTGATACTGTTGATGGTAGCAAAATGATTATCGCGCTAGACGCAATCGGTCAGCAAGATATTGAGCTGCAAGAAGACGAAATTCGCTTTATGGGTATGATGCTTAATAACCGTCAAGGCCAGCAGGATTACCAAGATCACCTTGCTCAGTTAAAAGCAAAAGCTGAAATTGAAAAGCTTTAAGCTAATTTGATCTATTCTAAAACCACCTTCGGGTGGTTTTTTTATATTGGCTGTTTTAGCAGCTTTAGGAGGGGATATGAAAAAATTAATGTTACTGATTAGTCATGGCCTAGTTGGCTTCGCAGGCTTTGCTTTAGGCGTATACCTGTTGCCTATTTTGATTCAGCCTCAGGGGCCTTCCGAGCAAGAGATCTCTTCGGCTGTAGCTCAGGCGCAGTTTGAAGGTCAGTTTGTGAAAGAGTTAAAAGGCAGTGACTTTTTACATTGGGGAGAAGGCTCAGTGATGCTGGGTGGCGGTGTGGCTGCATTTAAAGGTAAATTAGCACCAGGCCCTGATTATAAGCTTTACCTTTCTCCTGTATTTGTAGATGACGAGATGAGCTTTCTTGAGAATAAGCGAGATATGGTTCAGGTTGCTGAAATCAAAACATTTGATGGCTTTGTGGTTAACTTGCCAGAGGGTGTTGATCTGGCTAAATATTCTACGGCTGTGATTTGGTGTGAAACCTTCTCTGAATTTATCAGCGCTGCTCGTTATAACTCTCTGTAAGTAATAGATCTGACTGTCAGCGTTTGGGAATCTGCGAATAAGTCCCATGCTTTCTCAGTGGGTTCTAAAGCGACCAGATACGCGAAAGTCAGTGCAGTGAAATGTCTGGACCTTTTCAAGCTGACTGACAAAGTAGATGGTCGCTTTAGGGCTCACCCTACGGGGCTTACATAGCAACTGAATCACTTTGTTAATGATTTTCGACAGGCAACCAGCATGCCTGTAATCATTGCCTCGTGCTTCAATTGCTCTGTAAGCCTGAGTCGCATAAGACTTGTTCTCAGGTTCCCTGACTGACAGTCGTATAGATCGTTTCGAGTTGCGGGTCATTCAATTGACTGGCAGGCGTAATTGTTTTTCGTTGCCATGGTACAAGGCCAAAGTACCAGCAGCGCCAGAAGTTAACGCTGGCTTGTGGATTTTCGTCTAATAGTTCAGCTAGCGTTTGTACTTTGCCTAACTCTATTCCTAACGCCTCCTTAAAGGTTAAATAAACAAATTTAGAACAAAATTGTCGCTTAGAATCGAATTTAAAGCCTAAGTGGTAAAAGCGCCCCATACGTTTCTCAGCGGTTTGTTTTAATTTGCTAATATCTGCTTCAACTAACGGCTCTTTAAGTCGTAATATGCTCACCTCATCGTTGGTTGTGCGTGATACAAAATCTTTTAGACTCGTGCGTCTAACACAGGGAACAGCGCTTTCTAAAACACACCATTCATCATTTTCTTTAATGACAAAACCAACATGCGAAGTCCAGCTGCCAGTGCCTTTTGCGACTTGGCGGTAAAGAAAACTATTGATGGAGATAAAAATAATGTCTCCTTCTTGTACGCAGTTTTCTAGGTCATTGATTACGCTGTTGAACTTTGTCATTTTCATTACGGTTTCCTCAAAGGTTGATACGTAAAGTATGTGGACTTTGAGGATATAGGGCTAAAAATTCAAAAAAGGTATCGTATTTTGATGCTTTTGGTTTTGTTACTCTGTTTTAAGTGTAATAGGACAAAGCAAAATTTGGCTGATACACTAGCGATTTTTTTCAACGGCGGCTTTATGCGAATACTCCTTCTCTCAGCTTACGATGCGGATAGTCATGTTTATTGGCGTAAAGGGCTTGTTGAGCACTTAAATGAACACGAATGGACAGTATTATCTTTGCCAGGACGCTATTTCAGCTGGCGTATGCGGGGGAATAGTCTTAGTTGGGCGTTTAATCAAAGGGAAATATTAAGCCAGGCTTATGATCTAGTCGTGGCGACCTCTATGACAGATCTGTCTGCCTTGCGTGGGTTTGTTCCATCTTTAGCCCAAATTCCAACACTGGTTTACTTCCACGAAAACCAATTCGCTTATCCTGAGTCTGGTAAAGCATTTAAAACCGTTGAGCCATGCATTCTGAACCTTTATACCGCGCTGGCTGCGGATTATTGTTTATTTAACAGTGAATATAATCGACAGACGCTTTTGGATGGCGCGAAAGCTCTCTTAAGAAAGATGCCCGATCAAGTACCACCAAATCTGATTGAGCTTATTAGAGACAATTCAGCGGTGCTGTCTGTACCTATCAAGTCTGATAGCTACCAAATACATTCTCCTGAATCTGATAAGTTTCATATCGTTTGGAATCACCGTTGGGAATACGATAAAAACCCTCAGCTACTGCTTGATGCAGTTGAACAACTGATGCAGAAGCGAAAGGACTTTAAACTCCATGTGGTCGGGCAGCAGTTTAGAAAGGTGCCAGAGCAATTTGTACAACTTCGAGAGCTACTAGGTGATTGTGCTGGAGAGTGGGGTTATCTCTCGTCACGTGAGGAGTATCTGGCTCTATTGCGTAAAGCGGATGTTGTACTTTCAACAGCTGTGCATGATTACCAAGGGATCGCTGTTTTAGAAGGTGTCGCGTCTGGTGCGGAGCCCTTAGTCCCTGACAGATTGGCGTATAGAGAATTGTTCCCTAAAGCCTGCCGTTATAAAGAAGAGAGTGAAGCTGAGGTCTTAGCTGAGCGATTAGATCGGTTAGCAGCAAGAAAGTACGCAGGAGAGTGGGGGGAGCAAGTGAATGTCGATCGGTTTAAATGGGCGATACTGGCAGACCAGTATCGCCATCACTTTGATCGTTTAGCCCTTAAAGAAGGTTAAAGGCGACGTACTTTAAATTTGCGGCCTTTAATTTTTCCTTGGCTCAAGCGTTCCGCAGCCTTTCTCGCAACGTTACGTTCAACCGCAACGTAAGCGGCAAAATCATAAACATTGATCTTGCCTACTTGGTTTCCCTGTATTCCAGCATCGCCGGTTAACGCGCCTAAGATATCACCTGGACGAACTTTGTTCTTTTTACCACCGGCAATAGCAAGGGTAGCCATTGGAGGTTTGTTCGGCTGATAGTTCGGATCTGCGACTGGCAGTTCGGTAACGGGGAACTCTGTATCCAAATACTTTTCAATGGCAGCCACTTTGTAAGCTTCTGATGGCTGATAAAGGTTTAATGCCATACCTTGCTTACCTGCACGGCCTGTACGACCGATACGGTGAGTATGAACCTCAGCGTCGCGAGTGAGATCGTAGTTGATGACACAAGGTAGGTCGTCAATATCCAAGCCACGTGCTGCCACATCGGTGGCGATGAGAAAAGAGCAGCTGCGGTTGGCGAATTGCACTAGTATCTGATCACGATCACGTTGCTCAAGATCACCGTGAATAGCTTTTGCGCTATAGCCTAAGGATTTAAGGTGCTGCTGTACATCATTGCAGGTTTGCTTCATGTTGCAGAAAATCACTGCAAATTCTGGTTTGAACTGAGCCAAAATCGCGCTTAAATTCTCAAGCTTATTTTCTTTTTCGATCTCAAAGAAATGTTGCTCAATCTGGGATTGCTGGTGAGTGGATTCTACTTCTACCGTAATTGGCTGATTGAGAATGTCCGCACTTAAGCTCGCTATAGTTTTAGGGTAAGTAGCAGAAAAAAGCAGCGTTTGGCGTTTCTTTGGTGTCTGACCGATGATGTCACGAATATCATCAGCAAAACCCATATCCAGCATACGATCCGCTTCATCAAGCACTACGGTAGTGACTTTATCTAAGTGCAGAGTTTTCTTACGTAGATGGTCTTTGATACGACCCGGTGTACCGACAACAATATGTGCGCCATGCTCCAAAGAGCCTATCTGAGGGCCGATCGATTGACCACCACAGAGAGTAAGTATCTTCACGTTTTCTGTAAATCGAGCAAGCTTTCTTAATTCATTAGCGACTTGTGTTGCTAATTCGCGAGTAGGACAAAGTACTAAGGCTTGGGTGGCGAAACTACGAAGATTTAAATTCAGTAGTGTACCTATACCGAATGCAGCTGTTTTACCACTGCCTGTTTTCGCTTTCGCAATGAGGTCGTTACCTCGCAAAACCTCGGGTAGGGCTTTCTCTTGGATAGCCGTCATCTGCTTATAGCCTAGATGATCTAGGTTCTTAAGCATCGGTTTTGGAAGATTGAGATTTGAGAAGCAGGTATCAGACACAGGGCACTCGGTAACAGTAAGGTTGTTTAGGTTTTGTTGCAAAGCGGCATTATAGAGCAAACCGCTTTGAGAGAATATGAATACCCTGAAGAATCCCTCGCTAATCAAAGCGCGTTAACAATTGTTGATCTTTCTCAAGATGTTGGCAGGCTCTTTGGGTATACTTCGGGGCAGTCAAAAAAAAGTAAGTTGGTTGGGAATTATGAATACGCGTTACGATGTCGTCATTGTCGGTGGTGGTATGGTGGGGGCAACGATTGCTTGTGCTCTTGGGAATAGCCCGTTATCAGTCGCTGTCTTGGAAAGTCGATATCCTGCGGAATATGAACCTTCTCAACCAAATGATTTGCGTGTTTCTGCGATAAGTGTTGCTTCTGAGAATATTCTTCAGAGGGTCGGTGCATGGGAGGGGATTCTCTCTCGTCGCAGTTGTCCTTACCGACGTATGAAGGTTTGGGAAGCAAGCGAAGATAAGGCATCAACCGAATTTGTTTCTGATAATATTGGCCGTGATCACCTTGGACATATTGTCGAAAATCGTGTGATTCAGCTAGCACTCTTAGAGCGCTTACAGACGTTTGAAAATGTTGATCTGATCTGTCCCGCTGAAGTTGAGGTTATCGATTATTCTCCTGGTAGCAGTATCGTTAGATTGAAAGATGATCGTGAAATAATTGGACGTCTACTTATTGCTGCAGATGGTGGTGAGTCTCGTGTTCGTCAAGCAGCAGGTATAGGCGTAACCCGTTGGGACTATGAACAGCATGCACTGGTTGCCTCTGTGACGACTAAGTTTGCTCAAGAAGATATTACTTGGCAGCAGTTTACACCGACAGGCCCGCTTGCTTTTCTACCTCTTGCAGGAAATAACGCCTCTCTGGTTTGGTATAACACACCGGATAATGTTAAACGTCTCTTGGCTCAGGATGATGAAAGCTTTATGGAAGAGCTTAAATCCACTTTTCCTGATGCGCTGGGTGAAATTGATCAGTTGCTAAGTCGTGGAGCATTTCCGCTTCGGCGCCAACATGCACAGCAATACGTTTTAGAAGGTCTTGCTTTAGCAGGTGATGCGGCCCATATGATCCATCCTCTAGCTGGCCAGGGCGTGAATATTGGCCTGCTTGATGCTGCTGCTCTCTCAGAAGTGATTTTAGCGGCTGCAAATACCGGTGAAGATGTTACGGAATTGGGGTTGTTGCAGGAGTATGAAAAGCAGCGCCGTAAGCATAATTTATTGATGATGCAGACGATGGATGCATTCTACCGTGTATTTAGTAATCAGAGTGGTCCACTCAAAGTTTTGCGCAATATCGGGTTAGGTTTGGCGGGTCGTGTGACACCAGCTAAAAATAAAGTTATGCAATTTGCGATGGGTTTGGAAGGGCCCTTACCTGAAATGGCCAAAGAGCAATAATCCAAGACTAAAATAAAAAAAGCCGGTCTGGGAGACCGGCAAAAAATTCGGCTGAATAAACCAGCCAGAGTAGAGAAGTGGGGTCGTTACGTGACCCCCAACGATGAATTACTCAGCAGTTGCTGCTTTTTTCGCAGGTGCTTTCTTAGCTGGAGCTTTTTTCGCAGGTGCTTTCTTAGCTGGAGCAGCTGCTTTTTCAGCTGGTGCTGCTTCAGTTTGCGTTGCGTTAGCTACAACAGCGGAAGTTGCTTCAGCAGCTTCAGTTAGAAACTTGTTGAAATCAGACATGTAAGGCATTTCGCGGATTTCGCTAAGGCTCTTTTCAACGATTTCAGAAATCTCTTCTTTTGCAGAGTTAAGAGCAGCTAGCTCTTTTTCTGCAGTCGCAGTAGTTTTGCTCTCTAGTGCTTTGAAGAACTCAACTTGAAGCTCAACTGCTTCTTTAGGCTCTTTTACTTCAGACAGAGCTTTTAGCTGAGCTACGCTTGAATCTACGAAATCAGTTACATATTCAGACTGCAAAGAGAACAGAGTTTCTAGTGCTTTTTTGTTCACTTCAGCAACGTCGATTGCTGGTTGCATTTTTTCCTGAACATCTTTCATTAGATCATCGTACATTTTCCATTCCTCTGAGAATCTTTAATAAAGTGTTTTTGTGCGTTGCAGCATTTGAGATAAATATAGTGGTTAATAAATAACCTGTCAAATATTTTTTTGTGCATTGCACAAAAATATTTGTATGGTTGGTTTTTTTTGATTAAGCCTATATATAACAATAGGTTAATAGAGGTGTAACAAATGGTTTAAGTTTCACTAAAATCAGTTTTATTAGCTGTTTTTGCAGGAAATTAGAAAATATTGAGGCTTAATTGCACCTGCTTTGTGCCTATATGGGTCTATAGGTTGTTCATATATGCAAATAGCTATTACAATCAGATGATAGTGCTATGGCCCAAATTTAGGGCTTTTATGGGATAGGGCGGCTACAGCAGAATTGGTAATCTGCTAGTGTAGTTGGCCCTACCTAAATACCTCGGGACAGATAGCAATTTGTAGCTTGGATAGATGTCCCTTTAGTAACAGGATCAAGTATTTTCATGACGCAATCGAATACAGTCGTAGAATCACACTCATCTTTTGAATTTGTGAGATCAGAAAAGATCGAGTCATTAGGAATCGATGTGACGGAATACGAGCATAAGCAGACTGGCCTTTCGCATTTCCATATAGCGGCAGATCATACTGAGAATGTTTTCCTTGTCGGTCTAAGGACTGTGCCGGAAGACTCAAAAGGTGTTGCGCATATTCTAGAGCACACCGCTTTGTGTGGTAGTGAGCGTTTTCCAGTACGTGATCCGTTCTTTATGATGACGCGCCGTTCACTTAATACATTCATGAACGCGATGACGAGCAGTGACTGGACCTCTTATCCATTTGCTAGTCAAAACCGCAAAGATTTCTTCAACCTCTTAGATGTCTATCTTGATGCTGTATTCTTCAGTCGTTTAGATCCATTGGATTTTGAACAAGAAGGTCATCGAATCGAGTTTTCAGAAACGGGTGATGCTGAATCCGATTTAGAATACAAAGGCGTTGTATATAATGAGATGAAAGGTGCTATGAGTTCACCGGTTTCTCGTTTGTGGCAGTCAGTAACTAAATATCTGTTCCCGACAACGACCTATCATCACAATAGCGGCGGTGAGCCAGAAAGCATCCCTGACCTTAGCTATGATGAGCTAATTGAGTTTTATAAAACCCATTACCACCCAAGTAATGCGGTAATCATGACCTTTGGTGATATTCCTGCTACTGAACTTCAAGGGTTCTTTGAAGAGAAAGCGCTAAGCCGTTTCGAAAAGCTTGGCACCTCTATCGAAATTCATGATGAGAAACGCTACCACTCGCCATTGCGAGTGGAAGAAGGGTACGACCTTGATCAAGAGGATCTAAGTGGTAAAACACACCATGTTCTAGCTTGGCTTCTTGGTCATTCCAACGATTTAGAAGCACAACTTAAAGCGCACCTGATGTCACGTGTGTTACTGGATAATAGTGCTTCCCCGCTACGTTACGCACTTGAGTCAACTGATCTAGGAAGTGCACCTTCCCCGTTATGCGGTTTAGAAGATTCCAATCGTGAAATGAGCTTCATGTGCGGTATCGAAGGTAGTGAGTCAGAATCTGCTGCTGAGTTTGAAAAACTGGTATTGGATACCTTACAGAAGGTTGCTGAAGAAGGTGTCCCTCAAGCTATGCTGGACGCTCAGTTGCATCAATTAGAGCTGCAGCAGCGTGAAATTAATGGTGATGGTTATCCTTATGGCCTTAGCTTGATCATGTCTTCACTCGGGGCTGCGGTAAACAAAGGCGATCCAATCGCTATTCTGAACCTAGATCCAGTGCTCGAAAAGCTGCGTGAAGAGATTAAGCAGCCTGACTTTGTGCAGTCCATGGTTAAAGAGCTGCTAGATAACCCTCATCGTGTTCGTTTGACTTTACGCCCAGACAACAAACTTGCGGCTAGTCGTGATGCTGCAGAGAAAGCACAGTTGGCTCAAATTAAAGCGGGTTTATCGGATGACGATAAACAACAGCTAATTGATCGTGCTGCTGAGCTAGCGGAACGACAAGAGCAGGTCGATGATGAATCGATCCTACCGAAGGTGACCTTGAACGATGTGCCAGATGAAATGTCAGTGCCGGAAAATGTGGCGGTTGATTCTACTCTGCCTTTGACGCGTTATGACCGTGGTACCAACGGTATTGTTTATCAGCAGGTTATTATGCAGCTTCCGCAGTTAACTGAAGATGAGCAGCACATACTGCCGCTTTACAGCTATCTTCTTACTGAATTGGGTTGCGGTGATCGTACTTATCAAGAAAATCAGCAGTATCAAACAGAAGTGACGGGTGGCGTTCATGGTTTTGCTTCAGTAAGAGGGGCACCTGACAATGAGCAAGACGTAAAAGGCTACTTCACATTAACGGGTAAAGCCTTAGTATCGAAACATGAGGCGTTGTTAGATCTGTTAAAAGAGACGCTGCAATTCGCTCGCTTTGATGAATTGCCTCGTATTCGTGAAGTCGTATCTCAACAGCGCACTCGGAAAGAACAAAGTATCACAGGGCAAGGCCATGCATTCGCAATGATGGCTGCAGCTGCGAAAATGAGCCCTGCAGCATCATTATCTCATGCAACAAAAGGTCTTGAATCTATCTGCTATTACAAGCAGCTAGATGATCAGCTAGAGAATGAAGATGCTCTTAAACAGCTTTCACAACGTCTACAAGAGTTGCATAGCAAGATCCAGCTTGCACCGCGTCAATACCTTGTAGTGGCTGAAGACGAGTATCAGGCTAGTGTTCAGAGCTACTTAGAGTCCATCTGGGCGGATGTTCCGAGCGAAACTACTGCCGGATTCTTGCTGCCAGAGTTACGTAGCAAGGTGAAACAGGCTTGGGTTACCAGTACACAGGTAAGCTTCTGTGCTAAAGCATTCCCTACCGTGGCGGTAGATCACCCTGATTCAGCGCCACTTACAATCTTGGGGGACTTCTTACGTAATGGCTATTTACACCGCGTCATTCGTGAGAAAGGTGGCGCTTATGGTTCTGGTGCTGGTCAGGATTCTGGTGATGCAGCTTTCCGTTTCTTCTCTTACCGTGATCCTCGTTTATCTGAAACGTTGGATGACTTTGATGGTGCAGTGAAATGGCTTCTGGAGACCGAGCATGAGGCTCAGAAACTAGAAGAAGCGATTCTGGGTGTTGTAAGCTCGATTGATAAGCCAGGTTCGCCGGCCGGTGAAGCTAAGCAAGCATTTCACAGCTCTTTATTTGGACGCACACCCGAGCAACGCAAAGCGTTCCGTGCGCACATCTTGAATGTGACAGTGGATGATTTGAAGCGAGTTGCTAAAACTTACCTTCTGGATAAAGAAGGCAGTGTGGCTGTAGTTACCAGTAAAGAACAGGCGGATAGTCTATCCAATGACTTTGAAGTAATTGACGTCTAATTAAGGTAAGATTCGGCTGGCGATCAAGGTGGATTTTGATCGCTAGCCATTTATTCTTTAATTACCCTCAATCATCTATGCCCACACAAGCGCTTTATCAAGGTGCGCTGTTTATCATTTTGTCTGAACTGTTTTTAGTTTGTTCTGGCATGGTCGTAAAGCAGATCACTCATCAGCTACCCACAGAAATTATCGTATTTGCCCGTAACCTCTTTGCGTTAATTCTATTGATGCCTTGGTTATTGCGAAATGGGATATCCTCGATTAAAACGAGCTCGCTCCGGTTTCATGTCGCGCGCGCAACGGTCGGTGTGACGGCAATGATGTGTCTCTATTATTCATGGGGACATTTACCTTTAGCAGAAGCTGCTTTGATCAAACAAACTGCACCGTTCTTTATTCCATTGTTCGCCTTATGGTGGTTGGGTGAAAAGATTTCAGGTGTGGTTAAAGTGGCAATATGTGTCGGCTTCTTGGGCGTTTTTCTAGTGTTGAATCCCGGGCAAGGATCTCTCAACGTTGCAGTCCTTATAGCGCTATTTGGTGCAATGTTAGGTGCGTTTGCAAAAGTTATCATCCGTCGTATGAGCGATACAGAACCAGCCAGCCGTATCGTATTTTATTTCGCTTTGTTTAGTACCGTTTTAGCTTTTCCGCCAGCCATGCTCAATTGGGTTACGCCGAATTTAGTTGAACTGGGTTGGTTATTGCTGATGGCGATTACCTCAACCGTTGCTCAGTTATTATTGAGTAAAGGCTATGGTCTTGCACCAGCAGGGCAGCTGGGGCCATATACATACGCTTCAGTTGTTTTTGCAGCGCTATTTGGTTGGTTGGTATGGGATGAAGTATTAGGCGTCTATAGCTTAATAGGCTTGTGCTTGATCTTCTCGGCGGGGTTGTTATCGCTTTCTTCCCGTAAAATAGTTAGATCCTAGTAACAACTGTTTGGTGTTTGAACAGTTTTGTCTGTTAGCTATCAATTTTTCTTCATGTAGGGAAAAAAGTACTTGTAATCCATTGTCAGAGTGGTACTACTGTAAGTGTACAAGGGCGCAAAAAAATATTAATTCACAGCGCTCTCACGGCAACAAGGCATTAAGGATTTGCACATGAATATCAAAATTACTCACCGCAATGCTAAAGTTTCTGACAGTGTAAAAGAGAAAGTAGAGGAATGGCTGAACAGCAGCCAAGAACGTTACGAAGTTATTACTAGTGCTCACGTTATTATTGAAAAAAATGATCGTGAGGATGTCGCAGAAGCAACAATTCACGTAGCAGGTAAAGATATCTTTGCGAAAGCATCCGCTGATAACTTATATGCTGCTCTGGATGCGATGGCTGATAAAATCGATCGTCAGCTTGATAAGATTCACCAGAAAAACGTGAATAAGAAGGGAAATCAGAGACCCGCCGCAACAGTTGAAATGGCAGCGGATGAGGAACTCAGTTTAGCCTGATAGAGGATTTAAAGTTTCTAAAGCCCAGCTATATGCTGGGCTTTTTCGTTTATAGAACAAAATTTTATATGCACCATGCTTGCATCTACACCGTGATTAGATGGATAATGATAACTGTTATCATTAGCGTGTAGGTATTGGAGTAGGTAGTGAAGGCAGCGTTATTTTACGGCACCACAACAGGTAATACTGGCGATATTGCAGATAAGATTAAAGGTAGTTGGGATGCCGGCGAACTAGAGTTATTTGATGTCGCAGACAGTTCACTCTCTGCAGCAAAAGACTTTGATATTCTTATTTTTGCTATACCTACGTGGGATTATGGTGAAGTTCAGGAAGATTGGTTGGAAGTTTGGGATGAAGTTGACCAGTTGGATTTTAGTGGTAAACAGGCTGCCTTTATCGGTCTTGGTGATCAGTTTGGCTATCCTGAATGGTTTGTCGATGCAATGGGTATGCTGCACGACAAAATTGTAGCGAAAGGCGCAGAGATTGTTGGTCACTGGTCTGTAGAAGGTTATGAATTTGAAGAATCTAAAGCACTAACGGCCGATAAAAAACATTTTATCGGTTTGGCTCTAGATGAAGATTGGCAGCGAGATCAAACCGATGAACGTCTTTCTGATTGGTTAGATCAGGTTAAATTGGAGTTAGGTGTTTTCTAAACTAACTACCTGAATCTTAAGAGCCCTGTTTTTACGGGGCTTTTTTGTGTCTGTCGATCTCTGGCCTATGCTGTATTAAAGGTACTTTCTTTAGGGTACTAAGAACCTAGGTCAGATAGGGATAGCCATGCCGGCCAGCAAACTACGCTCGGAAATTAAAGCGACCTCAGTGCTGAGTATTTTATTCGGCTTATTCGCTGCCTTTAATTTCCATTCACCACTGCTTCCGCAATTAGAGAATTACTGGCTTGATTGGACGCTTCAACAGCGAGCAGAGGAAAGAATTGCAAGTGAGCATATCGTGGTTATCGATATAGATGACGCGAGCCTCAATAATCTTGCGCCTATTGCGGGTGGTTGGCCTTGGCCAAGGGCTGTTCATGCTGAGCTGGTGGAGTTGTTACAGTTACAGAAGCCAGCAGCCGTAGTCTTTGATGTTCTGTTTGCTGATAGAGATATTTTTAATCCAGAAAGTGATCTGTATTTTAGCGAAGTGTTGGCCGCATCGAATAATGTCTATCTGCCGTTTTTACATCTTCAAACCTATTCTGATCATTTGTTTCCACGTTTAGATCAATATCCAGAAACCGTTCCCATTCAAAAGCCGGATACAGTTTCGTCTATCCCTCATGCAAGTTTGGTATTACCTAATGCGGTTGACGCGAACGTTTGGCGTTTAGGCAGTATTAATTTTCATCCGGATGAAGATGGTGTCGGGCGTAAGTATGCTGCAATACATCCTATATCCGATTGGGGAATCATGACGATGCCAGCGCGAATTGCTGTTGATCTTAATGGTTTTGAAATAAAAGAACGGTCAATTTGGATCGATTGGTATCAAGGCAAAGGAGAGCCTTATCCTAGGCTCTCTTATAGCGAAGTGTATACCCATTTAAGTCAAGGTGATGATTTCAAAGAGGCTAACTATTTTAAGGACAAAATCATTATTATCGGTTCTACTGCTGCGGGTTTACATGATATCCAAGTTACACCGATTACCAGCACTTACCCCGGCGTTTTTATCCTTGCTACAGCTATTAATAATTTTTTGGAACAGAGCTTTCTGCAACCAGTAGATGCTTTGCTGGTGTTAGTGATTGTGGGCGTAAGTTTTTGTGTTTTATTACTATTGCTGGTTCGTGTGGCTAATTTCTATTACGCGCTCATTGGAATAGGAGGGGTAATCGGCATAAACGCACTGTTTAGCTATCTGCTTTTAATAAATAATGGGGTTAGGTTTCCAGTCATGACTTGGCTGGTGGCTTATATACTTGTTGCGGTTTCATTTTACGCATTCCGCTTACTACAGCAGCAAAGGGAGATGAAAAAAACGGTTGATATTTTTGGTCGTTTTTTGGACCCGAAAGTTGTAAAGATTTTGCTTGATCAAGGAATCACCGACCAAGCTTTAGCGGGAAAAAGCACGCGTGTAACTATCTTATTCACTGATATTCGTGAGTTTACACATCTTTCTGAATACCGTAGTGCTACCGAAATTGTAGAGCTACTCAATCACTACTTTTCTCGCCAAGTAGAAGTTATTTTTCAGCATAAAGGCACGCTCGATAAGTTTATTGGTGATGCCATTATGGCGTTTTGGGGTGAGCCTATTGAAAATCCCGGTCAAGAGATTGCTGCTGTGAATGCCGCTTTGGATATGGTGGATCAAATGATCAGTTTTAGACGGGAGTTTGGTTTATTTGATTTCGATATAGGTATTGGCCTCCATACGGGCGAGGTTGTTGTTGGGGCTATAGGTACCCAAAGTCGCTACGATTACACTGCCATTGGTGATGCTGTAAACGTAGCCAGTCGTATCGAAGGGCTGACTAAAGAAACAGGTCGAAGGATTTTGGTTTCTGAAGAAACTCGACAGGCATGTGGGGATGCTTTTGACTTCGAGCTGATTGGTGACTATAAGGTTAAAGGCCGGGAAAAATTGGTAACCGTCTATCAGCCAAGGAGGTTGAGTGATGAACCTTAAATTACTAATTATCGGTCTACCATTTATGTGCTCCACTTGGGCGACCGCTCAAACTGCTTACACAGTCAGAGATATCTCTGTCTATCAAACCCCCTCAATTTCTAGCGCTGTCGTCACGAAACTCTCTAAAAAATCTTCTGTAAACATCCTGCGACGTAATGGAGGTTGGTACGAAGTACGCACGGGTAACACTCACTCCGGTTGGGTAAAAATGATTAACCTTCGTTATGTGAGTAAGCCGAGTACCCAACAGGTTGCTGGCAATATGCAGTATCGCTCTAAAACAACGCTGACCACGGGCGTTAGAGGGCTGGATGAAGGTGGGATTATATCGAGTGGATCAGGTGTCTCTCTTAGTAAAGTAAAAGGCTATAAAGTCAGTGCAGATGTAGCTGCTAAGTTTGCACGGGCAGGGGGATTGAAAGCACGAAGCATGAATTATGTGGAGTAGCTTATGTTTACATTGAAAAAAAACGCTATCAAAGGGGTTATTACCAGTTTTCTATTGATGGGTTTAAGCGGCTGTCAGGTCAATAACATCAATCTAACCCCTTTAATGGAAGCTGGTAAAAAATCGACCGATCTATTTGAGAAAAGCTTGGCTGAAGAAGTTGAGATAGGTGAGGAAGTAAGTACCGTTCTGCTTCAAAAAGCCTCTATTTATAATGTGCGAGATGTTCAAAGTTATGTGAACTCTGTGGGAATGTGGCTCGCACAACAAACTGAACGAACCGATATCCCTTGGACCTTCTCAGTGATACGAGATGATAGTTTTAATGCTTTCGCTACCCCTGGTGGATTTATCTATATCACAACGGGGACTCTAGAGCAGTTGCAGAGCGAAGCTGAACTTGCGGGTGTGCTAGCTCATGAAATTGCGCATGTGGTTCAAAAACATCATCTCCGTGCTATTCAGAAAGAAGCTAAAATCGGCATCGCTGCAGATATCGCGCGTTTCTTGCGAGACAGTCAAAGCGACTCTTCAGATAGTAGTGGGGCTACGGTTTTTGGTGATCATTCTGTAGAAAATAAACTGCTAAACACCATCCAAGATGTTTACAGTGATGGTTTGGCACGAAGTGATGAGTTGGAAGCGGACAAAATGGGTATGGTGATCGCTGCCAGAGCTGGTTACGATCCCATGGCTTATATCGCTGTATTGCAAAAGATCGATGCTCAACAGGATGATAGTGCCTTTTGGCAGGCTTTTAGTAAGCGCCACCCAAGCGCTGAAGATCGGTTGGCAGAACTGTATAAGTTAGCGGATCAGATGTCTTATATAGAAGGTAAAGAACTTAATAATCGTTATTCCAAAATGATAAAGTAGGTATACAAGGAATATCGGAATATATGTCATGGATCTTTCCCATAAAGAATCTTTTCAAATCTGTTTGGCCGGCCTAGACCGCATAGATGATGTGCTTAAGCAGTGGCAGCAACTTACATCTTACCTGCCTATTCACCATGCTAAGCCATTTGGCTTGCCTGTTCCGGAATATCTTGAGAAGCAGCTTCTGCATACTCTTGAGCAATGTATTGAACGAGATGATGCAATGATATTTATCGCTGAGGGCGATAAGCTTTTTGGGACGATTGCAGCTATTCTGAACCAGCAAACCGCTTATACTCAGCCAAATAGCAGTGTGTTGTTTAATTTATGGGTAGAACCTGATCAACGCAGAAAAGGGATAGGGCAAGCATTAGTCGCGGAAGCTAAAAGCTGGCTTAAAGCTCAAGGCGTAACTTCAGTTCAGGCAGGATGGCACCCGGGCAATCCTGAGGCTGATCGTTTTTGGCTGAAACAAGGATTTTCACCTTACGAAACGATTGGCGCTGCTTTCATGTAATTCAGTAACCATCATAAATGCCCCTTTTTCTGTTTATCCTCTATTTTTAAGGAATTCAATGAGTAAAGCTCAAGAGAAATGGGATCAGCGATACATGGCAAAAAGCCAAGGTATAGAAGCTGAACCTATTGCACCGGAATATCTACAGCGCCAGTGGGATGTATTAAAAACAGGTCGTGTTTTAGATCTGGCAGCAGGAGATGGCGCTGCCTCTATCTTTTTGGCGAAAAAAGGTTTTAGCCCTGTAGCTACAGATATCTCACAAGTGGGTTTGGATCGTTTGTCTAAGGCAATGACTAAGTTGGGCTTGGAAGTGGAAACCGCTCAATTGGATCTAGAAGAGGAATCGGTGGATCTGTCAGATCTAGGACTATTCGATTCAATTGTTATCTCAAGATATAAACCAACTGATGGGTTATGGGAAAAGCTGCTTAGTCTATTGAAGCCTGAAGGTACATTATTAATGACTACGTTCAATCTGCTCCAGCATGAACGTACCGGATTTTCTAAGCGGTTCTGTTTAAGAGAAAACGAGCTTTTAGATCATTGCATTGAATTAGCTTTAGTGGATTTTGAATCTGATCGAAATCAGTCGGGGATGGATTCTTATATTTTTAAGAAAGAACCTAAGAAATAGATCTAAAATAAACCCTGCTATCATTATGTATATACATTGTGATGCAACGAATTTACAAGGCATATTCGCAGTACATCGCATGTCTGCCTTAGATCAAATATTTCAGTTTTTTTACCGAAAAATTACTGTTTTGTAACAAAACTGTAATTACTCTAGGAAATAATTCCGTCATAATTCGCGCGCCTGAACACAGGTGTGTTCAATTTTATTTTTGACTTTTAAGGTGCGTTGTATGGTAGCAACCAGTACCCCATTCTTGCAGATGTTTGCACGTTCACCGTTCAAACCAATGCAAGATCACATTGCCAAAGCGCAAGAGTGTGCTGTTGAACTTATTCCATTTTTCGATGCGGTGATCGCTGACGATTGGGAAGAAGCTGATAAAGTACAAGCGCGTATCGCTGTTTTAGAAGGCGAAGCGGATGCAATGAAGAAAGAGATTCGCCAGAATCTGCCTAAAAGTATTTTCCTTCCAGTTCCTCGTACGGATCTTTTAGAAGTTGTGCGTATGCAGGATAAAATTGCCAATCGTGCGAAAGATATCGCTGGCATTATGCTAGGCCGTCAAATGAAAGTGCCTGCAGAGATGCAAGAAGATATGAAAGACTACGTTCGTATGGCTCTGCAGACTTCTGAACAAGCATTGACTGCACTTAAAGAACTGGACGAATTGGTAAACAGTGGTTTCGGTGGTCATGAGATCGACGTCATCGAAAAAATGCTAGAAAAATTGGATGCCCTAGAGCACAACACGGATGAACACGAACGTGCTATTCGCCTAAAACTATTTAGCATCGAAAAAGAGCTTCCACCGGTAGATGTTATGTTCCTCTATCAGGTTATTAGTTCGATCGGTGACCTGGCAGATCGCGCACAACAGGTCGGTAGTCGTTTACAGCTATTAGTTGCTCGTTAATTCATTCGGTAAGTAAAGATGGAAATCATTTCTCAATACGGCCATATCCTTGTAATTATGGCATGTGTGTTTGGCTTCTTTATGGCTTGGGGTGTTGGTGCAAACGATGTTGCCAATGCCATGGGTACATCGGTTGGTTCAAAGGCATTGACTTTGAAGCAAGCGATTATGATCGCAATTATTTTCGAATTTCTTGGGGCTTATCTTGCGGGTGGTGCGGTAACAGCAACAATTCGTAAGGGGATTATAGACCCGGCGATCTTGTCTGGGACGCCTGATTTGCTGGTGTTTGGTATGTTATCTGCACTATTAGCTGCGGGTATCTGGTTGCTAATTGCTACTCACTTTGGTTGGCCTGTATCTACTACGCACTCTATCGTAGGTGCTATTGTTGGTTTCGCTGCAGTTGGTATCTCTGTTGATGCGGTTAACTGGGGCAAAGTATCGAAGATCGTAGCAAGCTGGGTAGTATCGCCGGTAACCGCCGGATTGATAGCCTTCTTCTTATTTAGAAGTGTGCAGAAGTTGATACTCGATACTGATAATCCTTTTGCTAACGCTAAGAAATATATCCCAGGTTATATCTTTCTAGTAGGCTTCATGGTTTCCATGGTGACTTTCACTAAGGGTCTTAAACACGTTGGTTTAGATCTGAGCTGGGGTCAAAGCGCATTAGCCTCTATTGGTATTGCTGTAATCATCATGTTGATCGGTATGAAGATGCAAAAACGCATCACACCTGATCCAGAAGCTGATCGTGAACACCACTTTACTAGTGTAGAGAAACTATTTGGTATCTTGATGATGTTCACTGCCTGTGCAATGGCTTTCGCTCACGGTTCTAACGATGTTGCGAACGCGGTAGGTCCTCTAGCTGCCGTTGTAGGTGTTGTATCTGCTGGTGGTGAAGTTGCACAGAAATCAGCAATGCCTGTATGGATCTTGCTGCTTGGTGGTGGCGGTATCGTTGCTGGTTTAGTTATGTACGGCCACAAGGTAATCGCAACTGTAGGTAACAACATTACTGAGCTTACACCAAGTCGTGGTTTCGCAGCGACGCTGGCTGCTGCAACGACAGTAGTATTTGCATCGGGTACTGGTTTGCCGATCTCGACTACTCACACCCTAGTAGGTGCTGTATTGGGTGTAGGTCTAGCACGTGGTATGGCTGCATTGAACCTGCGTATCGTAGGTACGATCTTTGTATCTTGGGTAGTGACGCTGCCTGCAGGTGCCGGTCTAGCGATTATGTTCTTCTTCATGTTTAAAGGTATGTTTACCTAAACATAGAACTGCATTAAGTAGAAAAGCCCTGTATTCGCGAGAATACGGGGCTTTTTTCTGTCTGAGGGCAATTAAATGATCACAAATCCATCATATTGATGTAAAATTTGGGCCCAATTTTTTGCTTTGGGAGTGAATCCCTAAGCTAGAACCAGAAATATCCGGAAAGAAGATGCATACAGTTGAGAAAATCGGCGGCACTTCCATGAGCCGCTTTGAGGAATTGATGGACACCATTTTGGTGGGTAAGCGCACCACACCAGAGGAACTGTATAACCGAATTTTTGTTGTGTCAGCTTATGGCGGTATTACCAACTATCTTCTTGAACACAAGAAAACCGGTGAGCCTGGTGTTTATGCACGTTTTGCTAACGCTGAAAGTGAACAAGCGTGGATCGATGAGCTAAGTAAAGTTCAGGCGAAAATGGAAGAGATCAACGCTGAACTTTTCGTCGATATGGAATTTGAGCGAAATGCAGCTGATGCATTTGTAATCGAGCGTTTAAATGACGTTCGTGATTGCATGAAGAGCCTGCACCACCTATGTACTTATGGTCACTTCCAGTTGGAAGAGCACCTGATGAAAGTACGTGAGATGCTAGCATCGATTGGTGAGGCGCACAGTGCATATAACTCGGTACTGGTTCTACGTAAATCAGGTATCAATGCTCGCTTTGTTGACCTGACTGGTTGGCACCTTGATCAACCTCTGCCGTTTGAAGAGATGGTTAAGACTCAGTTTGCTGACGTTCAGATCGACAAAGAGATGGTGATTGCTACGGGCTACACTCATTGTGAAGAAGGTCTAATGAAGACTTTTGACCGTGGTTACAGCGAGATGACTTTTAGCACGATTGCGACTGTAACTGGCGCTGATGAAGCGATTATCCATAAGGAATATCACTTGAGTTCCGCAGATCCAATGCTAGTCGGAACTGACAATGTAGTGACAATCGGTGCGACCAATTATGATGTAGCCGATCAGCTGTCTAACTTAGGTATGGAAGCTATCCATCCAAAAGCTGCGAAAGGTTTGCGTCGTAATGGTGTCAAATTGCGCATCAAGAACGCGTTTGAGCCAGAGCACGAAGGTACGGTTATCTGTCAGGATTACCACAGCAACGCTCCTCGTGTGGAGATCATTGCGGGTCGCAATGATGTCTTTGGTATCGAAATCTTTGACCAAGAGATGCTTGGTGATGCGGCGTACGATATTGAAATTTCTAAGCTTTTAGCTCAGTTGAAACTTTACGTGATCAACAAAGACGCTGATGCGAACAGTATCACTTACTATGTTGGTGGCTCTCGTAAGATGGTTAACCGTGCAACACGCCTAATGGAAGAGATGTACCCAGAAGGCCAGATCCGTCTGCACAATCTAGCGATCGTTTCTGCTATCGGTTCACACATGAAGGTTAAAGGTATTCTTGCTCGTACGGTAAGTGCTTTAGCTGAAGCAGATATCAACGTAATGGCGCTTCATCAGTCAATTCGTCAAGTTGAGATGCAGTGTGTTGTTTCTGAAGATGATTACGAGAAAGCGATCATTGCATTGCACGCAGCTCTGATTGAACAAAGCCCGCAGAACGTAAATACTGCAGCTTAATCGCAAACTTCTGTAAAGCCCGCGCAAGCGGGCTTTTTTATTTCTCTATTTCCAACTAATCTGCTTACTATTCTTGGTAAGGCGGAAAACTGATGGAAAAGCACTCTCTTGAGTTTCTTTATACAGCACTAAAATCTGCAGAAGAGCACGTGCGTAGCTTTGATACTAAAGCGCAGATTGTCGGTGTGGGTTACATTTTTACAGCTGGCTTAATCCATACGATCGGTTCAACGTTGCCGCAAAGAGATGATTACATCTCCAGCATATTGGCGATCATCCTCTCTTGGGGATTGGTAATCGGGCCGATCATTTTATTTGGTGCGGTTTTATACCCCACGCGCAATACGGCGCCAAAAGTGGGAGAAGAGCACAGTAAAGTCTTAAAACTCTTTTTCACTGATAGTGAGCATTCCGAATCGACAGGGCATTACCTTAAAGCGCTGGAAAGTTCTGATCTACGGGTCGAGCTGACCTATGAGTTATTAAAAGTATCGGGTCTTCGTAATTTGAAACGTAACCGATTTCTACGCGCATTATGGGCCGCATTAATCTGTTTAATTATGTTATTTGGTCTTCAGCTTTATCGCGCTGTAATCGCTTAAAGTGTAAACGCACTTCTATTCCTAACTCGTTGATTTTAGAATGCTCAGTATCTAAAAGATTAAGGGTAAGTAATGCAGTTAGTGACCATGACTCCAATCCGCAGTCATTTGAATTTGCGTCAGGGGGTGAATGAGAGAAGTGCTGAATATAGCCAGTTCCTTTCGCAGTTAGATGGTGTGCTGCAAAAGCGATTGGTAAAACCGCTTGAAGGTTCCGGAGATCTATCTAACCGCATCGCTGTACAGCATCATAATCAGGGAAAGGCATACACTAATACTGGCTCTGACGATCGAGATACTTTGTGTTTATTCACTCACACTAAAGCGATCACTTCTCAGCTTAGCCTTGAAGCGAAGGTTTATAGCAATACCTTGTCTGTAGTGACCGTCACAATGGAGATGGAGTATGCAGTTGCTACACTCGAAGATATCGCCCAATCCTTAAACGCAGAAATTGCTGAGTTTTCGACAGAGTCCAATTATCAGGATCGAATCACAGCTCTTTGTCGCTCGATTGTTAAAGTCCCACAGAAGCCTGATGGACATGCTTTGCTTCCAGAGATCTATCAACTCCTCGATGAAGATACTGAACTGACGCTAGAGCTATTTGCCCAAGCCCAATCAACCTATCTTATTTCAAAATACTATCGCGACGAGCTTTACCCAGCGCTTCGTGATCTGCCTAAAACGATTCAGGTTAACTATCTGGAAGCTTTGGGGGATTTCTCTGGCTTTAACGATATTAAAGAAACCGATGGTTCTAATGTCGATCAGCCATGGAGCTCTCGCTTACTGCGTTTAGATCGTTCTGAAACGGAAGGAAATGAGTCGCTTATTGAAAACTGGTTAGCTGAAACACCTCATCCAGAACACGCTAAAGAGATTCTTGAGCAGGATAGAATGGATTCCTTAGTGTGGCTTAACTATGTATTAGTTGATGAAATCGATGAAAAGAACAAGCCCCTGCGTCACAAGTCAGACTACAAGTTAGAGGCTATGGGGTTAGCTCAGTACTTTTATGCAGTACAGCATGCCTGTAATTCCAATCTTTATATGGCGATCTCGGATACCTATTTAGAGAGTAATACCCATGTCGCCGAAGATATATTGGCGGGGGTGCGTGCGACGACTCGTATGCATATCAGTGATTATCATGAGAACTGCCAATACCTCACCCGAGATAAAAAGCTACTGCTCGAGAATATTCTGGCTGGCTGGGATTATGATCAGATGGTTCAGAATTCTGAGCGCCTGATTGAGGTCTGCTCTAGTAAAATTAAGGATATACATGCAACCCGTTCGGAAAAAAGCAGCTTCTACACCGATCTAATTCTTGTTGCGATTGGTTTTATCAGTCTGTTCGATCTTGCGATCACCATCTCTGAATACAGCCGTACTTATACATCAAATGCGGCGCTGGGTTATAGAGATGAACAGCCCTCTAGTTTCTTGAGTGGCGTGGCTAATATGGAAACTGACCTGCTTCTACTGAGCAGTGTTGTCTCAATCATTCTTTTATTTGTTGTGTACTATGTTGCGAAACGTCGTTAAATCTTTTGCTGTCATCGCCTTGATCTTGAATGTGGCGGTAGCTAGCCCTTTTCAAGCGCAGCCTGTTTATACCTCTGATTGGAAACCGTTTGTTAATGGTGAAAAGGAGGAGAAAGGTGTTGTTTCCCGAGTGGTACAGCTCGCCTTCTGGGAGATGGGGTTGGAGGCTGAGCGAGCTAGTCTGGATTATTACTTCAGCTATAAGTTGGTAAAAAAACAGCAGATTTTACTCAGTTATCCCTATTTCAAAACAGATCAGCGTACGCAAGAGGTATTGTTCTCTGATCCGCTTATGTCGGTAGAGAATGGTCTTTTTTATAACGCTAAGTGGCAGCAATATTCAGGTAAAGCTATCGATTTTAGTCAGCAGAAGGTGGGTAAAGTCGCTGGCTATAGCTATGGTTCTGACATTGAGCCTTTATTGAAAAGCGCTAAGGTCTATAACAGCGATCTTCAGGCGTTAACTGCATTATCCAAGGGCGAAATTGATCTATTACCAGCCAGTATTGAGGTTGCGCAAGTGATGTTACATAAGCACTTTCCTCATCTGTTACATGAATTTAAGTTGCTCGAAAATCATCGCGGTAAAGACAGTGTTCACCTAGTGGCTAGCGCTAATGATGAAGGTCGGGCATTTATTCAGCGCTTTAATGCGGCGTTAGCACGTTTAAAGTCAAAAGGGATGATTGAACAGCTGCTTACCTCTAATGTAGTTGTTCAAGGTAGTGGTTATGTACGATTAGTACCCGCGGAAGGCTTTCCTTTAATTACTGGCTATGAAATGAATGCTCAAGCAGAAAAACAGTTCTTTGTTATTCCTCAAGGCAGTAGGGCGACTGTATTAGCTTGGCATGATGTTGTTTTAAAACCGCATGCCACTGAAAAAGTGTTTGATGGCATGATGAAGTATTCTCAGGTGAAGGTAGTCGATGGACCACATGCTGGTCGATCACTTTTCGTAAGAAACATGCATCTAGAGGTAGAGTAGTGGTTTCAGTCACTTTAGGTTGGCTCGGGACAATACTTTATCTATTGGCTCATGCTTGGCTTTCCTTGCTTAAAAATAAAGCCACTTATCATTACTATCTGGCCAATTTAGTTGCCGCAATTTTGGTTGCTACATCCTCTTACCTTATAGCGTCTTGGCAAGCAGTCGTGATTAATGCGTTTTGGGCGTTGGTTAGTTTTGCTGCGATGAAAAACTATGTATTGCCGCGTCTGCCTTTCAGTAATGCCCAATTATATGGACTGCTGGGCGTGATGTTTTTAGCAGGAGCTGGTGGCTTACTGTTTGAGTATGGTCGGCAAGGTATGGCTATCTTAGCTTGGAGTTCATCCATTGCTTATTGCTTAGGTTATTGGCGATTTTCTGCAGGGCGGTTAAGTCAGCAGTCTTACTATCTAGTAAATACTTATGCGGCGGTTATGTTGTTGCCGCAGCTTTATACCGATGCAAACTGGCCGGTATTAGTGTTACAAATCGTTTGGGCTTCAGTCTCATTATGGGGCTGGTATAAAGGGCGAGAAGGTTATGTGCTGTCTCCTTGATATCTCAACTGCTGGCAGCTTTCTTTTTTATATGGATAAAACATGTCTGAAGTAAATACACCTCAATTAGATATTGATGAACTAGCGCGGGAGCACTTTTACCAAGTGTTGTACGGCCGTAGGGATGTGAGAGGTCAGTTTTTACCGAATTCTATACCTGACGATGTACTGACTAATATTCTGCATGCTGCCCATCATGCACCATCGGTAGGTTTATCTCAGCCTTGGAACTTTATTCTGATTCGTGATGAGGCTAAGCGTCAGCAAGTTTTTAATGCTTTTCAAAAAGCTAATGATGAAGCTGCAGAAATGTTTAGTGGCGAGCGACAGGTTCAATATCAAGCATTAAAATTGCAAGGCATACTTGATTCACCTCTCAATGTTTGTATTACTTGTGACCGTAAAAGGGGTGGGCCAGTTGTACTTGGCAAGACCCATCAGGCTGAAATGGATCTTTACAGTACTGTTTGTGCGGTACAGAACTTTTGGCTTGCTGCAAGAGCGGAAAATGTAGGGGTAGGCTGGGTGTCTATTATTGATAGGGATGTATTGGCTAAGCTGCTTGAGCTTCCAGAAGGCGTAGTTCCTGTCGCTTATTTGTGTGTGGGTTATGTCTCAGAGTTTCTGAAAAAACCGGAGCTTGAATTGGCTCAATGGGAAAAGCGCAGCCAATTGGAAGATATGATTTTCACTGATAGTTGGGGAAATAAAACTTAGTTTCAGCCGATCCGATGTTATAGAAAGTGAACCTTGCTGTTTGAAAAATGATCTATATTGATTATATCGCCGTTTAAATTGAAACATATTTAAACGGTTTATAGGTTGACCGCAGGGAGGTTCGATATGCGTTTCGTCCTCAATTTTACTGTCGTTGTCACTTTACTTACCTTGTTCATATCGCCAGTTAGCGCGCTTGAGGTGAGAAATACGAGCGCACAGTTTTCTCCGTTGATAGAGCGGATTGTGCAGGCCAAAATAGCGCCTGTTTTTGAGCAGTTGCCGGATAAAGATCAAAGATTATTAGCCCCGGTTGAAATTTCCGTCGTCGAAAACCTTCGTGCTGCGGGTATGGCGTTGGCTATCGATGATACACCCCCTCTGATCATTATTAATGATCGATTCCTAAAAGGCCTATCCTCTTATATAGAAGCCTATTTGCTCTCCCAATCCATGAATCGGCCCGAGCTAGTCGAAGAGTACTTTAGTGATTATTTCTGGCGTCATCATCCATCCTTTGTTGGTCCTCTGCCAAAATCGCCTGCTGATTGGCTAAGTGCCTCGCCAGAACAAAGAGAACAGATTCAGGCAGAGCATGAGCGTCTACTGGAAAGTGTGATTGTTGATGTGTTACTACACGAGATGGGTCATCATGCAGAGCATGCTTTTTATGGTTATCGCGCGTCGCAATATGTAAGAGAGGATAATGAGCGTTTAGCAGACGATTGGGCGGCAAAAGTTAAAGCTGACCACTTCGAGCCGGATGATGCCTTAGGGCGCTTGATTTCTATTGGATATATCTTTGAGCAAGATCGCAGGGCGGCACTGAAAAGAGATGATTACTATCCAAGGATGTTATCAGGTGTTGCGGGTCACTTACCGATCTTGTGTGAAGATGCAACTGAGGCATCTAAACGACATTTCTGTAATCAACTTAATGACAACATCAGCAACTACTTTTCCAGAAAGGTGGTTGATACCTATGCTCAGAGAAGGGAGCAGGGAGATACGTTTGCAAGTTTTCCTATGGGTCAGATCAATTTAGCAAAGAACAATTTCGTCGATGCCTGTAATTACTTCAATGAGAGTCTTATTTATGGTCAGGTTGCCCGAGCTGCAATTTATGTAGGTTGGTGTTATCAGAATGGTTACTTAGAGCCCTCTCCTCCAGATGCGCAGGTCTTAGCTATGGCTAGAGTGAGTTATGGCTTCTCCGATAAGAAAAATATTGCAGGAATGCTCGATTCTAGTGGATCTCAACAATAGGGCGAGTTAGTGTTGCGATATTGTTAGGTGCTTGGTAATTTCTGCACCAAATTTGATTGTTAGATTTAGGAGAATATAAATGGCACGCGCTACAGCTCGACATATCCTTGTAGATTCAGAAGCACGTTGTAACGAACTAAAAGCAGAAATCGAAGGTGGTTTGGATTTCGCTAAAGCTGCGCAAGATAATTCAACTTGCCCATCTGGTGCTCAAGGTGGCGACTTAGGCTCTTTTGGTCGTGGTCAGATGGTTCCAGAGTTCGATACAGCGGTATTTACTGGTGAAGTAGGCGTTGTTCAAGGGCCGCTTAAAACTCAATTTGGTTTCCACCTCCTAGAAGTTACAAGTCGCGAAGACTAATACAAGCTTTTAGCTTGTAACTTATAGACTTTAAAAGTGCCGTTAAGCGGCACTTTTTTGTATCTATTTTGTTTACTCCTTGGATGCAGGTTTTATGCTGAAAGTGATCATTGCTGTAATCTCGCTCTTAATCGTTGCTGTTTTCATCTTGTTTGGATTTAAGGCCTTTAAGTCAAGAACAGGTGAGCCGGCAGGTGTTGTTGATAGTCGTTTAACTAAATGCAGTGGCAAGCCAAATTGCGTATGTACCGAATTTTCGGATAAAGCTCATTACATAGAGCCTTTTGAATTGCCTATCTCTGTTCAGGATTCAGATGCTGCTATAACTGTTCTTGCCAAGGTTATTGAAAGTTCTGGTGGTGTGGTTAAGAGCATTATCAAGGAAAACCGATATATCGCTGCTGAGTTTAGTAGCCGTATACTTGGGTTTGTAGACGACTTTGAGGTTAGAATCGATATGGATGAGCGTCTGGTGCACTTTCGCTCGGCATCGAGAGTTGGCTATTCAGATTTCGGTGTTAATAAAGTTCGAGCTCAGTCAATTATCTCTCAATTGGAAAAAGAGTTAACGAAGATCAAGGAGTAAGCAGATGCATAAGGTATTGCTCGTTATTATGGCAATAGTGCTCAGTGGCTGCGGAACAAACTATGGTTTTAGTTATATTAAACCTGAAGTAGAGAACAATGCAGTTGTTTATATCTATCGACCTGAAGCGCCTAATCCAGGTAAGCAGCCTCTAGGATGGAAGTACCCCGAAGTATTTATTGATGGCAAAAGCCTTGGTGTTTTGAAGTTAGAGAAATATATTGTTGTTGAGCTTAAGCCCGGTATGCACGAAATTCTATTCACCGGGCTGACAGATAAAGCGAAGTGGGAAGAGCGAGATTTGAAACGTAAATTCTCAGTTCATCATACCGAGCAGAAGTATCTTAAGTTTCAGGTGAGATACGACCCTAACACGATGGGGTTGCTAGAAAAAACTAAGTACCAGCTATTTCTGACCCCTATGAAGCATGATGATGCGATTTACGAAATCAATAAACTTAGCCCGCAATAATATTGCTATAAAAAAGACTTCACCGCCGGAGCTAGCTGGCTAGCTCCGGTAAGTTAGCGAAATAATCTAATGCATCCGGATTGGCTAGCGCATCTTTATTTGTCACTGTTTCACCTAAAATTACTTTTCTTACAGCCAGTTCGACAATCTTTCCGCTGATCGTTCTAGGGATTTCAGGTACTTGGATTATCTTGGCCGGCACATGCCTTGGCGTGGTGTGTTGGCGGATTGTCTGCTTAATTGTATTGCGTAGACTATCATCTAGCTGAGTGTCCTCGGACATAACCACAAAGAGGATCACGCGTGTATCGTTATCCCATGGTTGACCTACGCATAAAGACTCAATTACACCATCAACTCGTTCAACTTGGCGATATATCTCAGCGGTACCAATTCTTACACCACCTGGATTGAGTACTGCATCCGACCGGCCATGAATAATCATTCCGCCGTGTTCAGTTATTTCTCCATAATCCCCATGGGCCCAGCGGTTCTTAAATTGGCTGAAGTAGGCGGTTTGGTATTTAGCTTGATAAGCATCATCCCAGAAGTAGATAGGCATAGAAGGGAACGGGGATTTGCAGACTAGTTCCCCTTTTTTCTGGGTAATCTCTACGCCGCTTTCATCAAAAATGGCGACATCCATGCCAAGGCCTAAACATTGCAGCTCACCCTTATAAACTGGGCGTATTGGACAGCCAAGAGCAAAGCAGGAGATGATATCGGTACCGCCCGATATCGAAGCCAGCAAAAGATCAGTTTTTATTTCCCGATAAACATAATCAAAGCTTTCGTGCGCTAGCGGAGAGCCCGTTGATAGAATCGCGCGTAATCCCGAAAGGTTGAACTGTTTTTGTGGTGAGATATCTGCTTTTTCTAGGGCGGCAATATATTTAGCACTGGTGCCAAACACAGAAATCTTTTCTTTATCTGCCATCTCCCATAAAACAGAGGGGGAGGGGGCAAACGGTGAGCCATCATACAATGTAATGGTGCAGCCGCTCGCTAAGCCACTCACAAGCCAATTCCACATCATCCAGCCGCAGGTTGTGAAGTAGAAGAGATTATCATCCCGACTTATATCTGTGTGTAGTTGGTGTTCTTTGAGGTGCTGAAGGAGCGTGCCTCCTACGCTATGCACAATGCATTTAGGCGTGCCTGTGGTACCAGATGAGTACATAACGAATAGGGGGGCAGAGAACTCAACTGACGTACAGTGTAAATCGGATGCGTTACTATCTATAAAGTCGCTGAGTACGGAGGCGTTCTTCATCTGGCTGAGCTCAGGTGTTGGTTCATCTAGGTAAGGCACAAATACGAATGCCGTGGTGTCACTTAAACGCGAGGCTATACCTGAAATTTTATCTAAACAGTCAATACGTTTGCCATTGTAGAGATAGGACTGGGTCGTAAAGATCACTTTAGGTTTTACCTGACCAAAGCGATCGATCACCCCTTGCACGCCAAAATCAGGGGAGCATGAGGTCCAAATGGCACCAAGCGATGTCGTGGCTAGCATCGCTATAACGGTTTCAGTGATATTAGGCATGAAGCCTGCGACCACATCCCCCTTGGTAATACCTGAATTTTTAAGGCCCGCAGCGTATTGAGTAACTTGGTTGTAGAGTTCTTGATAGCTAATCTCTGAGCGTTTACCTACTTCATTGTAATTAATGATCGCGGTGTTTTTGTCCCGAAACTTTAAGAGATTTTCTGCGAAGTTTAATTGGGCTTCAGGGAACCATTTTGCACCCGGCATTAGGTCTGCATCTAATAGGTATGGGGCGTTCCCCATGCTGCCTATGACATTGCACTGTTCCCAAATGTTAAGCCAGAAGCTTTCAGGGTTTTCTATAGACCAGCGGTGAAGCTCTGAGTAGCTATCCAGCTTTACCGAACAGCTTTTGTTTATGTTTTGCATAAACTGATATAGCTGAGATTGTTCGATTTGTGCTTGGCTCGGGCTCCACAACGGCTGTGTCATATACAATTCCTAAATGAAACTATGTCTATAGGACAGAATAGACAATAAGGGTTTACCTGTATATGGCTTGAGGCTTAAATATTGTTAGCTTTATATGCTGTTCGCTGGAGAATTGCGGGGAGACTAAGCCCTGCCATCTATAGATGACAGGGCTGAATATTAGCGCAGGAAGTTTTTGCTGATATCGCGGAACTCATCAGTTCCTGATTTTTGCATCCATTCAAAGGCAACCATCTCACGGCTAACCACGTGTATGCCTGCATGGCGCATACGATCGAGCGCGAGTTCTTTATCTTCAGGGCTGCGTGACGACACGCAGTCAGCAACTACATAGACTTCTCGTGCTTGTTGTTTTAGCTGAAGTGCTGTTTGTAGAACACAAACGTGTGCTTCCATACCGGCAATAATAACTTGGTTCGGGCGGATGGAATTGATCTTTTCGTTACAAGCAGGTTCCGACATACAAGAGAAAAACTCTTTTTCCATAACGCCTTCGGCTGGGATTAGCTCAGCTAATTCCGGAATCGTATGGCCCAAGCCTTTAGGGTATTGCTCACTGGTTAAGATAGGTACGTTAAGTTTGTTTGCGATGGCAGTTAACCAGATTGTATTTTCAACCAGCTCTTCTTTCTTGTGAATTGCAGGTACAAGTTTGTCTTGAATATCGATGATCAGCAGACAAGATTTGTTCGGGTGTATTAGCATGCGAAATAGCCTTATTTTTATGCTGGTTCTAGCTCATTGCAGCATTGTACGTGTTCGAGGTTAGTTGCTGGAATCAAAGTATCCAGCTGATCTTCCTCATAATAATGAGGCCAGATCTCTTTCACAATGGCGCCATTAGTCGCGAGCGTATGGCAGGTATCGAGCATAGGTGGCTTTTTGGTACCGTCCTGCCAGAAATTCTCCATCTGTTCCCGTTCTTGATGGGTCGATTGGAAAGCAGCCGTTGCTAAAGGGCCTAACAATTCAAGCAGGTGAGTGCAGCCTTTGCGACCACTGAATAGCTCTTTAGTTTGTTTGGTAAAACCAGGCATAATTTGTAGCCCAATCAACTGGGTATAGGCATCAGAGATGGACTTGCAGCTTTCGAACGGAGTGTCATCCATACAAGCCACTGCATCTAATATATTCAGGTCCATATCAACAGTAATTCGCACCGCCATACCATGCAAGGGAGCGCCTGCAACCAAAGTGCCGTCATGACCGTAGTGGTCCATATCGAAGGTTTTGGTATCAATAAGATGAGCTTCGATATCCCAAAGTCCGTCTTCTCTTTTGTAGCCTTCGCAAACGACTTTTCGGGTATGTTTCAGTGTTCTATTAACAGGTGCTGGTAAAGGCATAATTACTGCTTTTGATGGTTTAAAAGGCTGTACTTTAAATGCGGCTATTCTAATGTGAAAACGGTAGAAACACAGTAAATAATCCTAAATACGCTTAGGAATGAGTGTTTTTTAGACGAAAGATAGGTTTGATTTAGCTAAATTCAATTCAGGACAGCGAGTGCTGTCCTGATTAATAGGATCGGGAGGAATTATTCGTACATTGCTTGCATAGATTCTTGGGTCCACTCTAGGCTGGCACGGTAAGCTTGATCGTATAAGGTGCCATCAAGGTCCATTGGCAAGAGATCCCAGTCACCATTTTCATAGTTCACGACATTTCTTAGAACTTGACCGATCTCACCTTGACCTAGGCTGACCGCATTTTTGATATCATCGCCTAGCGGAACTTGCTCTAGCATAGTGTCACGCTCAATATCTAAAAGGGCGTGAAGGCCAGACATCATGCCTGCCATAAAGTAGCTGCCATAGTTGCTCTTTTTCTGAGCTTGAGCAATCTCTTCACACATGCGACCACGAACCAACAAACTACGAGAAAGCTCTTCTGGTTTGTCTTGATTAGATGACATCGCAATAAGCGTAGCCCACTTCTTAACTTGCTCTAGACCAAGTAAAACAATTGCTTCAGCAATGGATTCTACCTGTCGAACCAAACTGTAACCCGCAGAGTTAACGATACGCAGAAGTTTATAGGTTAGGGCGGGGTCACGAATAATCAGTTCTTCTAGTTTTTCTGGTGTCGCTTTAGGGCTTTGTAATTCTTGGATAAGCTGCATCAATGCAACTTGGCTACCTTGAATTTTTTTGCCTTTGATGACTTTAGGCTTACTCAGAAAGTGGCCTTGGAACAGTTTGAAGCCTAGTTCAACGCAAGTTTCTAGCTGTTCGTGCGTTTCGATCTTTTCTGCAAGTAGAGTTACTTTATGACGACGAAGTTGTTTAACTTGTTCTTTGATCTGTTCGTCATTCAGTTCATACACATCTACTTTAACTATCTGGCTGAGTTCTAGAAGTGCATCAAATTTTGGATCATAAACAAAATCATCCATAGCGATACGGTAGCCTTCGCTGTGTAGCTGCCTTACCGCTTCTACCACTTCTTCGTCCGGTTCGATGTCTTCAAGAATTTCAAGAACAATGTGCTTCTTAGAAACTTCAGGTAGTTTCTGTTCTACCAGAATATCTCGCGTGAGGTTAATAAAAGCAGGGACGCGCTTTAACTCACCAGAGTCAGAAATACTGGTGTATGCATTTAATAGTACTTCGCTGGTGGCTTCGCTATTGGCAAACAGCGCATGTCCTTGGGCGTCTTCCGTTCTGTACAAAAGCTCATAGGCAACAACCTTTTGATTGCGATCGAAAATAGGTTGACGTGCCATAAGCACTTGCGAGTTTTCTGACGATTCCATAAAGGTGCGTGGTCCTTGTGCAAAATAAGATAAAGCGGTATGCCCTCAGTGTATCACCTACAGGGCCGGTATTTCATACGAATATTACGGTTATTCTGGCTTAAATCAGTAAAGATATCTGCTACCAATAGTCGCAGTTCAACATTCGTGTTCTCCATGCAGTATAATAGTGCAATTTTACGGATTCAGGACATACCAATGAGTATTAATTGGTTTCCAGGGCACATGCATAAGGCTCGGAAAGAGATCGCTAAAGTAATGGATGAGGTGGATGTAATTATTGAAGTGCTCGATGCACGCCTACCACAATCCAGCGAAAACCCATTGGTTAATACCTTG
This sequence comes from Neptuniibacter sp. SY11_33, assembly GCF_047778025.1. Classification (GTDB taxonomy): domain Bacteria; phylum Pseudomonadota; class Gammaproteobacteria; order Pseudomonadales; family Balneatricaceae; genus Neptuniibacter. Next base: position 1,533,935 of record NZ_CP180543.1, read on the forward strand.
CGTAAGGGCAAGCCTGCGTTAAAGCTCTTAAATAAGAGCGATTTGGCTGATGATAAAAGAACACAGGAATGGATTGATTACTTTAATAGCCTTCCTGATACCCGCGCTATATCTCTTGATCACTCTCAAAAGAAACTGATCAATAGAATTGCTGAGATTTGTAAGCAGATGGCTCCATCTCGCTCAGATTCTGGACGCCCAGTGCGTGCCATGATCATGGGGATTCCTAACGTTGGTAAATCTACGCTTATCAATGCCTTATTAGGTAAGAAAATTGCGAAAGTAGGTAATGAGCCAGCTGTTACCAAGAGCCAAACGCGTTTTACGACGCGTAACGGTATGGCGCTGTCAGACACGCCAGGTATTTTGTGGCCTAAAATTGAAGATGTAGATTCTGGCTATCGATTAGCGGCGAGTGGAGCGATCAAAGATACAGCAATTGAGCATGAAGACGTGGCTATTTTTGCCGCAGGTTTTATGCGGGATGATTATCCAGACCGGTTGGTAGAGCGTTTTAAATTCAAAGAGATGCCTGAACTTGCCGAAGGTGTTTTAGACGAAATTGGCCGTCGTAGAGGTTGCTTGCGTCCGGGTGGTATTGTCGATCGTAATAAAGCCTCAACCTTGCTGTTAAATGAAATACGCTCAGGTAAGTTGGGTAAATTAAGTTTTGAAACTGTTTGCGAATGGGAAGAAAAACGCCGTATCGCTGAACAGGAAAGATTAGAGCAAGAACGATTAGAAGCAGAAACTGCTGAAAAAGAAGGTAGTAAGTAATGGCACGTTTAAAGAAAAGCCGAAAAGCAAAAGGCTTTATTCCTAATGAAGGCCCAACACGTAACGAGCGTTTGGCAGATCCTGATAGCTACGACAGCAGACGACGCAAAGCTAAGCAGGAAAAGAAAAAGAATCAGTCAGTCTATGAAAAACAACGCCAAGCTGATGATGGCTCTTCGAGCCAGACGCAGTCGGAGCGTAAAACTAGATTGGCAGATAAGATTCGTGAGTTGAATCAATCTAAAGAAGAGAGTGCTAAATAGCGCTCTTTTTTGTTGTAAGTATTGTAAAGCTGGTTGTGCAATCCGTTAATCTAACGGATAATTATTCTCATTTTTATTATCTGTAAGTTGCTGGTCATGAAATCTCTGTTTAAATATTCTCTTTTGGCTTTCGCTATTTCAGGCACCCCTGTTTTCGCGGCTAACGACCTGGATGTTGGCACTAAGAAAACAGTAGTGACACACAATCAAAGCCAACAATCACAAAAACGCATCGATAATATTGAGCAGGGCACTCAAGTCGCTGTTGATGAGTATCTCACCAACGAGCGCCTTTCGGATGTGACCGAAGCTTACAATGCGCAAGTTGCTTTACTGATTGAGTCGCAGAAAAAAGAAGTTGTGGATTTGGAAGCGCAGATTGCCTCCATTGAAGAAACGGATAAGGCTGTTTTGCCTATGTTGAACCAGATGGTTGAAACATTAGGTAAATTTGTGGCGCAAGACATACCTTTCTTAAAGTCGGAACGTAAAGAGCGTTTAGAAAAACTTGAGACGTTATTACTTCGCGCTGATGTGAGTGTGGCCGAAAAATATCGTCAGATTCTTGAGGCCTATGCTGTAGAAGTTCAATACGGTCGTACATTCGAATCATATAAAGGTGCACTCGCTTCAAATAATGGCCAGCAGGTTACATTCTTGCGTTTAGGTCGCGCTGTACTGTACTACCAGTCTCTAAGTGGAAGTGAGAGTGCGCTATGGCAGCCTTCTACTCAGTCTTGGCAGGTACTTAATGATTCCCAAAATCTAGAGCTTACTAAGGCTATACAAATCGCTCGGCAACAGCAGGTACCAAGTTTGTTAAACCTTCCACTGCCTAAACTGGAGCGATAATAATGTTGAAACAATTTGGTTTAGCTGCAGTCCTTGGTCTTAGCTCGCTACCAGTATTCGCTGAAACTGCGCCGCTTAAAGGTTTGCTTAGCGAAGTTAAACAGATTAGCAATACCGATACGGCGATCAATCGCCAGCGTGAAGCAGAGTTCAATGCAGATTTAAGTAAACAAAAAGCGCTGCTTGCGAAAAGTAAGGCGCGTTTAGCCGCTGCTGAAGCAGAGCAGGAACGGTTAAAAGCTGAGTTCGATGCGAATGATGAACAGCTTGCTGAATTAGAAACTGCACTACAGCAACGCTCAGGCCAGCTAGGTGAAGTATTCGGAGTCGCCAAAGAATCAGCATCCGAACTAGTGCCAGTTTTGATGGATTCAATGACCAGTGCTGATAACCCTGGTCGATTAGATCAACTGTCATTCGCTGATTCTAAACGTGTACCGAAACTTCAGGACCTACAAAGCCTTTGGTACCAGCTGCAGCTAGAAATGACTGCTACCGGTGAAATCAAGCAAGTTACTGTACCTGTTGTGAATGGAGAAGGTGTAACTGCTGATACAGAAGTTTTACGTATAGGTGCCTTTGCAGCAGCTACTCGTGACGGACAATTCTTACATTGGGATCTGCAGCAGCAAAAGCTGTCGGTTTTGACGACTCAACCAAGTTCGGGTGCTCAACAAGATATCGTTGATTATCAAAATGGTACTGGTGTCGATGTCTTAATCGATCCAAGTCGAGGCCAGTTATTTGCTCTATTGGATCGTATGCCAAAGCTTGTCGAGAGACTTCACCAAGGCGGTGAAGTCGGTTACATCATCATGGGTTTAGGCTTGATCGGCTTGCTGGTGGCTTTCTGGCAGATGCTTCGTATGACGAAAACTGAACTGCAGGTTAGGAAGCAGTTAGCTCAGCCTACACAATTGATGGATAACAACCCGCTAGGTCGTGTTCTACAGGCAGTTAGCCGCTCCAAGCTAGGTTTGGATCAGCTTGAAATGAAAGTTGATGAGTTGATCCTTAAAGAAGTGCCAAAAATTGAGCAGGGCCAAAGTATCGTTAAGCTGCTTGCAGCCGTTGCTCCGCTTTTAGGCCTTTTAGGTACTGTTATCGGTATGATCGCAACCTTCCAGAGTATCACTTTGTTTGGTACCAGTGATCCTAAGTTGATGGCGGGTGGTATCTCTCAAGCATTGATGACAACCGTTTTGGGTTTGGTTGTAGCTATACCGTTGCTGTTCTGCCATAGCTATTTGACGAGTAGAAGCCGTCGCATCACTCAGCTGCTTCAAGAGAAAAGTTTAGGCCTGTTAGCAACTGATGAGTCTATTGCAAAAGAAGAGAAGAGTACTCATGTGGCCTAGTCTTCATGATTGGATGTTTGCCTTAGGGCAGTTTTTCCAAACCGGAGGGTGGGTGCTCTATCTGATTCTATGGGTAAGCTTTCTTATGTTTACCCTTATCCTTGAACGGATCAGTTATAGAGTATGGGCTTACCCCAAGCAGAAAGCATCTTTGTTGGATTATTTGAAAGGACAAAGCTCGCCCGTTAAGAAAATGAGTGCCGTTTGTGATCTGGACTTAGCTTTGAAAGGCCAATTTCAGATGATTAAAAACCTTATCACCTTATGTCCGTTGATTGGTTTATTGGGCACAGTGACTGGCATGATTCAAGTGTTTGATAGTCTTGCCCTATATGGTACAGGCAACCCTCGCATGATGGCTGCCGGTGTGGCGAGTGCAACATTTCCAACGATGACTGGGATGGCAGTCGCTGTGGCAGGTTTACTTTTTTACAACCGTTTATCTAGATGGTCGGAAGCGGAAAGAAACCGCTTGCGCCGAGTGTTACATGAGGAGTCTGCAGCATGAGACAGCGAGTCAATTTAACTCAGCAGCAGGACGATGCCGAAATCAATATGACACCTATGCTGGATGTGGTGTTTATCATGTTGATCTTCTTTATTGTATCGACTTCGTTCGTGCGTGAGGCAGGCATCGATGTAAATCGCCCTACGGCACAAACAAGTGATAGTCAGAGTAAAACAGCGGTTATGGTTGCGATTTCTGCAAATAATGAGATTTGGGTCGATCGTAAGCCTGTCGATGTGCGCATGGTGCGTCCTGCGATTGAGCGTCTGAAAAGCGAGCAATCTGAAATCAATGTTGTTATTCAGGCGGACGAACAAGCGACTACAGGTCAACTGGTTAAGGTGATCGATCAGCTACGTTTGGCTAATGTGAACTACACAGTGGCTACTCAAGCAGGTTCGCAATAATGCTACGTGCTTTAGTCGTCGCCCCTGGAGGCCTGTTATTAGCTATATTGCTTTTTTATGCGCTAGCGATGGTTTCAGGAATTGGCAAACAGGTCGAACCAGAAAGTGTCCTTACACCTGATCTGGACTTTTTAATGGTTCGACAGGAGAGTGATATAGAAGCGCGTATTCGAGAATTACCACCAGAGCCGGAAGAGATCGTTCCAGAAACTCAGCCAGAAATGCCACAGGTTCAACAGCAGGTTGTGCCGATTACCAGCACTCCAGTGACGGCGGTTGATATCCCTAATATAGATGTTGGTATAAGTGTCGCCCTTTTACCTTCTCTTAATAATCTAGCGGTACCGACGCCCGAGCTAGTTTTAGATACTAACCCAACAGCGGTTAGTCAGGTGCCGCCTAGTTACCCACGTAGAGCATTACGTCGCAAAATTGAAGGTAGTGTGACGGTGGAATTTTTGGTAACTGAAGCTGGCACAGTTAAACCAGACACTATTAAGGTTGTTGAATCCAATCCGAAAGGCACCTTTGATAGCGCTGTCATCAAAGCGATTAAGCGTTGGCGGTTTAAAATTAAGACGGTTGATGGTCAGGCTGTGCGATTTAAAGCGCGTCAGGTTTTGGAATTTAAACTCGATAAGTAAATAGAGCTGGATAGAACAGTTTAGAAAGATGTTGAGATCATTAATTACAGTTTGTTTTTTGCTCTTTGCTCTTCAGGGGCATGCGGCGAAGCCTGCGCTGTCTGCTTATGAGTACAAACAGCTCAATGCTGCCTTTAAATCAATGGAGGCGGGGCAGTGGAAGCAAGCGAATCAGCAATTATTGGCTGCTGAGCAAAAGGTTAAGTCTGATTATGCTAAAGCGCTTGTGCAGCATAATCTTGCTCAAGTTGCTCTGCAGCAGGAGCGCTATTCTTCTGCAATAAAGTATCTGAAAGCTACCCAAGCGTTAAAAGCCTTGCCTGATGCTCAACAGGTCAATCTATTGCGGACTCTGGGCCAGCTCTATTGTATGCAGGAAGCTTGGAAAAGCTGTGTTTCTAATCTTCAACAGTGGATGGCAAGCCCTGGGGTTTCTGTAAAAGCGAATGATCATCTGATGATGGCTCAGGCTTATAGCCAGCTGAAGCGTTGGAAATCCCTGTTACCACATATCACTACAGCGATTCGTTACAAAGGTATTGCGCCAGAAAGCTGGTATCAGTTGAAAATAGCAGCGCATATTGAGCTAAAGCAATGGAAACAGGCGGCTAAACAGCAGCAAGTTGTGATTCAGCATTATTCCTCAAATCCTAAGCAGTGGCGACAGTTGGTGTCTCTGCAGATACAAGCCGGGGAGCGTAAATCTGCACTAGCTACTCAGCGCTTAGGTTTCGAACGGAAGTTGTTAGTGTCAGCTAAGGACTATCAATTATTAGCACAGTTAATGCTTCGTTCGGGCATTCCGTATCATGCCGCTAGAGTGATCGAAAAAGGTTTCCAAAAAGGCGTTATTAAGCAAAGCAGCAAAAATTTAAGGCTATTAAGCAGTGCTTGGATTCGCGCGCAAGAGAAGCCAAAGGCGATTAAAGTACTTTCGAAGCTAAATCGTATAGCACCAAGTGAAAAAGTGTCATTGCAGTTGGCTCAGATTCAGCTGCAAGAGAAACAGTGGAATCAAGCAGAGAAAACGCTTTCTAATCTGTTGAAGCGTAAACCTAAAAAAGTGGCTCAAATTAAGTTGATGCAAGGTATAGCTCAAATCAATCAGAAGCGTTTTGAGCAAGCGAGAATATCTTTAGCCGCTGCTGAAGGCGATGCTAAATACGGAAAAATGGCAGCGAATTGGATTCGGTATCTAGACCAGATGGAAATGGATCTTCAGGCAAAAGGTTGAACCTATGACATCAGCACCGGTTAAGGCCCTTGAAGGGATCAAAAATTTCAATCCAGCGCGTATTCTATTGATCGAAGATGATCGTGAGGTTAGTAATTCTGTGACTGAATTGCTAAATAAGCAGGGCTATCACACGGTGCAGAGCTTTACCGGTCGTGAGGGTTTAGTTACCGCTATTAATCAGAGCTTTCATTTGATTCTGCTAGATAAGATGCTACCTGAATTAGATGGGTTGGAGGTTCTTCAACGTCTACGAAAATATCGTGATACACCGGTTGTTATGCTGTCTGCTTGTGGTGCTGAGCAAGATCGTATCGAAGGGTTTAAGGGTGGTGCAGATGATTATCTGCCAAAACCATTCAATATGACTGAGCTTTTACTTCGGGTTGAGGCGCTGCTTCGTAGAAGTAAATCTAATAAGGTTGATAAAGCAGATGGCGTTATCTCGGATGGCGCCATAAAACTTGATTCAAAGAATAAGTGTTTGCAGTCAGATCACGGTGATATCGAACTCACACCTATCGAACATGATCTTTTAAAAACATTTATCACTCATAAAGATGAGATTCTTACAAAGCCTTATCTATACCAGTTAATTTTAAGTAAGCCTTTTAGCCGCTACGATCGAAGTTTAGATATGCATGTTAGTAATCTTCGTTCGAAGATGGCTGGACTTGTTGATGAGCAGAAGATTAAAACTGTCCGAGGTCAAGGGTACTGTTATCAATGAGCCGGAGATTATTCTGGCAGCTTAGTTTTAGCTTATTAGCTGTATCGCTTTTTATTTTTTCTAGTCTTCATCATCTCTCCTATGAGGTGACTATTGGGATGACTGAAATATCTCAAGGCAGTCAGGAAAAATTAAAAGCCTTGGCTACAGAGGCTGGTAAAAAGTTTGAAGCGGAGGGAGCTAAATCAGTTCTTCAACTGACACAGCAAATCGAAGCTGATTTTAATACTTGGTCGGCCCTTGTGACTGCTGATAATACAATTATCTCTAGCCAGCCTATTCCGGAAGCTTTGCAAAGCAAAATAGGCTTTCAGCGTTACGTGTATTGGCCAGTCCATGAATTCATGGAAAATGTGCTCATTGGAATTCCTTTAGAGCAGCAAACCGGCACTTTTGTAATTGAGTTGCCAAGAGAGATGTATCCCAAGGTTGATACTGATCTAGTACATAGCCTATTAACTATTGTTATTCCTTCTTTCATCATTCTGATTTTCTGCTGGATATCTTATAGGTATCTAATGCGCCCTTTAGAGGCCTTAAATCAAGGCACCTTAAAATTAGCTTCAGGCGATCTTTCAGCGCGTGTGCTGCCAAATCTTCCGGATAATCGTAAAGATGAATTAACTCAGGTTGCTGAATCTTTTGACAGTATGGCTGCAAGGGTAGAGCGTTTAGTTAATTCTCAGAGGCAGCTTTTAGGTGATCTGTCTCATGAGCTAAGGACCCCGCTAACTCGAATTGGCCTTGCGATTGAGATATGCAGGGACGATCAAGAAAAATCTAAAGAACTCTTGCCTAGGCTTCAACGAGAAGTAGATCAAATGCATCAGTTGGTAGAAGATGCATTAACGCTTGCTTGGTTGGATGGAGATCCAGAAGTTGAGCTAAGTGAAGCGTTTAATTTAGCAACTTTGCTAGATTTGATATGTGATGATGCTCTTTTTGAATATTCAGGTCGAACGTTAATCCGCAACTATGTTAAAACTCTCAATGTTTCAGGAACATCTCAGCAGGCGCTTTCTCAAGCATTAGAAAATGTTATAAGAAATGCGATGAAATATAGCCCAGATGATCAGCCAGTCGAACTAACTTGTACAGAAAAGGATAGTGCAGTGCAGGTTTGCGTTTCTGATCGGGGGCCAGGTGTACCTGTTGATGACCTTGTAAAAATCTTTGATCCTTTTTACCGTACCGATAAGGCCCGTAGTCGCGATGTGGGTGGGGCTGGGTTAGGTTTAGCCCTATGCCAACGGCAAGTAGAGATGCTAGGTGGATCGATTAAGGCGAACCTGAATCAATATGGCGGTTTGGATATCATTATCAATCTCCCTCGTTAATTTCTAATGTAAACCCTCTCAAAATTTGTAGTTATTTTTGTAAGAAGTGTAAATGTTGTGATTGCTTACGTATATCTAATAGATAATGCACCCAATTCGCATTTAGATTAAGTGGTAAAGCAATGAAAACGCATATTTGCGCTAAGAAATTGCCGTTGGTTTTAGCCATCGGTATGGCATCCCAAGCTTGGGCAGATTCATCAGCAGTTGAAGGTCAAACAGTGCAAGTTTGGGGGACCCAGATTAGCAATGCTTCGACGATGTTAAGCGATGATATCGAGATTAAACAGGCAGACCATTTAAGTGATTTGCTTCGAGATCAGGCTGGTGTAGATATAGGTGGTGCTCATTCCCTCAATCAGCGAATCAATATTCGTGGAATGGAAGACTACGATCTGGACATTACCATTGATGGCGCCAAGCAAAACAACAACATTTACCATCATATGGGTAACTTGCTGATCAATGCAGATATCCTGAAAGCTGTTGACCTTCAGGTAGGTACCAATTCTGTATTAACCGGCGGTCTTTCAGGTGGTATTGCTTTTGAAACAAAAGATGCAAAAGACCTTTTACGCGATGGACAGCAAGTAGGTGCACGTATCAGTGCTGGCTATGCGAGCAATGATTACCATAATTATTCTGTTACTGCCTATGCCCAACTAAATGAAAAACTAGACGCCGTTGTCTATTTGAATGAAGTAAACCGAAATAATCCTGAAGATGGCGCAGGTGTTGAAAGCGTAGGTAATGATGGTGAAAATGGAAATGGCCTAGTGAAAATTGGTCTGGATATCGATGAATCTAATCGTATTGAATTTAGCTATGACAAGTATCTAGATCAGGGTGATTATGCTCCTCGTGCGGATATGGGGGCTGCGACTAATTCCTCAATCACTGGTGTGAATGTTTATCCGACGGAATTTGAGCGTCAAACAATGACGTTAGGTTATGAGCTAGATCTAGGTGACATGCTTAATCTACGCGCGACTGTCTACGAAAACGACATGAACTTATTGCGTGATGAGGCGCTAAATGGTTTTGCTTCTTATCGTTTCCGCGAAGGCGAAGCTATTCATCGCGGTGTAAATGTGCTTGCTGAATCTATTATTTCAAGTGAAGGTCTTACACATAACGTTCGTTATGGTTTTGAAATTTACCGTCAAAAAACAAAACTTCAAGATGACACGGTGACTGTGAATACAGAAAAAGCTAAGTCTTACGCAGCCTATATTGAAGATGAAATTGAGTTTTCTAACGGTTTAGCTATAACACCGGGTGTTCGCTATAACCGCTATAAATTAGATACCGCGGTATCTGATGAAACATTCACGGAAACAACATTTGGTTTGAATGCTGTTTATCCACTGACTGATGCTTGGTCTGTTAGAGCGAGTGCTACGGAGCTATTTCAGGGCCCTAATTTATCCGAGGTGTTTGTTCCAGCATCGACTGTTGAGAACAACGAGTTGAAACCTGAGACAGGTTTAAACTCAGAAATCGGTATTACCTTTGAAGATCGCCAGCGCTTTGGTTTGGATCGATTGAATTTTGCTTTAACCATCTTCCGTACAGATGTTGATGATTATATTGATGACGGTAGTAATGCACTTCAGAATATTGGCGACTACCGTATTCAAGGTTTCGAAACCAGCTTAGGTTTGAGTAAAGGTAACTTTGATGCTCGTTTTACCTATGCTCACTCAGAATCAGCTAATGATGTAACGGATGAGCCATTGGGCCGCCAAGTGGGTGATAGCATATCTTTGGGACTTGATTACCATATACCAGCACAAGATCTGGCGGTTAACTGGACGTCACTTGTGACAATCAAAGAAGAGCACTTTGATAAACCGTCTTACGATGTGCATAACATCTCTGCTCGTTGGACGCCAAAACAGGCTGATGGTCTTAATCTGACCTTCGGTGTAGAAAACATCTTTGATGAGCACTACACATCCCATGCTTCTCGTATCGGAGATACTTTCCATCCGTTGTTTGGTGATCTTCATCTAAACGATTATGAGCCAGGTCGTAACTTTAAGTTAACTGCGGCTTATACGTTCTAATCTATCCCTTCCCCCTTCAGGGATTTAAGGTAGCAGTGCTCTACGCCGTAGGGCACTGCTTTTTCTGTAAAGATTGTAACGATATTAAAGCCTTACAAAGAGAATCAGTTATCGTAATGGTTTTGATTCTCTTTTGTCTTTCCAATGAACCAGATCCTTACACAACAGCCAAGCGTGAAAACTCAGTCTAAGTCCAAATCTCAGACTAAATCCCAGTCGAAATCTAAGTCTAATCGACTGGTCCGTTGGCTTCATAGTTACACCTCCATGTTCATGCTCGTGATCATGCTGTTTTTTACAGTAACGGGAATAACGTTAAATCACCGAGATTGGTTTGAAAGTGCTGATGCACCGAAACAGTTAACGGTAGATATGCCAGATTCTCTTTCAGTTGAGGGGATATGGGATACAGAACCGCTTGATCAGGCGAATCAGCTGCGTAAATGGCTTAGTTCTGAGCATGGCATCTATGGCAACAAGGTAAGTTACGAATGGGAAGCTGAGGAACGTCTCCTCGTTATAGATATTAAACGCCCAGGTGGTTACAGCATCGTAGAGGCTGACGTTGAAGCCGGTGAAGTCATCGTTGAGCAACAAAATTACGGTGTTGTTGCAACGTTAAACGATCTTCATATGGGGCGTTACAGCGGTGAGCTTTGGCGTGGATTCATCGATGTTTCTGCACTGCTCATGCTGATTTTTACTTTAACTGGCTTTTGGTTAGTCATCCCTCAAAAGAAAAAGCGTAACAAACTGTTTGCGATGAGCGTAATCGGTACCGGCTCAATGGCGCTGGCTTATGTTTGGCTTTTGATGGCTTAAGGAAATTTAATGAAAAAACTAATTTACGCTGCATGTCTCAGTCTAGGGTTGGTAAGTGGTTCTGTCATCTCAGCAGGTACACATCAAATTGAGTTAACCATCCCGCAAATAGCAACTTCTAAGTATCAGCGTCCCTTTGTTGCGGTGTGGGTAGAACAAAAAGGCCAGCGCAAAGCGGTAAGCACTATCAGTGTTTGGTTTGACGATAAAAAATGGCTTAAGGATATTCGTCGCTGGTGGCGTAAAGCGGGTCGATATGGCCAAGCGGTAGATGGCGTGACAGGAGCTACCCGTGCGCCTGGTGGCTACACGTTGAAATGGGATGGAACCGATAACCAAGGTAAAGAACTTCCTGAAGGTGAATACACCCTGTATCTAGAAGCGGTTCGTGAACATGGGGATCGTACGTTGCTGAAACAGAAGATTGCCTTAGGTAAGGGACAACAGGTTTATAAACTGGATGCCGGTGCAGAGCTAGGGCCAGTTAATATCAGTATTGGAGAAAGTAAATAATGATGATTAAACAACTAGGCCGCACGATTAAAGGCTGCCTATTAGCGAGTGCTTTGGGTGTGTCAGCTGTAGCTCAAGCTCATCCTTTATGGATATTGCCAAGTGAATTTACAGTATCAACAGAAGAAGGGCAGGGTGAATGGATCACCGCTGATGTCAGTGCGTCTCATACGGTTTTCGGGTTTGATAAAGGCGTACCGTTGGATGATTTTGTTATCTATTCACCGGATGGAGATCGTAATTGGCTAGGCAGCTACTTTAAAGGTCATCGTCGTAGTGTGTTTGATATGTATATTGACCAGCCGGGTACTTACAAGATCGAAGGTAAGCGTCAGCCTTACTATTTCACCAGTTATAAGTCAGGTAAGCGTGATACCCCTAAACGTATGATGGCGGACAAGGTGCAAGCGAAAGAGCGTCTACCTAAAAATGCCCGTGATGTTTCTACCTTATTGATCGATATGGTGACTGCAACATACATCACTAATAACGCGCCTACAGACCTAGTCACAGAGGTTAAAGGCAAAGGCTTGGAAATCCAGCTAGATACACATCCAAACGATATCGTTGTGGGTGAAGAAGTTGAGTTCACTATGCTGTTAGACGGCAAACCAGTGGCTGATGTTGATGTTGAAGTGACGCCTGCTGGCACTAAGTACCGCAGCGAACGTGGTGCTATTCCGGTTACAACGGCTAAAGATGGCAAAATTATCTTCACGCCAGAGCAAGCAGGCCCATGGTTAGTCGGTGCTGATCTAAAAAGCCCAATCAAGAGCGATCTGGCTGATTACCAATATGCGATCCGTTTCGTAAGTTTTGAGGTTTTACCTGAGTAATGCTTAAAGCAACAAAATACGGATTAATAGGGATATTAATGAGTGCAAGTGCATCTGCACTTGCGCATTACCCAGTTATGACTTGCGAGCAAGAATCGGCTGAAATCCTATGCCATGTCGGTTTTAGTGATGGCACTAAAGCGGTGGGTAAGCCAGTTAAGCTCTATGACTACGATGAGACCTTATTGGTGTCTGAAAAAGCCGATAAGTTCTCTCAAGTTCGCTTCAAACAGCCTGAAGGTGAGTTTTATATTCAGTTTGATTCAGGGCATGAGTTTACCGTAGAGGTTGATTATGGCGAACTTTAAAACCTCTGCACTGGAAGAGGACGGAGCTGTTGAGGTTGTTAGGCCCGATAATGGCCGTGTTGAGAGTTACTGGCTGATCGGCAGTATCGTGATCATCCTTTCTATTGCTAGCTATGTTTTGCAGAATAATCAGGCTCCGAGTTTAGCGCCGCAAAAACATCTTCAACTTGATGTCGAAGGAAAGGCTGTTTTGACGGCCTTAAGAAATGCTGCTGATGAGATTATGTTTCTCTCTGATGATGGCAGTCTGCCAACTGTTTCAGAGTTAATCGAACAGGAACTACCACCGTTTGCTGATAGCAACGGCACTTTTGCTGCTTACACTTGGGATCTTATCGATTCTGTTTGTTATTTCGGTCGCTCTTCCAAAGAAGGCTCCCGCGAGTTTGTTTTGAAAATACACAATGATCATTCCGAGATCTATTGGCGACAAACAGCCACAAACACTCCAAATTGCGATCAGTTAACAAACTGGGAAACGGCTTCCACTCATGATTAAGCGTTTAATTACATTTTCTTTATTTTTGTTTTCCAGCGCTTTGATGGCAGAGCCATTGAAGGTTGGCATCACGCTACACCCATACTACGCCTACGTTTCTAATATCGTTAAGGATAGAGCGGAGATCGTGCCTTTGGTTGATGCCGGTTTTAATCCGCATAGTTATGAGCTTCAACCAGCCGATCTTAAACGTTTAATGACCATGGATGCCTTGGTGGTGAATGGCATCGGTCATGATGAATTTGCGTTTAGAGCTCTTGAAGCGTTGGAAGCTCAAAACGGTAAGCAGCGTAAAAAGATTAAGGTGATTCTGGCTAATCAGGATGTACCTCTATTAGCTGCCGAAAATACTGTGGGTGCGTGGAACCCTCACACTTTTGTATCGATCAGTGCGGCTATTCGTCAGGTCTATACCATTGCTAAAAATCTTGGTGAATTAGATCCAAACAATGCCAAGTTCTATAAGAAAAATGCGGTGCAATACGCGCGCAAGCTTAGAAAGCTTAAGAACCAATATGCCCAAGCGCTAAATGGCTTAGATTTGAGTGGTATTCGCATCGCGAGTACCCATAACGCTTACGGTTATTTTTTGCAGGAATTTGGAATCGGCATCGATACAGTGATTGAGCCTGCGCACGGAGTTGAGCCGAGTGCGAGCCAGCTAAAAGGCACAATCGACCGTATCCGTGACGCTCAAGTACAAGTGCTCTTTACCGAGCTAAACATGGATTATCGCTATGTTGAGACGGTAGAAAAAGCAACGGGGATAGGTCTGTACCATTTCTCGCATCTAACATTCGGTGAATATGATGCTGAACTTGTTTACCGCGAGATGGAGCACAACTTAAAAACTTTAGTTAAGGCGCTTAAAAGTGCATTAGCCGATGAAGGAGCTGCATAATGGGCCCTTCAATCAAATTGGATAATGTTTGCCTCAGCATTGCAGGTAATCAGATTTTATCGCCTAGCTCGGCTCTATTATGTGCCGGCAAAATGCACCTGCTTGTTGGTCCTAATGGTGCGGGTAAAACCTCTTTGTTGAAGTCCATGTTAGGTTTAGCTCCACATCAGGGTGAAATAAAACGCACTTGGATGAATAAAGCGCAAAAGCCTGCCTATATCCCGCAACAACCTCGATTCGATCAAGTTCTACCTGTGACAATTTCAGACTTCCTCAGTGCCGGTTTAAGCCGCAAGCCTGTGTTTTTTCGTCATCAAAAGGAAACTCGAAATACGGTTTTAGAATTATTAGACACCGTTGGTTTACAGGGGAAAGCAGAGCTACAGCTTGGGCAGTTATCTGGCGGTGAAAGGCAGCGCTTGATGTTTGCGCAGGCGCTAAGCCGATCTTCAGATCTTTGGTTCTTAGATGAGCCCATGACAGGTCTAGATGCTGAAGGCCAAGCATTGATTACTGATCTGATGCTCAATCTTCGAGAGCAAGGTAAAACCTTGGTGGTTGTTCATCATGATATGAGCTTTGTTAGAGAGCATGCGGATAATGTTTTGCTTATAAACGGTGGCTTAGTCGATATGGGACTTCCAAGTGAGGTTGATCTTGGCATCGTTGGGGCTTCGTTTGATTCATCTTCAAAGAGAGAGATGGAGGCAGTAGCCTGATGGAAGCACTACGAAATTGGGCCTTTGAAATGCAGGCTCAAGGCACGCTGCCAAGCATCTTTGAATATGGTTTTTTGATCAATGCCTTGGTTGCTGCGCTCATTATTGGCCCTCTCCTTGGAGGCATGGGCAGTTTGGTGGTCATCAAGCGTTTAGCTTTCTTCTCTGAGGCAGTAGGGCACGCAGCTTTAACAGGTATCGCGATTGGTATCTTGTTGGGCGAGCCTGCTGCGCATCCTTATGCGTCGCTATTTAGTTTCTGTCTGATCTTTGCCTTGTTGCTGCACTGGATCAAAAGCCGTACCCAAGTACCTTATGATGCGCTTGTTGGTGTATTCCTAGCGGTGGCTATCGCAATGGGCGCAGCCTTGCTGCTTTATGTGGCGCGTAAGGTGAATGTTCATATTCTTGAGAATGTATTGTTCGGCTCGATACTGACCGTGCAGGATCAGGATCTCTTTATTCTCGCGGTGATTGGTGCTATTTGCCTATTACTCACAGTTTGCTTTGGTAATCAGGCTTTGCTTGCTTCGCTGAACCCAGAGCTGGCGCAAGTGAATGGCATTAACACACGTTTGTTCGATTACGCTTTCGTTGTACTAATTGCTTTGATTACTGTTGCAGCTGTGAAAATTGCGGGTGCCATTCTTGTAGGGGCGATGTTGTTAATTCCAGCAACAACCGCGCGTTTAGTTACCCGAAATATCAGACAGTTCTTCTGGACCAATATCCTGCTTTCAACTATCTGTTGTTTGGCCGGTATCATTTTACCGATGGCTCTAGAGCTACCCGTGCCATCCGGGGCCGCCATTGTGTTATTGGCTAGTTTAGGGTTTGTGTTGGCTGTTATTACCAATCGGATTCGTAGTTTTACTTAGAGTTCCTGTTATGAAAATTAAGCTGATTTTGGTCGCTTTAATGCTGACGTTGTCCGGTTATTCTGCCGCTGACAATAAGGCAGAGACTCCACGTGTTGCGTCGGCAATGCCTATCATCCATGCCATAAACCAAGCCTTGCTTGAAGGTACGGATGTTGAGGCGATTTATCTTCCACCAAAACGTTTACCAGTGTCCCGTATTAACAATTGGTTAAAGCATAAAAGTGGAGCGGTTATTTCAAAACAAGGTCCTGTGACCGCTGTGGTATCAATTGAGTCGATTTGGCCTGAATATGCGCTGTTTAAGCACCTAAGAGCGACCAATGTTCGTGTTATCAATGTCGATGCAGCACAAGAAATTCTACCGGGCGGCGCGCAAGTAAGTTTAAGTGCTCAAGATTCAGAACAGAGTACGTACTTTTGGTTAGCGCCTGATAACCTGCGTGTAATGAGTCAGATTGTTGCTCGTGAATTTCAGCGTATCTGGCCTGGTCAGGCTCCGATTATCCGTTCAAACCAAATGGCGCTGCAAAAACAGATCAGTGATTATGCTCTTAAGTTAGATGAGACACTGCTGGAGCATGATGTTGTCGCTGTTTGCCTCGATAACCCTAAACTCCAACCGCTAGCGCAAGCCACTTACTTGCCAGTGGAAGAGGAGTGTAGCGAGGCATTGCAGATCAAACCTAAGAGTAAAAAGCTCGAGCCACAATCGGGTTTATGGCTGGTGGATACAGCGATCAAACCACTGAAAACTGATCTTACAAAGTGGCTATCAAATAATCTTAATCAGCTTGATCAAGCGTTTCAGCATTAATAATTGTATTGTTCTAAATTTGAACAATTGAAATTGCTCTTCTACGTTTACTGAATATAGCGATAGCACTAAATGCTGCTAAGGACGGCGGAATATTCAGTAGAGGAGCATAACGATGTCTCATTCACCCGTTCATAGGGCAGCTGATGCCCCAGTCAAAATTCACCTAGATGCGGGGCAGACTTATGCGTGGTGTGCTTGTGGTCGCTCGGGTGATCAACCGTTTTGTGATGGTTCTCATCAAGGCACAGGGATAGATCCTGTTGTCTTTGAAGCCGAAGAGGATGGTGAGGTGTGGCTTTGTATGTGCAAGCAAACAAAAACACAACCACTCTGCGACGGTAGCCATAAAAACAAGCCTGAAAAATAATAGCTTGTGGTAAGATAGCGCGCTTTCAAACCAGCGGAGAAAGCGTGTGACACAGTACGATGTAGTAATTATCGGAGCCGGAGCTTCAGGCCTGATGTGTGCCGCTACTGCTGGTTATCGCGGACGCTCTGTTCTTGTCATCGAACACACTAAAAAAGTTGGCCGTAAAATCCTAATGTCGGGTGGTGGACGTTGTAACTTCACTAACATTCATAACGGCCCCGCTAACTTCCTTTCGCAGAATCCTCATTTTTGTAAATCTGCTTTGAGTCGTTACAAAGCACAGGACTTTATCGATCTGGTTGATCGCCACGGCGTCGAATATCACGAAAAAACACTCGGCCAGCTGTTCTGTAATGAATCCAGTAAAGAGATTCTTCGCGTCCTAATGACCGAATCAGAATGGGCGGGTAATGAGATCCGTACCGAGCTGAGCGTCAATGGTATCGAAAAGCAGGAAGAGGGTTACTTACTGCAAACCTCATCAGGGCCAATCAAAGCAGAATCCGTTGTAATTGCGACCGGTGGTTTGTCTATTCCCAATGGTGGAGCTACCAGCTTTGCTTACGATATAGCTGAACAGTTTGATCTTAAAATACTGCCTAAAACAGCTGCACTGGTACCGTTTACGCTGCAACCTAAAGAGAAAGAAGTTCTTAAAGAACTCTCGGGTGTATCTCATAAAGTAAAAGCGACAATCGGTAAAACCAGCTTTGTCGAAAGTATGCTCTTTACCCACCGCGGTTTAAGTGGTCCTGCTATTTTGCAGATCTCTTCCTACTGGCAACCGGGTGGAGAAGTGGAGATAGATCTGTTCCCAGAGTTTGATCTGCTAGCATGGCTAAAAGAGCAACGCGAAGCGCGCCCAAAAGCGGAAATTACTACCATCATGGCGCAGCAGATGAGTAAGCGTATGGCACAGATCCTCTGCCAGCTATTTGGCTTTAGCGGCATTATGGGTAACCAATCCAATAAAGACCTAGAGACAGTGAATAGCGCTTTCAGGGAATGGAAAATCAAACCTTCAGGTACCGAAGGTTACCGTACAGCGGAAGTGACGCTAGGTGGTATAGATACCAACGAGATCAATCAGAAAACCATGGAAGCTAAAAAAGCACCGGGTTTGTACTTTATCGGTGAGTGTTTAGATGTAACCGGCCATCTTGGCGGCCATAACTTCCAATGGGCTTGGGCGTCTGGGTTTGCTGCAGGGCAGGTGGTTTAACTGTATTGAAGGAATTAAAACAAATACTATTGTAATTAAAACCAATACATTGTTATCCCATTTTCAACGAGATAGGAGAGTTACGAGGGGTACAGGCCGGAAAAGTATTTGTTTTTAAATTTCACTCTTAACCACCAAATTGAGCAGGTGGTTAGTAATCCCTTTGGGTTTCCTTGGGGTGAGATCACCTTGTAAGGCATAGCTTTCTTTTGGCTATAAACGAGAACGGGTAATCATTTTTGGCAACTACTCAGACAACCCGAAGCTAAGTCTGCTAGTAATGCCCCTTCGATAATGAGCTATAGGATTACAGAACTCAATCATTATCGAAATTCCAAACAGATTTGTTGGGATTCGATTGATACTTATAGTGTATACCTAGCTCAGATAAGAATAGAGAGCGCACCAAACTTGAGATCGGCACTGTTTTCTAAGAGAGGCCTCCCTTTTTGGGGTACATAAAGCCATTTTTTATTGGATAGTCCGCTGAACTTTATCTCCTCCTTGCTTCTGAAGTGAGGCGTAAATAAATCAAATTAAATTTTATTCATAATGTTCTAAATTGGCTTGATATTTGCCGGTTTTATTGTTTTGTATTTATATGCGGTTTAGTAATTGTTTGGGGGTTTTTTTATATTATATTGGTAATTCTAAAGGCTCTTGATATCTGTGTTTTATGTGCTTTTTGATATTTATTATATTATTGTTTTGGCTGTTTTTTTATGGGTCTTATTATTCTTTTTATATTATTTTAGTTTGGGTTTTTTATTGTTTTTGTGTGGATTTTAATGGCATGTGTTGAAATATTTTCGTTCGACACTGCTGTTTTTAAAAACTATGATTTTTCTTATTTGAGGAAGGGTGAATGGGAAAAAGAATGAAAGGGGTTACCTTTACTAGGCAGAAGCGGTGGTATGACGAGCATAAAAAATATGTTGGTAGTGAGTATAAACCTTTCTGGTTTGTAGAGGATATTCAATCATCAGGTATTAAGGTAAAAGTAGCACATTTTAAGCATATATATAGAGTGGTTCATTTACTATCGATAAACGAACTGTTTATGTATTTATTACTGGCGTGGGATCAAGATGTTGTTGAACTATATGAACAGTGGGCATTGCCTCTTGATGTGACTGTTAATATAGCCAAAGATGAAAATATTGAACACCCGATATATCGAGATACGGGGGTTCCTATGATACAAACAATAGATTTTTACTGTATAAGATCTGATGGGGAAAAGTGTGCATATGCGGTAAAGGAGAAGTCCGCACTTGATAAGAAAAGGGAAAATGAAAAGTTAAAAATACAAGAAGAGTACTGCCTTAAAAATGGAATATATTTTGAGAAGGTTACTTCTGACGAACTTAAGACAGTGAAGTGCAAGAATTTGGAGAGACTATATAGACATTCAAAACTAGATCCATGGCTAGTAGACGTTTTTAAAATATGGCTTTCAAACTTTGTCGGGGAGTTATCTGAGAACCAATTTGATCGTGTTGCTCATACCTTACATACATCGTCGATGCAGACAGGTATTCCTTACCAGACGGCTGCAAGTTTCTTTTATTTCGCGATTTGGAAAGGGCTTTTGGATTTTGACTGGAATCTTCCTCTAGTACTTGAGATGGCGGCCAGTGATTTAAAATTATTTCCCAATTATGAATACTTTAGCTTTTAATCCTAGTTCCCATTTTAAACTTCACAAAGTTATTTGCTTGAATCCAGATAATGAAGATGAGGTTGTCTTAAACGGTATATTAATCGATGAGGATTATCTGGTCGTAAATATAGAGATGGCTCTTGAACAAGTCTTTATAATTAATTTGGATACAACGGCCAGGTTCCCCAAATCTGTAAACTATTTTGAATTGTTAAGTCTGATTGATGAGGAGAAATTACTATTAGCGGATCTTGAATTAGATCCAAAGCTAATGATAGCTGAAGATGATTTGCCAGAACGGTTTGTAAAAAAAGCTAAAGACCGTTTGGCTGAAATCTATCCGTTAATTCAGGATTTAGAGTCAGTTGTGCGTAATGGGTATGGTGATAATAAGTTTGGAGAACTTGTGCAGAGTACTGGTCGCTCTAAGTCTTATCTGTATAACTGTTTTTATTCTTGGCTTAGGCATGGAGGACGAGAAAACTGCCTTGGGTTGCCAATAGGGAAAGATGCAAATCATGTTCCCAAAAAAAGAGAAATTAGAGTTAAACAAGGTGCACCTAATCAGGATATACCCAAAGGTAAGGTACTAGATGATTTTGACTTTAAGGTTTTTGAGAAAGTAAAAAAACATAGAAATCGAAACCCTTTAAAATCTATTCCAAAGCTAACTAGATGGTGCTGGAGTAAATATTATTTTGAGAGCAGGGTTAAATGTTCTGCACAGGAGTTTCAGCAAACAGGGATGAAATTCAAAATTAAATGGCTTCCCGCTAACCAAAGGCCTTCAGAAGACCAAATAAGATACTGGTTGAGCAAGCAAGATGATGGACCTTCTTCTAAGCATGACCGTAATAAACGAAGTCATAATGAATACCGAGCTAGTAAAGCGGGTCGCACGGGAGACCCTTTTACTCACTCTTCAGCCCCTGGGGAACTGTATCAACTTGATGAGACCCCATTTGACGAGGAGCTTGTGTCAGAATTTGATCCAACAAGAACAACAAAAATAGGAAAAGGCACCTTATATTTTATTAGAGAGGGTTTTGATGAAGGTATTGCAGGCATTTACATAACGACTTTGCCACCAAGTTATTCCACAGTTAAAGAGGCTGTCTTCAACGCAGCACGTAATAAGACAGGTTTTTTAGCTGAAATTAATTGTCCGATAGATCCTACTTTGTGGCCCCATGAAGGTATACCACAATCCTTGTTAGTGGACAGAGCTGAGTTTCACAGTCGAGTAAGCGAAGGTCCTATTACTGATTTTCCCATGACTATAAAGTTTACTCGAGCGGGAAGGGGGGATGATAAAGGCCTTATAGAAGTGATGTTTTATGTATTTAGTGTTTTCTTTAAAGGTCTTAGCAAAGCTCACCAAACGAAAAGTCTACACGATATTGCCAGGCAAGTTGCGCGAAAAAATGCATGTCTAACGATTAATGAACTCTACATTATCGCTACTATTTATGCGGTTCATTTTAATTCTGTACATGTTTTAAATGACTACCCGCTTACTCGCGAAATGGCACGAGATAATGTGGATCCTATCCCAAATCAAATATATCACTGGGGGCGAAAATATAGACCAGGAGGGCTTCTTGAAATGTCAGAGAATGAGATGTATCTCAGGTTGCTTGAGAAAGGTACGGTCTCTGTTCATCGTACCCATCTACACTTGTTAGATTATGGTTTGCGATATAACTGTCAGTGGAGTCTTGAAAAGGGTTTGCAGGACCGAAAGGAAAGCAGAAATAGTGCACCTAGGTTCTCATGTAGGTTTTTCAGAGGGATTGTTGATAAGATTTTTGTGTGTACCAATGATGGCCTCAAACTTGCTACTTTAGATGTGAAGGATCAACAGTATTCAGGCTTGAGTTTTCCAGAGGTGAAAGTCAGAAAAACTCAAACAAAACCTGGAAAAGCTCTTCTCCATGAAGCGGAGCAGCAGAGCCTTGCATCGATTGAGCTATTTCTTGAGGAAACTATTAAGCAAGCCACTTCGTCACGAGTTGTATCCGCGTTACCCTCGATTGCTACTATAAAAGAAAACAGGTCTACCGAGTCTATTTTTGATCGTATTCGTCAAGCCAACCGGTATGTCACAGCAATTGAAGAATTGTACTTGCCCTCAAAAACTTATCAGCAAAATCAAATACAAAATTTACCTTTGGGTAGCTCACATCAATATATAGATATTCCTGATGAAGTGTTTGATGATCATGATGAGTACGCTGATTTTTATGGGGATGAAGAGAGCTAGTATGCAGAAAATCACAGTAGTTAAAGCAAGATACAGAAATTCTGATCAGGGTAAAAAGCAAGGAAACTGTTTGATTAGTGCACTTCCAGCAAAGATGTCTCCAAGCAGGTTACGCCAGGTCCTTTCTCGCTTTCCTTCATTCCCAGAACTTGGAGTGCTTGCCAAAGATGAACGCATTTCAACTGTTAAAAAAGGAGTAAATCAAATTCTGATGCCGACATCTCCTTTTGTGGAATTTTATCATGCAGTTTATCACTTGATTGAGGATGGTTATGAATCTCGTAATCCACTTGAGCCAAGTGTTATTGGATGGACTTATGATATTGCTGATCCAGAAATAAATGTTAAGGAATTACGAGAGAGGCATCAGCTGACACAATACGATGGACAAACAACGTGCGAGCATATGTTTTTTACAGGTTTATCCGGTATGGGGAAAAGCCTTGTCAAAAATAGTGTGATGTCTGTTGCGTTTCCAAATGTAATAGTTCATCAGCGAGAAAATTTTGATGAGATTCAAATAGTCCAATTACATGTCGAAATGCCACATGATGGGACACGGGCTACGTTACTAAAAAATTTCTTTAGAGCTTTTGATTATACCTTGCAGGGAGTGGAAAAAACTAATTACTTTGAGATGGTTCAACCAAAATTAGGGAGGTCTGCAACCATAGGTGCTATGGAAAGCTTCCTACAGGATCTTTGTATCAAATATCATGTTGGAGTTGTGTTTATTGATGAATTTCAGAATATAAATGTCGCAACAAAAACTGACATCGATAAAATGCGTCAGCTATTTGATAGCTTATCAAATGATCTGCTTGTGCCTTTTGTGAAGATCGGTACTGTCGAGGCGTTAAAGCCTTTCGAGAGTAAATTTAGACATGGAAGGCGAGGAGGAGAACCCCTCGAATTGTGGCCTTATGTTCGTATCGCTGAATCTACCGAGGAAGCATTACCGAACGGAAGTATAGAAAGGGGAAGTGAGAAGACGCTTAAGAAGTCTGATCTACCTAAGAGGAATCGTGGCAAAGATTGGGACAACCTAGTCAGAGCTTTATTCTCATTTCAGCTTATCAAACAACCAATCCAATACAGTATGCGATGGGATGAAGAACTTTATAGGTTCAGTTGTGGTATCCCTTATGTGCTTTTTACTCTATGGAGAGAAGCTCAGGTTGATGCAATAAGATCTGGTAAGGAGACCTTGACGCTCTCTCGTTTAAAAACTGTATACAACAAACGTTTTAAGTTGATTAAGTTAGCTTTGGCTTCACTCCGCAAAAAGAAAATAGGTTTGTTCCAGGATTTATTGAGCATCAGTCAGTTATTCGACAAAGGAGAAAATGAAGCAGCACTTAAACATCTGAAACGCTTTGCAGATGAAGAGCAGTTCAGTGGTGCAGCCGCGATAACCATTGTGGAAAAACTCGAGGAGTTTGAAACACAATCGGAATTGAAGCCAAACGAGCAAGCTCTACTCAATCGAGTGAGGGCCAAGCTAGAACTTAGGGCTCAACCAGTTAAAGCCGGACAGACGATCGAACATGAGAAATCATAGGGCCAATCTTACACACATAGCTTTTGCTAACGGTGAACATTTGTTAAGTGGCTGGATTCGACATAATATTCGTGTCGGATTCAGTAATTTTCCATTTGATGGTTGCCTAGGTTATTGGGGGCTCCCTAAACAACACCTTAAAGCTCAGCGAATTGATGGAGCTATTCTGGATGGTATTCTCGCTCGTACAACACTTGAGGAGAACGAAAGGGAAGACTTATTAGTCAAAAGGACAAACTATTCATTGTGGAAGCTAGGTGTTGACTCAGTCGACAATGGTCAGAAAATAAAATCCCCTCCAGCGCATTTGGAACAAAATACCTATGCTTTTTCTATGAGCTGGCACCTCTGCGAACAGTGTGTACGTGAACAAACTGAAGAGCTAGGGTTTAGTTACTGGGTAAGGAGACACCAGATTCCATCTGTTACTCACTGCTTCAAACACGGCTCGATATTGCTTACTCATCCTTGTGTTAAGCGGCTTGATCGCCTAGCGTTGCCAGCTAAACTCCTTGGCGAAAATGAATTTATTCCTGTCAGTCAAAATCATTCATTACTTGAGTGGAGCAATTTCGTTATTGAAGTAGATAGACTAATTGCGTCTAACCCCGATCTGATAACCTTGTGGCAATCTGAAGTTAAAAGAATTTTGGCATTGCCAGAAGTAACCAGGCATAAAGATAAACCTTTCTTCCAAGCCCTTTCGAAGAGAATGGAATCAGACCTGGGTGACGGAATTCTTAATCATCTATTCCGGGCTTATAGAGATGAACGTCAGAGTAAGCCAGATGTTTTATGGAGGACCCTGTCAGGTCTAAGAAAGCAGAAAACAACCCGTCATCCCGTTTTTTGGCTCGTTATTCTCTATTGGCTAAGAGACTCTTTAACTAGTCTGGACAAAATCTGAAATGGACCTACCAGCTCGACATCACATTTTGGATGATGAGCTTATTGTCAGCTGGCTAGCTAGGCTATGTCGAACAGGGGCCTTCTTCAATGAAAGGCTAGCTCGAAAAGAGCTAATAGGTATAGAGAAGGTTCGTTTGCACCCTTATTTAACTTCACACCTGAAGTGCATTTCATCTAGTACCAATCAGAACCCACAGGCTCTGATTATGAAACATACTTTGTATCCCTTATTTTGGTGGTGTGGACTTGATTCTGAATTACGGCTAAAGGAATCAATGTTAGAAGATAATGGGGGACAAACAATCATTTTGGCGGGCCTCCCTCAGTCTAAGCTCCACTTCTTCGCAGGACTAAAGTTTTGTCCTTCATGTGTGTCTGAGAGCAGGGGTATACATGGTTTTGGATACTTTAAAACCTTCCACCATATCCCAGGGATAGAGGCATGCTCTGATCATCATTGTTTATTACATGGCTTAAGCAGTGGTGACTATGGTTACGATCGCCAGCTACCTTTGCCGCCTTCCAATACACAAGCTGTTGAGGCAACTTGTTTTCAAATAGGCCTAGCGAAGTTCGCAAAAGCTTTCTTGCAGCAATCGTGTGATGAAACTGAACCACTTGATTACCGGAACATATATAAGAAAGAACTGCTCGGGCTGGGGCTCGTGACTCGTTTCCAAAGAGTAAGAATTAGCAAGTTAACAGAGGCAATTCTAGAATTTTATACAGCACTAGAGTTTGGTGGCGAGCTTGGTTTCCCAAAGGGATTAGCAGATTTTAATTTTCTAGGGCCGTTATTGAGGGGTAAAACACACTTTTGCTGTCATCCGACGAAACATATTCTTTTTGTATTTTGGTTATGTTCAGCCGCTGGGAAGAGCCTATTCGAGTTGGTTAATGCCAGATCGTGGACTACTAAGCGAAAACGCATTCGTGCAGATGTTGATGTTAAGCTCGTTAAGAAAGCTATTGGTGAGGCTGCAGTACCTTCTTCTGAACGGATAACTAATGCTATTGAAAAGATTAAAGAGTTAGTTGAAACCAACCCTAGTTGGAGAAGGAAAGAGATCAAAGAAGTTTTAAATGCTGATTTCTTTTATCTCTATCATCATGCTCCCTCAATACTTGAAGAGATTTTGCCTGATAAAGAGCCGCCATCTCATCCAGATAAAGACTGGTTACTAGAAGATGATCGAATCTATTCCGAAATTCTTAAAATAGATAATTTTGAAGATTTGTCACTTAGCAAGATTGATGGCTTGGTTAAGGGGCGAGGGTTTATACTTAAAAGCCTCAAAGAATTACCAAGGACGGCATGCCTATTAAGACATTTAAGGAAATTACATAAGTAGATTCATCATCAAAAAATAGAATGATTGATCATCAGTCCGTGTTGTTATTCGTTGAATACAGTTGTTAATTTATAGTAAAGTCAGAGCTTTTCTGCTTTACAGGTATTGCAAGAAATCAATAGAAACAGCATACATTCTTGAAATACATGACCTTACTTTGGTATTGGCAACCTTGGATCATGTTTTGGTCGTACTTTCCAATTCTAACAATCCCCCAAAGTTGATTAAGTGAAGTTGTTTAGCACCAAATAGATCCGCAACCATTACATCTATAAGTGGTTTTTTGGAGGGACTATCTTAGATAATTGTTGGCAGTATTCGCATAGACCGCCTACATGCATATTAATAAATCCCTTTTCACTTTTAATTCATTAACCTAAAATTTTTTTAGTAATAAGAAACTAAGAATAATGGTGTGGTTGGGTTAGAAAGGTGTGATGGAATTGTTTCAACCATTAGCAGAGAGTTGTTTATATGAAGGGATTAGATTTACGTGCTACTAAGATATTATCCTTTTAATGCACCTGATGGTGCTTATTGGTAACCCTTCTATATCTTCATCCTCTTCAAGGTATTTATCTGTATCTCTACCTTGACATGGTAGAGGTCAGCAGTTCGAATCTGCTTAGTCCTACCAAATTCTTCTTAAAATACAGCGTGTTACATTGTTATTAACATTAGTGATTGAGTGTTTGATTGTTAGTGTGACCGATATGTGACCAAGCTTCTTCTATTTTTATCCTGCATACTTTTTTATTGGGCCTTGTTGGAATGTTTGAGTCCTGCTAAGTGCCAAAAGCGGATGCATAACCTGATTATGGACCAGTAGCTAGTTGATATCTTTACAAGTAGTGAAAAGAAATATTTGTCGATTGAGAAAGCTAAGCTAGCTGAGTACAAAGTGGTAATTCGGATACTGCTATCTAGTTGATAAGATTTAAGTTGTTCTGTACCAAGCTCATTACTCTACCGGCTGAAGAGTTGTTTCGGGCTTCAATTCGACCTCATAGAGTAGCTCGATGATTGGTTCTATATTTAGGTGTTCTGGAGCATTTTTACTATATACGGCGTACACAGAACGTTTCACGGTTTTAATCCCTTCTATCAAATGCAATTGTCCTTCTTGAAGATAGCTTTCTAATTGGCTCATCGGCAAGAAAGCAGCTCCTCCGTTAGTTAATAAAAATTCTAATGCAATTTGGCTTTGTTCGGTATGAAGCACAGGTGCTACTGGTTTTTTAAATAGCTTTGCATGCTTCATATTGAATGCAGTGCCCCAATCAACAAATACATAACCTACATCATAAATATCGCTGAATTTAGCCCCCTTTTTATTAGTCACTAAAGCAAGCTCAATTTGACCAATTTTATTGGTCTTAAGCTCGGCCAAATTAGGAGGATCCAGCACTACAGCCATATCTAGCCTTCCAGCGATTAATGCTCTAGTTAGCTCTAAATGAGAGTTGATTTCCGTTCTTATAGATATCTGAGGAAAAGCTTCGGCCAATTTGGGTAGAGTGGATTGAAGAAAGGTTCCCCATAAATTGGAAATGCCGCCTAGGGATAGATGCATCTCTTGCTGTTCCGGAAGACCTACATCCTGAAGTGCAATCTGCCACGAAGCTAGAATGTTCTCTGCATGAGGAATTAGCCGTTCCCCCGCACTCGTCAGCATGATGTTATTTCGTTGTCTAGAAAATAAAGGTAACCCAACTAACTCTTCTAACTGGCGTATCCGAAAGCTGACAGCTGACTGCGTTAGGTATAAGTTTTCTGCTGCTTTCCCAAAGTGCCTTGTTTTGGAAACCTCTAGGAACGTTCTAAGCAAACCTATATCCATAATTCTTCCATAAAAAAAATCGATTGAAATGATAAAAAAACATCGTTTTACAGTTAATAACACTGCATCAATAATTGCAACTGAAGGTTAAGAAGCCAATTTGGCTCCTTTAAAGGGTGTTTGGGTCTAACAATGTTTCAAGTAGCGTTTTTGACTGAAAGTAGTTTCAGTGATCATGAAAATTATCCAGATGGGTTCTGTAAAAGTGATGCCTTTTCCGCAGAAGAGGCGGCATTGCTAGAAAAACATGGTCACGCGTATTCTGCTTTCGCTAAAGGGCATAGGGAACCGGTTGTGCTTATTGAAAGGCAGTTTGTGGATTTTTGTAAGGGGGGAAAACTACCTTCAAATATTCATGAGCGAACGTGGTTCCATTATGTCTCTAAGGCTGCTGGTTTGTAGTTAGATTTTAAATAACTGAAGACAAAAGCAGCCTATGAACGAGAGTTTTCTTTTACATGGGCTGCTTTTTTTTGATCTTTTTTAACTGATTAAAATTTTAAATCGATATTTGGTGTAGAAATGAAAATTTGCTTTTTGATGTATCCATGGGAACGAATTTCACCTGAAAGTGACACCACTTTAAGGATGATCCATGAGGCTGCTTCTAGAGGTCATACAGTCGCTCTGACTACACCAAATAGTCTGACTGTCAGGGATAGTGAGGCGCATGCTTTTTGTAATGTTTTGAAGCGCGATACAAAGCTGAGCAGCAACATACCGTCTTTTTATCGTAAGGCTGAATTTAAACGGTGCAAACTGCCGTTAGCTGGTTTTGACGTGATCATTATGCGTGCTAATCCACCTCTGGATACAGTTGCGCTGAACTTTTTAGATTCGGTTCGAAACGATGTGTTCATTATGAATGATATTGATGGTCTGCGCGTTGCAAACAATAAACTTTATCCAGCTTCATTTAGTGGTGATGCAAGCCGATTTGTACCTGCGACTCATGTATCAAAAAATCGTGAATATCTAGAACAAGTGTTAAAGGATTCGCCGACTGAAAAAATGATTATGAAGCCTCTAAATGGGTTTGGTGGTCAGGGCGTTATCGTCATTGAGAAAAATGCCAGACAGAACTTCAGATCGTTATTGGATTTCTATATAGGGTCAGGTGATTCGAGCAACTATGTCATTTTACAAGAGTATGTGACAGGTGCTGATCAAGGTGATGTGCGCATTCTTATGTTGAATGGTGAGCCTATAGGCGCTATGCGTCGCGTCCCTGCTGGAGATGATGTCCGTTCCAATATCCACGCAGGTGGTAAAGAGGTTAAGCACCATCTTACTAAGGAAGAGAAAGAGCTTTGTCGCGCTATAGGGCCGCAATTGGTTCGTGATGGGCTCTATTTTGTTGGGCTCGATGTGATTAATGGAAAGTTGATCGAGGTGAACGTACTTAGCCCGGGCGGTATCACCCGTATCAATCGGCTTAATAGAGTGAAACTACAATGCAAAGTTATCGACTTTATCGAGAATGTTGTCTCAGCTAAAGAGCTTGTTTTGGAGCGTAAGAGCGCTTTCAGAAAGGTAATAGATGATGCAGAAACTGTCTGAAAAAGAGATTTTAAAATTAATCTCTGAAGGTGCTTTCTTCGAATGTGAGCATCAAGATGGAGCCTTTACTTTGAAAGTTGAGGCATATACCCCAGCCGTTTGTGCTGCTGTTCATGACGGCCATAATTTTAGCCAAGAGTTGGTGTCATTTTGTGCATTATCTGACGAACAAAGGCTGTATGAAGAAGACCCTTACACTGGCGAGTTGATTGAATCTATGCCCATTACATTAATTGGTAAAGATTCTAGATATGAGTACGACCTTAATAGGCCCTTGGCAAGGTGCATCTATACCAAGGCTTGGGGAAAAGATGTTTGGGTTAAAAATCTGCCAAATAGCTTGAGGCGAAAAAGTATTGAGAAACACAAAACTTTTTACCGCGTATTAGATGCGTTGGTCGCAAAAGTAGAAGAGCTTTTTGGTGCTTGTATTGTATTTGACGTGCACTCCTACAATTACAAACGAATTGAAAGGGATACTCCTACTTTTAACGTTGGGACTGAGCAAATTGATATTGATCGTTGGGGACGCGTACTTGATAAGTTCCGCTCTTCAATGAGTAAGCTTGAGTTATCAAATGATACTGTGACGGCAAGATTGGACGATGTTTTCTATGGGCGTGGCTATCTTATTTCTCACATTAACAGTCGATACGAAAATACCTTAGTCATTCCTTGTGAAGTCAAAAAGGTTTTTATGGATGAACTATCTGGAGAAAAATATCCAATTGTTTTGGATGAATTAAAGTCCGGCTTTAAACATGTGTTGACTGATATCGGGGCTTATTTTGCAAGAGCGCATTCTAAAAAACCGAGGTTGCGCCGCTTAGATATGCTGTCGTCCAAATTGGATCCAGCAATTATCAAAGTGGATAAAGAACTGGCTAAATTAGCGAAGGGTATGGAGACCCTCAATTACATTAATCCGGTCAATATTGCGCAGGAAAAACGTAAGTTTTTAGCTAAGAAAGGTAATTATCAACCTGAGTTTAGATATAAACCTCTGGCTATTAATCCTTATGAGTTTCGAGAAAAACTCTATCGTTTACCAGTAGATAAAATTCGGGACGTTGGTATTCAGAAGATGTATTGCCAAGTGATCGATGGTTTATCTAGCAAGATCGATTTATTGGTAAATGCGGGTAGTCCCCAGTTTGTTTACAGCTCATTGAGATATTACGGCGAACCAAGTTTAGAAGATGAGGCTAATGCTCAATTCCTTTTACACGCGGCTAAATATGATCCGGAAACTGATAAGCGTATAGGTGCAGCTGAGGCTGTGGAGTACTTCCGTTTGAAGGCTTCTGATTGGGGCATGAAGTGCAAAGTTGAGCTTTCCTCAAAAATAGTAGCTTCCGCAATGGTTTCCGGTGCAAAGCGTACCTTGTTCGTGAATAAGGACGCGTTATTGACCGAAACTGAAGTAAACGCATTAGCGCACCATGAATTAGGCGTGCATATGGCGACTACTTTAAATGCTGCATCTCAGCCTTTAAAAGTTTTTTCATTGGGTCTACCTGGTAACACGATGACTCAAGAAGGGTTAGCAATCCTTAACGAATTCCATAGTGGAAACATGTGTTTAACACGATTGCAGGGGCTAGCGCTCAGAGTTATCGCTGTGAAGGAGATGCTTAAGTATGGCGATTTTCGTCATACCTATAGTTACTTACACGAAGAGATGAAAATGCCAACAGATGATGCATTTAAGTTATCTGTCCGAGTTCATCGTAGCGGTGGTTTCACTAAGGATTATTTGTACCTCAGAGGAGTTAGTGAGGCCCTAAGGCTTTATAAGGATTGTGATATCAGTAGCTTATATGTTGGTAAAACGGGGTTTGCTTACCTCGGCATCATTAACGAACTTATTGAAAGAGAGCTTATTGCTAAGCCTCAGTTTGTGCCGGAATACCTAGCGAAACCTGAATTTGTCTCAGATATTTTGAATTACCTTGTTTCCTCTATTAAGCCTACAGCTCCTGTTTGCTTAATGGATAACTTATGCGGTGACTTACGAGGCATTGCATAGGCTCCTTTGGCAGCACCTTTCGGTAAGGGGTGCTGCCCTTTTTCGAGAAAGATGACATGAATAAGAAAGACTTTTTTGATGAAGATTATGAATATGAACCTGATGAAGGCGGTTCCCCATTCAGGAAAACATTTAGGCATAGAAAACATGATGAAGATTGGGATCAGGCCCAAGAAGAGAATAAGCGTAATAAAAGGAAGACTCGTTGGAGAGATATCGAAGAGCGCTTAGCTAAGAAAAGTTTACGTGAAAATAGTGACTGGAGTTATGGGAACTACGACTTCTGATACGTTGATTTAGCGATAAGTATTTTCGATTAACAACGATAAAAAAACATCGTTTTACCTTAAATGATTCTGCATTAATACTTGCAGAAAATAGACATAGTTAAGGGGTTGGTGATGGAACTCGAAACTAAGTTTCATGATTGCTTCCGTACAGATAAGCGTTTCGAAGACAAAGTGCACTTTCCATATGGTTTCTTAAAAAGTGGAGAGTTTACGATTGAACAGGCACGTGTGCTTGAGTTGAAAGGTATTGCCTACCAAGAACTTGCTACTGGTTTAAGAAAACCAAAAGGTGAGACTGAAAGAGAGTTTGTCGCTTTTTGTTCTGGTAAGAAACAAGCTGAAACCATTCATGAGCGAGTATGGCAAAGGTATCAGAGCAAAGTTACAGCTGCATTTAATGCCGTAAGCTTTAACAAAAAGAGACTTGGTCAGTCCGTTTTGTTGGAGGAAAGAATGTAACGTTCTTTCATGGAGTAATAAGTGCTTCATCGGATAAACAGTAAGTGTTTTTCTGATATTGGCTGTACCTAATTGACTGTTTTGGGTACAGCCTTTTTTTTGAGCTAGTTTTAAAAGAAGGCTTTTTAAGGGTAATGCCATGGAAGAAGTAGTTAAAACAGAAGAGCTTCAACAGTTTATAGCAAAGCTCAACGATAAAGAGCACCCGAATGAAATTGTCTTCGATGGGGCAATCGAGTCGCTGGATACCGCTGAGCTGAGCCTATTGCTTGAAGCTTTGCCTATTGAAGAGCGACTTGTGCGTTGGCAGCAAGTTCCATCCGAGTTAAAAACTCCAGTTCTTATCGAAATGCGAGCTCAAGCCAGAGAGCCTATTTTGGCTACTTTGGATGAGCTTGCAACTGAACAGCTATTACAAACTTTGGACGCTGAGAGCTTGATTGATCTTGCTACTCAATTGCCAGAAGAGCTGTTGGAAAAGGCACTTGGTTATCTTGATGTTAGGCAAAAACGATGGTTCGAAAGTGCGAATCAATACGATGCAAATCAAATTGGACGTTTTGTCGACCACAAAATTTTAACGCTGGCTGTTAATGCAACAGTAAAAGATGCAATCAGAGCGATTAAACGAGGTAAGCAGAACACGCTAGATCATATTTATCTACTCGATAAAAATAATGTTTATCGGGGCACAGTGAAAGTGAAAGATGTGCTTTGTGATAAGAGTGATCTTCGTATGGTCAGAGGCTTAATTGACACTACGGTGCCAACGATAGCGGCTTCTTCTCAATATTTAGATTCCATTGATGAACTAGAAAATGCTGAGGTAAAGAACTTACCGGTCATCGATGATGATGGAAGGCTAATAGGCCGCATTACTCATCCAACAGCACTTTGGTTACTCCGCGAGCACTATGAAAGCTTATTAATGGCTAAAGCAGGTATGGCTGAATCAGAAGATCTATTTATACCTGTTATGAAAGGCGCTCGTAACAGAGCTATCTGGTTAGGCATTAATCTGCTCACAGCCTTTTTAGCTTCTTGGACAATTGGATTATTTGAGAATGTTCTTAGCCAAGTAGTGGCACTGGCAGTATTGATGCCGGTCGTTGCTTCTATGGGGGGAATTGCGGGTAGCCAGACATTAGCGTTGATCATGAGAGGCTTAGCCCTAGGGCAGGTTACGTTGAGTAATGCCTTAGCTCTTTGTCGGCAAGAATTGGGAATTGCCATGATTAATGGCATTGGCTGGGCAGTAGTAATAGGGATAGTCGCTTTTTATTGGTTTAGCAGTATAGAGATAGGGTTTGTGATTGCGTTTGCTGTATTTGCCAATATTCAGGCTGCTGCAGTTTCAGGTGTGTATTTGCCTTTGTTGCTAAATCGGTTAGGTATTGATCCAGCTCTTTCTGGAGCTGTTTTATTAACTACTGTCACTGACGTCTTTGGGTTTGTGACTTTCTTGGGATTAGGAACATTACTCCTGATTTGAGGAGTTGATGATGAGTTAATTGATATTGCTGGATGGAGCAGGTATTGAGCCCACTGAAATGAAAAGATATGAACTGCTTAAAGACCATGAAAACAAGCCAACAGGGTTAGCGTTTTATTTGGAAAAGAGGCAGAAAAAGCCATTCAAACTGATTTATGAAATCACAGAAACAGATTAAAAGAGGATTAAAAGTGTTCGTTCAGCTTAAAGATGCTTTTGACAAGGTGGTCAATGTCGCATTTGGCTCTGTAATTGTAATGATAATTATCGCCATCGTGATCGGTGTGGTGCAGCTCGTATTATCCATTTCAGGCTTGCTCGAATTTAAGGGTATTTCAGGGCACTACATTGATTTTATTTCTGATGTGCTGACGATTTATGTTCTTGTCGAGCTCTCTCGCTCTTTAATTGAGTATTTCCATTCTCATCGTTTGAGACTTACTTTTATTTTGGATGCGGCGATCATCTTTATTATTAGGGAGCTATTAATTGGCTTGTTCAAGCATAACCTAGAACCTGAAATGCTATACGCTCTATCGGCTTTCTTGTTTGTGATTGGCGCATTGAGAATCGCTTCGATCGTTGTGTACTTAAAAGAGAAAGAGCTAAATGATTTGGTATGTGAGGGAAGTAAATAATGGCATGCTTCCACGATATCAATTTAGGTGCATTACTTGATCATTATTGGTACGAAATTCAGTTAGGTGATCTGTTTTTTTTCATAATGAAAAAAGGTGATGCTTATTGGTCCACTAACGCTTATCAGGGAGCAATAGAGCCTCCAATGAAGCAGCCTTTAAAGCTGATAAATGCTTTACCAAATGGTATGGAAGTAAAAGAAAAAATTTACCTTAGGGAGGATGCTGATACGCCTTTAGTAAGTTTACAGCTAGCAGATAAACCCTATCAGGTTAACCCTGCGGCAGAGGTGAAAATTGAGCCTAAATCTAGGCTTGTTTTATATGTAAGTACTCCGCTGTGGCTGCAATTTAAATCTGGCGATGGAAAGGTTTTAGTTGAATATCCGACAGTCGTTCCGCGGTTAAGTTGGGTGGGTACAAATACAACTGAAGGTAGTCTTTGTTATAGCACTAAGACTTCAGCACCTTCGATATTTTCTGAAGTTAAACACTATAAGCACCGTGCCTTAACCGCCCTAGAGTTGATTAATGATGGGGATAAATTACTAACAATAGATAGGCTTTCGCTCCCATTAAACATCTTAGGGCTTTATTACACTGCAAACAGCGGGTATTGGACAGAATCAGTACGTTATCGAATAAATCCAGATACTGGTGATACAACGGTGGTATCCGCTCAAAGGCCACCAGAAGAGCTTGGTGACGTTACGATCATTGCTAAAGCTCGTACAGCAAATAAAACCAGTCGGTTTCGTACGGCAATGAACTTGATTATGGGGTAATAGATGACAGATGTTATTGCATTAGTCGGTATAGCTGAATGGTTGCGTGCTGGATTATTGATTGCTTGCGGGTTTGTTATAGGCAAGCTGGCTTCACGTTTTTTTCGGGGTGTGACAGAAAAAAAGCTAAGCACACATCATCGACTGCTCGGCAGCATGCTGATTTTTTACATACTATTTCTAATCTTTTTCCTATCGGGTTTAAAGCAACTTGGATTCAGTATGAGTGTGCTCTTAGGAGCAGCGGGTGTGTTATCTGTGGCGGTGGGCTTTGCATCTCAAACCTCAGCATCAAATTTGATTAGTGGGTTGTTTTTGATTGCAGAGAAACCGTTTGAAATAGGTGATGTTCTAAAGCTGAATGAATTTACAGGTGAAGTCATTTCTATTGATCTTATCTCAATTAAATTGAGAACTTTTGACAATGTGATGATCCGAGTTCCTAACGAAACACTTATTAAGACTACCTTCACTAACCTGTCACGTTTTCCTCTTCGGCGGGTCGATTTGGTTATCGGGATTGCCTATAACGAAGATGTAGAAAGAGCTAGGCAAGTTTTGCTCAATGCTGTAAATCAACATCAGCGTGCATTAGAACACCCTGAACCATTTTGCATTGTTACGCAGTTCAATGCTTCTTCGGTCGATTTACAATTGTCTGTATGGGTACTGCGGGCAGAGCTTAAAGACGCTAAAAGTGAGTTGTTAATTGCTGCGAAAGAAGCTCTTGATAATGCCGAAATTGAAATTCCTTACCCTCATACTAGTTTGTATGTCGGGAAGCATACCCAACCATTACCTATTGCAATGGTAAATGAAAATGGGCAAAGGTCTTAATTAATAGAAAGCAAATTACGGGGCAGACATGGACAGCTTACTTCTGCAAATTTCTCAATTACTGCGTAACGTTAGTGATATCTCTGATCCAGAAGCGCAGCTCAGGGAGATTGTAGATTCAATTAGCGGCATGTTTGCCGTAGATGTCTGTAGTGTCTATTTACTGAATGAAAATGATGAACCTACTCTTTATGCTTCCCATGGATTGAATTCAAAAAAGCCTGTTTCCTTGTCTTCAGGTAAAGGACTTATTGGCAAAGCAATTAGAACACGTTCTGTTATTAATGTTGCAAATGCTGAAGAAGAAGATGAGTTTGAATTAATCCCCTCGATTGGTGAGCATCGCTTCAAAAGTTTCTGCGCAGTACCGTTAATAAAGCAAGGGATATGCTTAGGCGGGTTAGTCGTCCAATCAAAGAAAGAAGAGGTACTAGAAGAGCACCTTGAAGCATTGCTACTTACACTAGCCGCCCAACTCGCTTGGCTAATTCCTAACGCAAAAATATTGGAGCAAAGTTCAAAAGTAAATCTTGCTATCAATGGTTTGACTGGTTCGAAAGGGGTTGTTGTAGGTAGAGTGCACCTCCTATCCCTTCCAACTCTAGACAGTGTGAAATTTGAAGCTGAATCAGATCCTGAAAAAACTAAGGTGGAATGGGAACAAGTTAAAGCACTAGTAAAAACGCAATTGGCTCAAGAGAAGTCTTTGTTAGCTCAAAGCGGTACCTCTGGCGATATTCTTGGAATATTTGATATTTATCAGCTCTTAATCGATGACAGTGCTTTTAACTACGCTTTGGATTTAGAACTGAAGCTAGGTTTAAGTTTAGCTAGTGGGGTAAAGAAAACGGTAATGGCTTTGGTCGACGTTTTTGAATCAATGAGTGATGAATATTTAGCATCTAGATCCGAAGATATGCTCCACTTGGGTAATAAAATTATTCGAGCAATCGATGAAGTCAAAGGTTCTATTCATACCGTTCCAGATCGGCCAGTGATCCTTTTCGCTGAAGAAGTGAGTGTTTCTGATATTGCCCTATTTGGTAAAGATCAAGTTTTAGCTGTGCTCTGTGTTGAGGGGGCTATGATGTCTCATACAGCAATTCTTGCGAATGCGCTTGGCATACCGGCCTTGCTTGGTCTCGGTCCACAATTGTTCTTAGAAGAAAATGAGCGAGTGATAGTTGATGCAGACAATGGAAAGTTAATTCGATTTCCGACTGACTCGCTTTGCACTGAGTACCGTCAGCTTTTAAAACACAATCGTATTGAAAATGAAAAATTAAAAGCACTTAAAAATCTGCCTGCCATAACTATAGATGGAACTAGAATTAGTCTTCTGGCAAACAGCGGATTATTAAATGATCTAGAACCAAGTTTGCAAAGTGGCGCGGAGGGTATTGGTTTATATCGTACTGAAATCCCCTTTATGTCATGTTCAGCATTTCCTTCAGAACATGAACAGGTAGCAATTTATAAAGAACTGTTTTCTGCCTTTGGAGGCCAGCCCGTTTTTGTACGAGTTTTAGATATTGGAGGAGACAAACAGCTACCGTACTTTCAAATTAAAGACGAGCAAAACCCTGCCTTAGGTTGGAGAGGAATTCGTTTCTGTTTAGCAAATACCTCAATTTTTCGTAGTCAATTGATAGCTATTCTGCGTGCATCAATTGGTTACAATGGTTTACATATCTTAGCTCCGATGGTGTCCGATCTAGAACAGATTAACAGTTTCAAAGCTTTGATCACTGAATCTATAGAAGCGCTTCGAGCAGAGGGCTTACAAGTAGTTCAACCAAAAATTGGTTGTATGATCGAAGTTCCGGCGGCGATTTCGCAAATACCTTTATGGGCAAAAGAACTAGATTTTATTTCAATCGGTTCAAACGATCTTTGCCAATATTTACTTTCCGTTGATAGAAATAACCCACGTGTAGCAGAACTATTTGATCCAACGCATCCTGCGGTTCTTCATGAAATTAAACGTATTGTAAATTTAGCCAAAAGCTCTCAGCTAGATATTTGTCTTTGCGGTGAGATGGCGTCAGATCCCAGAACTGTTGTCTTATTAATAGGGTTCGGAATTCGAAAGCTTAGTTTAGGTGCCGCGCAACTACCGAGGATAAAGAAGATAATCAGAGGGTTAGAACTGAATAGATGCCAAGAAATCGCTAATAAAGCTCTAAAACTTAGTTCAGGGGCTGAAATCAAAAGAGAATTAGACGCTTTTTTAAATCGAACAGTTGAGCTTGATTAAATGTCTAGAACTCGCGAGAAGCAAAGCTATGGTTACCTTCAAGTTTGGCTTGGTACGTAATTGCGTCTACCTCTTTCATAATTTGTCCGAGGGATAAGCTTTTTAGTTTTTGTTGAGAGCTACAGGTTAAAATCCCAATAGAGGTCAAAATATTAAGTTTGTGGCCGGCAATATCTTCTAGTTGAGCTAATGAAACAATAATCCTTTCAGCAGTCGTTTCAGCTTGAGCTAATGTGGTATTGGTTAAAATAGCAGAGAACTCATCTCCTCCCAAGCGCCCCAAAGTGTCTATCTCGCGTAATAGATTTCGGACTTTATGAGAGAAGATTTTTAGTAATTCGTCTCCTGTATGATGCCCGTATGTATCATTTACTGGTTTAAATTTATCGAGGTCAAAATACAAAATACTAAGCGGGGTCGCATTTCTTTTCGCTTGTTTGATTGCTTGTCTTAACCGGTCATTGAATAAGTGCCTATTTGCAGTGCCGGTCAGCGGATCAAAATGAGCAAGAGCTCTAAGTTGTTGTTCCTTTTTGTAATCTCTTAGGAGTGATGAAACTGCTAGCTTAAATAAACCTGGAGATAGCATCTCTTTGGGAATGATTTCGAGAGTGAAATGTTCTTGGTCTCTTAGTTTGATACCTTTTTGAGTGCTTCCTGAAAGGACTAAGATTGGAAAGAAGGTGTTACTTTCCTTCAGTACCGATGTGATTTTAGTTAGTTCTTTTTCCGTGCAACATAAGACACTATTAGGTAAGTGTGCATCCAAGGTTAATTCATCGACTCTGTCGTGCGCGACAACCGTAGCATTGCGAAAACACATCTTCAGTAATGAACTAAGCCATTGTTGCTCGAATTCACAGGAATTAATGTTGATAAATGCAACTTTTTCGATGGTCATCGTAGGTTAAAAGTCCAAAGCTTAAGGTTTAATGGTATTGCTTCTTGCCATTAGGCAGTCTTAAATCAGTTGTAAACCAGAAATTATAGTCTGGTTGATTGATGAAGAATAGCTAGACTGGAACAGAGAGGTTGGCAGTTGTAATCTTCCTATTTGTGCATACTTTTCAATGATTACAAATGGTTATAGGTGCCTCTAAGGCTTTTGATCACGTCTTTTTTTGTGTGACCACGCGTTGCTTTATGCCTTATTTACGCACTAGAGATGTGCACAGATAATTGAGCTTTATTCCGCTACATAGCTATTTTCACAAAATGTGTATCTACATCTGATCTCGCAATAGCTATACAGCAGATTTCTGCTCTAAATACGAAATTATTTCAGATTTAGGGGCTGGTTTCGAAAAATAATACCCTTGGCAATAATCCGATTTTAGTTCATGAAGAAGATCTGCTTGAACTTTGGTTTCCACGCCTTCTGCAATCACTTTTATCCCAAGAGTATGCGACATAGCAACAATCGCTTCACAAAGAGCCAAATCATTACCGTCACTTGCAAGTTCATCTACAAATGCTTTATCGATCTTTAAAATATCTATATTAAATTTCTTTAAGTATGCGAGGGATGAATAGCCTGTACCGAAGTCATCTAAAGATATTTTCATACCATTGTCACGTAGCGCGATAAGTTGGTTGTTGATGGTTGGATCGTTTACCATCAAAACACCTTCTGTTATCTCGACAGTGATCGAGCTCCCCGGAACTTCATATTCGTCAAGAAGCTTGGACCAGGTATCAGGTATATTATCTAGCTTTAGCTGTATAGGAGAAACATTGATACTGATCTCCAGGTTTAGATTTAACTTATTTAGCCCTTCATGGATAAATTTTAAAGATTCCAGAAACACCCAGTCGCCTAGTTCTGAAATAAAGTGTGTTTCTTCGGCTATAGGGATAAATTCAATAGGGCTAATAAAACCTAATTCAGGGTGTTCCCAACGGATTAAGGCCTCGAGTTTGTGGTTTGACTCGGATCCATTAGTGGCAACAATTGGTTGGTAATAAACTTGAAATTCACCATTTGGTATGGCTTTCCTAAGTTCAGTGGATATCTTGTGTCTTCTTGTTGATGCGCATTGCATCTCTCGTGTGAAAAATAAAAATTTATTTTTACCCTGCATTTTTGCGCAAGCTAAAGCTTGGTCGGCTGAAATCATTAATTCAGGAGCCGTTACACCGTCTCCTGGAGAAACTGCAATACCGATACTTGCTGAGGTAAAAATACTATGACCTTCCAATAGGAACGGTTCGCTCATCGTATCAATAATAGATTTCGCAACTCGATCAATATGACTCGTATTTGTTGAATTCCTCAAAATGATAGCAAATTCATCTCCACCTATACGCGCTACGTTATCACTTTTACGAACCTGATCTTGTAACCTTTGCGCAACACTCCGCAGTAGCTTATCACCTATAACGTGCCCTAAACTGTCATTTACCTCCTTAAATCTATCAAGGTCAAGGTATAGAAGTGAGCAAGAATTTGATTCCCTTGCTCTATATGAAAGGGCTTGTTGAAGCCGGTCATTAAACAGCCTCCGATTAGGAAGTAAAGTTATAGGGTCAAAGTTGGCTTCATAATGGATCATGGCCATGACTTTCCTAGAGCCAAAAATCATGACGCTAAAAATGATACAACCTAGGATAAGTGCTAAGGAATAAGTTGTTTTTTCCAAGGTGGCAATTGGGGCAATGGCTTGATCATAAGGTGTTGAAACCATAACGCTCATATTTAAAACCTTTGCAATATTTGAACTATCAAAGGCTGAAAGGCTAATTATAAGGCTTTCCCCATTAGGGTGTTCCACTAGATAAGAAGCGGTTTTATCATCGCTTTTTAGGTATTTCGAAAGGATGTGCTCATTACCATCTAGCTCTTTAGCTAGAGTGTGTTTTTGGTTAGTAAGTTGATATTTGTTTGAGAGAATTAATTTACCTGTTTTATCAACAATACCTACAGTGTGTTCTGTATGACCGGCAATACTATCAACTTCGAGTAGTAGTCTTTGAATATCATCAAAGTGCAACTCAACTATAAGGAGCTTGATGACATGAGTATTTGAATCGTCTGTGACAGGAGTAATTAATAAAGAACCCCATGAGCCATCATCTAAAATAATTAATGAAGATATAAAAACATCACCTTGCTTGCTGTTGTAGCCTTTTGATATCAGTTGGCGAAGTTCAGGATATAGCTCGTAGATTGAGCGCCCCTCGTCATCTGCTTCTGACGAGTTAGATATTATTTCTCCGTTTAAATCTGCTATTTCAATATCAAGGAAAGAGGGGCTATTTTCTGTAATTTCTTCGATGTACTGTGATATTGCGTCAAGGTCATTGCGTTCGAGCACGTCTGCTTGGGAAATGTTTCGTATATCTATTGCTCTCTGGGAGTAATATCGATCAATACTTCTTCTTAAAAAATGAGCTTTTTCTTCGAGTTCATGTTCAACCGTTTCTGTAATAGTTTCGTTGGCTACTTGGCTTAGAACAGAGTAGAAAACGACAATTGGCGCAATAGTTAGTACTACGATTGCAATTGCTAAAAAACGACTGAGTTTGTTATCTATAAGCTCTTTTCTTTTCGTATCCCCTAGAGATGTAAAGTCAGATGAGTTCCCAGCCGATTGTTTACCCATTGCTATTCCTGTTCAGAGGTTAATAACTTATTCTCATTAAATAAGTTTTTTATCATGTATTTTCTATTAGGTCATTTTAGTTTGAATTTTAGGTTTTTACTTTGAAAAGTACCCCTTGACCTTACATCAACAGGAAGGTCTATCCTGACCACAGGAATGCTCATTGTTTGAATTTTTGAGCGATTTACAGTGCCTTATAGGTGATCAGGATGAGTTCCAATAGCCCAAACATAGAGAAAACCCTGCTAATAGATGGTGCCGGTTGCGCTAGCTGTGTAGGAAAGATTGAAGGTGCGTTGTTAGAGGTTACTGGCGTACAGAAAGCATCAATGAATTTCGCTCAAAGAACGGTGCTTGTGACTGGCGATGGGATTGATGATGATTTGATTCACGCTGTTGAAAGAGCGGGTTACAAAGCCAGTTTCGTTGATGAAAACGATCAAGACTTACTGCTTGAGAAAGAAAAGTCAGAAGCTCTTTACTATCGTCGCTTGATGAGAGAAATGACGATTGCCCTCTCTTTAGGTGTTCCTCTAATGATCTACGGGCTGTTCATTGGTGAGATGACTGTTTCCACCAATATGGAACGTATTGCCTGGGCCATTGTTGGCCTTCTTACATTAGGAATCATGTATTTTTCAGGACGCCATTTTTATATAGGTGCCTGGAAGTCTTTTCAAAATCACAGTGCCAACATGGATACCCTCATTGCATTAGGTACTGGTACCGCTTGGGTTTATTCCATGGTGGTGGTATTTGCCCCGGATGCCGTTCCTCTGATGGCAAGGCATGTCTATTTTGAAGCCACTGCGATGATCATTGGTTTAATCGATCTTGGTTTAGCGCTTGAGATTAAGGCGCGTGGCAGGACTTCAGAAGCTATCAAGCGCTTGATAGGCCTGCAGCCAAAGAATGCACGAGTTATTAAAGATGGTGAAGAGATTGATATTCCCATTGAGGATGTTGCCCTAGATGACCAATTAAGAATCCGCCCCGGAGAAAAAATCCCTGTCGACGGTAT
This sequence comes from Neptuniibacter sp. SY11_33, assembly GCF_047778025.1. GTDB lineage: Bacteria > Pseudomonadota > Gammaproteobacteria > Pseudomonadales > Balneatricaceae > Neptuniibacter. The sequence continues at coordinate 1,576,560 of NZ_CP180543.1, forward strand.
TGTTATTGAGGGTAGTACCTCTGTTGATGAATCTATGTTGACGGGTGAACCAATGCCTGTTGAGAAAGTAGCTGGAGATGAAGTTGTTGCAGGTACCATCAATAAATCTGGAACAGTGATATTCAAAGCCACACGTGTTGGTAAAGATACTGCACTGGCACAAATTATTGAGATGGTTAAACGGGCACAAAATTCCAAGCCATCCATCGGCCGTTTAGCTGATGTGATTTCGGGCTACTTTGTGCCGGTTGTAATGATTATTGCCATTCTCAGTGCATTGGCTTGGTTAAATTTTGGCCCAGCGCCCGCTGTAGCCTTTGCTATTGTGTCAGCAACAACCGTTTTGATCATTGCATGTCCCTGTGCCTTGGGATTGGCAACACCCATGTCGGTGATGGTGGGTGTGGGGAAAGCGGCTGAAGCGGGTGTGTTGATCCGCAACGGCGAAGCTTTACAGACGGCCTCTCAAATCAGCGCCATGATTCTGGATAAAACCGGCACCATAACTGAAGGTAGCCCTCAGGTTACTGAGATCCAGTTGACCGGCGATCATAAAGAGGAAGACATTCTTCGCTTAGCGGCAAGTTTGGAGTCCGGTTCGGAACATCCCTTAGCGCTTTCTATAGTGGAGTCAGCCAAAGCCCAAGGTTTTACCCTTTCTAAAGTGACTAACTTTAATGCGATTGCGGGGCATGGCGTTGAAGGTGAAGTGGATGGAAGCACTTTGTTGTTTGGTAATGAAAAGTTGATGGGAGATAGATCAATTACGATCAAACACCACATAACAGATGCACAGCGTATGGCATCAGAAGCACAGACCCCTATGTACTTGGCTATCAATGGGCAGCTTGCGGCAATTATTGCGGTATCTGATCCGATCAAAAAAGACTCGGTCGAAGCAATCAAACGGCTACAAGCAAATGGCATACGTGTCGTAATGCTTACCGGTGATAATCGCGCTACGGCTCAGGCAGTTGCTAAAAAAGTAGGCATTACAGAGTTTGTTGCGGAAGTTTTACCTGAGGATAAATCCAATAAAGTTCAAGAGCTTCAGGTTCAAGGTGAGACAGTAGGCATGACTGGAGACGGTATCAATGATGCGCCTGCCTTGGCTCAGGCCAATGTCGGGTTTGCCATTGGTACAGGCACTGATGTGGCGATTGAAAGTGCTGACATAACCCTGATGCGTGGCTCATTGCATGGGCTGGCTGATGCTATTGCTATCAGTAAAGCGACATTACGCAATATTAAGCAAAATCTGTTTGGTGCGTTTATTTACAACGTTGCAGGTATCCCGTTTGCAGCAGGTGTTTTGTATCCGTTCTTTGGGCTACTGCTGAGTCCAGTTATTGCCGGGGCTGCAATGGCTTTCTCTTCGCTCACGGTGGTGAGTAATGCCAACCGTTTACGTTTGTTTAAAGCATCAGAGCATTAATCAGGGAGGCTAGCATCATGTTGATAATCAATTTATTAGGTTTCGTTTTGATCGGCTTAATCATCTGGTGGTTTTGGCTTTATAAGCCCAGTACTACAGCCGTGACAAAAGGCACTGTCCCCATAACTGTTGAGAACGGGGTATACAGCCCAGCACAGGTTCGTGTGCAGGCTGGCGAACCCATTATCCTCAGCTTTGTTCGTAAAGACAGCTCGCCTTGTTCGGCCATTGTTCAGTTTGATGACTTAGGGCTGAGCGAAGAGCTGCCTTTAAATAAAGCTCAAGAGATAAAACTTGAATCTTTAAAACCGGGTAAATACCCATTTTCATGTCAGATGCAGATGTATCGGGGTGAATTAATTGTAGAGGGTCAGGGCAATGAGTAAGAAATCTTCATTCTGGTGTTCTAAAAGTGGATTGGCAGCGTTGTTGATGATTGCTGTCATAGGCTATTTCCTATTAGTAGAACATGCAGAGCATATTTTCCCTTACTTACCATTCCTCTTCTTACTGATGTGCCCACTGATGCATCTATTTATGCATGGCAGCCATAGCCATGGTGGGCATAAGCACGATTCTAGTCAGACTGAGGATGCAGTGCCTTCTCAAGAACATAGGCATGAGAACTTTGTCGAACAGAGTGAGCAAAACGATGCTTACCGGGAAGGTTACATTGAGGGTTTAAAAGCAGCGAGAGAAGAAGAGAATCAAAAGGAGCATAAACATGAGCAATGATTATGGGTTGTGGTCTTTGGTTGTTATCAACTCTGCTGTTTTTATCTTTTTCGCATTTAGTTTTATTAAACCTAAAAGCAAAATGGATTGGCGGAGTCTGGGAGCATTTTCAGCTTTCATCATTGCGCTCTTTACAGAGATGTATGGTTTCCCCTTAACGATCTATTTCCTTTCGGGATGGCTGAGTGAAATCTATCCACAAATCGATTTCTATGCTCATGAAAATGGTCATCTTCTGCATACCTTACTGGGGTTCGAAGGTGATCCCCATTTCGACCCACTTCATTTGGCGAGCAATGCACTGATTGTTATTGGCTTCTTTATTTTAGCTTCGGCTTGGAATGTATTGTATCAAGCACAGAAGCAGCATCGTTTAGCGAAAGACGGATGGTATGCGCGGTGTAGACATCCACAGTATTTGGCATTTGTACTGATCATGTTTGGCTTCCTACTGCAATGGCCAACGATTCCAACCTTAGTGATGTTCCCTATCTTGGTCTTTGTCTATGTGCGGTTAGCAAAGTATGAGGAAGGTATCGCTTTGGACGAATTTGGTGGCGAATATGAAGTATACAAAGAGACTACACCAAGGTTTATTCCGCAAATTGGGAGAGTTGCCTCATGAAAAAAGAGCATCGTTTAGGAGTATCGGAAACTAATCTTGTAGAGAGACATCTGAAGGTTCAGGAAGCTACGGATGAACAGATCTGTGCTGTAGTCGAGGAGATCGATCAGCTCTATGGGATTGATGAGGTGAGTTTTGATCCGGAGTTAAAGGTATTTATTCTGGAGTATGATGCAACACGACTTTGTATCGATAGTTTGGAAGACGTGATCAAGGAGCATGGCGTAGAAATTAGCCATGATTGGTGGTCAAGGTTTAAAGAAGGTTATTACAGGTTTGTGGATCAAAATGTGCATGACAACCTTACGCATAAGCCTTGGAGCTGCCATAAAAAGTAATAGTGGAGAATTAAATGCGAATTAGTACTAAAAAGCTTCAGGATTATCCGTTCTATCTTCGGCCATTCTTTTGGAATCAAAACCGTAAATACGGCATGGTTCTCAAACCAGCATTGCTTTGGGCTCGTATCCCCCGGCTTTTTGCCACAGTTGCTTTATTGTTTGGTGCGCTAGATTCAAGAAAGTCAGCAATCACCCCTTCATTGCGATCGATGATTACGGTGAGAGTCTCTCAGATTAATTGGTGTGAATTTTGTGTTGATGTGAATTCTTATATGTATGCGAAACGTGCAGGGGATGAATTAAAGCTAGAAGCTTTATCCGAATGGGCTGAAAGTGATTTATTCGATGAACATGAACGTCTAGTTTTAGACTATGTAGATTCAATCACGTTTAGCGACAGGCAAGTTACAGATACGCTAATGACAAGGCTGCGTTTGTATTACGATGAGGATGGCATTGTTGAATTAACAGGGCTGATCGCTTTTCAGAATATGTCGAGTAAATTTAACAGTGCGTTAGATGTGCCTTCTCAAGGCTTTTGTCGTATTCCGTCCAAAAAATGATTTTTATCAATAAACGGGTTTAAAGCGACCCTTTTTATACCTCTTTATTGACCTTCCAGTTACTGGAAGGTCTAAATTTGATTACTAGATTCTAGGCACGATTCTGATGGATTTATGCAGGATTGTGGAAGATCGTTTTAAAATTGCAATCAAGGAGCGTGTAATGAAACGTTTAATGGTAGGAATGCTTAGTGTTGTTTTGATGAGCGTAGGTTTTTCTGTTAGTGCGCATCAGCAGGGTGAAGGGATGCAGAAGGGCATGGATGGTGAGCGCTCCCAGATGATGAAAATGCATGATCATATTGGGAAAACTGAAGATTTAATGAAAGAGATCCAGAGCAACAAGCATCCCGAAAAGCGCCAGGAAATGATGCATGAGCATATGAAGAATATGCGAATGGGTATGGATATGATGCATGGTTCTGGAATGATGGGGGATTACAAGGGGGATAAAGATCCTTGCCCTCATATGGATTCACGTATGGGTATGATGCAAAAGCAAATGGGTATGATGCAAAGAATGATGAAACAAATGATGGAGCATCAGTCTCAAAAAGATATGCCAATGCATTGATCGTATTTGATTTGAAATGAGGGCTTGGCCTCATTTCTTTATCTGGAGGTTGTGTCATGAGCTTGAAAAAAGTCAGCGCTATCTTTAATGAGATGGAGAAAAGTAAGCTAGAGGCTGCTTTTTTGAAGGCCGGTGTGTGTGGCTATACAATCCACAATGTTCGTGGACATGGAGTATACAATCAGATCTATGGTCAGACCGATCTAGTTGAGCACCTTCAAGTGGATATCTACACCTCATCAGAATATGCTCAAAGCATTGCAGAACTTATCGTCAATACTGTTTCTGTTAATGCCGATAGCGAAGGGTTGGTTGCAATTATTCCTGTTGAAGGTCTGTATTGGATCCATACAAAAGAAAAGGTTTCGGATACTGAGTTTAAGTTTTATCCACCAAAAAATTGAGCTCAATATGTTTTCATTCCGTGCTTTGAAAAGACTCAAGTTCTTGTTGTCCCTACCTCTTATTGTAGTTGTATTAGTACAGCCTGTTCAGGCAAAGCATATAGAAAATCAAGGGTTAGCGATCAGTTACAGCGGGAGTGGTTCGCTGCATTTACATGATCATGGGGATAAGCATGTGTTTGATTGTCACTCAGGGCATGTTTTGGCCATTCTAAAGACTTGTTCTTTCACTCGAAGTAACTACATTCAAATCGCTTATGAATGGGTAACAATGAGCGATCATTCAATCATAATGCCAGAAGATCCACCCCCTCCTAAATCGTCGCATTTGATATGAAATGGGTACGGAATTTTAATTTTTTATAGAGAAAACATAATGTTTAAAAAATCAGCTAAGTATTTAATTGCGTTAAGTCTGACTGTTTCATCTTCTGTAGTTATGGCGCATGGTGGAGCGACAGGTATCGTAAAAGAACGTATGGATGCGATGGGAGATATGAAAGATTCCATGAAAGAAGTCTCTGATATGTTCAAAGGAAAAACTCCTTATGATGCCGATAAAGTTAGAGAAGCGGCTGAGATTATTAAGGGGCATTCGGGTAATGCTTTAACGAAGTTATTTCCTGAGGGGAGTATGCAGCATCCTACGGAAGCTAAGCCAAATATCTGGGATGAATGGGATCGCTTTACTAAGCTAGCAGATCACTTAGAGGTTTTAGGTGAAGGCTTAATAAAGGCAGCGGGGAATACAGAAGCACCTAATGAAGATAAAGGAATGATGGGTGATTCCGGGATGATGGGCAATGACCACATGATGGGAGGATCATCTATGATGGGCGGGCATATGGTTCATACCGCAGAGGAGTATGGGAAAATGCCCGTTGAGATGGTTTTCAATATGGTGTCCGATAACTGTTCTTCCTGCCATACTCGATTTAGAAAAGAGAAAGAGTAATGAAGCGTTCGTTAATTATCCTTTTGGGAAGTAGTGTGGCCTTTGCCATTGGGTGGAAAGGCCTGACTAGCGAAGCCACTATTACATCTTCACTCAAAGGCTTAGAAGGTGATGTCGGTCGTGGAGCGTACCTAGCCAGAGCCTCTGGCTGTATTGCTTGTCACACGGATGTGGTCAATGGTGGTGCTGCATTAGCCGGAGGACCGCCATTGAAAACGCCTTTCGGGACTTTTTATGCCCCTAACCTTACAACTGATAAAGTACATGGTATCGGCGGCTGGAATATCGATGATTTCTCATTGGCTTTACGTTCCGGTAAAAGTCCTCAGGGTGATAGTTACTACCCAGCGTTTCCCTATACGTTTTACACAAAACTTAGTGATCAGGATATTGCTGATCTTTGGGCGGCATTTAAGACTGTTCCAGCTATTGGGGTGTCAGCAAAAGATCATGAGTTAGGGTTCCCTTTCAATCAGAGAGCAGGGTTAACTTTATGGCAGGCATTGTTTTTCAATGAGGAGCGGTTTCAGCCCGATACTTCAAAGGGCGAAAAATTCACCAGAGGGGCTTATCTTGTTGAGGCTGCTACCCATTGCGCAGCTTGTCACAGTGAGCGTAATGTATTGGGTGCATTAGATCAAGATAATCCATTCACTGGCTCAGAATCGATGTTAGAAGGTGAAGGCCGAGTTCCTGCTATCACTAAACAGGCATTGCTTGAGAAAGGCTGGACCGAGCTAGATTTGGCTTATGCTTTGAAATCGGGCTTGAAACATGATGGTGATGCTTTCGGGGGGAGTATGGGAGAAGTTGTTAGAGATGGTACCTCGTTTATGCGCAAAGAAGACCGTGAAGCAATAGCTTATTATCTGATGAATCAATAATTTTAGGCCCTCAGCAATGAGGGCTTTTTTATAGGCAAGAGAATATGAAAACACTTTTTATTATCTTGATTTCAACTTTTCTTGTTGGATGCGATATTGATCATAAGCAGGTAGATAGTTATGAAGAGCTTAAGTTTTCAAGTAACGGGGAGCGTATCTATTTCACAGGAAGGAATGAAACTGGAGAGTCTGTTAATTATCAGGGAGGTGGTATGCATAGTCAGATGCATTACTCTCGCTGTGTAGATTGTCATGGTGAAAATCGCGAAGGGGGGAAAAGGATGTACCCAAAATTTTGGATTGTAGCTCCATCTCTTACAGCGCACGCTCTATTTGATGACCACGAAGGTTCCGGTCATGGAGAACATGAGGCCTATACTCGAGAAAGTTTAAGCAAAGCCATCCAGATGGGTGTTTCACCAGATGGTCATTTGTTAAATGATGCAATGCCTCGTTGGAACCTTAAAAAGAAGGATATGGATAATTTGGTAGATTATTTGTCGAAAGGTAAGTAGTGCTAGCTAAGAAAAAGGTCAGCCATGATTACAGGAATGGGCCTTTCAGCTTAAATTGGTTCAATTGGTTTTATGATAAATCAGAGTGAAATTAAATAAGTTATCTAAATACTAAAGGGCGATGATTATGCAGATTGAACAGATAAGCGATATTCTTGATTGGATTGTAAATTATCATCAGCAGATTGCTAAATGTTATGAACATTGTTCAGATCAGAGTGAGTCCCCTAGAGTAAAAATGCTCCTCGATTATATTGCGGACCATGAAAAGCAGCTGACTTTGACGATTGCTCGTTATGAAGAGGAAACGGAACTTAAGGACCTCAATACTTGGTGCATAGAATATGTCGATAAAGCACCCGCTTTAGAGCATATGTTGTGTGAATCAAACCTCAATGAGATGGACACTAACCAAATTATGGTTCGTACAGCCAGCATTCACAATCAACTACTCGATCTATACCAGCATCTAGTATCGAGAGCGGGAAATGCGCGAATAAGAGAGTTATTCAATGACCTCATACTGCTTGAGGAACATGAAATAATGCGTATGGTGAAGTCTTCAGAAGGTCTAAGCGATATTTGATTTTCGCTATTAAATAAAAGTTTAGTTTACTCGAGCAGCTCAACGAAACTATCGTTAGCCCGTGGAATTTTTTAATGCGCATCGTTTATTTAAATATCAAGCAAAGGTGGTGTGTAAAAATCGATGAGGGCATGAGAATTACCTAAGAATCATCCCTCAAGCAGATGAACTCTACTTGAGGGAAGGTTAAGCTTATTTAGGGTGCTTATCGCCTTTCATCATATTCCCCTGAGGACCGTCTCCATTTTTTTGCATGTAATGTTTGCCTTTTGGGGATTTGTGCTCATGTTTATTCCAGTCAGGATGATGCTCAGTTTTTGCTCCTGCAACATGTTCTTTCCCTTCCATCATATGACCTTGATGTCCATCACCACCGTGTTGCATGTAATGGGTATTGGATGTATTTGGTTCCACTTTCTTATACTCTTCGTGCAACTCATGATCTTCCATTTTACCTTCTGGATGATCAGGTCCTTTCATCATATGTCCTTGGTGACCATCTCCTGAATGTTGCATGTAATGTTTTTCGTCTGCCATAACACCGGCGCTTAAACTCATAGTGCCGACTACTAGAGCGATTGGTAGTAAATGTTTCATAATGATTTCCTTCCTGTGTTATTTCGTTTATTTACATTCATGTTAGGAGTTACAGTTGCTGGAAGGTCAAGGCATTTAATTAAAAAATATTTATCTTTCTTGTGGAGGGTAAAAGCCCTGTTATTTCGCTTTTAATATCTGGAATGAGTGCATTTGTGAAGTTGAATAATGACTTAGGTATGAATAATAAAACTCTGTGATTTGTTTTTTATCGAGGCACTGGTAGGTGTATGCAAAAGTGATATTAGTCATCTTAAAAATAGTAGCTGAACAATAAGGTTAGTATCGCTCAGGTATCGCTCAGGTAGGGCTTCATATAGATAGTCGACATAGCTTTCCTTACTGTAAATAGGGGAATTTCCTCTTTGCAGAGGATATTGACGGTATGACCGCCTATTCGACGAATACGCCTTCTAGGGTGAATTGAAAGATTTCTTGACTTATACAGGCTTTACGTACCCTTAAAAGGAAAACGCCTGATGAAGGACATCAGGCGTCGAGGTACAGCAGAATCTATTACCGAGCTTTAAGCTAAGTGAATTTTAAAGGTTAAAACCATATTCGAATTCCCATGACGAATTGAGTGTCATTGGTATCTTCACCTTCTTCTCGGGCAAAATCGGCAGTATCACCAAATTTTTTCTCCCAATGTATGCCAATATAGGGAGCTATTTCACGTCTTATTTCGTAGCGTAGGCGAAGGCCAGCTTCAATGTTTGATAGGCCGGAACCAACTTCTCGTACTTCATCATTTTTGCCATGAAAATTTACTTCAATCTCAGGCGAGAGAACCCATTGCTGAGTGAGCACCATTTCATACTCAGATTCTAATCGCAGTGCAGTTTGTCCATCTTCACCTATAAACAGGCTGGCGTCAGTTTCAAAGTAATAAGGAGCGACACCTTGAACGGCAATTACAGCCCAATCTTGTGTCGGTTTAGGATAGAAATCGTGTCTGACGCCAAACTGAAGGTCCCAATAAGGATCAATTGCTTTGCTATACAGTAATTGCAGCTCTGCTTTTTCAGTTTCTCCGTTTACTCGTTCCCCTTCCGTTTTGAATACTAGTTTATCAAGGTCGTACCCGGCCCAGCCCTGAATTTCCCAGGCAAATGGTTTGCCTGAACTTGCATCCCTTTTTTCTAGTTGATCGATGGTGATCATTGTCAGTAATGGGTCATCTTTACCTGCTGCTTCAGCTTGGAAGGTAAGAGCAAGCATGGCAAAAACTAATGTTTTGTTAATCGTATTCTTCATCTTTTTCTCCCTTTTAACTGACATGAACTTCACGAAACATACCAAGCATGTGGTAGATCAAGTGGCAGTGAAACGCCCATTTACCTTTAGCGTCTGCGGTTACTCGGTAACTTATTCTAGCGCCAGGTTGTACTACGACAGTGTGTTTGCGTGGGATGTATCGGTTATCACCAGTTTCTAGATCGCTCCACATACCGTGAAGGTGCATAGGGTGATTCATCATGGTGTCGTTAACAAAGTTTATCCGTACTCGTTCGCCGTATTTGAGCTTAATAGGGTCTGCATCACTGTATTTAACACCATTGATTGACCACATGTAGCGACTCATGTTGCCTGTAAGGTGCAGATCAATTTCACGAGTTGGGTCACGCGGATCGGGTGTTGGGTTAAGGTTTTTTAGGTCTGCGTAAGTCAAAACGCGTCGTCCATTGTTTCTTAAACCTACCCCAGGGTCATCTAATCGATACTGAGGATTATCGGCCCGCATATCCACATGTGGCCCGTACTCGGTGTCTACATGTTTAATTCCCTGGCTACTATTGGAATGCATGGAGTGATCCATACCTCCAGAATTTGCCATACTATGCTGCGAGTGATCTATTTGCCCCGAGCTGTTCATGTTGTGTTGGGAGTGGTCCATTTTTCCGGAGTTATGCATATTGTGCTGCGAATGATCCATTTCTCCTGAGCTATTCATGTTGTGCTGGGAGTGGTCCATTTTTCCGGAGTTATGCATATTGTGCTGTGAATGATCCATTTCTCCTGAGCTATTCATGCTGTGTTGGGAGTGGTCCATTTGGGAAGCGCTTCCCATGTTATGCATACCGTGGTCCATGCCCATATCGGTGTGCGTCAGTAAGGGTACAGGATCAAGGGCAGGGACTTCGCCCGTTAAAGCGTAATCTGGAGTGAGTGTACCTCTGGCATAACCTGATCTATCAATTGCTTGTGCAAATACTGTATAAGCCATGTCATGCTCAGGTTCTACAATTACATCATAGGTTTCAGCGACACCAATTCTGAATTCATCAACAGATACGGGCTGAACATATTGTCCGTCAGCTGCAACGACAGTCATTTTTAGGCCGGGGATGCGAACGTCAAAGAATGTCATCGCGGCACTGTTTATGAAGCGTAACAATACTTTTTCACCTTTTTTAAATAATCCCTTCCAACCCTCGGCAGGTGTAATACCGTTCATCAGAAAGCTATAGGTATAACCAGTCACATCAGAGATATCTGTTTGGCTCATGCGCATGACATTCCACATCTCACGTTCTTGGAATGTAGCTTCAACCCCTTTTTCCTTAATATCGCGCCAAGTATCGTTGAGTGTTCGCTCGTTGAAGTTGTAGTAGTGGCTCATCTTCTTGAGCTTGGCATAAACGTCATTTGGGTCTTCATCAGTCCAATCAGATAGCATAACGACATAATCGCGATCATAGGTATACGGTGGTGGTTCTTTAGGCTCAATTACGATAGCTCCATAAAGCCCTGTTTGTTCCTGAAAACCAGAGTGGCTGTGATACCAGTAGGTACCAGACTGTGTGACTTTAAACTGGTAGTTATAGGATTCGCCGGGTTTAATACCAGCAAAGGATAAGCCTGGTACGCCATCCATCTCCGGAGGGAGAATCAATCCATGCCAATGAATAGAGCTATCTTCAGCCAGAGTGTTGGTAACACGTAGAGTTACAGTTTCACCCTCTTTGAAGCGCAGCACAGGGGCGGGTAAGGAGCCGTTAACAGTTGTAGCAAAACGAGGAGCGCCTGTGAAATTAACGGCTTGCTTACCTATTGTGAGATCAAAGTTATTGCCCCTCAGTTCAGGAGTGCCGGTTTGTGAGGTAGCGGCAAATAAGGATTGGGATTTAAAGCCGAATCCCGCCAAAACTCCTCCCATCGCCAATCCGGTAACAAAGCGGCGTCTAGATGAGCATATGTTGATTGGTAAAGATTGTTTTTTCATCTGATTCCCCTTAGTTACTCTTGCCGACTTTTATTGTTGTAATCATTCCTGCTTCGTAATGCCCAGGTAAGGTACAAGCGGCTAAGAAGTTACCTGTGGATGTGAATTTCCATATCAGCGTTTTTGTTTCTCCCGGTTTTAAAGATAGTGTATTACTGTCTGAATGCTCCATCTCCGGCATATTTGCCATCTCCTGACGATGCATTTCTATCTGCTCACGTGTACCAAGAACAAATTCGTGGGGTAGTTGTCCTTCGTTAGTCACTATAAATTCGATGGTTTCCCCTAATTTAAACTGCATACCATTTAAACTGAATTTCATTTGATCATTGGCGCCGATCTCTAAGGTTTTAGTTACTTCGGAGCGATTACCTTTTTGCCCAATGTTAATGTGATGTTTATCCATCATTTCGTGGTGATGGGTCATCTGGTGGGATTCGTGTTTATTTATCCCCGCAAACGCTTCAGGGGCCATCACAAATGCTGATAGCAGTGTGGTGGTTATTAACTTATTCATGTGAACCTCGATTTAAAAAGGAACTGGTCGGCCGCGTAAAAATATTGTGACAGTGGCGGAGGGTGAACCCGACCAGTTCAGTACTTCATTTCAGCTTAAGCTGAGTTAGCTTGTTGATTTTGAGTGAAGGGGAAGCGAGGCGGTTTCTTTTTACGTACATAAGGATGAAATTGATAATCGTCATCAATTTCTTCGTAATGAAATACCGAGCTCAGTTGCGTTAAAGCATCTTGCGGCGGAAGTATTGCAGTAATTGAAGAGGTGCAATGGCTGAAATCGAAACTGGCTAAATTTCTTTCAGATATATCATGGCAATCAGTAACAGCGATTTTGTCGAAGGATTTTGATTCGGAGTGTATGTGAGCGAAAGAAATACTACTCCAAGACACTAAAGCTACTAACAATAAGTAATACCAGCTCTTGTGAATATGATATTTCATTGTTCTTTCCCGCGCTTCTGTGTCAGGTCTATTTAGGTGGTTTGTTACAGCAATGGGCTCTATGGCCAAAATTGTCTCTGACATTTTCATCAGAATATTGGTACCAGCTTCGTTTCCATTTGCTCAACAAACCGGATTTAAGTACAAACTGGTTGTTAGTTATTATCTGTTCTATTCCTAACCACTGAATTTTTGTTGCATCGTACGAAACTTCTAACCAGTCCTTTGCCATAAGTAACCCGATCACGCCATCCTGCTGGAAGAGCTCTTCGGTTAATGTTTCACTGTCTCCTACATGTGAAAATTTGATGCATCGCTTCTCTTTAGTGGCTGATGACATGAGTGTATTTCCCTTACGTTTTAATTCAGCTTAAGCCTTCCAGTTAGAGCAAGGTCAATAAAAACGGAAAAATTAAAAAACTATTTCTAACAGCTATTGTCATAGTGGGGAGCGTGGAGCTATATTAGAAATATGAATATAAAACGGCTTTTTACCATTTTTGCACTTCTGATGACGTTGTTTGGCACAACGCAGATGAGTGTGGCTGCAGCTTTGCCAATGGAACATATGTCTTCGGATATGCATTCTATGGTGGAGATGGATGGTGATAAGCATACGGTCATTGATTGTGCCGGTCAGCCAGGTTGTGAGCTAGAAAGCTCGTGTGGCGGGCATTTATGTTCTGCTATTTCTAGCCTTACAGCTATAGAGATAGCTCACCTCTCCTTCAGCGAACCAATATATAGAGCCTCTTTAGCGTCGCTTTATATTACTCAGAAAGATAGACCCCCTCAGTTCCTGATGAGCTAATCATCGGGGGCGTAATGCTTCCTGCTTATTCAAGATAATACCCATAAGCTTCAGCTATGGGTGCATGTTAATTATGCAGGGAATATCAAAATGAATATCTCACAAGCAGCTAAGTTCACTGGTTTGACCAGTAAAACAATCCGTTTTTATGAAGAAAAAGGAATAATTCCTAAGGCTAGACGGTCTGACAATGGCTATCGCTTTTACACTGAAGATCAGTTAGAAACTCTTGGTTTTATTAAACGTGCCAGAGGGCTTGGATTCTCGCTTGATGAGTGCAAGCAGCTTCTTGATCTTCAGCATGACCCTGACCGTTCTTCTGCCGCTGTAAAAGAGAAAGTGCAGCATAATTTGGATCGTGTTAAGAGCCAGATTAAACATCTAGAAGATATCAAGTCAGCTTTAATGAAAATGTCAAAATCATGTCCAGGTAATGCGGACCATGATTGCCCGATTTTAGAAGAGTTATGTCATGAAGGACGTGGAGAGGTTTTACAGTAATGGTTGATGCAATTGTGAAAATAAAAAGAGTTGTTGCTCTATGTTTAGTGACAGTCGCTTTACCGGCATATTCAGGGGATCCGTATTGGTTGGAAGGGCGAATCAATACTCAACACGAAATTGATGTATATCGCAGTGAAAGTTGTGGTTGTTGTAAAACCTGGATAACTCACTTGAAGGAACATAACTTTGTAGTTAGAGATCATGTGCTGGCTGACGTGACTCCTTTGAAAGAGGAGTTGGGAGTACCCAAACAGGGGTATTCATGCCATACAGCTAAAATCAACGGTAAGGTGATTGAAGGGCATGTGCCTGCACAGGCTATTAAAAAAGCATTATCAAATGAAGATATAAAGCTTCTAACGGTCCCTGGGATGGTTTCAGGTAGTCCAGGCATGGATATGCCGGGAGCACCAAAACATGCTTTCAAAGTTTACTCCGTCGACTCTGAAGGCGAAGTCGGAGTTTTCTCAGAATACGCTAACTATTAAGCAGGAGGCTAATTATGTGGCATGCAGATGGGATGTTTTCTTCAGGATGGCATGGATTAGGGATGATAATTTGGCTATTGATTATTGTTGTAGTGATTATGTTGATAGGTAAAGCAATATTTGGCAGAAGTAATCAAGTTTCTGCAGCGCTAGAGGCCCTTAATGAGCGTTATGCAAACGGTGAGATTTCTGAAGAAGAGTACTTGAAGGTGAAGGCAGAATTAGAAAAATGATTATACGAACAGGAATTGTTCTGGCTTTCGTAGTTGGAATTACAGGGTGCTTTGAATCTGAACCTAAGGTTGATGGTCGTTGGTATACCCAATCTCAGATAGATCTTGGAAAAGATGTATTTCTGAATAATTGTGCCGCTTGTCACGGCGCAGGGGCGCAAGGGACTAAAGAATGGAGAAAAACTCTTCCTAATGGCAAATATCCACCTCCGCCTCTAAATGGTTCGGCTCATGCATGGCATCATCCGCTAAAAGGCTTAAAAGCAACTGTCCAAGAAGGAGGAGCTAAATTCGGTGGAACTATGCCTGGGTTTAGTGGCTTGTTAAGCGACAGCGAGCAGGAAGCTGCAATTGCTTTTTTCCAGAGTAAATGGACACCAGAAATCTATCAGATGTGGTTGGATCGAGGTGGGCTTCAATAAGTTGAGGCGAAATAATATATATCGCCCTCTTGCTATTTTGGATAACAGCTGTTGCCACTTTGTAGAAGTGGCTAGCAGCACTGAATAACTCGGATTCAAGTATCTTAATTTAAGTAATTTCAAATTAATTAAGGCAATAATTGCGCTAGTTGCCATATTTTCCTAGTGAAAAATATACCGGTGTTTTATCCAACGCTTTGTATCTAAAGGGCTTTCTAAGTCTTACATCTACTAAATTAGTATGTGGCATGTGGGAGAAAAAGTACTGAGTTTAAGTGTTTAACTACAAAGTTGTAGTTTAGATCTAGGCCCAGTTATTTTGAGAATACTTTCCGCCTCACTCTCTGCAAATCATTTAGATCCATATCCGAACATATATAAGCTGCTATAACTCTGCATTACTCTGAGTCAGATTGGGGTGATAACTAAGCCCAGAGTTCCCTTCATACTGTTAAAGGCTAGCTTTCCCCATGCTCTGAAACAAACAAAAAACTATGATTTATATTCCCTACAATTTTCTTAAAAATGAGCAAAAAAGTGAAAAAAAATGGGTTTTTAGGACCGCTTTTAAAACAAAGCTTAGGCCTTTTATAACTTAGTGTTTTCCATCGGGAAAAGTAAGGATTTCCTATGCGAATTTTGATTGTTTTTTTGAAAGTCTAGGGCTGTTTTTTACAAATTTTAAAAAGTTAGCTGTGAATTATTATAATAAAAATCAATATAAAACAATAAGTTGCGTTGAGTGCTGTTCTGTACTAGTACTGTAGAGGTCTGTCTTGAATTGATTAACTGGGTGCAGCATGAAAAATAAAAAACATCAAAAAAAGGAAGAAGGTGAAAGCTCAGAATTAAAACAAAAAGTGGAAGATGATCAGGGGGCTGTCAAAGAACAAAATACACCTACGAGCACTGGGCTATCGATGAGCTTAGAAGAGGTTTTTGATCCGGGTGAATGGTTTGATGTTGGTTATACGGATAGGCCTTTCGAAGAGCTTGTTCTGATCGCTAATGAGATAGCTCCTTTTAAACCTGTTCGGATCGTTAAGTACTGGACTTGGTTCGATATCCAATGCGGTGAAAAAGCCATTCAGCGTTATGCAGCAGAAGGCTTCCAACCTATCATGCTTAAAGCAGATGAGATTCTTTATGACTCTACGCAGCCGGAATCTATCGGTCACTGGGTTCGTACGTCTCTTCTCCTTAAGTTTCACTCACCAGGTGCTTTTGAAACTCGAAACCGAATTTACATGATGATTGATCCTGGGCGACGGAAATCCGTAAGCCCCGCGTTTATCGCTTCGCTTTATTAAGGTAGGAGGTATTCGTATGATTCAAACGTTATTTTGCTCCCGCTTCCGGAGGAATTTGAACAGTGTGATACGGATTCTTTCTCAGCCATCTGGGCCTGAAGTCATCCATGTTCAAAAAAGATGCGGAGGTACTAGTTATTATGTTTTATCTACTCGGTTATACAAGAAACTGGTTGATCCAGAGCCAAAACTACATGGCTCAGATTGTAACTTATCTGGAGTGGAGGAACTGAAAAAAGCTGTGCCTATAATCCTACATGGCTTTACCCCTTACGTACGGCTTATTGATATTCCCAACCCATGGCGGAGTGAGTTGTTTTCTGATGCATTGGGAACAGGGTGTCCAACCATATCAGGAGAAGGCCCCTGTTATTACGCCTGGGATTGGAATAAATGGTTGGATTTTCGCTCCAAAAGCAATCGCAAAACTCGTTTTGGCGGGCCCGTTAATTTCATATCAGACGAAGAGGCCTCCACTCCCGTAAATTCTATAGAAAATGATTCGTCTAAGGGAGGAGGTGGGTCATGAAAATATTGGTGTATTCAGATCTTCATATTGAACTCTCGCCACTAACTTTACCTCAACAGGTGTGGGAGCAAGTGGATATAGTGGTTTTGGCAGGTGACATAGGTACAGCAAAAAAAGCAATTCAGTGGGTCAAAGAAAATGTTCCTGAAGATATACCTGTTTTATGGATATGGGGAAACCACGAATACTACGGTGGGCATCTAGCGTCTTCGCGCATTAAAGCGGTTCGAGCATTAGGTGAAGGGTCGAATATAAAAATCCTCGAGAACAACGCTATTGAATTAAATGGGATTAGATTTTTGGGATGCACTCTATGGACAGATTGTCGGATTCATGAGGATAAAATTAGTACATCGTTAGTCACTCAAGAAATTGCTGATCGTATGAATGACTATCGCCGTATTCGTACAGGAGGGAGTTATAGAAAACTAAGAGTCTCAGAGACCGTCTGCGAACATTTGACGTCTGTTAGATGGTTAAGGTCTGAATTGGCCGAACCATTTGATGGGCCTACTGTAGTGATTACCCATCATGCGCCTCTCTTAGAGTGTCTCAATGAAGTAGGTGATACTCTTTTGGATGGAGCTTATGCCTCCGATCTAAGTGAAGTTGTTGAAGAATATAGGCCCAATATATGGATTTATGGTCACACGCATGAAAAGAAAGATTTTATGAAGGGTGGAACCCGATTGATATCAAATCCTCGAGGTTATGTTAGCTTTGGGGAAGAGACGGGCTTCGATGAAACTTTTATCTTTGAAATTTGATATTTTTACTGTTGAGGCTAGAAACCAAAATACGTTCCTAATTTTGTCATGATTGCAGCATGTTTGAGGTTTCCGGTTTATAAGCTTTCCAAGATGTATTTTGAATCCTATGGAATCCGTGAGGTTATGTAATGCCGTGTTTTCTTGCGCTATATGAAATTAAGGGCATCACAGGAAATGCTGATGTGGCTAATCAGTTATTGGATAAGTCTAAGGAACTCATTAGTGGTAGTGAAGAGAAGACTGATTACTTAGATCGAAGCTTTAACTTTGTGTCGCTTGATGAAAAAATTTATCTCAGGGTTTTATTAGCTCCTAGTGAAGATAAAGGTTTTGGGTGTTTACTTGCTCGGTATTTAAAGCTGCCCCCTGTTGAATATGTTGATGATGTATTTGTGTATGAAGATGTTGATCGGATGATACAGAGTTCTCAATGAAGCAGTTTTGAGAAAGTTATATGGGGGAAATTGAGTCGGTTAATGTCTAATACGAGTGACATTAGCTTCCGTAGCTAAAAAGGTCATAGTTCTGCGGTTCGAGAATTTTATGGCTGTAGTCTTGAGTCAGCTTAGTTGGAAATAACCCGGAAAGAATTGCTAGTTGAGGGAGGACGGTTTGTAAAACGTATCTCTATACCTGGGGTTAAATCAAAGATACCTATGAAAGTGGATCACGTATCAAAACGACTAACCTTTGCTGGCAATACTGGCTCAATCTATGATTCCTTAACCCCAAACTACAATTGCCTGTGTACTGAGTTCTATGGATCAAGTGTTCTTGGACTGCTTGCAATGCCGGTATTAGAGCAGGGATTCAATGGTGAATACTCTGAAGTATATGAGCACTATGGTTACTATACGAAAATGGATTTCTGAATCTGACCAAAGCTATTGAAGTAGGCGAGTAACGGGCCATAGAGATGCTCGAACGGTTGGGTGAAAAATGCATAAAGTACTTTCTCTGATTGAAGTTTCCTTTATCAGTGATACGCTCAAAGCTCAGTTTAAAGGTTTGGTTGAAGTACGCCATAGAGCTATTTGTGCTGAGTATTGATTTGCCTCATATCAAAAAAAACGGAAAAGCCTTGGGGAAAGGTTGGAGTTTTGCAAAAAAGTCCTATGAGAAAGTGGGAAATTTGCAAGAAAGTCCTATGAGAAAGTTGCAACTCTATAATGAGTAATTCGGTAATTCAGAGATGACCTAACCTTTCTTGCCCGATTTAAAGGCTATAGTTCAAGCATTTTTACGGACGGAATAGGCCCTGAAGCGGGATGCTTAACTGTTCTAATACATCATCAATAAGAGACGGATCTAGCAGAGGGAGGGCGTTTGCGATGTCTAGGTTGATGATTGTGCCATTTGCTTTTCTGCATAATCAAGTAATTCTGAGTCTTCTAAACAGCCATGCCCAATAATAACGACAAGCTGTGCCTCTTCAAGAGTTGTAGTGGTTAACATGCGACAGGACTTCTTAACGCACTCCAACTTGGTTGTATTGATTCCAAAGGAGAGAGTGTTAAAGCTCTCAGCTTGGCAATCTAACAATGTCGTAAGGCTGCGGGCAGGTCGGAAGGGCGGTTCACTTATACAGTGGATACTGTGAATTCCACGAGTAGATTGCGTATCGATAATGCTGTTGGCTTTTCTGAGAAAGTTTATTGCATCTACAATTCGTTTAGCATCAGGGACAGCTCGATGTGGAGGTGGATTGGCTTTCAGTATCTTGAAGAATCTAGTGAACTGATCAGTAGAAAGTCGATCCAGCAGTTCTCGAATATCTCTAAGAGTATAGTTCGGTTTAATTCCAATCGCATTGAATAGCGTCTTGAGCAACTCACCATCATAGACTGCTGCGTCTGAATAGACATCCTCTGTCCCGAGTTGTTCATTTAGAGCAAAACAAGCCTGATGAATAGTAATTCCCTGATCTAAGAGTTGAGAGCGGGGGATACCATGGATTTGTTCAGTCTCGAGACCCCTGTGAGTCTATTCTTGAATCGGTTTAATTAGGAAGGAGCTTTAGTTACCTTCCGTATCAACCCATCCGACTTCTATTGGGTAACTATCCTCATGGATACCACTTGCTTCGATATCCAAGAATGTAAGGAGTTCATACGAGATCATCAGTGAAACCATACTTCCTGCATAAGATATGATTCAAGATCTGCTGGTTCTGTAGCAGATTGGAGTGCCGCATCAATCACATCAGAGGGCACATCTTGTGCAAAGGCAACTGCGATAATGGGTATGATTCTATCGAGCCTTCCGAGATCAATGAAGTGAACGTCTTGAGGAAATTTTTGGATGGAGTGAATGGCTTGGGTATAAGCAACTAAGTCTAGTGAGGCCATGGGTAATTCTCTTGATATGTATGTATATACAGTATAGGCTCGCTGTATGTATTGGCAAATATCCTAGGGCCTGTAGTCATATGATTCCTATAAGTTAGCCCTAAAAAATTTCAAGTTAACCCATCTAACAAAAAGATACGCTGGAAGTTTGGCCTATGCTGTAGATCGCCTTGCGGTTTCTCAAGTCATGTACTAAGTTATTGCTACGGCGCAGAGCCAACGCAGCATCAGCGTAAAACTGTGGAATAACCTCCGGCGCTTCATGAAAATTTTATTGTTGCCGCCCTCGAGTTACAAACGATGCCGATGTCTTTAGATATCAGAGGTGCGATCAACAGCAATAGGATTTTATATGTCTATCTATGCTTTCAGTACTGCACGAATTATATCTCCTGATAAATTCAAAAAAGCAACCCAACTTTTTCACCGGGAAGTGCGCTCAGACTTCGACTTGTCATTATCTCAGGCTCGAGAAATGTTCGCTAGGGCGCTAGGGTTCAGTGATTATCATGGGTTGCAGAATAATGATTCAATCGTAATAGAGCTCGACAGAATGCTAGAGGTGAAGGATATACCTGATTCCGTGAAAGAGATCTTGTTTGAGTTTTTCTTCTGTAGTCACTTCATAAATACTGGTAGCGAAAACACTCTATGTCTTGCTGTCAAAGGGCTAGGTAAGGAAGGGAGTTATGTATCTCCACATCCTCATGTTGATCACGGCCAAGGCCTTTTTCGTGAAGGTTTTGATCATATACGACTAGGTCAAGGGGTCGCACTACCTTTGGAAGATTGGAAGGTTTTTGTTAATGAGGTTGAAACAGAGGTCAAACAATCGACAGACCCCAATACATCCGACTTATGTGAATTAATTCTTCATCGTTTCAATCAAATCGATAGTGTTCAGTATTATTACGCTCCTGATTTGTTTGTTGGCGATAACACTGATTTGGAGAAGTTCATTGCTGAAAGCCAAAGTAAAGCCGACATCAGAAAAGCTCTTGCTGATTGGTATTCGCTCCAAGATGATTTTGCTACTCCTTTGAATGAGTTGATCTCCTTTTGTGAGGAAACATTAGATCTGTCTTCCTGACTTTTTGACTTTCAGAGCAACCCAGTGTTGCTCTGACATTAAGGCCTATCGGAAGCTCCCTAAATCAAGAATTCTTACCTAAGGCCAGAATTAAGTGATTTTGACAGCCAAAAATCACTATCAGGTTTCCCCAGACAAGCCTTTTGCGCCCTCAGTAAATACTGTCATTCAGTTCAAACTGGTTTCCTATTTATCTTTAACGTTTCTTGGCCATGTAAGCAAAAAACCCCGTCATATATGGGTTTAGAGATTGTCTTCGTGTTAATTACGTTTTGGTCTGTAAATTGCCAACGGTAGAATGAGGGTTGTAGGCTAACTTTGTCTTCGTTTTAATTAGGTTGGTACATAACTGTATTTGTTGAAGAGCATAAAACGAAAAAGGGCCTGATTTAATCAGGCCCTTTTTTTATTGGTATCTATGAAGGCTGTTAAGCAACTTGAGCAGCCATCTTTTGGCTATCCATATACTCATCGAAAGTGCCGTGGAAATTGATCATCTGCTGATCTTTAATTTCGATAACATGCGTCGCTAATGAGGATACAAATGCACGGTCATGGCTGACAAAGATCAGCGTGCCGTCAAAGCCAAGCAGGGCATTGTTTAGTGCTTCGATCGCTTCCATATCCATGTGGTTGGTTGGCTCATCCATAATCAGGACGTTCAAATCCATCATCATCATTTTGCCGAATAGCAGGCGGTTTTTCTCACCACCGGAACAGACTTTAGCTTTCTTGTTAAAGTCGTCAGCCGTAAAGAGTAAGCGACCTAACATGGCACGAACTTTTAAGTCATCATGTTTAGGAGTACGCCACTGGGACATCCACTCAAATAGGGTTAGATCAGAATCAAAATCAGCACTGCTATCTTGCGGGCAATAACCAATAACCGCATTTTCAGACCATTTGATCGTACCTTCGTTTGCCTGAAATTCATCCATTAGGCAGCGTAAGAAAGTCGTTTTACCGGCACCGTTCTCACCAATCACGGCAAGCTTAGCGCCGGCTTCTAAAATCAGGTTGCCGTCTGCGAAAAGCTTGTTATCTTCAAAGCCGTGTCCGACATCTTCTAGAATCAGCGCCTGACGGTGTAGTTTCTTATCTTGTTTCAATGTAATCGATGGAATTTGGCGGCTGGAGGTTTTAACTTCATCTAGCTCGATCTTCTCCATCTTCTTAGCGCGAGAGCTTGCCTGTTTTGCTTTAGAGGCATTGGCAGAAAAGCGATTTACAAACGCTTGTAGTTCATCCAGCTCAGCACTCTTTTTCGCATTTTCAGTTAACAGCTGCTCACGGATCAAAGAGGATGCTTCTAGGAAGTAATCATAATTACCCGGATAGATTCTTAGCTCACCGTAATCAATGTCCGCCATATGGGTACAAACCGCATTCAGGAAGTGACGGTCGTGGGAGATAATGATCATAGTGCACTTACGCTGGTTTAAAACCGATTCAAGCCAGCTAATGGTATGGATATCCAAGTTGTTGGTTGGTTCGTCCAACAACAAAATGTCTGGGTTAGCGAATAAAGCTTGTGCCAATAGCACACGTAGTTTCCAGCCTGGTGCTACCTGACTCATCAAGCCAAAATGGTATTCTTCGGCAATACCGGCTTCCAGTAGGATGTCACCGGCACGACTTTCCGCGGTGTAACCATCCATCTCTGCAAATTCACTTTCTAGGTGACCTACCTTCATCCCATCTTCTTCGGACATCTCTGGCAGGGCATAAATACGATCACGCTCCTGCTTTACCTTCCAAAGCTCAGTATCACCCATGATTACCGCATCGATAACCGTGTACTCTTCAAAGGCAAACTGATCCTGACTAAGCACACCCATCTTCTCACCCGGCGTGATAGACACGTTGCCCGATGTCGGCACTAGGTCACCACTCAGAATCTTCATAAAGGTCGATTTGCCGCAGCCGTTCGCACCAATCAAACCATAACGATTACCGTTACCGAATTTAGCCGAAATATTTTCAAACAAAGGCTCAGCGCCAAACTGCATTGTAATGTTCGCAGAGGATATCAAGTGAGTGTCCTGAGGGTAAAAAATTAGAAGATGTACAGCGGTATTAAATGGGCTGTGACAGAGGTGCGCACTTTACCAGAAAAGACAAGGAAAGAGGTGATTAATTAACCTGAAATTGTTTGAAAATCATCGTTGGCAATATAGGGTAAAGTCTCCGATTTTCCAGAGTTAGTTTTACTGATTCCCAAAATAGGAACCACAGTTCCTATTTTGGGAATCAGTTGGTGTTTTTTACTACTCAACCCAAAAAGCCTTTTTCGCTTCTTTGCGAGCCTGCTCTCTATTTATTCCTATATCTTTTAATTGCCCATTACTTAACTTCAGTAGCGCTTTCCGAGTGCGGTAGTTCTGTTGCCACTGTTTGAGAATACACGCCAACTTATGCAAATTCATTGTCGGAAGAGAATAACTATTTCTTATCTCTTTTGATGGCAGGTAGTTTTCGCATACTTGAATGCTCATCTATGTATCCTCCGTTTATGCTTAATTTGTAGGTATTATTGGTCTTGGGTTGCTATAGTGACAAACGATAAAAATTTCTACTCAGTTAACTAAAACTTAAGTGATATGGATCGTTTACCTCCTCTTAAAGCGTTGCGTGTTTTTTTGGTGGCTGCTGAGCATGGCAGTTTTAAAGTGGCGGCTGAAAAGTTGTTTGTGACGCAGGCTGCGGTCAGTCAGCAGATACGTCTGCTGGAAGACTACTTTGCAAAGCCTCTGTTTATTCGTCTGAATCGAGAGGTACGTTTATCTCCTGATGGCGCTTCTTTGCTGCCCTATATCCAGCAGGCGTTCAAGGCGATTGAGGAGGGCAGTCGTGCGCTCTCAGTCGATCCTTCACCTAATCAGCTTAAGATCACTTCGCTACCTTCATTTGCTGCGCGGTGGCTGATACCTAGGCTGGGTTCATTTCAGCAGGCTTATCCTGAGTTCAATTGCTTAGTGTCTACTTCCTGTGATCTACATGATTTCTCGGATGATAGTCAGGATCTGGCGATTCGTTTTGCTGAAGGCGGGAATACACAGCTGATGGAGAAAATTTTGACCGAGGATTATATCGTTTCGGTCTGCCATCCTGACCTTTTGCAAACAAAGGATGGAGCTGATCTGAATCTTGGCAGCTTACCTTTGTTGATTGATGACTCACCTGAACTTAAACAAGTTAATGCTGGATTTGTGCGAGAGATGGGAGGACAAAATCAGGTAGTTCTGCAACTGCTGGATTCTAGTCTTCAGGTGGATGCTGCATTGAATGGTCAGGGTGTTGCCCCGATTCGTTATAGCTTAGTGTACGAGTATATAGAACGCGGTCATTTAGTTTGCCCGCTTAAATGCTATTGGAATTCGCCTTATGCCAACTATCTAGTAGCGCCTGAAGCTAATTTTGAACGGCCAAAGGTGATGGCTTTTACCGATTGGATTATGGAAGAGGTTAGAGCCGTAGAGGCGCATTGGCAGGTATTTAAGGATACTTCCAATTTTTCACTGATGGATGATTAAGGTAAATGTGTCCTATCAGGTCTTGGATTTCTACGAACGTCAGGGGGCAATTTCTGGACATCTAACAACGAAGCTAATACCTCTTACATAGTCTGATATAGCGAGATCACCTGTTTACACAAAAATACTCTGTTATACTCGCGCCATTGTAGTGAGTGATTAAGAGGCCTTATTTATGTCGAATCGTCTGGTGATTCTGGATACTGAAACCACAGGTATGAACCAGGAAAGTGGTCCGCATTTCCAAGGGCATCGGATTATTGAGATCGGCTGTGTTGAGGTAATCAACCGCAAGCTGACCGGCAACACCTTTCACGTCTACATCAACCCAGAGATGCCGATTGACCCTGAGGCGATTGCGGTCCACGGTATCACAGATGAGCAGGTTAAAGACTGCCCGAAATTTGCTGAGATCGCACAAGAGTTTGCCGAGTTTCTCGATGGCTCTGAGATGATTGCACACAACGCCCCCTTCGACGTCGGGTTCATGGATCATGAATTCGGCAAGTTGGGAGCTGGTTGGAAGACAACAGATGAGCTCTGTAAAGTCACCGACTCCCTCAAGATCGCTAAAGATAAATTCCCTGGTCAGAAGAACAACCTTGATGCCTTATGTCGTCGATTAGGTATTGATAACTCCCATCGTGAGTTACACGGCGCCTTGTTGGATGCCGAGATTCTTGCCGATGTTTACCTGTTGATGACAGGTGGCCAAACCTCTCTGATGCTATCGGACGATGCGGCAGGTGGTGATGCAGGGCAAATCAGAAGGCATGCAGATGCGCTGCAAGGCTTACCTTTAGTGACGTTGTCTGATGAAGAGCTTGCAGAGCACGAAGCTTTTCTAAATATGCTTGATAAGAAAGCCGGTGGCAGCTGCACTTGGCGTCAGGAATTAGTTGAGGCGGAATAAGGAAGCTTTCGTCTCAAGTTGCCCCTACTACTTTTTATACAATAGGTTAGCTATGGTTTTTCAAGAATCTGACCGGTAAAGTGGGCAGAACCGTGTTACTTATACGGTTTAGATAGAGAAAATTTCAAGGATGGAAGATGTGTGAATTAAAAAGGATTTTACGCCTAACACTAATTAGTTGTTTGCTATTTAGTTCTAATCTTGCCTATTCAGGCGTTAAAGAAGACCCCATCTTAAAGGTCGATTACGGCCCTTCAACCGCTTTTAAGACCGGTACTGTAGGTAAGATCAATATTCCGTTAGACGAACTTACCAATGCAAAAATCGCAGTCTTGGATGGGTTAGTAATCATTTTTGACGATGGTTCTAATCTATCAATGGAAACGCTCACTGATAAGGCTATGGGATTCGAAGGCGTTGATATGCGCACTTGGCCAAAGTATCTCTTAGGAATACAAAGTGCTGGGTCTGAACCAGAGGGCTATAAATCCGATCTGGAACAATCTAAAAAGCACATTATTGACACTGAAATATCAGCTTACGAGATAAGAACGTTTCCTACCAAACAGGGAATCGGTTACTGGGCTATTGGCCCAAAAAAATCAGTCATCGTATTTACTTCATCTGTCATAGAAGACCAGGTAGCACTCTTGTTTGCTGAAAATATGGATGAGCAGCAAATTAAAAAAATCATCATTAATGGAGCACTTAAGTGATGACATTGTCACGTGAGGAAAAGGAAAATCTTCTGGCAATTATCGAAATTATCTACGGTTATGATTCGCAAATTAAAAACTATAAAAGTAGCTTTAATGCAGCGACTGTAGACGTAGTCGAGAAAGCTTTAACAGCCCTAACTAAATGTAATGAAAATATGAAAGCTTTAGTTGTTAGGATTGTGGGTGGAGCAGGGCGTCTGGCTAAAGGTTGGCTAAGAAAAGTCTTAAAAGCCACTAAGAGAATGCTTGCTCGAGAGAAAGTGAAATTCAACGGTCTTGCCTGCAGGAATATAGCTGCAGCCAATTGGAAGTCCGCTATCATCATGTCTGTTTATTGAAGCAATCAAAGACCATTATCTATAACTCCCTCGTTAGTCGAGAGGGAGTTATTTTAGTAACAGTTACAATATACAGAGCAATCTAATTACGACGAACAGCTGTAGTGGGATAAGCCACCTAGATTACTTAGTTCTGTTGGTCTTAATCTATAGAATTTATCTTCCACTTCTTTTGATTGTTCAGCATAAGGCTGAGTCATCACTTTCTGAAGCTCTCTGATCCGCTCGTAATTACCTTCCGCAGCTTGTTGATAGGCAGGCTGTACAAACCACTCGCGCAGAGTGTATTTAGGGTTGACCAGTTTCATCTGCTGAACACACTCTTCTGTTGAACGATATAGAGAGGTATTAGCCAGATCCAAAGTGGTGTTCCATTGTTTGAGCCAATCTTCCCAACGTTCACTGAGTTTGCTAGATGGCGTTTGGTAAAAGCTATTGGTTAAAGGCTCAATACTCTCTGGCAGGTTGGATAGTTCGCGGAAGAAGCGCGTGTAATCGGCTTGTGTTTGGGTCATTAGGGCTAATAGCTCTTTTACTAGTTCTGGCTCAAATTTATCGAGCCCTAGTTTTGCGGCCCACATTGCTTCCATTTTATTGCTCATGGCCTCTGCAAAACCGTTTCTGATTTCACTGAGCTGTTCTATCCCTTCAGGAGCAGTTTGGAATAGGGGAGCTAAGGCTACGCAGAACATATGGAAGTTCTGTTCGGCGGCTAAAGGCTGATTTAGGAAAGAGAAGTGATGCCCACCACCGGTCCAAGGTTGGAATTGCGGATCAAACTCATCCATAAGGCCGTAAGGACCATAATCTAAGGTAAAACCACCCGCAGCACAGTTATCGCTATTAAAGTTGCCTTGGCAGTAGCCAACTCGAATCCAGTTACTGACAAGCGAGGTGAGTCTGTCGCGGAAAGCTTGTGCAAGTACGAGTACTTTCTCTGGAAGTGAGAGGTCTCCGTTAACGACATCGCTATATTCACGGTCGATCAAGTGCAGAACCAACATCTCGAGTTCTTCGAGAGCTTTTGGATGTTCTTGTTTGCGAGCGCGACGACCAAAAAGTTCCAATTGACCGACACGAATAAACGATGGTGCTACACGTGTGGTGATCGCAACCGGGTTATAGACCATGATATCGGGATCTTGAGTGCGTGACCCTTCGGAATACCAAGGACGTCTGACTGTTTCGGATTTTGAAACATAAAGACTCAATGATCTTGATGTCGGCACGCCGAGGGCATGCATATGTTCTTGCGCTAGAAACTCACGCACACTTGATCGTAAAACTGCACGGCCATCTGCTCCGCGGCAATATGGAGTTTGACCGCCGCCCTTAAGCTGCATCTCCCAACGTTTCTTGTTGAAGATGCCTTCTAAAACTGAGACTGCTCGTCCATCACCATATCCGTTACCTGTGCCAAAAGGGCATTGTTGATAGTACTCATTTCCGTAGATTGAAAGGGCATAACCGCAGGCCCAACCCTGCTGACGTAAAGGTTCAGGCACTTGAGAAAGGTCGCCAGAGAACATCTTTTTGAAACCATTCGATAGCGCTAAAGCGTCATTAAAACCTAATTCTTGAAAGAGCGTGTGGCTATGTGCGATGTACTCAGGCTCACTGATTGGAGTTGGGTTAACTAGTACATAATGACCTGAGAAGATCTCTCTGGGGAAATGATCGATACCGTTTTCTGTTGCCTCTGGATCAGAATTTAGAGTTTTTAATAGCGAGTAATCGGCTAGAGCTGCAAGACCGTCGAGCGAGTCGATAGTTTGTTCATTATTTGTAGCAGTTGGGTCGATCATTGTAGCTCCATCAATAGGCATAAACGCTGGCTGGTGTAGTTTCAGATATCCTCTTACGTTTGGAAAGAGGCTAAAGATCTTTTATTGCATGCTATACATTCAGAGCGGTTTGAAATTTTAGTTTCTTAATCCTGTTTAAGTCATCAAATCTGGCGTTGATTCGATTCATATGCTTTTAAAGATCCAAATTCAGATCTGATCCGTAGCAAGTTTTGGCTTGCTACATTATTTTTGAATTTTTGTTTAAAAAATGAACATTTGCCGCCTTTATGACTGTTTTTTTAGGCCCTAAGTTCATACTGAACCCCGTAGAAATAAGCGGTTTAGCGTCTATAGTAAATCTATACCCCATTGTTTGATTACATAGTGTGAGAAGTGAGGGGGCTAAGTAAGCATTTGGGAACTCTACTCGGTTGCTAAAATGGTCTTTAAAAGAGAATCGCGAAAGCACTTCTGGTCCATAATTATAATAATGATGTTAGTCGGAGCGATATCTTCTATTGCTTCTATTGGTATCTTGTACAAATCAGCGGTTGAGGCTGAGAAGTCTCGTCTTGTCTCTCTTGTCTCCAGTAAAGCCCGTCTCATCAATGCAATAGCAGTGTTTGATTCCCAATATAGTCGTGTAGACCACCCTGGCGGAGCAGTAGGAGCAACCCTTAGCCAAGTTCGAAGTTCTTTTGAATTGAAAAATGGGTTTGGAGAAACGGGCGAGTTTGTTGTTGGCAGATTAAACGGAGGAAACATCGAGTTTTTAATGAGCTCGCGCCAACTTAATCAACCTCCTAAGCCGATATCCATTAATGATAGTGCTGCAGAACCTATGCGGCGAGCACTTAATGATCAGTCTGGAACCATAATAGATCTGGATTACGAATCTAAAAAAGTGTTAGCCGCTTATCAGCCTATACCAGTATTGGGTATAGGTATCGTCGCTAAAATTGATATGACTGAGGTTCAGGAGCCTTTTGTTGATGCGAGTATCAATGCCGCATTGATAGCTCTTTTTATCATCGTGCTGGGAACTTTGTTAATTAGTCAGATAGAAGAGGAAGATCATTCTTCCCAGGAAACTTTCGCCCTCAGGTCCGGAACAAGCACCAAAGAATGGTTAATCTATCGTTCTTTACTACTGGCTGCAGTGGCATTTGCAGTAATGATTAGTTCCTTAGGTTTGCTCTATCAATATGCAAGGGACACTGAGCGAGCAAGCCTCTTAGATATGGTGGAAACTCAGGCTAGTTTGATCAATTCCGTGGCTGACTTTGATGCTAAATATAACGATGAAGATTTTCCCGGTGGTGCCATCGAGGCAACGTTAAAGCAAGTAAGTACCGCTCTTCAAGAATCTCCAGGCTTTGGTGAAAGTGGGGAGTATCTTCTGGGGAGCTTTGACGAGTATCAAATAACCTACCTCACGCAACCTAGGAATTCGGATGGTCCCATAGCTAATTTCCATGTTGCTGAGCCTCGGTCAAACGCAATCAAGCAAGCTTTAGCAGGTAGAACAGGGATGACACCTGATATTGATTATCGGGGCTCTAGTGTATTAGCTGCGTATACACCTATCCCAAAGCTAGAGGCTGGATTGGTTGCAAAAATTGATGTTAAGGAGATGAGAGGACCATTTATTCTAGCTGCATCGCAAGCGGGTGCAGTGTCTGTCGTAGCAATAGGCTTTGCTTCATTATTCTTATGGCATCTCTCTTTATCCTATAAAAATAGACAAACGGTTGAAACCGATCGCCTGATTAGTCGGGGATTATCAATGACTGAAGAGAGTAAGGTCTCTTTGGTTCTTGTTCTATTTACTTTGTCTTTGGGTGTTGCTTTATTCAGCCTTGATCTCCTTTTACCACTTGGTGTGGCGTGTGGGTTGCCCTATATATTTTTTGTGCTGACCGGCAAGCTCTTCCCTCGGCGTGAGTACACGCTTGGTTTAGCTATCATTGCGACTGCCTTGGTATATGTTGGTTACCATTTCTCCCCAGAAGGTGGGCAAGATTGGGTGGTGATTACTAATAGGATGTTGGCGGTGGTTGCGATTTGGTTAACCGCTTTAACCGTTAGTCTTTCTCAGGCGCAAAACAGAGCGCAAAAGATACAAGCGTCTGAATTACGCAAATTGTCATTAGCTGTGGAGCATAGTCCAGCGTCAGTCATTATTACTGATCCAAATGGGATGATTCAGTATGTGAATGAAAAATACACTGAGCTGACAGGGTACAGTCGAGAAGAATCCGTTGGTCACAAAAGTAATATGACAAAATCGGGAAACACTCCGATTAAGCAATACAGGGAGCTTTGGGAAACATTACAGAACGGGCAGGAGTGGCAGGGTGAGTTTCAAAATAAGAAAAAGTCAGGCGAACTCTATTGGGAACGTGCTTCAATCCACCCAATCACATCAGCCTCAGGCAAGATAGTTAATTATGTAGCTCTGCAAGAAGATATTACTGAGCGTAAAGAAAACGAACGTAAGCTTAAATATCATGCTACCCATGATACGCTGACCGGTTTGCCTACACGCAGCTTATGCATGGATCGTTTGAGTAAGGTGCTTGATTTAGCTAAGCGTAATAATCAGCAAGCAGCAGTGTTGTTTATCGATCTGGATGGCTTTAAAGAGGTAAATGATAACTTTGGCCATGATGTGGGCGATAAAGTATTGATTGAGACCGCACAAAGGCTTAAAAGTAGTGTGAGAGAGTCAGACACTGTCGCACGAATAGGTGGTGATGAATTTATTATTTTGCTCAGTGAAATTCATCAGCCTAATGATGCTAGTTTGGTTGCTAAGACTGTCTTAGATCGTATTAAAAATAGTTACTTGTACGATAGGAAGGAAGAGATCCATATAGGTGTCAGTATAGGCATTTCTCTTTACCCAGATAATGCCCTTGATCCAGAAAAGTTAATACAATTCGCTGATAAGGCAATGTATTGCGTAAAAACAAAAGGTAAAAATAACTTTTCCTTTGCTGATAAGGCTTCTTAAAATATTTTTGAATCTTTTTTTGCTAAATAAGTAATCTTTTATTCAATAATGTTTATGTTTAATTACAGTGCGTTTAAATATTTATTTCATTTGTTCTACTAATTTAGATAGATCTAAATCTAACCTCTGCCTTATTTTCTATAACAATGTGTAGTAATTGGCTACTACAACCCTAATTTGTGTATGGTAAATAGTACTGTTTTTTATGTTCTTTAGTAGTGTGTTAAACACTTGTATGAAATTTATGGTGCACCAAAATAATGCAGGGATAATTCCCAATCTTCTTTTAAAATATATATAAAAACCATTAATTAATTTATTTTAGAAAATATTAATAAAATATTTTTGGTGTTATTAAATAGATAGCTCTCTGTAGGTTTTGATTAAAAATTATGGCAGCCTGCGGGTCCTGCTTTTAGGGTCTTTAATCAAAATGGAGTTTTTAAAATGACGCTATCTCGCAAGCTCACCATCATTTTCTTAGCGATTGGCATTGTGCCAATGTTAATTTTGGGGGCTTTTCTTACCTATACCAGTAGCAGCAGCTTAAGTGATCAAGCACTTAATAAGCTTGAAGCGGTACGCAGCATTAAGCAAAATCAAATTGAGTCGTACTTTGCGGAGCGTGAAGGTGATGTGATGATGCTCTCTGAGATGATCAACTCCATGACTTCAGCAGGCCATACGCTAAATAGCATTGAACAGATGCTGGGGGTAGAAGGGGGCGATGGTAGCTTCTTTGCCAAGTATATAAATGCTTACGGTTATTATGACCTATTCCTCATCAATCCTGCCGGCACTGTCTTTTATACAGTGACACGCGAAGCAGATTACGGCACAAACCTATTGTCAGGTCCTTATCGAGATTCTGGTCTGGCCAAAGCGTTTCGCAATGCCCGTGATGAGAACAAATTTGTATTAGAAGATTTTGCCCCTTACGCACTTAGTGCGAATGCTCCGGCCAGTTTTATTGCCTACCCAATCCAACAGAACGGTCAGTTTGCTGGTGTTGTAGCGCTTCAGCTTTCGATCGAAAAGATCGGTGCAATTATGCAAGAGCGCGATGGTATGGGGGAAACGGGTGAATCTTATCTGGTTGGCTCTGATAAGCGCATGCGTTCGGATTCATTTTTAGACCCGGAAGGTCACTCTGTAATCGCCTCTTTTGCCGGAACGGTCTCGAAAAATGGTATCGATTCAGTATCCGTTCGTGAAGCGCTAAATAAGAACGAAGGTGTAACTGAGCTGATTGACTACAATGGTAATCCTGTCTTGTCGGCCTATACATCGGTGAAGGTAGGTGATCTTACTTGGGCGCTTATCTCAGAAATTGACGTAGCCGAAGCACTTGAATCTGTATCTGGTTTAAAGATGACAGTGCTAGCCACTGTTTTGATTTCTGTAATAATCGTCATGGCTGTGGCATATCTGTTTGCGCGATCAATTACACGCCCTTTAGGCGGTGAACCGCATGAAATGAAGCAGGTAGCGGACACCATTGCATCTGGTGATTTAACCTTAGCGATCGATACCAATCAGAAACAGGGTAGTGCTTATAGCTCCATGGCTATAATGGCCGATAATCTGCGTAAAATGGTTGCTGACATGATCAGTATCAGCGAGCAGATGGCGCGTAGTAGTGAAGAAACATCCGTTATTACTACGCAAACCCATACCAATACCGAGTTGCAACAAAACGAGTTAACCAAGATCTCTGCGGCGATGGTGCAGATGGTCGCGACTGTGCAAGAGGTCGCTTCGAACGCTCAGAATGTCTCCGATGCCACATCTAATGCATCTCGAGAGGTAGTTGCCGCTCAAAAAGGGGTAGAGCAAACCATGAAGTCGGTAGCGGAGCTTTCCCATGAGGTGGATCAGTCCAATCAAGCGATCCTGAATCTAGAAGAGTACAGCGCCCAGATCGACTCTATTTTGGCTGTCATAGTAAGCATTGCTGAACAGACCAACCTATTAGCACTAAATGCTGCGATAGAAGCGGCGAGGGCTGGTGATCATGGTCGGGGCTTTGCTGTAGTTGCTGATGAAGT
The DNA here is from genome assembly GCF_047778025.1 of Neptuniibacter sp. SY11_33. Lineage (GTDB taxonomy): Bacteria > Pseudomonadota > Gammaproteobacteria > Pseudomonadales > Balneatricaceae > Neptuniibacter. The sequence goes on from NZ_CP180543.1 coordinate 1,609,816, forward strand.
TCGTTCCCTTGCTCAAAGAACACAAGATTCAACACGCGATATCGAATCGATCATTACCCAGCTAAAAGACGGTACGCGCCGAGCAAGTGAATCTATGAATGTGAGCATCAAGAAAACTCAGCTTTCACTTCAAAGCACTAAAGAGATGAATGATGTGATTATCTCTATAGGTGCCGGTGCAGAGCGTATTAGTGAGATGATGCTGCAAATTGCTAGTGCTACAGAAGAGCAATCTTGCGTGGCTGATGAGATCGGCGAGAACGTAAACTACATTCATCAGTTAGCGATTGAGAATGCCACAGGTGTTGGTGAAACCGCACAAGCGACACAGCACTTATCGCAGTCTGCGGGTAATCTGCATCAGTTGATAGCACAGTTTAAAACTTAACTGTCTAGGAGGGCTGAGAACATAGCCCATCCATTGATTGATAGCTTTCTAAATTTCAGGCTTTAAAAATAGTCCGCTTTATACCCAAAGCGGACTATTTTTGTAAGTAAAAAGGCTGGTTTCCCATACAGTATATTTATTACTTGGCAAAATAAGTGACCGAATCTGATAGATTTCTCGGCCCAGATTGCTTGTTTTGCAACCAAGATTAAGTTAAAAAAGTAAGTAAATCAGACAGATGGAAGTCTAGCTGGGGTAGATACACGGACCCCCGTATATCAATTGATATAGCGCATGCGCGGTTTGTCACGGAAGAATCTTTAGCATTTCAGAATTTATCCTTCCTTTTCAAATTCTTACATCTGTTATTAAACAAACACGGTTAGGGTAGATATACGGACCCCCGTATATACAAATGTTAACTGTACTCAATGAATACTTGTACCGATATTGAACTGATAATTTTAATTACCTTTGCCATATCCCTTATAGCAGGGAACTTGGCATCTTCTCGTATGCAAAAGTTTGCGAAACTAGATGGCTATGATGGGCCACAATGGAAGCTCTTATTGGGAGATGTCTCACTACCTAACTCAGTGTTATCAGACAAAGGGAAGTTTTGGCGAAAGGTCTCAATTACATTATTCATTTGCCTAGTAATTTCAGCTCTTACTATTGGTATTTTAAATACAGAGGGAAGCCAATGCTTTGGCCTCAACAGTTAACAAGTAGCTCAAGTAAGGACGCGCTTTGCGCGCCACTTAGCTGAGCGTTAAACGTAAGTCAGGTTCGGATGTATATTCGCTTTGTAGTTGCAGAAATTGATGAAGATTCCGGCAGAGAAATGGGGATTTTCACTGCTGGAGGCATTCTGCACGAAGACGGTGAGCTTTATGACTATGAGATTAGGCATAGAAAAGAGATCTTAAGTTGGTTCTCCTCCAATCTGAATGTCCCAGATGTTCAGGCATCGGAAAGCAACTATTACTCTAAACCGGGAGCGATAAGCTGGTTTAAATCATCAGCTACAATCCATATTTCTAAAATGCGAGAATATGTACAAATTTTGGAATCTCACGATGTAGCGGTTAAGCAGCTTGTTACTGAGCGCCCCGGCAATGTTGTATATGAAGATGATTTTCAGGTAGCGGCAATACCGTTTAAAGACACATTCCTGTAAATCGTTTAACAAACCACTGTAGCCGACAGCACACACTCCGCTTGTTTGTTGTGTTGTCGCTACGCTAACACAACAAACAAGCTCCTTGTGGCTGCGGCTAAGTGGGGCGTTAGGCATCAAGTATGGATAAAGTTCAGTGTTCAAACTGTGAATCATTAATCCTGCCTTCAACGGCAGAGCGTAATAGTGGGCAATGTGCACCGTGTTATAAAGCTTCGCATGTCGAACCCAAAATCCCACCTAATAACAGTGCTTATTATCCTGCTGGATTGTTATTCCTAGGTTCAGCGCTAGCAACAGGTATACTTTTAATCCTCTTAGGTTTTGGGTCGGCAAGCATAGTAAGTATTGTTGTAGATGGCGCAATTGGGTTTCACCTTTTATCGAGAAGAGAAGGGGCTCGTTATTATGCTATAGCAAAAGCTACCCTTAGTGTGTTTGGGGCAGTCTTCATCCATTCATTGTCAAATCCTGAGATAACTGAGCTTGTTTATGTCGGCCTCATTCAAAGCTTTATGGCGATCTCAGTTTTGTGCTTTCTAGCAGGTAGAACTACTGTTTTTCGGATGATATCTGGTTATATATTTGGCTCTAGTTATTTATTAATCGTTGGTGGTGCTGTATGGATTACATTAAATGCCTAACAAAAAACAGCAGCCGATCGTCGCTGCGCTCCTCCAGCTGTGTTAAGCGTTACAAGGCATCAGATAGTTCATTATGAGACGAGAAGCAGTAGTAGAAGATATTGAACTTAACCCCCTCGGTGAAATACGGATGGGGTGCGATGCTTATGGTGTGGTTATAAAAACAAATTTTGGTGTATTTGATATATTCAGGGATACACCAGTTCTAATTGGCAGTACAGATCATTCAAAATGCATAACCCAGTCTAAATGCAAGCGCTACCTTTTAATGAATGGCAGCTTTGGAACTTACATTCTCGACATTAAAGACCAATCCATAAGTATTTATAAAACTACAATTCGTGGTGCAACCAACGAATGGTGCGAGGAACAAGCTATTTTTGGTAAAGATAAATCTCATATAAAGGGGTTCTCACAGCACTATTACCTTCAGTTTCCTTTTGTAAGGCAGGCACAGTTCAATGAAGTGCTAGCTAAGTACGAATCGCTTAGGCAAAAGCAAATTGAGGCAGCAGTAAATGCCTTGTAACAAGCACATCAAAAATAGCTCCACTTCGTTGCGCTGGACGTCGCTGACGCTCCGCCTTTTATGTGGGCGTTATGTCTAATTACATGAGACTCATAAATTTTCTAATAATCCTCATATTATTAAGTGGGTGTTCTTCAATATTTGTTGGGGATGGTATGTTCTCCGTAAGCGGATTTACAACAGATTCATGTGAGATTTACATATATTCATCCGGGGATCCCTCTAGCCCTTTATACATACGTAATGTACATGGAGAGTTTTCAGAGGATTTTACGGTACAAGCTACAGATGCTAATTATCGTGCGGTTTTAAATTGTAATGGTCTTGAACAGAAGGTAATAAACATCAATTACCCGGGAGATATGGGAATTGGTGGTATGGTTACATTTAATTAATGTTTCTAGCTATGACATAACAAAGCCATGAAGGAATAGCCGGTAAAGACACACCGGCTAGGACGCCCAACACTCCGTTTGCCTTGTGTTGTCGCTGCGCTCCACTATAACACAAGGCAAACTACGTATTGGCCACCCCTTATGGCGGCGTTATGTGTAAAAAATATGGTCACCTTCTTTAAAATTACTTTTCTATCTGTCGTACTAGCTTTTGCCGGAACAATAGTGCGTGATTTATATGTCCTAGATATACATGTTCCAGTCAAAGATGGCGTAAGAGACTTTTCAGAAAGGGACTGCGGAGAATATGAAATACAAAAGGGCAGTGACTATGTTCGCTACTATTTATCTGTGCCAGCTATTTTTGTGAATGTGCGAGGTAAAGAACTATTAGTGAATTTCGGTCTAGTTTTATTTACTTGCCTTTTAAGTATTTTCATCACAAGGAAGCGTAATAATGGCAACACATAACAAGAACATCAAAAATCGCCCTGCGGGCTTGGACCGTCGCTGCGCGTCGGCCCTTTATGTTGGGCGTTAGCATTATGAAAAAAACACTTATATTACTTTTACTGTGTGCTCTTTCTAATATCACATCCGCTTCGACAGCTGATGAGTTAGTGGGAGACTGGGAATATTACAATTCAGGAATTGGCCGAACTTATTCTTCACTAAAAGTTTCATCAGACTATATTGGAGCATTTACTTGGAAACAGGATATGTTCAATGAGAGTTTCACTTTTAATAAAGAGAATATTGCATTCGCTCAAACACATATCCTTATAGAGCTAATTCCAAGAAAAGATTATGAGTATCACCCTGTTAAATGGGCACTATTGCTGTCAAAAGCTAGTGTTGGCGCTCATTGGAATGCTCTACTCATAAGTAGGCCAGAGAATATGGAGCACAAGGGGTCTATTCCTTTTGTTCTTGAAAAAGTAGATGTGCCTTTTGTTGAATGGGTTAGTAATGAAAATGCTAACAAGTAACAGCAGCCGATCGTCGCTGTGCGCCTCCAGCTGTGTTAGGCGTTATGTGTAATCAACCATGAAGATATTCATTTTTACATTTGTCTGCATAGGTCTTTATATTGGTATGGTTTGGTTGACGACTAAGAATCAAGAGAACCCAAAAGAAGCCATTAGGACTGTGGTTCAAGGCAGTTTAATTAGTGTATGTATTATTTGGACTTCAATTTTTATTAGTATGTTTTGGGCGGTTTTTGTTGCAGTACTGGTATTAGTGGCAGCTATTTATTTGGGGTCACAGCATGGAAATAAAGGTCTGTTAATTAAACATGGAGTGTTTGGGAGCTTATGGCTAACGTTGCCGCTATACATATGGCTACTACCAAACACATAACAAGAAAAGGCATCCGACGCATACTGCGCGGCTGCTTTAGGCGTTATGTGTCAATAAGCTGATGCCATGGATATAAGGTTTAAGTTGCAAAAAGCAGCAACAACAATACGGAAATACCAGTTAGCTTTAAAAGTACTTTGTGCTTCGTGTACGCTAATGTTGATTGCTCCATTCATGATGTTCGGTATAGATCATGTACCTAATATCGATGCAATTCTGCTTCCTTTTTCCGTTTTATGGTTGTGTTTTGGTTTGCTGTATTTTGGCGCGTTCTATGTAGAGATTGAGCCAAAGCCTCATCAATCAGCTTCGTCTTTGGAAAAATTAGCAACATATTGGTCTATTGGCTTTGAGTGGTTCGCGATGTTGGGTTTTATATCGTGGTTTATTTTAGGGTTAACCGCTGTTGGTGCTGGTATTTACCATTCAGCAGGTTTACACACATAACAAATCAATTAAATTGCTTCGCTTTGACGCGCTCTGCGCGCCATTTATTGAGGTGTTATGTGTCTTCAGCAGTCTAGCATTACTCAGCAATAAGGATATTGAATGAATTATTTATACAGAGCTCTCAAGCCCATTGCTGTAGTACTAATGCTGTTAGGTTTTATTGGATTATCGATTTGGCTTCGAGGTTATGCATCACTGTCAGAAGCTTCATTTATGGTACTAGTAACGTTATCCGCAATTTTGAGCGTTCTATTACCTAATCTGAATCAAGTTAAGTCATTTTCGATATCTAAGGGTGAGCTGGTTCTTCAAGAAATGAAAGAGACAGAGGCATCCGTTCAAGAACTAGCTAAGGCAATAGTAGAAGTCCAGGAAGCTGGAAATCACGGCATAATGTTAGAAAGCTATGATAGCGAAGCTCATAATGCTGCAATTATGAACTTACGTAGGTTAACCAAATAAATAGCTGTTACATGAACTAGAGATGTATCCAAGGATGAAGAACTTACTAGTCATTTTTTCTGTTAGCGCTCTGACATCAATCGTTCTAATCATCATCGCTATTTTCTGGAATAGCGGCATGACCATCCCAATGGAACGCCTGAATTATGGCTTAGTTTTTGAAATGTTCACTAGTCCACGCTTTCAAGAATTTCATGTAAAAGCGTTCTTTTGGCTATTTTCAGCAGCTAGCATATCAACTGCATTAACATTGTATCTAATCCACATAACAAGGAGCTCAAGTAATGACGCGCAAAGCGCGCCACTTAGCTGAGCGTTATCGGAAAATACCACGGGTGGTAATGGAAATGATTAGCCGTTTAAAAAATAACAGCAGTCAATTAATCCAGTTGCATAGGGCGCTATAAAGCCAATAATTTTTGGATTTGTCTAAGTCTGCATAACTCGAGTTTTTCTTTAATATGATTACTTCATATAAAGTTACAAAAGAGGGACGAGAAGCGCTAATCCGGCTACTTTATTATAATTATTTGCCTTTTATCTAGTGGTCAATGTATAAAGCTACTAACAGGGAAAGTGGCATCATTTATATGCCCTAAGTGGATACAAATTGCGATCGCTTTCCTTTGTATTTATTTAGACTTCTTACTAGGGAAAGTTATGATAAAAACTCATATTCGTACCATTTTAGTCGCCTTATTCACTGTTGTAATTACTGGTTGTGCCGGTTTGCCCCAGCAGCAAGCGTATAACCATCAAGCCAATTCACATATAAAGCGAATTGCCGTAGTTAAACCTTACGAGCCAGAAGAAGTGCAGGTGTATTATTTTAATCATCCCGGCCTGCAGGGGGGGCTCGTGGGAGCGATAATAGCTGAAACCGAGTTCAGTAATAAAACGACTGAATATAATGCTGTTTTTGCACGGAATGAGTTTAACCCCGTTGATTATTTGGTAGGAAGGTTAGAGGAAGAGCTTAAGGATGGGGATTTTGAAGTTGTTACGATTGATAGCAATGTAAAAGAACCTGGCGTTTTCATGACTAAGTACCCAGATCAGGATGTTGACGCATATCTAGATAGTTATTTTCATAACTACGGCTATTTTGCTGGAAGCCCTGAAGCTGCATATAAACCGACGATTGGCTTGCAGGTACGCTTAGTTGATAAAAAGACAGAATCCCTTCTATATGCGAACCAGCTTATAACCGGCGAAAGTTTTGCCGCTAGAGAAAATTCTAGATATATCGGTCATACAGAAATTTTTTCATTCCCTTATTTTGAAGATTTAATAAGTTCGCCCAATCTTAGTTTCGAAGGTATAAAAGACGCTTTAGACCGTATAGCTGAAAATTTGGCAAGTGAGCTTGCTGGGCGTACTCAAACCGTAGCCGTAAAGAATTAAAGAGCTAGTATTTAATGATCATATTGAGCCGAATGGTTTTGGTTTTGAGCATGCTTTTGTTCGTTCAAGGCTGTAATACTACACCTATAAATTACAATGAGCGTCTATCCCAACTAGCTCCTTGCTGTTCAGAAATTGAGGAAATACCTGTCGAGAAATTGTTGCTTGATGGTAAGGCTCGTAAGTTTCATCTTGGTGATGAATATCAGACAGTTATTAAGGACGATGGCAAACGTGTTTTTGCTTTAAAATTGGAACTTCCTAATTTTTCTGGACCTTACTCTATTAAAATTAAGAGCTTAGCTAGGCATGATATTGCCTTAGTACCTAAGCTTACCTTTATAGATGGTCATAACTCTGTATCTAGAGTTTTCACCAGTAAGGACTTTATCTTTAATCTTTCGGAATATGAGTCAACGATATTCCTTAATGAAGAACAAAAATTGGAACGCTATCTGTTAATCAGTGAAGATCTTTCAGCACGTTTGCAAACGCAACATAGGTTGGGGGTGAATGTGAATACAATATCTACTGGCACTGGCATGACGTTCTCTTATGGCACTGGAGACATAAAGAAAACAATACATAGTGGTCAGGGCGGCGAAATTGAGATTTCGTTAATAGAATATAAGCTGACAACGCTGCAAGACTTACAAAAAAATAACTAGTCGTTATAGGTGCGGGTAAATACATTACCACGCAGCCTAAGGTGGGAATAACAACTTTAAAGGCCTGTTCAAGTGAATTGAATGGGCTTTTTTATATCATAAGCTTTTGGGATTGCTTGTTTAAATGTGGGGCTGGTGGATGTCAAGACTCGGCTAGATACTAGAAGATTTCTCATGATTAAACTTGAGTATCAAAGAACAATGCACGCCCCGTTTTTCACTGACGTGGAAATGTCCACGAAAGAGTGAAGTATCACACAGATTCTAAATCATGTGAGAACGTATCTAGCTATGGCCATGAATGGTAAAGCTACAAGGTCATACAAAATAGCCTAAATCTCATTAGCCGCCGGTATATCTGCAAACATACTATTACTCATCCAGCGGCTGACATTAGCCGTTAACGAGCTAGGGCCGATTAGGTTTAATCGCTGTTGTCTAATCGCGGCTTTATAGCTGATATCACCCATCCAGATCTCAATCATGGTGCGTAGATCGGTATTAAACCAGATATCGACCTCTTTACCTGGGTCTGTTGTACAGACATCTTTATGGTTGCCATCGACCATTACCCACCATTTAGCTAAGTGTTCGCGGTCGCTAAAGTTAAAGCAAATTGTGGTCGCGCCATCAGGGAGTTTATCGGTTTGGATGCTGCGTTCTAGATAAACCATCAGCAATTCAATATCGAGTTCGCTCTCGGAGATCTGGCCACGAGTCCAACGCATGCCCCAGTCTCCAATTTGCTGAATGATTGGTAAAAGCTCTTTGCCTTGTTCGGTTAAAAAGTACTCGTAACCCCGTTGGTTAGGGATCTTTTTACGAATCACAATACCCGCTGCAGTCAGCTCATTTAGACGCTTTGTCAGCATGGTAGGGGAGATAGCAGCCATGCCGCGCTGAAAGTCATTAAAGCGTTTTCCACCCATGAGCAGCTCGCGGACGATAAGAAGCGTCCACTTTTCGCAAAGTAGCTCAGAGGCTTTAGCGATTGGGCAAAATTGCATGTACTGCATAAAAATCTCTACTATTTTTCGTTTTTATTCTTAACTACAGAATTTGTAGTTTGATGCTACGGTTTCGATAGCATTCAAAGAGTGAACTTCAAATTAGTATCAATGCTCTGATTGATTACAAAAACAATAATTGGAGCAATTCACCATGCCTAAGTTCATCATCGAACGTGATATCCCAGAGATCGGGTCTGCCGATGCGGATGCTTTAAAAGCTGCTGCAGCAAAATCTAACGCGGTGCTAGCTGAGATGCAGAGCGAACATAAAGATATCGCTTGGGATTACAGTTACGTCGCTGGCGATAAAACTTTCTGCGTTTATAACTGCTCTAACGCTGAATTAATTGAAGAGCATTCGCAGCGCAGTGGTTTTCCAGCATCCATTGTTACGGAAGTAGAAGCGCAGATAAGCCCAGCAACTGCAAAGTCTTAAACAAAATGAAGTTATTGCAACCGGTGTTACCTTAGCACCGGTTTTTGCGCTGCTGTACTGTACTTAAGACCCCACTGATTAAGTCTTAAATGCAATTATTGCAGCGAGAATATGCAGTTAGCATGTTAAAAAATAAAAAGAATAAGTAGCCATGTATCAGTCCAATATTCGTAGTCTTAGCTATGTTTTCTTATTGACCGTGCTGTTTGTCTGCACGTTTGTCATGAGTCTTTCTTCCAGTGTGTACGCTGGCGTATTAACTAAAGACGACATCGTTAAAGCATTTCCATCTCCTTATATCGTCGGCGATAAAGATGAATCCCTTGCGGTATGGCCGTTGTACCAGCAGATATCTACCGATACGCCGCTGGTGGGCTATGCCTATGAAACAATTGATATGGTTGCCGTACCGGGCTTTGCGGGGGTGCCTTATAACCTCTTAGTGGCTATGGACCCGCTGGGATCATTTATCAGCGTAAAAGTTCTATCTCATCACGAACCTGTATTTCTTGAAGGTTTGGGAGAGAAGCCTCTTTTTGATTTTGCTAAACAGTACTCTGGCATATCGTTGATGCAGAACATCAAGATCGATGCCAGCCCGACGGTCGCTCAGCGTGAGAATAAAGCCAATGCTTATATCGATGGCGTGACTAAGGCGACAGCATCGGTTCGAATTTTAAACCAGACTTTATTATCAGCATCATTAACCGTAGCCCGTGAAAAGCTTGGGTTTGCTAAAGGGCGAGATCCCGATCTGATCGCGCGATTAGATAAAGAGCTTTTTGAGCCGATGAGTTGGGAGCAACTCATCGATGAAGGTCTCATCCAAAAATTCCGTTTTACCAATGATCAAGTAGAGCAACAGTTTAAAGATACGATTGGTGAAGGGTTGGACGAGGAAGGCCTCGAAGCGCCAGAAGAAACCTATATCGAGCTATATATAGCCAACCTAAGTGTGCCATCAGTGGGGCGAAACCTATTATTGCCAGAAGCTTGGGAATATCTAAAAGAAAGCACAGCCGAGAATGACCAGCTTCTCTTAGTTGTTGGTGGCGGTCGATACTCATTTGTGGGTGAGGACTTTGTTCGCGGTAAAGTTCCAGAGCGAATCAGCCTACAGCAAGCAGGTTTACCGGTTGAAATGCGCGATTTTGATTTAAGTGATCTGCTAGATCTGTATGAGCTGGACTACAAAATTAAACTGCCTGAAGCTTTATCTGAACATGAATGGAAGGCATTTCATGTCATCGGTCAGGCAGGTTTAGATCCGGCATTCCCTTATGAATTTCAGCTGCATATCAGCCGTGAAAAGGGATGGTTGTATCCAGAAACAGTTAGTAAAACTTTGGATTTCAAAGCTGAACTAGATGAAGAGTATTACATCGCTGCCGAAACGGATAACAAAACTTGGCATAGTCTTTGGGCTGGACGCACTACAGATATCGCCATCCTCCTTGCTGGCTTATTTGTCCTGACCATTGTATTGGTTCGTTACCAGCTCCTAACAAAAGGCCAGAAGCATCTGCGTTGGTTTAGACCGCTATACCTCGTTTATACCTTGGTGTTTATCGGTTGGTATGCACAAGGTCAGCTGTCGATTGTAAACATTACCGGTGTACTACAGGCGTGGTTAGCAGGACGTAGTTTAGAGTTCTTCCTATACGACCCTATGACTGTGATTATCTGGGCTTATGTGGGCATTACCTTCTTTGTTTGGGGGCGGGGTACTTTCTGCGGTTGGTTGTGTCCATTTGGCGCGCTGCAGGAACTTATCGGTAAGGTTTTAGCCTTCCTTAAAATACCTCAGATGAAAATTTCTGAGAAAACCGATGCGAGATTAAAAGGGGTTAAATATCTGGTTCTATTGTTTATCTTAGGGGTTGCTGTTGTGTCTGTTCCTCTGACGGGCTCCGTGGTAGAGATCGAGCCATTTAAAACCAGTATTACTTTGATCTTTGATCGCTCTTGGCCATTTGTGTTGTGGGCTGTTGTGCTATTGGCATTAAGCTTGTTTGTTTACAAAGGTTACTGCCGCTATATCTGCCCATTGGGTGCTAGCATGGCTGTGCTGGGCAAGCTACGTATCTATAAATGGCTTCCACGCCGAGAGGAGTGTGGTTCACCTTGCCGTTTGTGTACACAGAAGTGTGAATACCAAGCGATTCCGCGCAGCGGCGTGATTGACTACAACGAGTGCTTCCAGTGTTTAGATTGCGTCGTTATTTACGATGATGATAAGCAGTGTGTTCCGCTTGTGTTAGAAAAACGCGGCCGCAAACTGAAAGTTAAGAATGTCGCCTAATAGATAGAGAACCACCACTAACACCATGATTTGTATGGGGTAGTGGTGGTGTAGACCACTACCCTGTTACAAGTTCGCTTGTGGAATCTAAGAGCGATTTCGCTTGTTGTTTGGCTATATCAATATTTAATTCTTGTTTATCTATAGCGCCTAAATCTCAATAATGTTGACTGATCTGGTTTATAACAGAGAGAGTTTTTTGCTAAAAGGTTCGAATAGATGCAGAAAAACATCCAAAATAATTGCTTGCTTTCTAAGGTTTAGCTGATTAATATCCCGCCGCATATTTTTTAACCAACTAACTGTAAAGGAGAAAGATCATGGAACTGATAACTAAACCCTTTGCAGGTCGTGCCTTGTAAGAAGCAGGAAGCTTTTCTTTCCATCTCTCTTTAGCTCGGTCATCTGACCTGCCAATACGATATTCGTTTAAACCTAATAAATAGGTATTGGTACTATGGGCAAATCCGTCCAAAAAATTACTGATTCTGTCAGCCTTATTGCGTCCAAAAATACGTGGATCGAAGGCTTGGCTATAGAACAAATAGTTAAAACATCTGAACTAGAAGGCATGCACCGCGTAGCGGGTATGCCAGATCTGCACCCAGGCCGCGGCTATCCAATTGGTGCAGCTTTCTTTACAACAAACAAGATTTATCCGGCCTTAGTCGGCAATGATATTGGTTGTGGTATGTCTTTATGGCAGAGCACTGCCAAAGTAAGCAAAGTTAATGTCGATAAAGTGGCTAAAAAACTGCGTGATATTGAGTGCCCACTTGATGACAGCTGGGCTGACTTAATTGAGCAGCGAAAAGTGGAGAAAGGGATTCAAACACAAGGGTTTGATTCTTCTTTTGGAACGATCGGTGGGGGCAACCATTTCGCTGAATTCCAAGCGATAGAGACCGTATATTGTGATGAACATTTAGCACGTTTAAATATCGATTCTAAAAAGCTATTGCTTCTAGTCCACTCAGGTTCTCGTGGTTTAGGTCAGTCAATTTTGACTGAACACATTTCTAACTTTAATCATGATGGTCTTAACGAAGATGACAGCTCGTTCAGTGAGTATATTAAGGCCCATGATGACGCTGTGAAGTGGGCTGAATTGAACCGCGAACTTATTGCGCTGCGTTTCTTCGATGCTATCAGGGAGAGTGGTGATTGCTTGCTGGATGTAAATCACAACTTGGTAACTGAAAAGGAAATTGCTGGAAGAAAAGGCTGGTTGCATCGTAAAGGTGCAACCCCGGCAGATCAGGGATATGTGGTCATTCCGGGTTCTCGTGGAGATTATAGTTATCTGGTAACAGCAGCTGATCAGGCCAAGGAAAATCTTGAAAACAGCCTTTATTCTCTTGCACATGGCGCGGGTCGGAAATGGAAGCGGGGTGATTGTCAGGCAAGACTGAGCCATAAATTTAAGAAAGATGACTTACTCAAAACGGCCTTAGGAAGTCGGGTTATCTGTGGCAACAAAGAGTTGCTCTATGATGAAGCGCCGCAAGCCTATAAAAACTGTGAAACAATTATTGATGATCTTGTTGATGCAGGTTTAGTTAAGGTTATTGCAAGGTTGCGTCCTGTACTTACCTTTAAAACCAATGGGGGCTGTGGAGCATGATTTTGTTACAGCTTTCTTCAGGGAAAGGTCCGGCTGAATGCGGTCGGGCTGTTTTTCTGGCTTTCACTCAGATAGAGAAAGAAGCTCAATCTCAGGGAATCACGATCAATCTGCTACAGCAGCTTAATTACAGCGAATCACGGTCTATAAAGTCGATCTTGATGGAAGTGAAATCATCAAACCCAAAAGAAGTTCAAGAGTTTGTTAACCGCTGGAAGGGTGTGATGCTTTGGAATTCCCAGAGTCCGTTTAGGCCCAAACATAAGCGTAAAAATTGGTTTTTTAGCGCTCAGGTTTACGAAATTGATCAACAGAAACTTAATCATCAAATAGAGTTTAATACTTGCCGATCATCTGGAGCGGGTGGGCAACACGTGAATAAAACTGATTCAGCGGTGCAGGCGACACATATCAGTTCGGGCATTTCTGTTCGTGTCGAAAGTGAGCGAAGTCAGCATGCGAATAAAAGATTAGCGATAGCACTCATCTATCAAAGGCTTGATGAGCAACAACAGCAAAATGCTTCTGAACAGCATAAAACTCAGTGGCAACAGCATATGGAATTGCAGCGGGGAAATCCTGATAGAGTATTTAAAGGAGAAAAATTTGTAGCGGATACTTAATACAGTTAGCTTGTGTGGGTAGCTGCCTATGAATCAATGGGTGGCTACCAACTTGAGATCACTGCGTAATTATCACTGGGCTAGGTAAGCCATAATCAGCCTATAAAAGGAAAGAAGAAATGGGTGCTAAAACTTGGATGTTGGTCTATTCCAACGGCGATGCTGCGGAAAACTTAAAAAAGGATCCAGTGCTCAATCAAGCTGAAACCACTGAATTACTTCAAAAGCTATTTCCCAATGAGAACCTTGAGTCGATAGAGGGTGGTGATCTTTCCTACACCAACCCGCCTGATGAGATCATTTTCGCGGGATGCTTTGGTGAGGTTTCGGTGATCGCCGCGGTTGAGTTTGCTGGTGATTATCCATCACGAGTAGATCCACGGTTTATAGACCCGTCATTAGGAGAGAATATATACCTTCATGCGATGCATAGTGTGGTCGATTGGTTTGCTTTTGCTACATGGAAAGAGGGGCAATTGACCCGAGCGCTCAGTTTGTCGCCGGATTCTGGAATACTTGAAGATATAGGCGAGAAGCTTCCATTTGAGCTGGATTATTGGGAAGGTAAGTATCCAGCTCTGGATCCAGAGGAAGAAGATGAATTTGATTATCCATTTGCCTTTCACCCACTAGAGTTAGGTGAGGCTGCTCTTAAAGAGTTTTTTGGTTATCAGCTGGAAGGGTTTATAGATGACAGCCTAATAATGCCAGAAAATATTCCTTTAATGGGCTTTAAACGTAGTGTATCCAAACCTTGGTGGAAAGTTTGGTGAGGTCAAATCTGCTGTCTACAAAAGGAGTAGCCGGTGTCAGCGCTTGAACAAGGTTATGTATTAATAGATGAGTTTGTTTCACCTAAGCAGGTTCGGTCTGTTTATGAAGAAATCAACGCAATTGATCTGCCTGCTAATGCTGCGGGCATCCGAAATGCGGATAAAAAGTTTGGTTCAATTCGTGAGTTGGCTTTATCTCGGATTTTAATAGGTAAAGCTCAAGAGTTTTTGCCAGGGAAACCAAGCTTAGTCAGGACAATCTTATTTAACAAAACAACAGAAAGTAACTGGTTGGTGACTTGGCATCAGGATAAGACCGTTGCTGTATCTGATAGGTTTGAAGCGGAAAAGTGGGGGCCTTGGAGCATTAAAGATGGCGTACATCATGTTCAGCCACCAATAGCTGTTTTAGAGCAGATGGTGACATTTCGAATCCATTTAGATGACACTGATGAAAATAATGGGTGTTTAAAGGTTTTGCCTGCCAGCCATAGTAATGGTGTTATCAGCCAAAGCGATATCAATAAAATGGTACAAAGTGAAGAGCCTGTCATTTGTTCTGCGAAAGCTAGGTCTGCTCTGATTATGAGGCCGCACATTCTGCATGCATCCAGTAAAGCCTCTCAGCCTTCGCAAAGAAGGGTCCTGCATTTAGAGTACAGTAGTTTTGTTTTGCCTGATGGCATTCATTGGGCATGATATTTAATCGCAATAATTCCATTTTGTATTGTTTGTATCAAATCAGGTAAAAGTAAGATGATCGTTATCTACGGAATTAAGCAGCAGCTCAACCCAATCAAAAAAGGGCTCTCGGATGTTATTCATCAGTGTATGCAGGAGGTGCTAGGCTTTCCTGAGGATAAACGCGCGCATCGGTTTATTCCTATGGCAAAAGAGGATTTTTACTATCCTGGTGGGCGCAGTGATGCCTATACAGTTATCGAGATTAATATGATGGCTGGGCGCAAAGTTGATACGCAGAAAATATTAATTAAAACTCTGTTCCAAAATATTGAAGAGAAACTGGGGATACTGCCCGTCGATATCGAAATCATCATCAAAGAGCAGCAGCCTTATCAGTGGGGTTTTAGAGGTATGACGGGTGACGAGGTAAAGGATCTTAAATACAAAGTTAATGTTTAGCTTTGCTGTTAATTCGTAGTTTTCAATTTACTCATACGTGCCATTGTATGAGCTTATGCGTTCTACTAAGAAATCAATTAAGACTCTGACTCTTCTAGCCTTTTGGCTGTTTTGCGGGAAATAGAGGTACAAGCCGGGGTAAGTCTCCCAATATTCCTCTAGTACCGGCGTTAACGTGCCGTTTTGTAGTTTGTGCTCAACAATTGGAAGTGCGATACGACCAATGCCAAGTCCTTTCTTAGCAGCATCCACCATCAAGTCGGTATCATTCACGATCAATGCGCTTGGCATCTCAATTTCAATTTGTGAGCCATTATCCTCGAGACTGAGAGGTGCAATTTTGTTGGAGGCTATAAAGCGGTATTGGATTTGTCGGTGGTTAGACAGATCGTTCGGGCTTTTAGGAATGCCATAGTTTTGCAAATAGTCGTCCGAAGCGAATAGAGCTTCCTTTAGCGGTGATGTAAGCTGACGGGCGATCATCCCTTCCTGCACTTTATGCCCAAACCGAATTCCTAAATCTAAGCCTTCCGAGATGAGATCGACCGTTGCATCTGATATGGATACTTCTAAATTGATCTCTGGATACTGGCGACAAAAATCAGCATAGATCGGTTCTAGCAACCACTGGTAAACAAATTTTGGAAGCGTAATTCGAACACTACCTTTAGGGTCTGTACTCAGATCATGCACGCTTTCCATTGCGGCATTTAGAGATGAAACGGCAGTGGTGGTGTTTTCATAAAGCAACTGTCCCGCTTCGGTGAGTTCCATACTACGAGTAGTGCGGTTAAATAGAGGTAAACCTAGGTTTTTTTCTAAAGATTTTAAGGCCTTACTGGCAGATGGTGGTGAGATCTCAAGCTTACGCGCTGCGCCACGTATACTGCTTTCTTCGACGATGGCCTGAAATATCATAAGCTGATTGTAGGTCGCACCGCGCATCTTAAGCACCTTATATGTTTTGTGATTGTTATCTTAAGGTTAACAATAATGTTCCTTTATAGTCTCTAATTTTTATCTATGGCCTTTCATATACTTCTCTTAAATAACGTGATGCTTAGTATTTTTGGAGGAGTTATGAGTAAAGTAGTTGTGATTTCAGGTCATCCAGAACTGGAAAAATCTAATGCCAATAAAATCATTCTTGAAGCTTTGGTTAACAGCGAGCTTGATGTTGATATTCGTCGATTAGACGAGCTTTATCCTGATTACAAAATCGATGTTGAAGCTGAGCAAGCAGCTTTACTCAAAGCAGAATTGGTTGTGCTTCAATTCCCATTTTTCTGGTATTCAGTCCCCGCTTTACTGAAAAAGTGGCTGGATGATACGTTCACTTATGACTTCGCTTATGGCTCTAAAGGAGACAAATTGAAGGGGAAGGGTTTGATACTCTCTTTAACAGTTGGAGGGCCAGAAGAAGCATATAAACCGCTTGGTTATAACCACTTCCGAATGGAAGAGTTGCTAAAACCGTTGGAACAAACTGCCTATCTAGCTGAGATGGAATACCACCAGCCAATCTATAGCCACAGCATGGTTTACATACCTAATGTTTACAACACTCTGGAAGCAGTAGAACAGCGAGCCAAAGAGCATAGCGAGCAACTAATTCAATCGTTGAGTGCAAAACTTGGATCTCGAGAACTAAAAATAAAACAGTTTGTGAACGAATGGTTCGCACAATTTGATCGGCTGCCAGAGAGTGATGCTTATTTTCTTTCTTACTTAGCTGAAGATATTGTCTTTAAAATGCCTGAAGGTGATTTTTCAGGACATGCAGGATTTAGGGATTGGTATCAGATAGCTCGAACAACTTTTAAACCTAATTGCCAGCATTTAGTTGAGCAGATGGAGATCTCAGTTGATGGTCATTATGCAGAGCTTCAACTACGGATTCGTTTGAAAGCAGAAACTTATGAGGACTCATCGTTTAAAGGTGAGTCGATTAATCTGCTTGTTAATGAAACTTGGAAAGTAGAGATGGACCAAGAGGGTGGTTTTATCATCCAAGAATATATAGTCAGCCCTGTAGATGGTTGATTATTCTAATTGGTAATCAGCTCTTGAATTTTCAAAATTTGAATTACATATTAAGTGGTTAAGGTTGTGGAGTTGGGGTCGCAGCCTTAAACAAATCTGCTTAATACCTCTCAAATGATATATAGGATCAAGGATGAACCAACTAACGATATACATTAGCGTAAGCTCTGCCATATTCGTTGCGTTAATGTTTATAAAGCCCGTTTTAAACCCGACAAAAAGGCTAGTAATAACCGCTTTGATGTATTGTATGTTTTGGGTTGTAAGTAGTCTCGTTTACTCAAGCTACATAAATAGAGAAGCTGCCGGATACTGGGCTATGGGTTTGTGGGGGGTGCCAATAATTTTATTGGTTATCTGGTATGCCGATAAAGGGTTAAGAAAACTTCAATATATTGACGACCGTCCAAGGTTGATTTTAGCGTTAGACTCCATATTGAGTATTGCCCTGTATATACCGTCTATTATATTTGTATACCTAGTTTTTGTAGGATTAAGTATTGTTGTTGAAAAGATCTTCTAATTAGCTGAGGTCGTTTTAATGACACATATCTTGTTGGTACTTCAGCGATTCAAACACACTTATGTTCTGCCAATAGTTCTAAGCGGTTATAAGTTACTAAATTCGGCAGAAAGATAATCCGCACTTTTACACCTTCACTTTCCATATCAAACGCATCGATCACCTTGCAGGCGTATTTTGCGTATTCCTCTGTGCGGTAACGTTTAATAACACCAATCTGAAGCGCTTTTTCTGAGCTCCATTTCACATCTGAGGCTAAGGGTTCTTTATAGCTGTTTAAGTACTCTGCGATTTTATTGTGTTTTCTGCTGTAGTTTTTCTTCTTAGCTTTAGATGATTTGATCTTCTCGCTACGTAGATCTTCATTGTTGTAATAACCAGAAGGAAGCTCTTCCTCTTCATCATCCATAAAGAAGGTTTTAGCACTGACTTGCGGACTCATAAGCACAGCCAAAAGCAGGCTTAAGCCAGTGAGAATCGATAACTTGGGTTTGATAAAGTTCAATTGCATCGCGTTAATTTCAGTTACTGCTATTCCTATTCCTTTCTGAAGATTACGCTACCTATCTGATTTTAAAAGAATAAGTTTATTAAAATTTTATCTAAATTTATGAGGATTTTTTGATCGGAATTCATAAGCGCTCGATTTTGATCATTGTTTGGTATTTATCTACCTCGGTGATTGAGATCCGTTCAAACATACTCCTAGGTAACTTATTAATGCTGTTTGGAGGATTGAACATGGCTGGTCGTTTAGAAGGTAAGGTAGTACTGATTACTGGTGCTGGTGGCGGGCTAGGCAGTGCACAGGCGCGTATGATGGCTAAAGAGGGTGCGAGTGTAATGCTGGCAAACTTACCAGAGGATCCCATTATTGCAGAAGGTCAGAAACCAACTGGGCTTTGGGATAATGCTGTTAAGGTTGCTGAGGAGATTCGTGCAGCTGGTGGTAAAGCCGATGTGGTGGCTTTGGATGTTACTGAAGAACCTCAGTGGATTGCTGCGGTAAACGCAACTGAAGCTGCTTTCGGGAAATTGGATGTATTGGTCAACAATGCTGGCATCTATTACCACGCAGGATTATTGGATCATACCGTAGAGAAGTTTGATCAAATTGTGGGTGTGAATCAGCTGGGCTGTTTGTTGGGCATGAAGTCTGCGATTCCTGCCATGCGACGGAATGGTGGCGGTTCGATTATTAATTTTGCATCCATTTATGGTATTTCTGGCGCAGGGACATCTACTGCTTATCAGAGCACCAAAGGCGCTGTTCGCTTGATGACTAAATCCGCGGCACTCGAGTTTGTCGGCGATAACATTCGTATCAATTCAATCTGCCCTGGGATGTTTGATACCAACCTTTTTGAAAGCTCTGTTCCGAAAGAGGCGTGGGAGCCTCTGGTCGAGATGGTACCAATGAAGCGCTTTGGTAGACCAAAAGAGATCGCTTACGGTACGGTTTTCTTAGCTTCTGATGAGGCTTCTTTTATGACCGGGTCTGATCTGGTGATTGATGGCGGCTATACCTGCCCTTAATTTTCTTAACTTATTCGGACTTAGTAAAGCTGCACTTAAGTGCGGCTTTTTTGTTTGTCCGAAATTGTCCTATTTTGGGCCGCTATCTTTCTTATTACGATTTTGGTTATAGCTCACACTTAGTTCACAAATATTAAATACTTTGGAGTTTGAGCTATGAAAAATACAGCGTTATTAGTTATTGATGTGCAGGAATCCTTTAAACATCGAGATTATTGGTATGACTATGGCTTTTCTGATTATGAAGCGAGACAAAACCGGCTAATTGATGCGGTAAGAGCGCAAGGTGGCACAATAGTGTTTATCCTTCATCATGAAGATAGAGGCGTTTTCTCTGTTGAGTCCGGTTTTGTCCGTTTGATGGACTTTTTGCATAAACAGGATGAAGATAAGGTGTTTAACAAGCGCGTTCATAATGCGTTACTCGACAGTGGTTTGCATGAGTGGCTGCAAGCGCAATCGATTACCAAACTATTGGTAAGTGGATTAAGAACGGAGCAGTGCTGTGAAACCACAACGCGTGTCGGCAGTGATTTGGGTTATGAGGTGGATTTCGTGGTCGATGCTACCCATACCTTCACTATGAAAAATCAATTTACCGGTGAGACTGTGAGTGAAGAGGCCTTAAAGCAACATAGCTGTATGGTTTTGCAAGATCGCTTCGCAAATGTGCGTATGGTTGGAGATTATGAATAAAAAAAGGCGTGTTTATCTGTTGGTGTTGCCACGTGTCCATTTGTTGGATCTGGCAGCGCCTGCTCAGATATTTGCACATCCTTCTTTGGAGGAGAATATAGAGTTACGCTATATCTCTCCTCAGCCTGAATTGCAGTCCAAGCAAGGCTTACATCTAGCCAATCTAGAACCCTTACCGGAGAGGTTAGATGCAGACGACTGGCTACTGTTGATCGGAACAAGCCAGTTAAATAAACATCTCCATGAGGCTGATTACCAAATGGCGATTCAATGGCTCAATTCGGTAAAATATCAGTTCGGCTTGTTGGCGGGAATCTGCTCCGGTTCTCTTCTGGCGGCAAAGGCGGGTGTGCTAGATGGTAAACGCTGCACTACCCACCATGACCTGACCGCCTCTCTTTGTCAGATAGCACCAGACGCTTTAGTACAGGAAGATTGTATTTTCGTTACTGACGGCAATATATGGACGAGCGCTGGTATTACCACTGGGTTGGATCTTTGTTTACAGTTAGTTGATAACCACTGGGGGCAGGACCGTGCAGTACAAATTGCCCGTGAGATGGTGATCTATATGCGACGATCTGGCCAGGAAGCACAGCTGAGTTTTTGGTTAAACCATCGTAACCACACTCAGTCTAGAGTGCACAAAGTCCAGGACCTGATTATGGAACAGCCTGGTTTCGATTGGGATGTGTCGCTTTTGGCAGAGCGAGTTCACTTAAGTGAGCGTCATCTTCGGCGTTTGTTTCTACAAGCAACCGGATTCAACCTACAAGAGTACCTGCAGCAGGCACGTATAGAGCTAGGTCGTCAATTATTAGAACAAACTAAACTGCCTTTAGATGTAATTGCTGAACGTTGCGGGTTTCAGTCTGAAAGAAGCTTAAGGCGTGTTTGGGCGCGATGGCAGGAGGGTACGCCCTCGCAATATCGAAGGAATTTAAATCTGATTAATATTTGATCGATTTGGTTCTGGTCGTATATGGTTAAGTGATTGCGTTTCAACACCGTTTCGGGAGGCGAGGCATGTCTACTTATCAAGGTACCATCAAGGGTTTATATATTGGGCAACCAAAACCAATTGGCCCAGATAATGCGCCAAGCGGTATATTCAAAGATCCCGTTGAGGTTTGTTTACTAACCAAAATAGGGCTGGAAGGTGATGTTCAGGTAGATAAGCGTGTGCATGGTGGCCCTGAAAAAGCGCTGTATCAATTTCCCTCAGAAAATTACGCTACGCTTCGCCAAGCCTTGCCGCATCTAGAAGATAGTTTTATCTCTGGATCGATAGGAGAAAACCTTTCCAGTGAATCCGTCGATGATAATCAGGTTCATATTGGAGATATTGTGAAAGTGGGTGGTGCTTTAGTGCAGGTATCCCAACCCCGTAGGCCTTGTTGGAAAGTGAATCATAAATATGGCAATGGCCATATAGCGCCATTGCTAATGTCGCAGGCGATCAGTGGTTGGTATTACCGTGTGTTAGAAGAGGGTGAACTGCGAGTAGGCGATACATTTACTTTACAAGAAAGGTTAGAGAGTAGTGTCGCTGTTGCCGAAGTCTGGAAGGTCTTTTTAGAAAAGTTACAGTCTAGGTTACCGCCTGAAGCGTTCAATACCAATATCCCAGGGTTATCGACTGAATGGCGGTTTGAATAGCTGTTATCAGAGCTTAGCCGTACACATCGTAGAAGAAGTAAGCGGTAATGCCACAGCTAGCGATAATTACAAAATTACGCACCCACTGTTGCGGTAACTGACGTGAGTAGTGCGCAGCATAGTAACCACCTGCGAGTGTACCTACCAGAACGATCATACCGGAGTACCAATCGATCACTCCATCAATAATAAACAGAACAATAGCGATCAGCGATACGCATGAAGATACTAAAAGCTTGATACCGTTCATGGTGTTGATATTGTTATAACCTGCCAAAGCTAGATAGCTCAGCGTGATAATGCCTAAACCGGCATTGAAGAATCCACCATAGAGGCAAACGCCAAACAGTAGCAACATCAGAAGAAAACCTCCGACTGCTGATGCATGCTTATGAGTGCCCGAAAGGTTTTTTAATACGCTGTTGAGTCTTCCGCCAAAGATAAATAAAACCGTGGCAAACAGCAGTAACCAAGGTACAGCTTCAAGAAATACTTCTTCAGGTGTTCTTAGCAGTAGCACGGCACCTGCGATACCACCGATAAAACTAATCAAGATTAATTTTATGAGGTTCTTTCGATCTTGCCTGATATCTTTTCGCAGCGCATAGGTACCGCTCATATAACCCGCACAGGCAGAGAATGTGTTGGTCGCATTCGCGCTAATTGGTGGTACACCCACAAACATCAATGCCGGAAAGGTAATAAAGCTGCCGCCACCGGCGATTGCATTTAATACACCACCAAAAAAGCCAGCTACGAAGAGAATAAGGAGTTCAAACAACATACAAGAGTGAAGCCTAAGTGGAAGAGCGATCAAGTATACATGACTGATCTTGACATTATCTAAGTAGAACCGCTTAAGTAGATTTTGCTTAGGTGGACATCTGACTGCTCATTTAAGCTTATCTTATTACCTAATAACTGCGTCAAGTAGCTATTGTTATGATCTTTATAACAGAGTGTTTACTTAGCGGTACCTATCTGAGGGATAGATATTTCTCTAATATTGTCAAAGCGTTTTCATGTACAGGTTCCAGTTCAGGAGTTAGCTATTAATGCAGCCGATTATTCAGGTGCAGAACTTAAATAAAACATACGATTCTGGGTTTACTGCTCTACGTTCAGTGAATCTTGATATCAAAAAAGGTGAGATCTTTGCGTTGTTAGGTCCTAATGGCGCGGGCAAAACGACGCTTATCAGTATTATTTGCGGAATTAGCCGTGGAACCTCAGGCACGGTTTTAGCAGGTAGCCATGATATTGCTAAGGATTATCGCCAGGCACGAAGCAAAATCGGATTAGTGCCGCAAGAACTCACCACCGATGCTTTTGAAACGGTATGGGCGACCGTTAATTTTAGTCGCGGCTTGTTTGGCAAAGCACCGGATAAGGCTTACATCGAGAAAATCCTTAAGCAGCTTTCTCTGTGGGATAAACGTAATTCAAAGATGCTAGAACTGTCTGGTGGTATGAAACGCAGAGTGATGATTGCAAAAGCCTTGTCTCATGAGCCGGAGATTCTTTTCTTGGATGAGCCTACAGCGGGTGTTGATGTCGAACTTCGCCGTGATATGTGGGAGATGGTTAGAGAGCTGCGAGATAATGGCGTGACGATTATTTTGACCACGCACTATATCGAAGAAGCTGAAGAGATGGCTGATCGCATCGGCGTGATTCGTAAAGGTGAAATTATCCTGATCGAAGATAAGGCGACACTGATGTCTAAGCTGGGTAAAAAGTCGCTGCATATTCATCTTCAAGAGCCGATTGAGCAAATTCCTTCAGAGTTGGATCATTTTAATCTGACTTTGGAGCAAGCGGGTGAATACCTTCAGTATGTTTATGATGCCAGTGAAAGTGAGCAGGTAGCTGAATTGTTAGCGAAATTAAACGAACTAGGCGTTGGGATTAAAGATTTGAACTCTTCAGAGAGCTCACTCGAAGATATCTTTGTAGAACTGGTGCAGGAGTAAGTGATGAATTTTTACGGTATTCGAGCGATCTATAAGTTCGAAATGGCGCGCACCTTTCGTACGTTGATGCAGAGTATTGCATCCCCTGTGCTTTCAACATCGCTCTATTTTATTGTCTTTGGCACTGCCATTGGATCAAGAATGGGGGAAATTGATGGTATTAGCTATGCGGCGTTTATTATTCCGGGTCTGTTAATGCTGTCTCTGTTGAGTGAGAGTATTTCTAATGCATCGTTTGGTATCTTCTTTCCAAAGTTTTCTGGGACGATTTACGAAGTATTGTCAGCACCAGTTTCACCTTTTGAGATCGTAGCGGGCTATGTTGGCGCGGCAGCAACCAAATCGGTCATGCTGGGATTGTTGATTCTGGCTACTGCGAGTTTGTTTGTCGATTACACCATCTTGCACCCGCTATGGATGCTCTGTTTCCTTGTTATTACTGCTATTACTTTTAGCTTATTTGGCTTTGTGATTGGTATCTGGGCAGATGATTTCCAGAAGCTTCAGATCATTCCATTGATGGTCATTACGCCACTGACCTTTTTAGGAGGGGCGTTTTACTCGATCAACATGTTGCCTGAACCTTGGCAGACCATTTCATTGTTTAACCCGGTTGTATATTTGGTGAGTGGTTTCCGTTGGGCGTTCTATGGTGTGGCTGATGTGAATGTTGGGCTAAGTTTGGGGATGACCATACTGTTTATGATGAGTTGCTTGGCGATCATCGCTTGGATCTTCCGTAGTGGCTACCGCATCAGAAGCTAGATTGTAGCGATTAACGAATAAATCGGTGCTCGGTGATGATATCCATCAGGGCATCGATTCCTTCTTCTTTAGAAGCGCTGTTGTCTATAAATAGCGTGTTCGATGGCATGTGGTCCAAAAAGTCAGCATGGCGTTTTAAACGTTTTTCAATCTCTAGATCTGTTTCCCTGCCGCGATTATGCAATCTATCCCTAAGGAGCTCAGTTTTAATATTAATCATCACGGGGATAAGAAAATCATACTGCTGCATGGCGATTGGCAGGTATTCACGGGAGCCATTAATAATGACGTTCAATCCAGCTTTAACCCAGATCTCGACCTCTTTACCTATCCCATACAAATGACCATGAGATGCCCAATGCATCGCAAACATTGAGGTATCAACGCGCAGTTGGAATTCTGATTCTGTCAGGTGAATGTGATTTTCGCCGCCAGCATCTGCAGCACGGGTGATATAGCGATGGGCGATAAATGCTTGATGGCTATGTTCTAAACGTTGCCTGCAGCCTTGGAGTAGAGTGTCCTTTCCCGAGCCAGAGGCCCCCATAAGATAAAAAAGTTTGCCGCTCATCAAATTTCCGCTAGTGAGATTGAATGATTTAGTTATAGCAAAGTACATTTGTTAAAGCTTTACTGTTGTTGATTAGTGTTGGTTTCGTCCTGTAGGTGAGTTTGTCTTTGAAGCTCCTATTTTGATCAATATATGTTTAAATTAACTTATTCTGTTACAGGGTTTTTCAATGTATGGAGGTTGTGACATTGAAGTTATTTAACCGTTTGGCTATGTCTATAGTAGTTCTACTGCTATCGCCTGCTGTGATAGCCAATCAGACAATTAAACTTTATACGGTTGATTACCCTCCCTATACAATGATCGATGATAAAGGCGCGATTAGTGGTATCGATGTGGAAGTTACGCAGGCGGCGTTTGCTGCTGTAGGTATTAATGCGGATATACAAACGGCCCCATGGAAGAGGATATTAAAAAGCATTCGTCATGGTCGAATGGCAGGTACGGTAACTTGTTCTAAGAGAGCAGGCCGAGATCAATTTATTCTGTTTAGTGATGTTTTAAGTGAAGCTAATCAATCAGCCGTAATGCGCCTTGAGCGAGCTGATGATGATATCGTTAGCTTTGATGATCTTAGTAAAGTGAGTGTATCTGTTGTTGATGGCTGGGGGATTCAAAAAGAGTTACAACATGCGGGCATCGCTCATTCAGTTGTGCCTGATGTGGATAGTGGTATCCGCTCATTAATTTATCGAAATATTGATGTTTTCTATAACGCCGGTTTAGTTACCAATTATCGCGCACGACAGCTAGGTTTACAGGATAAAATTAAGATTAAGCGACTGAAAGGGAAGCAAAGTACTCAGTATCATTTGTGCTTGAGTAGATCGTATCCAGATGCTGAACTTCTTTTGGAGAAATTTAATGAAGGTCTACGCTTAATCAAAAACAATGGTCGGTATCAGGCTATTTACGACCACTACCTTTAATGGCAAAACAGCATTTTATGGGTCTCAATTTACGACGTAAGATTGTTCTTAAACAAGCGCGCTTTATTTTAATTATTGCGCTGCTGTTAGGTATGTCTTCTACCGGTTTGCAGATCTACTTAGATCTGCAGCAGGTGAGAAAAAGTACCACAGAGGATATCGAGCGTATTATCAGTATGTATCGTGATACAGCGACTCAAGCTGTTTACAACCTCAATGCCTTTCAGGCAAATGAGGTTACACAGTCACTTATCTCTTACCCCACTATTTATCATGCTCAGTTAATTGATGACTTCAGCGAAACTCTATCAGAGCATAGACGTGATCAGACTTTGAGTGCCAGCGTTATATCGTTTTCTGCCCAACAGTTATTCAATTTGAATCGCTACATAGAGATGGAATTGGAGCTAGCTTCTGTTAATTCAGGCAATGAAAGAGCTCGGTTGATAGTTGAGCTAGACACAATCTATGTGGCCAATAGTTTTAGCCAACGCGCTATTAATAGTTTGCTTCTGGGCTTGATGCATAACGTCGCTCTAGCTGCGATTTTCCTACTTTTAATCTATCGATTCCTTTCTCGCCCCATTGTAAAAACAGCAAAATGGGTGAATGAATTACGAACGGGAGATAAAAACGCGGCTTTACCTTATACCGGTGAAGATGAACTAGGCGATCTCGTTCGCAGCTTTTCTGGACTCTGGAAAGATCGTGAGGCCGTTACAGATAAATTAACCGAAATGGTGGCTGAGCTATCTGAAAGCGAGCACTTCTCGCGCTCCATTATGGATAACGCGGGCGACGCAATGTTTCTATGTGCTTTAGATAGCACGATCTTCCGCGTTAATAACCAAGGTGCTAGTACGCTTGGGTTATCTAAAGAGCAGCTTTGTAATACAAAACTTGCGGATTACAGTAAGAATTACTCTTACGAACAATACCAACAAGTGTGTGAAGGTATCAGTGAAGCTCAGGTCAGCACGTTTGAAGATCTACAAATCAATGCCAATGGTACTGTCTTTCCGGTAGAGGCGAGGGCAATTAAGTTAATGCTTCAGTCCCAAGAGTATCTGTTGATTATCGCTCGAGATATCTCGGTACGTAAGCAAGCTGAAAAACAGATCCATGAGTTAGCGTTTTACGATACGTTGACGGGATTACCTAACCGTCGTTTATATTTGGATAGGCTAACGGCATCGATTGAATTACATCAGGCCAATCATAGTTTCGGTGCAGTTCTGTTTTTAGATCTAGATAGATTCAAAACGATTAATGACTCTCTTGGTCATGGTGTTGGTGATGAATTGTTGAATAATATCGCGCAACGCTTAACTCATGTTCTCCCGATTGAATCGACGTGTGCCCGTTTTGGTGGTGACGAGTTCGTAATTCTCTTACCAGAAACTGGTAGCTCTTCAGATGTCTGTGCTGATGTGTCTGCGCATGTGGCTCAAGAAGTCTTAAAAGTGATGTCAGAGCCTTTCAGTATCGAGGGGCATACGCTTTATTGCACAGCGAGCTTGGGTATCGCTGTTTTCCCTGCAGCTGCTTCAGCTCAGGATATTATTCGTCAGGCCGATACGGCGTTATATCGAGTTAAGGCGATGGGGAGAAATGGCTTTCAGTTTTATGATCCTGAGATGCAATCTACTGCACAGGAACGATTGGAAGTTGAGAAGGGGCTTCATCAGGCGCTCAAATCCAATCAATTTGTTTTGTGGTTTCAGCCTCAAATTTGTAAAGACGGAAAAATTATAGGGGCGGAAGCGTTGATCCGCTGGCAGCACCCAGAAAAAGGACTAATTTTTCCGGGTGGCTTTGTTCAGGTTGCAGAAGAGAGTGGGCAGATTATTGAAATCGGCAATTGGGTTTTAAGAGAAGGCCTGAAGCATCTTGCGCAATGGCGAGCTAATGGCTTACCTGAGAGTTTTCAGCGCCTGGCAATTAACATCAGCCCTATGCAATTTATGCAGGTGGATTTTGTCGATCAAGTGATCCGGTTGATGGACGAATTCAATCTACCGGGCGATGCCGTCGAATTAGAAATTACCGAAAACATGCTGCTTAATAACTTTGACGTTGCAAGCCACAAGATGAACCTTTTGAAAGGTAAAGGGGTTTCTTTTGCTATTGATGATTTTGGTACAGGTTATTCTTCGCTTAAATACCTTCGCCACCTACCGTTAGATATCCTTAAAATAGATCGTTCCTTTGTAACAGGGCTGCGCTCTGAGTCTGAAGAAGCAGCCATCGTGGAAGTTATTTTGGCGACTGCAGATCGATTAGGGTTATTGGTTATTGCTGAAGGTGTTGAGACAATTGAAGAGAAAGAGACCCTAGTTGAGCTGGGTTGTGATTGCTTCCAAGGTTATCTACTGTCTAAACCACTACCGGCTGATAAGTTTATTCAGTTTTCATCAGCAAACGCCGCTACATTAATTGATTGAGTAAATAATGAGTTCGTTAAGCAAACAATTAGAGACAATCTGGGAGCTGGCTTCCGATGCGCATACCGCGATTCAGCGTGATTTCGCAGATATAGACCCACTGATTGGTGTAAGTCAAAATATGCGGAAGCAGGGTATACCAGCGGATGTAATGACGATTGATTGTTTAAGAACGCGTAGGCGAATAATCGTTATCTTGCACGATCAACAACCTGACATTGTAAGTTATCAATTTGCAGGCATGGACTCAGATCCTGAAGGTGACTTTGAAAGTTTAGCGTTTGAAAAAGTCACGAAACAGACGATCTATGAATGGATCGCAGAGTATTTCAAAGATCCGTTATAAGTCGATCTACTAAAATGAGCCATCGAAAGTAATCAGGCCAGTATTCACTGGCCTGAATGATTTTGTTAAGTTCGGTTACCCCAAGGGTTTGACGCTGAACGTTTGGGTCTGCGGTTTTTGTTGCTACCTTCAGCCTGTGAATTTGGCTTCTGCCCTTTAGGTTTCGAGCTATTCCCTTTACGCTTACCTGAATCTTCAGTTGCTTTGTGTGATTTGTTTTTGCCTTGAGGCTTGTGCCCGCGGGAATTCTCCCCTGAACGTTGGCCATCACGATGGCCTTTAGCTTGCTTGGGCTTGTTACTGTTATTTGATTTCTTGCGAGCCGGTTTTTTGCTTAAGTCTGAGGCTGGTAGAGCGTGCACAGGTTCGAAACCTTCGATGATCTCTCTGTCTAATACTTTGCCGATTAAACGCTCTATCGCGTGTAACTGATCAAATTCATCAGCACTTACCAATGAAACGGCTTGACCTGTTGCACCTGCTCGACCTGTTCGTCCAATACGATGAACATAATCTTCAGGCACATTAGGTAGGTCAAAATTCACTACTTGAGGTAATTGGTCAATATCAATTCCGCGTGCAGCGATATCTGTTGCAACGAGCACTCTTACAGAACCGCTTTTGAACTCAGCTAATGCCTTGGTGCGTGCGCCTTGGCTTTTATTACCGTGAATGGCTGCAGCACTGATTTTGGCAGATTCTAACTGACGAACTAAGCGGTTAGCACCATGCTTAGTTCTGGAAAATACAAGCACTTGATGCCAGTCATTGTCTTTGATTAATTGGCTCAAAATTTGTGATTTCTGCTTTTTATCTACTGGGCAAATCCACTGTTTAACCGTTGAAGCTGTGGAGTTGGCCGGGGTGACAGAAATCTCTACAGGATTAGATACAAAGGCTTGGGCTAATTTTCTAATTTGCGGTGAAAAGGTCGCTGAAAATAGCAAGTTTTGGCGTTGAGAAGGCAAAAACTTCAGGATTTTCTTAATGTCATGAATAAAGCCCATATCCAACATGCGATCAGCTTCATCTAGGACAAGAACTTCTAGTTGAGCAAATTTAACAGCACCTTGATTGTGCAGATCAATCAATCGACCGGGCGTCGCTACCAAAACATCGACACCGCCTCTTAATTTGGCTATTTGTGGATTTATTTTAACGCCGCCAAAAACTACGGTTGAACGTATGGCTAAATTCTTTGAGTAGCTTTCTACGCTATCGTTTACTTGAGCTGCAAGTTCTCTGGTTGGGGTAAGAATTAACGCCCTAACATGCCCGCGTTTAGCAGGAGTGCCGTGGCTTAATCTCTCTAAAATCGGGAGAGTAAAGCCTGCGGTTTTCCCCGTACCTGTTTGTGCGGCAGCCATAAGGTCGTGACCTTCGATGACCGCCGGGATTGCCTGCTCCTGAATAGGGGAAGGTGTTGAATAGCCTTTGGCATCAATCGCATCAAGAATAGGGCTAGATAAGCCAAGCTCTGTAAAGTTCATAAGTTATCTCTTAAGGAAAGCGTTCTTCGCGTGAAAACGTTCAGGTCGATTTTTTAAGAGCGACTTTTAACACGCAGTCATAGTGTTTGATTGGAGCTATGGGCGTCACACTGAACGTTGCGAGGCCTTAGGAGATAGGGGAGAACCGTACTACATTCCTGCTCTACAGGTAGCTCGTAGTACTCTTAAAAATGTAGTTTGTTTAAGACAATACGATACTAGGTAATCAATGCGCGCATACTAACATCTATACAGATAGATAGCAGCTTAATCCGAGCTATAAAAGGCGTCCGGGTAAGGTATAATCACGCACTTATTATTTGATTGCGCCAAGAGCGCTATTTAATTGAGGTTTCTATGTCAAATGAGTCTGGCAATCCATCACTAGAGCAGTTACAAAAATACAATGAAGAGCAGCTTTATAGTTTCTTTATTGCGGAATCTGTAACTAATGAGCAGATTTGGATTTTGACAGATGAATACGGTTGCGTGATGTTAAACACAGACGATGAAGACTGTGTACCGGTTTGGCCGTCAGAGGAGTTGGCCCAAGCTTGGGCAACTGAAGAGTGGAGTGAGTGTAAACCAGAAGCAATCAGTCTCTCAGTATGGCATAAGCGTTGGACGCCCGGTCTAGAAGAAGATGGCTTCGCAGTCGTGATTTGTCCCTTCGAAAGCCAAGATGGCATAGTTACTTATGCTGAAGAGTTAGAAAAGGCCTTACAGAAAAAGGCAGCTAAATTAGCGCGTAAATAACCTATTTAGTTCAATCTGTATAAGGCTGTAGTTTCTACCTATAGCCTTCCTTTCGTTGAATATTTTCCATATTAAGAATTTTTCACTGGGCGTATACCTACCTTTCTGGGAAAATAGTCTCTAATTTCATATTCAAGTAGCCTCATTTTATGCCTCGTTCCGCTCCTGACCTGTTTTCATACCCTAAATATTGGGCTGAATGTTATGCGCCAGCACCCTTTCTGCCGACTTCAAGAGAAGAGATGGATGCATTAGGGTGGGATAGCTGTGATGTTATTATCGTCACTGGTGATGCTTATGTAGATCATCCGAGTTTTGGTATGGCCGTCATGGGGCGTGTGCTTGAAGCTCAAGGTTTTAGGGTAGGCATTATCAGTCAGCCTGATTGGACCAGTGCTGATGCCTTCAAGGAGTTAGGCCAACCAAATCTCTATTTTGGTATCACTGCAGGCAACATGGACTCTTTGATCAACCGTTATACCGCTGATAAGCGGACGCGTCATGATGATGCTTATACGGCTGGTGGCATGGGTGGTAAAAGGCCTGATCGTGCAGTGATTGTCTATAGCCAACGCTGTAAAGAAGCTTATCGTGAGACCCCTGTAGTACTCGGGGGTATTGAGGCAAGCCTTCGTCGAATTGCCCAATATGATTACTGGAGTGATAAAGTTCGTCGTTCGGTTTTGCTGGATGCGACAGCGGATATCTTACTTTACGGTAATGCTGAGAGAGCCATTGTTGAGCTTACTCATCGTTTAGCTAATGGCGAGACCATTGAAGAAATTCAAGATCTTCGCGGGACTGCGATCCTAAAAACGGCGTTACCTGCCGATTATATTGAGGTTGATTCAACACGTATTGATTGGCCTGGTTATATTGATCAGCTACCAAACCCATATGAATATACAGATGCGGCGACCTGCGATAAAAAAGACGCGTCTAAGGCCGATGAACCTCAGCCTCTGAGAGTCATACCTGCGCCGCTAAAAGGTAAAGAGAAGCTACCGGACGAAACTTATATTCGATTACCGTCTTTCGAGAAAGTATCTAAGGATCCGGCGTTATATGCTCATGCATCGCGTGTTCTGCACCAAGAAGCGAACCCGCACAATGCTCGCGCTTTGGTGCAAAAGCATGGCCATCGAGAGTTATGGGTTAATCCACCGCCAATCCCTTTAGAAACGGCGGAAATGGATAAAGTGTTTGACTTACCTTATCAGCGTATCCCGCATCCTCGTTACGGTGACCACAAGATTCCTGCATTCGATATGATCAAGTTTTCGATTAATATCATGCGAGGCTGTTTTGGCGGCTGTACGTTCTGTTCTATTACTGAGCACGAAGGGCGTATTATTCAGAGCCGATCCCATGAATCGGTTATCAATGAGATCGAAGATATCAAAGAGAAAGTACCCGGCTTCACTGGTGCTATCTCAGATTTAGGTGGTCCAACATCAAACATGTACCACCTGAATTGTAATGATCCAGACATTCAGGCTTCTTGTCGTAAGCTTTCGTGTGTATATCCAACCATCTGTAAAAACCTCAATACTGATCATAGCCCTACGACTGAGTTATACCGTAAGGCACGAAAAGTTGAAGGTGTGCATACGGTCTCGATCTCTTCTGGTTTGCGTTACGATCTCGCCGTAGAAGACCCTGAATACGTGAAAGAACTTGTGACCTATCACGTAGGTGGTTACCTCAAAATTGCGCCTGAGCACAGTGAGGATGGCACGCTATCTAAAATGATGAAGCCAGGCATGGGAACTTACGATGCATTTAAAAAGATGTTCGATCGTTTCTCCCGTGAGGCTGGTAAAAAACAATACCTAATCCCTTACTTCATAGCGGCACATCCGGGCTGTGAAGATGAGGATATGGTTAATCTTGCTCGTTGGTTGAAGAAGAATGAGTTCAAAGTAGATCAGGTACAAACCTTCTACCCATCACCAATGTCCTTGGCTACGGCGATGTATCATTCGGATAAAAACCCACTGAAAAAAGTGACGTATAAGAGCGAAAAACTCTATACGCCTAAGAATACTGAGCAGCGTAAAGTTCAGAAAGCATTGCTTAGATACCATGATCCTGAAAACTGGCCGCTATTACGTCAGGTGCTGCCGAAAATGGGTCACAGTGACCTAATTGGTGAGCGTGAAGCGTGTTTGATCCCTGAAGAAGAGAAGAGTCAAAGTTCAAATCGCAGAGGTGCAAATAAAAAGTCTGTAGTGAAATCAAAAGCTGCGGGTAAGCATAAGAATGCGAGTAGTAAACGACAAGATTCAAAAGCAGGTAAATCCTTTATTAAACCAGCTAAGAAGCGAGTAGGGGGTAAGCCGGGTGGTAAGAAGCCAAGAATGAAGAGTGTGAAGCCTCGTTAATTGTTAAGTTGCCTTCTAAGCGCACTAATAGTAGTTTTTAATGTCAAAATTGTGCTGTTGTATAGCAGGAGCATTGCTAGAATAGCAGTAAGGTTTAGCTGAAATTTCAGGCTAAGTTACCTAAATGTAGAACGTCTTGAGGAGGGTTGGTCATGACTACCGATAAAATACACCCTAAATTTACCGAAGCGATGGAAAAGCTCACTCAGATGAGTGAGGAAGAGAGACTGTCTGAGGAGAATAAAGAGCTTTTTGAACAAGCGATGAATTATGCACCTTTAGATATCCAGCCAAAATTAGCCGCTATTCGTAAAAAATATGACGAACTGCATTAATTAGATAGAACGCTCAAAAAAATGTCGCTTAGGCGGCATTTTTTATGTCAGTAATTTATCTAGCAGCTCATCGTCGATAAACTCATCTGCTGCTTGGAGGTTGGAGGTGAAATCTTCATCTTCAGTTGCATCAAAGAAGAAAGCGAAACCAAAACTATGGATAAAGGTTTCAATTCCTTCTATGCAATACTCTCGGTATAGGTCTACCTGTTCATTCAATTCGTCACTGTCTGTATGTGCCATCTCTTCTAGTTGCTCTGTTGCCGTTAAAACCCCTCGATTTAACGACTCATTGATCAAGTTAATAAAACGATCTAGTGATTGTTCTTCACTTAAATCAGGTAGCGAGTTTCGGAAAATAGGGAATTGCTGAGTTATATATTCAAGCGTAGCTGTGGCAATTTCTTGAGGGCCAACGTTATCCGAAGGGGCTGGGTTTGATCCCAAAAATGCATTGCCTGTTTCATTATGCAGCTCTTGGCCTAATAGCATAATGACTTCTTCATAAACTTGAGCCAAAGGAGTGCATAGAGCCCGGTCGGCTATATTTGTACTGTAATTAGAATGTATATCCGGATAAGGGCTAAAGCTGGTTTGGTGTACCTTTGTATTGATGTCTTGCAGTTGAGGTTCATTCTGCGGCGGTTTGTTTTTTGTCGATGTCACGTGCATATGCTACCCGTCCGTTTTATTAATTTCTCCTTACCTATAAGTATTGGACATCGGGAATAAACGTGACTGATTTATATTCAATTTAAACGGTCGTTTTGAAAAAAGTTTTCAGCATGAAAGTTATTGGATTTGCTGAAGGCTAAATGTAATAAGTGTCATCTTCTACAGTGAGCGCGTATGGAGAGGTGCTGGGTAATATGATGTGTAATTCAATTCCGCCGTCATTAGGGGATTGAAGCTCTAAACTGCCGCCTAGTACGCCGGTAACTAAGTTAAAGATAATGTAAAGGCCTAAGCCGTTGCCGCCTTGCCCAAATTTAGTTGTGAAGAAAGGGTCAAAGACTTTAGAGAAATTTTTAGTTGGGATACCACAGCCATTATCCGTAAAGATAACCTTGATCATTTTTTCGCAGACCTGTGCGCAAATTTTAATTTTACCTGATCGCTGTTCTCCAAATGCGTGCATTCTGGTGTTGTTGATGAGATTGTCAAAAATCTGTTGAATAGGTGCAGCGAAGCTATTCATAGTAATATCATGGGGAATAAGGTTTTCTACCAGAATATTAGATCTGGCTAACCCTTGGGTTTGTCGGTTTAAGACCTCTTCGACCAGCGCTCTTAAGTCCAGCATACTCCTTTCATATTCGTTATCGCTTGCAGATATTTGCTGGCAACTCAAAATCAGTTCGGCTGTTTTTGCGGTGCTTTTTTCTATTAAATCTGTAGATTCGAGTACGTTATTTAAAAAATTCTCTAAGGCAGATTTAGTCATCCCGCCAGCATTTAGCTGATCTTGGATTCTGGCAGCGTCGGCTTTTAATGCGGTGCTTATAGTGCGGATGTTACCTATGGGTGTGTTTAGCTCATGAGAGATGCCTGCAACCAGCTTACCTAAAGAGGCAAGCTTTTGTGTATTCGCCAGTTTTAGCATGGTGGCTTTGAGTTCTTCATTAGCTTCTTCGAGTTTTTGTGAGTGATCACAGAGGGATTCGTTTAGCTGTTTAACTTCGGCTTCAGCTTCCATTCGTTGAGTGATATCTATGAGCGATTCGATAGCGCCAACGACGTTGCCATCTTCATCGTAGAGACGTTTGGCTGTGAAATAGAGCCATCTATCCGTATGGCTGCCTAGATTAGGAAAAAAACTTTCGACTTCGTATGCATCTTCTATGAAGGGAGATTTACGATGCAGGCCGGGATAAAACAACTCTAGTTGCTCTTTATCATCATCTAGTACGATGTCAGCCAAAATTGGGCGAGGTTCTGGGTAAAAGGTTTTCCATTGATCCTTTGTGCCTAGTACGTCTTTTGCTGAGATGCCAAATACTTTTTCGCAGGCTTTATTCCATATCAGAACCCTATGATCGATATCGATCACAATAATAGGCTGAGGGTAAGTATGTACAATTTCCTCAAGTAGCTTTTGCTCATGTGCGCTACAAGGAGGGCTGGGCTCAGGGCGTAGCATACTTAGATTCCAAAATGTCGGTCATAGTTTAGTTGTAGACCTGATCTGGAATCTTTTCAAAATAACTTCGGGATTTAATCGGGAGGAAAGTTACTTATAGAGGTAGTAACCGTTACCGCCTAGGAACTTAGCGGCATACATAGCTTTGTCTGCATTTCCTATTAGTTTGCTACCGTCGTTACCATGGTCAGGAAAGACAGCAATGCCAGCGCTGGCGCCGATGGTTACTTCAATATCGTCGATCAGCATAGGCTGTCTTAAAGATGCAATAATCTTTTGTGACACCAGAACAGCACTTTCAACAGAGGCAGTATCTTCTAATAGGACTGCAAACTCATCACCACCCTGACGAGAAACGGTATCTACTTTGCGTACCGCAGTATTAAGGCGTTGGGAGGCGAGGGTCAGTACCTTGTCCCCGAATGGGTGACCATATTTATCGTTAAGTGGCTTAAATTCGTTAAGATCGAGATAGATAACAGCACACAGGGTTCTGTTTCTTTGTGCGTGCTGAACAGCACAGGTTACTCTATCCAAAAATAGGGCGCGGTTTGCTAGGCCAGTAAGAGGATCGTGAAAAGCTAAAAATTCTAGCTTTTCTTGAGCTTGTTTCTGTTCAGTATTATCTAAGAATTGGCCAATGTAGTGGGTTCTTTGGCCTTCTTGATTGAGTACAACGGAGATTTTAATTTTCTCACTAAAAAGCTGGCCGTCTTTTTTTCGGCTCCAAGTTTCACCTTCCCAATAGCCTTTGTATTGCAAATTACTATTGATGCTGTCCATAAACTCGGGCGCTAACCACGTTGCATTGATTGCGCTGGCAGGTTGGTCAATAACTTCTTGTTCGTTAAAACCAGTCAGCCTCACAAAAGCCGGGTTAACTAGGGTGATATTGAAATCGATATCTGCAATGACAACGGCTTCATTACTCTGCTGAATCGCACTTTCAGCTAGTTTGCAGATAGAAAGTTGGTCAGTAGTAGGCTGAACGGATCGTTTCATTAATCCAATAATGCCGCTGACCTTACCGTATTTGTCTTTGAGTGGTGCTTTGCTTAACCAGTAACTGTGCTGGCAATCGGAATTAAGGCGAAGTCCTTCTAATTCGACATGTGTTTGTGATAAAAACACTTGAGCATCAGAATCAACCAGTTGAGCATGAAGGTGTTTAGGGAAAAGTTGTCGATCTGTTTTGCCTTTAATGCATTTTGCAGGCATATCGAGTAACTCTGCATAGGCATCATTTACATAGAGATACTCAGCTCGACGATTTTTGATCCAAGCAGGCTGAGGAAGTGCAGAAAGGATTGAAAGCTGTTGCGACGCAATTTGGCTTCCCTCAGCCACGGGATTACTCATAGGAGCATTAGGTGGTGTTAAGGAAGGGCCAAGGTCCTGCTGGCCAAATTGATCGTTATCCATTACTGGTACATCCTGTTTTATTTTTCTACTTATTGGCGAATCCTTACAGTTTTTATACCAAAGGTCTAGTCATATACAGTGCGACTATATTTTTCTGTAGTAATGGCGTGCTTATTGTGGGTTATCTAAAGAGGTCTAGGTTAATTAAATGAAGTTATCAGTAGTGATTTTTCTATCGTTCTTCCTGTGGGGGTGTAGCCAGCAGCAAGTGTTAGAAAAAGCGTCTATTTCCAAAGCAAAAGGTTGGGATGGTGTTATCGAAAATTACTCTGTCTGGCCTGATCGTGTGCAAGAAACATCAGGGCTCGCTTCTCGGGGTGGATTGTTGTGGACGATTAACGATAGTGGTGATGGGCCTTATCTCTATGCTCTGGATGCGAAGAACAACATAGTCAAAGTAATCAAAGTGGGAAATGCAAAAAATATCGATTGGGAAGAGCTTGCTCAAGATGAGTCCTTTCTCTACATAGCGGATTGCGGTAATAATCGCGGCAGGCGTGTTGAACTGCAGATTTATAAAGTAGCTTGGGAGGATCTCAGGTCTACAAGAGCGGGAGGTATTGTCTCTCCTGAAGTGTTGAAATTCAGCTATGCTGATCGGCCAACAAAAGTAGCATCGAAAAGTCACAACTTAGATTGTGAAGCGCTAACAGTGGTCAACGATGAACTGTGGCTTTTCACTAAGAATAGGGAAAACGAACAAACCCATCTTTATAAACTTAATAAAAGTACAGCGGAGCAATCTGTAACGTTAACAGAGCGCTTTGATGTCAAAGGCTTGGTGACGGCTGCAGATTATGATCCGATTACTAAAAGATTGGTTTTATTGGGCTATGCCAAGCAGAAGATTTTTGGGCATTCTTTTCTGTGGGTTGTGCCTGTAACTGATACTCCGAATTGGGAAGAAGCGCGCCGGACATATATTCAGCCTTATGCTCAATGGGAAGCTTTGGTTTGGGACCGAGAGCAGAGTGGGCGTTTAGTGCTGAGTACCGAAAAAAGTCTTTTATTGGATGTGGGTGTGGGTGAGTTAAATTTAACTGTACCTACTGAGTTTCCTTAGCCGCAGAGTGCTAATTCATTTATACTAGCGGCCCTTTTTATTTTTCGAAATTATAAAGTTACGAGTTATGCTTCAAATATATAACACACTGACCAAAGAAAAAGCTCCGTTTAAGCCACTAGAAGAAGGCAAAATCAAAATGTACGTTTGCGGAGTGACCGTTTATGACTTTTGTCATATTGGTCATGCACGTGTGATGGTGGCATTTGATGTTATTACTCGTTTCCTACGCTCGCAGGGTTGGGATGTGGACTATGTTCGTAACATCACAGACGTAGATGACAAGATCATCAAGCGCGCAGCTGAAAATGAGGAAGCACCTGATCAGTTAACTGAGCGTATGATTGCAGCAATGCATGAGGATGAGGCGAAACTCGCTGTTCTTCGCCCTACGCAAGAGCCAAGAGCGACTGCGCATATCGGAGACATCATTTCTCTGGTTGAGACGCTGGTAGAGAAAGGTTTTGCTTACCCAGCATCCAATGGTGATGTTTACTTCCGCGTTGAGCGTTTTGAAGAGTACGGCAGACTGACCAACAAAAATGTTGATGAGCTTCGTTCCGGTGCCCGTGTTGAAGTAGACGAAGCTAAAGAAAGTCCACTGGATTTCGTATTGTGGAAATCTGCGAAAGAGGGCGAGGTAAGCTGGGATTCTCCATGGGGCTTAGGACGTCCAGGTTGGCATATTGAATGTTCAGCAATGTCTAAATGCTGCTTGGGTCCAACATTTGATATTCATGGCGGTGGTCCAGATCTACCATTCCCACACCATGAAAACGAGATTGCACAATCTGAAGCTGCAAACGGATGTACTTATGTAAATACTTGGATGCACGCTGGCCCTGTGCGTGTGAACTCTGAGAAGATGTCTAAATCTTTAGGTAACTTCTTCACGATTCGTGATGTGTTAGAAAAGTACAATGCAGAAGTCGTTCGCTTTTTCTTGGCGCGTGTTCATTACCGTACTTATATCGATTACAGCGAAGATAGCTTAAAAGAAGCGCGTGTAATGTTAGAGCGTTTCTATCAAGCACTTCGTGGTGTTGAGATCTCTGATGAAGCGCCGGTAAATGATTTTGATGCACGTTTTGTTGAAGCAATGAATGATGATTTCAACACGCCAAAAGCAATCTCTGTTCTGTTTGAACTTGTTAATGAATTGAACAAAGCTACACGTGACAATTCACCAGAGGCGGGCAAACTCGCAGGCCAATTAGTGCGTCTAGGTTCTATTCTTGGGTTGTTGCAGCAAGATGCTGATGCCTTCTTGAAAGGTGAAGACAAAGAGGGTGAACTAAACTCGGATGATATCGAAGCATTGATTGTTCAGCGTGCGGAAGCTAAGAAAGCGAAAAACTTTGCTGAATCTGATCGTATCCGTGATGAGTTAGCTGAGCAGGGCGTCATTTTGAAGGATAGCCGTGAAGGTACGACTTGGTTCAGGGAATCCTGAGTCGTTAAGTAGCGGAAATAAAAAAGGCAGCCTAGGCTGCCTTTTTTATTAAGTAACAAAACTAAGCGTCTTGCTTGTTTGCTGCTTCTAGTGTGTTTTCCATAAGCGTGGCAACGGTCATTGGGCCTACTCCACCTGGAACAGGGGTAATAAAACCCGCTTTATCTGCTGCAGCTTCATAACCCACATCGCCGACTAGGCGACCATCTTCAAGGCGGTTGATACCTACATCAATTACCGTAGCGCCTTCTTTGATCCACTCACCCTTAACAAGACCAGGAATGCCTACGCCTACGACTACAAGATCTGCGCGGCGAACGTGCGCTTCAAGATCTTTAGTGAAGCGGTGAGTTGTTGTTACAGTGCAACCCGCTAATAGAAGTTCTAGAGTCATGGGGCGGCCAACAATGTTGGATGCGCCAACTACGACTGCTTCCATGCCATGTAGATCTTGACCTGTAGATTCAAGCAGAGTCATAACGCCTTTTGGAGTACAAGGGCGAAGAACAGGCATGCGCTGAGCTAGACGACCTAAATTGAAAGCGTGGAATCCATCAACATCCTTTTCTGGGCGGATGCGTTCAAGGATCTCATTGCCATCTAGATGTTCTGGTAGAGGAAGCTGTACCAAAATACCGTTAACTGAATCATCTTGGTTTAGTTCATCAACAAGATTCAGTAATTCCTCTTGAGTCGTTTCTGCAGGCAGGTCAAAAGAGCGGGATTCAAATCCTACATCCTGACAAGCGTTCTTCTTATTACGAACATAAACCTGAGAAGCTGGATCCATGCCTACAAGTAGTACTGCTAGGCAAGGAGCTTTTTTACCGTCGTTGATACGCTGCTGAACACCTTCAGCAACCTGACGGCGAACATCTGCGGCAATTTGCTTGCCATCAATAATCTGTGCGCTCATTTAAAGGGAGGGTCCTTTATTAAGTTTTATCTGGGGTGAATTCTCTCATGGTTGTGTATTTCGTCCAAGCGCCTTTTGTTATTTAGCTATATAAGTAGGTGCAAGTATGTAAAGTGCTAGAAAACGAGTAGGGTATTTAGATAGTTAAGGTAAAAGTTATGGTCAAAGCCTCAATGGATCAATTAAATAGCTGAAAATAGGATAACTGCTTGATAAATAGTCAATTATTGGTTGTTAGATGATCAATCTAAAACTTTTAAAATAAAAGATAAAAAAAGTGTTGACGGAAAATTTTAGGGTGTATATTATGCGCACCTCCTTAAGACGAGGAGGCCAAAACAAAGCGCTAGACGCTGGTTTAGGTCTAAGTCTAGAGGTCTGACAAATGAGTCGGGCGCCTATAGCTCAACTGGATAGAGCAACGCCCTTCTAAGGCGTAGGTTCCAGGTTCGAGTCCTGGTGGGCGTACCATTTGTTGGAGTGAGATTTTTGTGGTGGGTATAGCTCAGTTGGTAGAGCTCCGGATTGTGATTCCGGCGGTCGTGGGTTCGAGCCCCATTATCCACCCCATTAAATCTCTTGTGTAGTCTGCGGACGTGGTGGAATTGGTAGACACGCCAGATTTAGGTTCTGGTGCCGCGAGGTGTGAGAGTTCGAGTCTCTCCGTCCGCACCATGTACTACACAGAAAACGATCGTTATGGTGGGTATAGCTCAGTTGGTAGAGCTCCGGATTGTGATTCCGGCGGTCGTGGGTTCGAGCCCCATTATCCACCCCATTGACGATACACATAGATTGCGGACGTGGTGGAATTGGTAGACACGCCAGATTTAGGTTCTGGTGCCGCGAGGTGTGAGAGTTCGAGTCTCTCCGTCCGCACCATTTACAACGAAGCGTTGTTTTGGTGTAATCAGTTTCAAGCTATGTGTAAAAAAGATCTATCTGCGGACGTGGTGGAATTGGTAGACACGCCAGATTTAGGTTCTGGTGCCGCGAGGTGTGAGAGTTCGAGTCTCTCCGTCCGCACCATTGATTGATCTTTATTCCTTCTCTTATTAAAAGCTGCTTCTAGCTTATAAAATCCTTACTTTGTTTTTGTTTATCTGCTTCTAAAAGCTATTTCTAGCTTATTTGTTGATCTAAGTGATCTATCTAATAATAATTTTCATTTCTTATACGTTATTTTGCTTACTAAACTTGACTAATTAAGCTGCTTGCCGGAGAATTTCGCGCTTTGATTTTGCTCGAAAATTACGAGCGGCTGTGCAGATCAAGCAGCGTTAGCAATACGTCGGTCTGTTGAAGATTATTGATTCAAGCATTTTATTTGTGAGGCATTACATGCAAGTTTCCGTTGAAACGACTTCTGGCCTAGAGCGCCTGTTGAAGGTTTCCGTACCAGCAGAGCGCATCGATCAGGATGTTAACAAGCGTATCCAACAGACTGCACGTACAGTACGTATCGACGGTTTCCGTCCTGGTAAAGTACCTGTAAAAGTTGTTAAGCAGCGTTACGGTAAAGGTATTCGTGAAGAAGTTCTTGGCCAAGTAGTTCAGGAAAGCTTCTATCAAGCGCTTCAGCAGGAAGAGATTAACCCAGCTGGCACGCCTGCAATCGAATTCACGAAAGATGTTGAAGGTGAAAACCTTGAATACACTGCGAAATTCGAAGTTTACCCAGAAATCGCTCTAGCTGATTTCTCTAAAGTAGAGATCGAAAAGAAAGCTGCTGAAGTAAACGATGCTGATCTTGATCAGATGATCGAAACGCTACGTAAGCAGCAAGCTGATTGGAACGAAGTTGAGCGCGCTGCAGCTGAAGGCGATCGCGTACGCATCGATTTTGAAGGCTTTATCGATGGTGAAGCATTCGACGGTGGTAAAGGCGAAGGTATGGACCTTGTTCTAGGTTCAAACTCAATGATTCCTGGTTTCGAAGACGGTTTGGCGGGCGCTACTGCTGGTGCAGACGTTGAGCTAAACGTTACGTTCCCAGAAGAATACCAAGCTGAAAACCTTCAAGGTAAAGACGCTGTATTCAAAGTAAAAGTACACACTGTTTCTGAGCAGGTTCTTGCTGAACTAAACGAAGAGTTCTTCGAAAAGTTTGGTCTAGAAGAGAAGACTGAAGACGCTTTCCGCGCTGAAGTTCAAAAGAACATGGAGCGTGAGCTTAAGCAGGCTCTTAAAATGAAACTGAAAGACGCTGTATTCACTCAGCTTCTAGAAGTTAACCCAATCGAAGTGCCAGCTGCACTAATCGATGGCGAAATCGACAATCTACGTCGTCAAGCTGTAATGCAGTTTGCGGGTCCAGATTCTGATATGGATCCAAACATGCTTCCAAAAGAGATGTTTACAGATCAGGCAGACCGTCGCGTTAAGATCGGTCTTCTAATGCAAGAAGTGATCAAAGTAAACGAACTAGAAGCTGACGAAGCTCGTGTTAAAGAAACACTAGAAGAGATGGCTGAAACTTACCAAGATCCTCAGCAAGTTATCGATTGGTACATGGGTAACGAAGAGATGCTAGGTCAGATCAAAGGTCTAGTTCTTGAAGAGCAGGTTGTAGATAACCTACTTGAAGCTGCAACAGTAACAGACGTTACTGTTAGCTACGAAGATGCAATTAAGCCAGAGCAGGGTGCTGCAGCTTAATTAGTTTCTTCTGACGTAAAAGTCATTACTGTAAAAGCGACAGTTAGCGAAAGCTGGCTGTCGTTTTTTTGTTTTCAGCGCATGATAAATGCAGTGTTGTTGGTTAAATCTATTGCCTGAATTAATCAACGTAGTATTATCGAGTGCTTGTGTTTAGGTTATTTCCGTTTTAAGGAGTGATACATGGCGGATTTTGGTAAAGGTGGCTCAGATATTTTGAGTAGTCTAGTGCCTATGGTAGTAGAGCAGTCGGCTCGTGGTGAGCGTGCATACGATATCTACTCCCGTCTGTTAAAAGAGCGTGTGATCTTTCTAGTAGGTCCTGTAGAAGATCATATGGCTAATCTGGTGGTTGCGCAGTTACTGTTCCTAGAAGCGGAGAACCCGGATAAGGATATTCATCTCTATATTAATTCCCCGGGTGGCTCTGTAACTGCAGGTATGTCTATCTATGACACTATGCAGTTCATCAAGCCAGATGTAAGCACGATGTGTTTGGGTCAGGCAGCGA
Organism: Neptuniibacter sp. SY11_33; assembly: GCF_047778025.1. Classification (GTDB taxonomy): domain Bacteria; phylum Pseudomonadota; class Gammaproteobacteria; order Pseudomonadales; family Balneatricaceae; genus Neptuniibacter. Next base: position 1,653,822 of record NZ_CP180543.1, read on the forward strand.
GTATGGGTGCATTCCTACTAGCCGGTGGTGCTGAAGGTAAACGTTTTGCTTTGCCTAACTCTCGTGTAATGATTCATCAGCCGCTGGGTGGGTACCAAGGTCAGGCGACTGATATTGAGATTCATACCAAAGAAATTTTGAGTATTCGTCAAAAATTGAATACGTTGTTGGCAGAGCATACGGGGCAGGATCTAGAAACGATCTCTCGTGATACAGATCGTGATAACTTCATGGATCCATACGCTGCTAAAGAATACGGTTTAATTGACGAAGTGCTTGATCGTCGTAACACTGATTAAGCCTGAGTAAAAATTGTTACTATAATCATAAGATTCACCCTGTTTATTTGTATGAGGGTTGAAATGTGAAGCAGAGTAGCAATATAGGGTATAGCCCTGATAAAGAATAATGAGGAAGTCGAATGACCGACGAAATCAAAGGTAAAGATGGCGATGACAGCGGCAAGTTGTTGTACTGCTCATTCTGCGGCAAAAGCCAGGATGAAGTACGCAAGTTAATTGCTGGTCCGTCCGTTTTTATCTGTGACGAATGTGTTGATCTGTGTAACGACATCATTCGTGAAGAGATACAAGAAGCAGAGCCTCAGGAAGAGAGCGATCATCTGCCAACTCCTGAAGAGCTAAGTGCTGCTTTGGATGAGTATGTAATTGGACAGGACAGAGCGAAGAAAGTCTTAGCTGTTGCTGTATACAATCATTACAAGCGTTTACGTTTCCAGAAGAATAGCAATTCTGAAGTTGAGCTGGGCAAAAGTAATATCCTTTTGATCGGTCCTACAGGTAGTGGTAAAACTCTGCTTGCTCAGACATTAGCACGTCTTTTGAATGTGCCATTTACGATTGCTGATGCAACTACGCTAACTGAAGCGGGTTACGTAGGTGAAGATGTAGAGAACATCATTCAGAAGCTGCTACAGAAATGTGATTACGATGTAGAAAAGGCTCAGCTTGGTATTGTCTACATTGATGAGATCGATAAAATTTCTCGTAAGTCTGATAACCCATCTATTACGCGTGATGTATCGGGTGAAGGCGTACAGCAAGCGTTGCTTAAGCTAATTGAAGGCACGGTTGCTTCGGTTCCTCCGCAAGGTGGTCGTAAGCATCCTCAGCAAGAGTTCTTGCAGGTAGATACGTCTAATATCCTGTTTATCTGTGGTGGTGCATTTGCTGGCCTAGAACAAATTATTCGTGATCGTTCAGAAAAAGGTTCTATCGGATTCAGTGCTGTTGTTAAGAGCAAAGATGAAGAGAAAACGGTTTCTGATAGCCTTCGTGAGCTAGAAGCTGAAGATCTGGTTAAGTACGGTCTGATTCCTGAGTTTGTGGGTCGTCTTCCGATGATTGCGACGCTTGCAGAGCTGGATGAAGAAGCATTGATTCAGATTCTGACTGAGCCTAAGAATAGTTTGACCAAGCAGTATGCTGCGCTATTTGATATGGAAGGTGCAGAGGTTGATTTCCGTGAAGCTGCATTAAAGGCTGTTGCACGTAAAGCGCTTGAGCGTAAAACAGGCGCGCGTGGTCTACGTTCTATCCTGGAAGCGACTTTGTTAGATATTATGTATCAGCTGCCTTCTATGGAGAATGTAAGCAAGGTTGTGATCGATGAAGGTGTTATCGAAGGTGATAACGATCCTATCCTCATTTATGAGAACACAGATCAACCTAAAGCGATGCCAGACGAATAAGCGTTCCAGAATGTGTTATAAAAAAGGATAGCTCTGCTATCCTTTTTTTGTGGCTAATTTAAATGGTGAAGAATGTCGGACGCAAATGATCAAGGATTTCAACAGCTAAGTGACGAGTTGAAAACGGAGTTCTACTCTAGCTTCAAAGAGGCTATGGAGGAATTGGATCACTGTTTTAGTTCCTTAAACTGCAACTACAATCCTGAGATTGTCGATCAGATGTTTAGGGCGGTACATTCAGTTAAAGGCAACTGTCATATGGTTTTTCTCGACAGTATTGCCGATGTTTGCCATAGACTCGAAGATTTGGTTGATCAATTCAGGAAAGGGCAACTACCTTATACGCCGGTACAGGGAGAATTTATTGCCTTTGTCTTTACCCGCTTAGAACAGCTTGTTGCTGATAAGGTTAGCGGTCTTGATGTTAGTTTGTCTGATATAGAGCTTCTAGAAAAGGGTGTGCTGCAGGTTTATCAGTCGGGTCTAGCCTCACGCGACAATGCGGCTCAAGCAACCTTAGAGAGCTTCTCAGGGATTCTCACGGCTACAGAGAGTATCAATGAGAGTGTGTTGGACAAGCTTGAGGCTCAAGAACAGTTAAAAGATTTTGATGATCTTGCTTTTATGGGGCAAGTCGCAAAAATTCTGCAGGCAAAATCTATTCAGCAGCAAGGCGATCTGTCTAAGCTTATTTCAATAGGTTGTTTGCTGAATCAACAATTACTTCATCCTGAAATTGAAGAGCAATTGTTGGCCGCATTCAACTTTCAAAATTTGGGGAGCAAGTTTGTCCCTTCACCTGTATTTGAGATCGGCCTTGAATCGGCTGAGTGGGAAAAGGCTAAAGCGAGAGAGCAGGTTGAGTTATCAGCAGGCTTTTTAAAGCTAGGTGGTAAATGGCTAGCGGCATCAAAACTTATCGAGTGTAGTTTTGAGCGCTATGATGGTCGAGGGCCGTTTGGTCTAAAAGGGGATGATATTCCGGCGGGAAGCATGATTCTCTCAATGCTTAAGTTCTATCAGCAAAATTATTTGCGCTTAAGGAAGGATCATAAGCAAAAAATCGCAGTTGCTAAAACAATCAGTCGTATCAATAGTGAGAGCGGTTATAGATTTGATCCGAAGCTGGTTGAATTGCTGACACAGTTAGGTCATTCAGATCCCGATAAATTGACGTTGTAATATCCGTTGGCGGTATGGGTTATTCCATATTGGTGAGCCTAGTTAGATGAGGCAAACTGTGTTTGGTTTAAATCTGACTTGGAGGGCAAATGCCGCAGGAGCAATTAGAGTTTGACGGAGATGGAGAGGTGTATATTCTCTCCGAAAATTAAAAAAAGCGCATGGGTTACCCTATGCGCTTTTTTGTGGAAAGCTGAATCTGTTAGCGATTAGCTAATGCAGGCTTCAGTTTCTCGTTCATCTCAACTAGGCACTTCTCAGTAGTTTCCCAGTCGATACAAGCATCTGTTACAGATACGCCGTATTCAAGCTCGCTTAGATCTGCAGGGATGGACTGGTTACCCCAAGCAAGGTTACTTTCAATCATTAGACCAACAATAGATTTGTTGCCATCAATGATTTGGTTAGTCGCATTTTCAGCAACAAGTGGCTGAAGAGCTGGGTCTTTGCTTGAGTTTGCGTGGCTGCAATCAATCATAATGTTGTTTGCTAGGCCTGCTTTGTCTAGTGCTTGTTCGCAAAGCGCAACGTTAACTGAATCGTAGTTTGGTTTGCCACCGCCGCCACGAAGTACAACGTGACCGTACTGGTTGCCTTTCGTGTGTACGATAGAAACCTGACCGCTCTCGTTAATACCTAAGAAACGGTGTGGTGCGCTAACAGATTTAAGTGCGTTTGTAGCTACTTCTAGACCACCATCGGTACCGTTTTTGAAGCCTACAGCACAAGATAGACCAGAAGACATCTCGCGGTGAGTTTGAGACTCAGTAGTACGTGCACCGATTGCAGACCAAGAGATCAGATCCTGCATGTACTGAGGAGAGATTGGGTCTAGTGCTTCAGTTGCTAGCGGTAAACCCATTTCAGATAGATCTAAAAGAAGTTTACGGGCAGTGTGCAGGCCTTTTTCAATCTCGAAAGAGTCGTTTAGGTCTGGGTCGTTAATCAGACCTTTCCAGCCTACAGTTGTACGTGGTTTTTCAAAATACACGCGCATAACCAGATACAAGGAATCTTTTACTTTTTCCTGAAGCTCAACCAGTTTTTTACCATACTCAATTGCTGCTTCTGTATCGTGAATAGAGCAAGGGCCCACAACAACGAATAAACGAGGGTCCTTACGGTCAAGAATATCGCGAACAACAGAGCGGCCTTGCATAACTGCTTGAGCTGCTTTCTCAGAAATTGGCATTTCAGCCTTAAGCGCATCTGGGGAAATCAGAACGCTATTTGATTCGATATTTAAATCTTCAACACGTGTATCGGTCATTAGTTCTTATCCTACAATAGAGAGCTATTTTACGTTATTGAGCGCTTTTAGCGCTGTGGCTCTCTAGACTCTTTGTCAATGTGTCGCTTGTTTTACCATAAACCTATGAAGGTTATAAGTATGCAGATGGTCTATTCTGCGCCAAATCAAAACAATGGCAGTTGTTTCTACTAATTAAAGTGCTTTTACGAGTGCTGTTCGATAAAAAAGGCGTGGTAAACTACGTAAATCTGATTGATAACGAACTGTTAAGCATAAAAGTTGTCAATCAAGCGTCTGCGAGATTAATCCATAGGAAACGCTGTGTTGTATCTATTGAAACGAGTTATTTGGTTACAGTTTTTAGTTATCTTGTCTGTAGCTTCCCCGAGTGCGACAGCGGGCCTATTTGATCAAAACCCTTTTGGTGAAAAAGGCCCTGTTCAGGTAGAAAAAGCGTTTGTTTTTGGTCATGTCCAAGAGGGTGATACCTTAAAACTGATCTGGGATATGCCGGATGAGTATTACCTCTATAGAGACAGAATAGAGCTTAAAGATGGTGAAACAACCCAGATTATCTCACGCAAGAATGCACCGGCTGAATTAAAAGATGACCCGTTGTTTGGTCAGGTATGGGTTTATTACGACCGCGCGGAGATTGATCTTTCGCTGCTGAGCAAAGTCGATCCTGCAAAAGACGACAAAGTAACCATTACCTATCAAGGTTGTTGGGATGGTGGTGTATGTTACCCGCCGGTCACTAAAGAGATCTTAATTACAGCATTTACCCCTTCTAAATCAGCTGCTGATGTGAGTGCCGCTCCAGCAGCTGCTACAACCATGCAAACCATTAATGCGCCTGCAGTAACAGAGCAGGATCGTTTTGCGCAGATGCTCTCTCAGGGCAGCTTAATCGTTACCCTAGGCGCGTTTTTCGTAGCGGGTTTAGCGCTATCTCTAACGCCTTGTGTCTTTCCGATGATTCCAATTCTATCCAGTATCATTGCTGGCCAGGGTAAGCATGTATCGGCTGCTAAGGGTTTTGGGCTGTCTCTTGTCTATGTGTTGGCTGTGTCGATCACTTACACAATCGCTGGTGTACTGGCTGGTTTGTTTGGTGAAAATGTTCAGGCGCTTTTTCAAAATGCTTGGATTATCGGCAGCTTTAGTTTGATCTTCGTTTTGCTGTCTTTATCAATGTTTGGTTTTTACGAGCTGCAGTTACCAAACAGCATCCAGTCTCGTTTAAGTCAGGCGAGTAACAGTCAGAAGGGCGGCACAGTTGCAGGTGTTGCGATTATGGGTTTCCTCTCTGCATTAATCGTCGGCCCTTGCATGGCAGCTCCCCTGGCTGGGGCATTGATCTATATAGGTCAAACAGGTGATCCATTCCTAGGAGGTAGTGCATTATTCGCGATGAGCTTAGGCATGGGTGTACCGCTTCTATTAGTCGGTGCCTCTGCAGGTAAGCTACTTCCACATGCTGGCCTATGGATGAACAAGGTCAAAGCGGTGTTTGGTGTGCTGCTGTTATTAATGGCCGTTTGGATGCTTGATCGCATCGTACCTACCGTTGTTTCTATGTGGCTAACAGCAATTATCCTTGTTGTATCCGCTGTTTATATGGGCGTTCTGTCTAAAGCGAAAACTGCAAAAGAGAACCTTGCGAAAGGTTTAGGTCTAATTATTCTGCTTTACGGCTTGTCGCTAATGATCGGTGCGTTGGCAGGTGGTAATAGCTTTAGATACCCACTAAAAGCATTTGCAGGTGATCAGTCTGCACAAGCTGAGGTTCTACCTTTTATAAAAGTGACAACGCCAGAAGCACTTAATAGTGAGTTAGAGATCGCCAAAGCCAATGGGCAGCCAGTCATGCTAGATTTCTACGCTGATTGGTGTGTCGCTTGTATAGAACTAGAGGTGATTACCTTCGCGGACTCGCGTGTGCAAAATGCTTTATCGCCTTACCGTGTGATTAAGGTAGATGTGACTGCCAATGATGAGCCGGCTAAAAAGCTTAATAAAGATTACGCACTGATCGGCCCACCTGCGCTTATCTTCTACGATCGTGAAGGGGCAAAGCTTGATCATAAAACCCTTATCGGCGTTGTGCAGCCAAATGATTTTCTCAATCATATTCGTGATATCTAAAGGGATCTGACCAACTAATTTTCGCTTCTAAGTGCTATTTAGGATAAATGGCACAAAGCATGCTTGGATAAGCTGCTGTGTAATACGAAAACGTGATTGGATGAAATTTCACGTCAAAGGAATGAGTGATGTTTTTAAAAGCAAATGAAGAACGCTTCCTCTTTAATGTGCAAGGTGGTGCCGAATTCTCGCTGGTCCGACTCTCCGGAGTGGAGCAGGTATCCCAACTATTCAGTATTGATATTGAGCTGATTTCTAAGCAAACAGATATAGAAATCGATCAAATTGTAGGGCAGGCTGCTTGTGTAACTTTGCTGGATCAAACCGGAGATGAAAACGAACAGACGCGTTATATCAACGGCATTGTCGCTAGTGCGGTAATCGGTGAAGAAGGCGTTCGACAAAGTAGTTACCGTGTCACTTTAGTGCCGAAAATATGGCTATTAAAACATCGTCTCGATAATCGAATTTTTCAGTTTTTAACGACACGCGACATCATTACTCACTTGCTTAGTGAGCATAACTTCTCCTCAGACGAATTCCGTTTTGACCTCACAAGGCCTGCTAGTGCCCGTGAATACTGTGTTCAATACGCAGAGTCAGATCTCAACTTTATAGAGCGGTTGCTTGAGGAAGAGGGGATTCATTACTACTTCGAGCACTCAGCTGATAAACATACAATCGTATTTAGCGATTCTTCTACCTCTTCACCCTATATCAGTGGTGAGGCTGAAATACCTTATTTTCATCATGCTCAAGGGGCTATCTCAGAGCAGCACATATTCCGTTTTCAGTATGCAGAAGCGATCCGTCCAGGCAAAGTATCCTTACGTGATTTTAACTTTACCAAGCCAAATTTAGATCTCACTGAAACAGCCTCACACCAGCAGGATACCGCCCTAGAAATCTACGACTATCCTGCAAACTTTTTGGAATCTGACCGAGGTTCTCATCTAACTGATGCCCGTTTAGATTCTGCTAATCGAAAGCGTAAGACAGTTATTGCCGAAAGCGACGTTAATCGCTGTGCACCGGGTTTTAGTTTAACCGTTCTAGATCATGAGCGTAGCGAATTAAATTCTGAGTATTTTATTTCTCGCATTGAGCATGTTTGTTCTCAGCCGCAGGTGTTGGAAACAGGTGCTACGACCGAAGGTTCAAAATACAGCAATAAATTGAATCTTGTCTCTATGGATACGCCTTACCGCCCTAAAGTTGACCTTAATAAACGGCCGGTGATTCAAGGTGCACAAACGGCAACGGTAACAGGGCCTGAGGGCGAAGAGATCTATACAGACGAGCACGGTCGGGTAAAAGTGCAGTTCCATTGGGACAGAATTGGTGAATATGATGAAAACACCTCCTGTTGGCTTCGTGTCAGTCAAAACAGCGCGGGCGGGGCTTTCGGCAGCATGTTTCTTCCGCGCATTGGAGATGAGGTGATTGTTGATTTCCTAGAGGGGAATCCAGACAAGCCCATCATCACAGGCCGGGTTTATCACGGCCATAATATGCCACCTTATGCTCTGCCTGAGCACAAAACCCGCTCAACAATTAAGACCCTCTCCAGCAAAGGTGGCGGTGGCTACAACGAAATCCGCTTTGAAGACAAAAAAGGTGAGGAAGAGGTCTTTATTCGAGCAGAGAAGGACCTAGATCAACGTACCTTAGATACCCATAAACAATGGATTGGCCACGAGCATCAACAGCTGGTGGAACATAATGAATATAGAGAGTTTTACAACGAGGAACACGCGCTCACCAAAGGCGATTACCATCGTGAAGTTAAAACGAACTACAACCATACCATTACGCCTGACTATCACGCACAAATTGGCAAAAGCGGCTTTCAGCATGCAGTGAATGAGAGCAACTGGAAAGCTGGGCAAAAGATCATTTTCGAAGCCGGTACCGAAATACTCATAAAGGCGGGTGGTAGCACAATCACAATTAACCCAGCAGGGGTAAAAGTGAATGGTGCCGCGATAAACCTAAATGGCGGTGGTGGCGGAGGCAGTGCCGCTGCAGCAGCACCAGTAGCACCAGAACCTCCGTTAGAGGCTGATTTAGATCAAGCTGGATATGTGACTGAGGGTAAGGAGGCTGCTGAACCTTGGATACCAGCACCGACGCTTAAACGGATGGCATTAGTCGATCAGCCAGCAATCGGATTATGTATGAAAGACGGCGGGTCTATCGCGACTTGCCCACGTTCGGATTGTCCATGTAAGGGGCTAGCATGATCCCTATCTACGATGATGCATGGTACTGCCTGATACTGGATCATAACCGTTTTCAAGATAATCCATTGGCTCTTATCTTCCAAAATGAAGAGCTCCCAGACGTAGTCAGGTTATTTGACGGTACGATCCTCGAAAGCGTTGCAGAAGAAGGGCCTTGGTGCGTATTTTTCAAATCTGACTCCGAGCTGATCTATAGCGAAGTTATTCAGCAACAGTGGGAACAGGATGTTTACTGGCAAGCGGGTTCCTCATTGGTAATAGGCTTACCCAACCAGCCGAAAGAGGAACTGTTGAGCTGGGTGCAAAGCAGGGCGCTTGCTCAATCTCCATTGGGTAACGCAATGGTATTTCGTTTTTATTCTCCAGCGCTTTTAGATTCATTAGAGCAGGAGCTTTCTCAAAATGAACTCACCCGTTTTATCAGTGGAATATCAGAGGTTAATTGGGCGAAAGGAAGCTTTAGAAACCATAACGAAATAACCCCTGAGACAATTCAGACGGCCTATCAGCTACCGGAACAGCTTTACAAAGGATTAATGGAATAATCATGGCAACAAACTACAAAATTATTGAGGGTGATTGCCTCTCATTTATCTCTAAAAAATTAGGGATTCCTGTTTCAAAGCTTCAAGCTATGAATAGTGAGCAGATTAAGAATGTAGATTTAATCTATGCTGGAAATGTTCTGAAGACATCTGAAGGTACGCAACAGCCTCCACATCCTGAGCCATCTCCCATCTCAGTAGATCGTATTCAATTACCGGACATTCCTTCGGTACCATCTGATGTGTGCAAGCCTCAAGAGTACGTAGATGTAGTTTTTTATCCTGCTATGCCTAAAACAGGTAAGCAAGGTTGGTTTGCCATCACTAAGGAGGGCAAAGATGCTTTAGAGCTAGAAATTGAAAATATGCGTTCAGTGATGCGATCAATGGCCTCGGGGAATGTAGATGAGGCAATGTTAGAACTGAGTAAGTACGGAATTCTTTCAAAATTTCAAAGTACTGACCATGAACGCTTTCTTAAATCGCAAAATGATAAGGATGAATACCGTGCTTTGCTGTTTTTGCAATTAGCTTTAAAAACGGATTCCGTTCGAGTACCCGAGCTGTTGATGGAAACCTCAAGTGGTAATCCAGATGACTTAATTACTGCACTTGCTGGGGAGTTTAAAGATAAATATGCAAAAGCCTATAAAGAACAAATATTCTGGTCATGGTGTAGAGATACATTAAAGGTTTCATATTCTAAGTATCTACAGACGTTATCCTTGGGGTTTTATGAAACTATCATGCCTGATGTCGTTAAAGAGTTTTTAACCCCTGCAATAGAAGGCAAGCCTGAGGTATTTATTAAGAGCATTAAATCAGGCGCGACTGCAGATATTATGGAGCAGTTAGCAGAGAAAATAGAGAAATTAGAGAAAAAAGCGCGGTCTCAAGCTTGTAGTGAATCATCCGATGATGGTACACCTTTTATCTATTCAGAAACCATGGGGTATTTTACCAGTAAAGAGCAAAACTCCATTCATTCTGCTTTGAACAATATTCATAAAGCGAGGGGGATGTATAACCTTGAGTTTGATGATATCTGTGAAGATGCACCAGATCTGATTTTGAAAAGGTTAAAATTATGGCAGCAAGACAGCGAAGTAGCTTCAAAGCTAACCCCTTACGAATTTAGGGCGCGTTTTGCTGGCCGTTTTACTCCGATATTTACTCTTAATAGCCATAAAATGGTATTAATTGAGCAGTGCCTCAATGACGAGGACTTAATTACCCATGTGCCAAGCAGTTTTAACTATCATGATAGTTTTGATGCGGAGTACGAGAAAAAGCTAATCATCGAAGTCTATAAGTACCTTTCCACATCGAGCCTATCGACAAATCTAGAGAAAACAGAACTCCCTTGGAGTTACTATCCGTGTTTAGTAATGAAGCACAAATTAGATGCTTCATTAAAAACTAAAATGGCTGAGATAAAGAACCTACTTGGGGTAGGGAATCTTCCCAAAGAAGTCCTGGGTGATTTGGTAAATTGCAAAAAAGCGCTATTAGATCGGATAGAAACTTTAGAGAAAAAAGCAAAAGCGAACGCGGCTAAACAAGAATACAACCGTTTATTTACTGCATCAGATCAAACTTATACTCCGATCATCAAAGAGAAAAGTTGGAAGCCCGCAAGAAAGACCGGCAATTTATATACTCAAGCAGGGAAAGCTGATTTAACAGTCGTAGAATGTTACTTATTAAGTGAAGAAGGGCGGACTGCATTTATACGTGGGCCTAGCTGGATGATACCTGAAGATCCGGTAAGTAGAGATGAATGCGGCGAGCATTTCTATGATATTAAACCGGCATTTAACCAAGTTAATCCGGAAAAACCAATTGCTGAAGTGAACCGAATCGAAGGGCTGGATGTGATACCTCAAGCTCAAGATGAGAGTGGCCCTCCTGAAACGTGGCTTAACAAAAGAGTTAATGATTATTTTGCAAAGTTATCATCAGCTATCCCCATCAAAGTAAACTTTAGTAAATCACTACATAATTTTGACAAGGCGTTGGCTGGAGGCATTTATCATTGGCGCAATGAGGGACCAGAGTTAGATGAATGTTATTACAATGCGAGCATAGAAGGCCAATTTATGCGTTTTTCTACAGCTGTTTCACTCGGTGATTCGGTTGATGTAGGGAAAATGTTAAAGGCTAATCAGGTAAAGAAGCTTCAGTTTGGTATTACGCAAGCGGAAGCGAAAATAGATGTAGGAAGAGGTCAGGCTACGTTAGATTTTGTTTATCCTGATCTGTCTGGTTATAAAATGGAGATTCCTTATATAGCTTACTTGCCTGAAAATGATCTCAAAATTGCAGAAGAGGCTTTTTATAAAACGGATCGGAAAGAGGTCTCCAAAACATATCCTTTAGGTCACCTTTGTCTCAAAGGGAGCTGTACTGTCTATGGTATGGTCGGAGCGTCCATAAACTTGGGGGCGAGTATTGAATTTGGAAATCTTGATCAAGGTGGCATAGGGGTAAAAGGTTTCACGGAAAGTTATCAGGGTTACAATGCTTATCGTAAAGAACTCGCCGAGGTTAAAAATGCTGATGGCGAATTGCTTGCTCAAAGTAAAGCTGCCGATATAACCGGTACAGCAGGTGTTTTTGCTGGGGTTGAAGTGGGCGGCGAGTTTGTCGGTAGCTTAGAGTGGAAAGCTCCAAAGTCTCCTGATTTTATTTCTTTTGCGAAATTCACTGCAAAAGCTGCCGGGGCCTTTGCTGCTTCTGCCAGCGGTATGATTAAGTTAACAGTTAGTGGCGGTAAAATAATATTTATTATGGCCGCTAAACTTGCTTTAGGCCCAGGTGTTTCAGGGAAAATGGGTTATGAGATTTCCCCCTTAGCGATCAATGATTTCATAGATCACATTCTAAATATTCTGAACCAAGAAGGGTTCCGCAGACTTAATATTTTCGATGAGTCAGTTGATTCTGAAAGTGGTGAAACCTCTTTTGAGTTATTTAACATGTTCCTTACCGCTGTTATGGTCACTGGCCTCAAAGCGGCTGATGTACTTCTATTGCCATTTGAAAAAATTCAAGCCTTTAACGATGAAAGTACTCGTGAAAAACTTGCACCGGTATTGGCTGATTTTATAAACAATGAAGCTGAAGTGGCCCACCCTTGGGTTAAGAAAATGCCTCCTGAGACAATGGGAAGATTATTGTTTACGTTATCTGATGCGCAAAATTATTCTTACATTGAGCAGGGAGTGGATGTTCTAAGTAAAGGCCGGCCAGAGAAAGATAGAACACAAGCTGATGACCTTAAACAACGAAATGCTATTCAACGAATTATTGCTTGGCTTACGGGCAATGAAATTTTCGATAATGATATTCATTTTAGTGCCAAACCTGCTGCTAATTATGTCAGATTTTTCGAAGAATCAATCATTCGAATGAACGCTAAAGGGCAAAAGGCAGATACAAAAGTACTTGAGTGGCAAACCCTATTATTTAATCTTAGGATCTTGATTGGTTTCCATGAGGTGGTTACGCAAAGTGAAGCAAATATCCGTAAAGACGTTATCGAACAAAGAATTGAAGCGTTTAAAAAAGGTATTGATGCTTTAACTCATAATTACCTATTTTACGTTAAGGTTGGTACATGGAATACAGAATACTGTACATATTATATCGGTGATTGTGGTCAAGATGATAAAGAACAGGGTGCTCGAAAAGAAGCTGTAGGTATCCATGATCAATTCCAGCCTATTTCAATAATGAATATTAAAGGGATTAGTTAATGAGAGTTATACGTTTTATTTTAATCACATTTATATCTTTTACATCTGGATTAAACGTAGCTCAGGCAGGGTATGTTGAGAAAGCTAGCTATTTGTATCCAATTATGATCGATATTCGTCATAAGGATTATGATTCTGCGATGGCCAAACTAGAACCTTATGTTCTTGAAAATGATCCGAATGCGCTATTTTGGTATGGCTATATGAAACAATCAAAATTTGGGCGCGGTCGTTTCGGGGCCTATCGCTGGTTTGAAAAATCAGGTTCGCTTGGGAATCCGTATGGGGTGTTTAAACTTTCGGGGGCGGATAGTACAGACTATGTATGCGAGGTTAATGGCTGGGAATGCTCAGACGAAAATCTAGATAAAGCAATAGAACTCTGGAAAGAGCTTGCGGCGGAAGGAGATGTAAGAGCTAAGTACCTTGCTTCAGTCTACGATAGATCAATTCCTGGTTTATGGTATGAGGTGATAACAGGTAAAGATTTAGATCGAATTCGAGAAGCTTGTGAAGGAGGCTATTGTAAGCCAATAAGAGATCTTTTTTGGAGCGCAATGAATAATGACGAGAATTCTAAAGAAGATTGGGGTAAAGATAAGTTTCAATTGATAATTGATTTTGTGGATAAAGATCCTGCTATAGCAACGTACCGAGCTGAATTCGCATATGAAGGTTTAACTGATGAAGAACGAATCGATCTGTTAATTGATAGTTTAAAGAAAGGCTATTACCTTGCTGGAAACTATTTGTATAGTTTTGCTGAGCATAATGACTCTATTAGCTATGAAGATGCCTATGTTTATGCTGAAGTTGCTAGTATGGGTGGCTGGGGGCATGGTGTCACTACATATCTCGTAAATAAAAAATTAGTCTCTGAAGAGAAAATACCTGAGTTAAAACTTAGAGCACAAGAGTTTTACGACAATATTGATCATGTAATTAACTTCGATGAAATGGATTTTATGTATATGTCTAGGCCAGATGTTTGATCTGGTTTGGTGATCAATAATTAAAGAATTGGGTTCAGAAAGATCAGGGTCACAGAAAGATCAGGGTCAAGTCTCCCATTTCCCACAATAGCTAGACACAAATAACTTAAGGACGCAGGTTAAGGACAATCACAGGAGGTGAGCATGTCTAGAGCACTAAGGATTGAGTTTCCCGGCGCTTATTATCACATTACATCCAGAGGCAATACGCGGTCAGATATCTATTTTGATGATACCGGTAGGCGGTATTTTCTATCTTTACTTCAGCAAGTTTGCGAGCGGTACGGATGGGTTTGCCATGCTTATTGTCTAATGGATAACCACTATCACCTATTAATAGAAACAGCGGACTCCAACCTTTCTAAGGGTATGAGACAGTTGAATGGTGTGTATACACAATGGATAAATCGAACATATAAGAGGGTTGGTCATCTTTTCCAAGAAAGATCAGGGTCAAGTCTCCCATTTCCCACAAGAGCTAGACACAAATAACCTAAGGACACAGGTTAAGGACAATCACAGGAGGTGAGCATGTCTAGAGCACTAAGGATTGAGTTTCCCGGCGCGTATTATCACATTACATCCAGAGGTAATACGCGCTCAGATATCTATTTTGATGATACAGGTAGACGGTATTTTCTATCTTTACTCCAGCAGATTTGTGAGCGGTATAGATGGATTTGTCATGCTTATTGTCTAATGGATAACCACTATCACCTCTTAATAGAAACAGCTGATTCTAACCTTTCAAAGGGCATGAGACAGTTGAACGGTGTGTATACACAATGGATAAATCGAACATATAAGAGAGTTGGTCATCTTTTCCAAGGTCGCTATAAGGCAATTATAGTTGATAGTAATGAGTACCTTTTAGAATTAAGTAGATACATAGTGCTGAACTCAGTTAGAGCAAGAATGTGTCATGAAGTTTCTGAGTGGCCTTGGAGTAGTTATCGATCAACAGCTGGTTTGTGCAAAGCGCATGAGTGTTTGGTCGTCGATTCAATTCTAGCTGCATTCGATGAACATAAGAATCAGGCTCAAGAGAAATATAGATTATTTGTTTCTGAGGGATCGAATCAGCCTTCCCCTTGGGAAAAGTTAACAAATCAAATTTACCTTGGCTCTGATGCATTTATCGATGAAGTGCAGTGTAAGCTAGATCCCGATCAAAGCTTAATAGATATCCCTAAAATACAGCAAAGGCAGGCGAAGAAATCCTTATCTTACTATCAGGAGCTTTACGGAAAGAAGGAAGCAATTATAAAAGCTTATGCAAGTGGACATTATACGCTGAAAGAGCTCGCTGATTATTTCGGAAGTAGTAAAAGCTCGGTAAGTAGAATTGTTAATAGCGGATAATTATATGGGAAATGGGAGACTTGACCCCTTAGGTTCTCGTAGGTTCTTGTCTTGAAGAAGTTATAATCCGGATTAATCAAGATGGATCAAAAGCAGATAATAAAATTAAAGAATGGATTTCAGCTTTAATTAATATGAGGATACTGATTGGTTATCATTCCAAGATATCTGAAATAGAGGATGGTCAGGATAAGATTGTTATTGAGGAGCGAATGCTATCTTTTCGGAAAGTATTAAATCTACTAGCTAAGAATTATCTGTTTTATGCTAGAAAAGGGATTATGGGAGAAGATTACTATACATATTATATTGGTGATTGTGATAAGGATTTAGAAGAGCAAAATAGTAGGATGGCAGCTGTCGGTATACATGACCAGTTTTATCCTGTCTCCATTATAGATGTTAAAGGAATTAGGTGATTATGGTTAAAATATTGCTTTATATTATGCTACTTTTTTCAGTGTTTAAAGTCTCATTTGTGGAGGCTAAATCTATTGAAAAGGGGGGGTATCTCTACCAGATTATGGTTGATATTCGACATAAAAAATATAATGAAGCAATAAAAAAGCTAGAACCTTATGTGCAAAAAAATGATCCAGCTGCACTCTTTTGGTACGGATATATGAAGCAGGAAAGCCAAGGATCTGAGCGTATGGGAGCGGATCATTGGTTTGAAAAATCCATTGAAAGTGGAAATCCATACAGTATGTTCAAATTATCAGGTAAAGAAGGTACTGATGTGGTTTGTGAGTCTAATGGCTGGATTTGCTCTGATGAATATTTTGATAGTGCTATCCACGAGTGGGAAAAATTAGCAGTAAATGGAGATGTTAAAGCTGAATATCTATATCGATATTATAATCGTTCCTTTCTGGGAATAGCTTTTGATGCATGGATCACTGGTAAAGACCATGAACTAATACTGGAGGCGGCAAAGAAGGGTTATTACCGTCCATTGGCTAGGAGAACCAGCTATGCTGCATCTCAAAAAGAGCACCCCAAGGATTTTTGGGGCGAAGAGCTATTGAATGTTTTGCGTAACAACACAGATAAAGATCCACAAATAGCAACATATAGAGCAATGCATGTATATGAAGATTTAACTGATAGACAGCGTGTTGATTTATTAGTTAATAGTTTGGCTCAAGGATATTATCCAGCTTCAAATTACCTATATGAATTTGCAAAGAAAGGTGTTTTAACTTTTGAGGATGTGTATGTATATGCTGAAGTTTCAAATATTGGTGGTTTTAGTAATGCACTAACAGTAGTTATCGAAAATAGAGGCTTGGTTTCTAATGAGGTTATTCCAGAATTGAAGATTAAAGCAAAGATCTTCTTCGATGAAATTCAGCATGTTATTAATTTTGATGAAATGGACTTTATGTATAGGCACAAACCAGATGTTTAATCTGGTTTGAGTAATTTGAGTTAGAGTAATTTTATTCTTAGTTTGATATAGAACAAGGATGTGAGGAATAGTTATGGCAAGGAAAAGCCGTTTCTCTCCAGTGGGAGTACCACAGCACGTTATCCAGCGGGGTAATAACCGATAGGTTTGTTTTGGATCAGAGGAAGACTTCAAAGCATATCTATCTTGGTTAAAGCAATACAGTCAGAAATATGATGTATCAATACATGATTGGGTTTTAATGACCAACCATGTGCATCTGTTATGTATGCCTAATAGTCCAAATACGGTCATCACAGATGATACAGTCTCAAGGGCGAAGCTACGTAAGATATTTCAATTACACCTAGCTATTTAAAAGGATTTTTATGAATTTCGAATATGATTTCATCAAAGGTGTTTCACCAGATAACCCTAAGAATGCTTTGCGCATAGGTATAGTATTTTGCCTGTTGGGTGTTCTATTGGGCATTGTTGCAGACGAAGATAGCCGTTTCTTTAGTGTTGTATCGCTGATTATGATTGCAGGTGGTGTATGGCTCATTGAAAAAGCCAGGAAAAGTAATGTGGCTTCTATGATTGTTCAGGCGAGTCAGGGTATTAAGAGTATCTCTTCTCGTGAAGAACCTGTAATGATTTTTATTGGTCTTATCACAATGATCGGTTTTGGTTTACCGCCGATTTTTATTGAAATGAATGTAAGAACGGCGGATAAATTTCATTTCACCTTCTGGATATTTGCAGTTATTGGCTTTTTCTTTTTCAAATATGGGCTAAAAAAACGCCGAGAATACAATGAAATTGGTAGTCCTCTACTGTTTTTAAAAGACAATTGCGGTCAGATCGGTGGAGTGATTAAAGGGGAATTAAGTATTAATGCTGTGCCAACGGAAAAGAAGCTAGAGGTGCGTTTGTATTGTGAAGAGGCGTATAGAACTAGGTATGATAATAAATCTAAAACGGTCTCTGCTGTTCTTTTTGAAGCGCGAACAGAGCCTTTGGTTAGCACTAATACGAGCCGTAAGTCTGATATAAGTTTTAGTATCGCAATTCCAGAGGGTTTTTTACCTAGTCATGCAAAAGGTGATCGGGGCATTATTTATTGGCACGTTGACCTTATGGGGGAATTTACCTCCTCATCCGGGAAAAATTTAGATGTTGTTCGGACGTGGCGAGTGCCAGTAACAGGATCGGGCGATATGCAGAAATATCACCATCACTGTTAAAGGAATAATTGAGGTCAGAGTAAGTTTAATTTAGTTTGATATAGCACAAGGTTGTGAGGGTTAGTTATGGCAAGGAAAAGCCGTTTCTCTCCTGTTACTCTCTGATCTCAATTTTAAAATAGTAAGGCTCTTCTAAGAATCAGACACGGAGCAATAGGCTTGCTCCGTGTCTTTGTATTTAAGCGGTAGGGTTTGGTAGTTCTTTCGATTGTTCTTCTGACGGTTTGCTCGCAAGGAGCAAGATAAGGCTCAACACACCTATAATTGTTCCGATGTACCAGAACATTGCAGTAAATAGAGAAAATGCTATTTGCCAGCTTCTGTTATTTGTGAAGATGCTCCATAGGCCTACGATGCCCATGGCTGTTACCAGAAACGGTAGAATCGACATGACTATCGCCAAATCGACTGGAAAGAATGGTGCAAAGAAGTTGCCCATTAATAGCGCTGCTATGCCTAAAATCGTAAATAGACCTGCCATTAAAAAGTTAAGTATTTTTGCGAGAATATACATAAGTCATCCTTGTGGTTTATGTAGTGAGTTATATTGAATCTGTTGTTCTAATCCAGGGTAGATAACCTAGGGTTTTAGCCGTGTTTTCTGCAGAATCTTGCGCTTGTTTGAAGGTCTCTATCACAGGTGTAATGACATTAAACATTTGAACATTTTGTACTGTGGTCGAAACTACACGAGATCTGATAGTTGAATGGGTAGCCTGAAATCTATGTGCTGCTTCTTGGGAGGAGAAAGCTGCTAATTGCAGTATGTAGCCATCAGTGAGTTGGGCGGCTTGTTCAAAAGCTTTGGCTGGTGGTGGAGCGGGTTCTTCGGCCTGTGCTGTGAATTTAAGGATTTGCCTTCCATCAGTGGCGCTGCAACGTTTATCAGTCGATACAGGATTGATTCTCTGGCGACAGTTGACCGCCCACTTGCCTTTTTGCTCCTGTGTTATCAGATAATCTTGTTCCTTTATCTCACTGTCATACCGAGATTCGGGTAAGTGAGAGGGTGGTGTTCCAGCTGCGCTGAGCTGGTGTGTGCTAGCGGCTATTAATCCGACAAGAAGGTATTTCCCTTTACATACTTTCATCTTGGTTATCCATGATAGTTCAAATATTAAATAGCATGTTTTATGCCATTTATTTTTGAATAATAAATAAAGAATCTTTAAAGGGTTTTATGGTTGGGAATAAATATTCTCACAAGCTTATTTGGGTTTTAAATTATTTGTTTTTTTTGAATATATAAGTAGACTGGCTCGAGTTTTATAAAGAATTTGGTGGATAGGGACGTTGTTATGACACCAGTTAGGGAAATTCAGTTTGAGGATTTGTCCTCGCTGCGCGATCAATCTAAGAAAGTTAGCTCGCTATTGAGCGAAGATCTTCACGGTTACGTTAAAACGCTCACCACGCTTTGTGCCCCTCGAAAAGTTTTGGGTGAGTACATGCAGAGTGCCTCACGAGATAAGGTGATAGGCGCTGAGAAAAATTTTTCTCTACTTGAGGAACGCTATAAGTCAGTTATGCGTGATGCATTTGGCTTGTCAGCTAAGCTTTCTACACCTTTATCTGCTATCCATAATAAATTGTCGCTAACCCCTTGGAGTTATTCCCAGGAGTTGTCTGGTTTATCTTCACCGTTATTGTTTTCCACTCCAGTGCGCTGGGTTTTAGGCTACGACTGTAGTTACGATCTGGTTGGACTTATCTCAGATCGTATTGGTGGTCAGGATATGCGTTATGAAGAGGTGTCGCCCTTCGTTATTCGAGCTTTAACTATATGGCTGTTAATAGAGCAAAGCCCTGATCTACAAAATATTCTTTCTGGATTGGGGTATGAGGTCAGTATCGAAACGCTTCCTGATGTGTCGGGTGATCTGCCTTATGTTGTTCTAACGTCTGTCGTTCCTGCTTTCCGTCCTCAAGACTCTCTTGTTTCTATGGTTTCTCAGCTTTCTGGAGGATCAACCTTTGAAGAGCTGGTTGATATCGATGGTTTGGAAGGTATGGCCTTCGATTTGAAAGATAGATTGCTTGGGGTTTTAGCTTAGTTTTTCTCAATTGAGCGTTTTTGTGCTCATTGAACCCTCGCGTGCTTAAAGTGACTTGGATGGTAATTCTGGTTGTAGGCCGCTAAGGAATAGGGTTTTTGAAAGTTGGCATGCAGATTGAATGGGTGGTTGTGAAATTTTTTAACCACTAAATCTAAGGAGAGATATATGCCAACTCCAGGTTATATGTCCATTGAGGGTGAAACTCAGGGCAACATCACTGAAGGCGCTAACAGCATGGAATCCATGGGTAACCGTTTTCAGGAAGATCATGAAAATGAGATCACTGTTCAAGGTTTTGAACACCAAATTTTGATCCCACGTGATCCGCAGAGTGGTCAGCCAAGCGGTCAGCGTGTTCATGATGCGTTTGTTATTACAAAAATTTACGACAAGGCTTCACCAAAACTGTATGAAGCTTTGACAAGTGGTGAGCGTTTACCAAAAGTTGTGTTGAAGTGGTACCGCACGTCTATGACGGGGCAGCAGGAACATTACTTCACCCACGAACTAGAAGACGCAATGATCGTTGATATTAAGGCGAAAATGCCTAACTGTCAGGATCCAGACATGGCTCACTTCACGCACATGGAAGATATTGCGTTAACTTACCGTAAGATCTCTTGGACGCACGAAGTAGCAGGAACGTCTGGTTCTGATGACTGGCGTGTACCTAAAGCTTAATTTATCTAAATTAAGTTTAAGGGCTGCCAATCCGTTTTGCGGATTCGGCAGCCTTTTGCGTTGTTTGCAGTACTACATGGAAAAAGACTAAAGGAGTTAGATTATGTCATTGAGGTTTGAGAAAGGTTACAGGGCAATGTTCTGTATGTTGTTATTTCTCTCTCTTAGCGGGTGTTTATCTGTTGAAGTAAAAGATGATACGCCACCGGATTCTAATCTTGCTCTGGCTATATCGGCCCATCCATTAACTAATCTCGATCTCTCTGGTAGGCCTTCTCCTACGGTTGTTAGAGTTTATCAATTACGTAAAGAAGTTGATTTTAAAGAAGCCAGCTTCTTCGATCTATACGATCAAGATAAGGCGCTCTTATCTGCAGATCTATTATCTCGTGAAGAATATGTCGTTGCCCCGGGCTCTTTTGTAAATCACCAATCTGTTATTGACCCCGATGCGCATTTCGTTGCGGTGATGGCAGCATTCCAGAATACAGATAACGCGATTCATAAGCAGATTCTCCAGATTCCAAGCCAAGCTGATGTTTCGCTAGTGGCTTATCTAAACGCGAATGTACTGACTGTTTCACCAAACGGCAATATAACAGCGCAAGCAGCTACGCCTTCATTAGCTGCACCGTCTCTGCAGGCATCACAAGGTGTAAAGGTAGAAGAGGGTAGTGTGACTGTTAATCCAATGAAACTGGAAGATTGTAAGAAAGCCGGTTTGCTTGATGTATTAGTTAAAGAGGGTTGTTAATTGACTAACAAAGTTATCTGGCATGAGGGGATGTTTCTTCGCCCTCATCATTTCCAACAGTTTGAGCGCTATATCTCGAAAGAATTAACTAATCGTAATCGAGATCTCACGCCTTATGCTTGGGGTTTTTCGACGCTCAAGATCAATCAATCACATTTAGAAATTGGCGAGCTTACGCTTGAAGAGTGCGCAGGTATTTTCCCGGATGGAACTAGCTTTAGTACGTTGACGGGAGATGCGCCACCGCTATCAATTCGTGTTCCAGATTCCATTGAAGATGCCGTTGTTTATTTAGCGATTCCTTTGCGTCAGGAAGGTACGGCAGAGATCGGTGAAAGTGATCACCGTAATAGTCTCATTAGATATCTACCAAGATCGCTTGAGTTAAAAGATGCATCTGATGAGCACGGTGAAAATTCATCGATCCAAGTCGGTGAATTACGTATGCGTCTTTTTGTCGAACCAGAGCGTGGCGATGATTCACTGGTTGTGCCTGAAGGGTACACTCAGATTGCGTTTGCACATATTGAGGAAGTTAAGGGCGGAAAAATTCGTTTGCGTCGTGATTTTATTCCTACGGTACTTCATACCAAGGCCTCGCCATTATTAACTGATTTTGTAACAGAGCTTCATAGCTTAGTTATGACCCGTGCAAGAGAACTAGCGGGTCGTGTTGCTGGTGGTGGCGGTAAAGGTGGTGTGGCAGAAGTCACAGACTTTATGCTGCTACAGATTCTCAATCGTTTAGACCCAGTGCTTAATCTTCTTCGTGATTTGGAAGAGCTGCATCCGCTTGGTTTGTATGAGAGATTGCTGGGTATGGCAGGTGAGTTATCAACGTTTATGAAGAAGGATAAGCGTTCACCTGAATATCCCAAATATGAGCATGAATCACTCTTTGAAACGTTCTCTCCACTTTTTGTCGATCTGAGAGAGTCTTTCGGCACCGTGCTGGAAAATATCGCAGAGTCTATTCCGTTATCACCACCGCAATATGGGATTCGTGCGGCACGTATCAACGATAGATCCTTACTCAAAAGTGCAGACTTCGTGCTGGCCGTTAGCGCCCAAGTACCGCAAGAAAAATTGCGAAAGCAGTTACCTGCTCAAATGAAAATTGGGCCTGTAGAGCAGATCCGCGAATTAATCAGTAGTGCGCTACCAGGTATTCCAGTTAGTGATCTGCCGGTGGCTCCTCGAGAGATTCCGTATCACGCAGGTTTCACTTATTTCCAGTTAGATATCAGTAATGCGCTATGGAAAAACCTGCAGCAGTCAGGCGGAATCGCATTCCACATAGGTGGCGATTTTCCGGGACTCGAGTGTCAATTTTGGGCGATTAAACGGCGGTAATAGAGAGTTTATTCATGGAAGACCAAACAATTATTAGGCCTACACCGGGCGGCAGAAGACCGCAGCGAGATGGGCAGCAGAATCAGGGGCATGCGGGCTCACAACAGGCACCTCAATACACACCGGAACAGCCCTATAATGGACAAGCGGTTCCTCCCGGTGGGTATCAGCCTGCTCAGCAGCCTCACTCTCAAAACCCATCAAATTCCAGCTACGGACAACCGGCGCATGAATATACTCCTCATCAAGGTCATGTTGGGCAGCCTGCTCAACCAGCGGCTCCTGCGTATCAACCTAGCCCAGCTGCTTATGATCAACAGCATCATCAATCAGCGGTACCTATGTATGAAGAGAACCCTCTGATTGCTATGGTTTCGCCGTTGTTAACGTTCGCGAGTAAAATACAGAGTGCATCAGAGTGTCCAAATCTTGATGAGTTTCATCGTTACGCCTTAGATCAACTTAATTTCTACCGCAGTCAGGGATGGGGAATACAGGCCGATCCAAATACAGCTCATCAAATTAGTTATGCAATGTGCTCTCTGGTAGATGAAATTGTATTAAATACACCTTGGGGTAGCACAAGCCGCTGGTCTGGGGACAGTATGCTTATCAATCTGCATCAAGAAGCTTGGGGTGGGGAGAACTTCTTCCATTACCTTCAAGAATTGATGCAAAGACCTGCTACTAGTTTGTTGGTTTTAGAGTTTTACTATTGCTGCTTATCACTAGGTTTTGAAGGTAAATACCGTCGTCTCTCTAATGGTAGGAGAGAATTAGATCAACTCCGTAGTGAGCTTTATGTCCTCATAACTAGACATCGTAATGGAGCAGCATTGCCATTATCACCAGCCTGGCTGGGATTAGATGTCGCTCATCAAGGCTTTGTACGCCATCTTCCTCAGTGGGTTATTTGGTCGGTTGCTTTACTACTCTTATCTTCCTCTTTTATTGGTTTTAACTGGTATTTAAACCAAAAGTCAGATCAGGTTATGGCGAACTTGGCAGCAGTAGGACAGGCTGACCCGTTGCAAGTTACGCCTGTAAATATCGATAAACTTAATCGTTATGTTCCTGCTGCACCGCCAGTCCTTGATTTCCAACGTTTAGATTTAGTTGGGATTCTGACACCGGCACTCAAATCTGAAATAGATAATGGTGTGATTGAATTGATCGATGACGCTACCCACACCCGTGTTCGTATCCGTCATACCAAACTGTTTGCATCTGGTCAGGCTGAGCTATCTCCTCGGTTTATTCCTCTGATAGAGAGAATCGGTGAAACCATTCCCGAACTGTCTGCACCGATTGAAGTGCAAGGGCATTCGGACAACATTCCAATTTTCTCGGCAAGATTCCCATCAAACTGGGTTCTTTCAAAAGCTAGGGCTGATTCAGTGGGCGACTTACTGAAAAGTAAATTGTCGGCTCAGCAAGTGATTCGTGTAGAAGGGTTGGCGGATAGTGAGCCTTTAGTACCGAATTCTTCAGCTAAAAACCGAGCACTAAATCGACGTGTTGAGATCGTTTTACGCAAGTAGTAACGAATTTTCTAGGGATTGAAAAACAGGTTTTGTCGTGAAAAAGATTGTTAGTTTTGTAACGAATAAGTGGTTTCTACAACTGTTAGGTCTGGTGTGTGTCGCTCTGTTGATCTGGTTTGTTGGCCCGTTGATCGCGATTGCTGATACGTACTTTTTATCGTCTGATTTTGCTCGATTATTAGCAATTGTTATCGTTATTACATTATGGGGTGCAAACGTTGCTCGGTTGCATTGGCAGTCGAAAAAGAAAAATGAACAGTTGATGGAAAACCTTTCCAGCAACCATCAAGTAGAGTTACGTGAAGAACAAGCGACAGCTGAAGAACAAAGCGTTATTGGTGAACGTTTTGATGAAGCGCTGGAAGTTCTGAATTCCAAGGGTAAAAAAGGAAAGTACGCCCTATATGAATTGCCTTGGTACGTCATCATTGGCCCTCCTGGCTCAGGTAAAACCACAGCCTTAGTTAATTCGGGACTTCATTTCCCGCTTGCAGACAAAATGGGCAGTGAAGCTATTCAGGGCATCGGTGGCACACGTCACTGTGATTGGTGGTTTGCTGATGAAGCGGTAATGATAGACACCGCAGGCCGTTTTACGACCCAAGATAGTCATGAATCGGTTGATAAGGCTGCATGGCAAAAGTTTATGGAGTTGTTGAAGTTTAACCGTCCTCAGCAACCGATTAACGGCGCTATCATCGCTATGAGTATGGCCGATCTGATGCAGCAATCAGACGAGGAACGTCGTCAGTGCGCTAAAACTATTCGCCGCCGTATCGAAGAGCTGCAAGACAATCTTGGTATTAAATTTCCGATCTATTTCACCTTTACCAAGTGTGATTTGATCCCCGGTTTTAGCGAGTTCTTTGATAGCTATGACAAAGATGCGCGTGGACAAGTTTGGGGTGAAACTTTTGGTATTGATGCCAACGGACAATGTGATCTTCCTGTTGAGCAATACCCTGAGCGTTTTCAGCAGCTAAGCACGCGTCTGCAACAGCAAGTATTAGAGCGTTTACACCATGAGCACGATCCGGACAAACGCGGATTGATCCTTGGATTCCCTAGTCAGTTTGCTGGTTTGCGAGATATTGTGTCTCTGTTCCTTGCTGAAACATTCTCTAGTAGCCGTTACAGCGAACCAGTATTGCTTAGAGGTGTTTACTACACGAGTGGTACGCAGGTGGGATCTCCGATCGACCGCTTGCTGGGTAATCTTGTCCGCAGCTTCGGTTTTGGTCGTGCAACAATGGTTGGTGGCTCCGGTAAAGGCAAAAGTTTCTTCATTCGAGATCTGCTAACCAAAGTTATTATTGGAGAAGCGGGTGTTGCTGGATTGGATCAAGGCTTACTACGCAGAAAAACATGGCTTCAACGTTTAAGTGCGGTAGCAGCGTTGCTTGTGGTAGGTGTTGGCTGCAGTGCTTGGGCGTGGTCTTACTTCAATAATAATCAAAGTATCGAAAAATCCGCGACTGAATTAGCAGAAGTACAGAATCTTCAAGTAACCGAACCTTTGGCGAGTGCTGATTTTAGAGCGGTACTGCCAAGTTTAGATAAACTTCAAAAATTACCTCATGTTTATGCGTCTGCTGGGATCGACCACGGTTTTGGTCTTTTTCAGGGTGATAAGGTTAAACAGGGTACCGACAGTGCTTATCGCAAATGGCTAGAAAGTCAGTTCTTACCTGTACTTGTTGCGCGCATAGAAGAGCTGATCATTGCGAATGATCCACGCGACACCAATGCTTTATATGAGCTGCTGCGCGTCTATCTCATGTACGGCGGTGTACGTGACTATGATGCTGAGCTCCTTAAAAGCTGGGCTATGCTAGATTGGCAAGCTGATAACGAACTCACTGATGAAGAGTTAAATCACTTAGAAGTACATCTAGATACACTGCTTAATGATGGTTTTTCCCCTGTCGCTATGAACGATAAGATCATCACCGAAGCACGTAAGAACCTATCGCGTGATCCGCTGGAAAAGCAGGTATATCAGGCTGTTAAACGAGAGCTACAAGAGAGCCGGACGCATGATCTTATTCTCGATGACGTTCTAGGCCCTTATGGCTTTGATATCTTCAAAAGCAAAATGGGTCAGGACTTAAAACAGTTTGTAATGCCTGGCTTTTTTACCAAAAAAGGTTTTTATGAGCTGTTTCTGCCGAACAGTGTAGAGATCTCAAAACGTTTCCTAGAAAACAACTGGGTTATGGGTGAGCGCTATCAACAGGCTAATATTGATCTAGATGCGCTGCAGCGTAAAGTTCTCAACCTTTACTACGCGGATTACATCAAAAACTGGGATGGCTTATTGGATGATCTAACCGTTAAGCGTCCAGCTAATGCTCGAGATAGCGTTCGTCAGGTCAGCATTTCAGCCGGTATCGATAGTCCTGTTCGTTATCTTTTAGAAGCGGTAAAAGAGCAAACGACGCTGACTAAATATATCGCGGCAGGGCAAGGTGAAGGGGGCGAAGAGCTTGCACGTTCTGTCGCGAGTTTGAACCAAAAAGCCGCTGTTCAGCAACAACGCGTTAGTAAGCTATTACGAAATGCTAAAAAATCAGGTTTGCTAGATAAGTTAGGCGGCAACCTTGGTGAGCGTGTAGAACGTCATTATGCGCCGTATCACAAACTACTTGAGCGTCGCGGTAATAGCACATTGTTTGATCGTTTAAGTGATGACTTGGCGAATCTCGGTTTGTATATGGACAGTGTTGCTAATTCATCCTTCTCAAGCACAGGTGCACTCGATGCAGCACAAAATCGTTTAGCACAAGGCGGCCAAGACCCAATAGGTAAAGTGAACAGCTATCAACATAGCTTGCCACCAGTAATGCAGGGTTGGGTAGGTGATCTTGGTACTCAGAATTGGCAGATGATGCTTAAAGGGACCTTAGATGAGTTAAACCAACTTTGGCAGACTCAGGTGTACCAAGAGTGTAAAGCCTTTGTAGCAGGGCGTTTCCCACTTGATCCTAATTCGCCAACCGAATCGACATTAGAAGACTTTTCGCGTTTCTTCGCGCCACAGGGAACATTGGATACGTTCTTCCAAAGCTACCTAAGAGATTTTGTTGATACCAAAGGGCGGACTTGGGTGGAGCGCAAAGTCGATGGCCAGTCTATTGGCTTATCGAATCGGACCCTAGCGCAGCTTCAAAGGGCAAGCAAAATTCAGGAATTGTTCTTCCGCAACGGTCAATTGTCTGTTCCTTTTGTGATGCGACCGCTAAGTCTTGATGCCAGAGTTTCAAAGTTTGAAATGACGTTAGGCGAACAAAACATTACTTACCGTCATGGTCCACGTCGTCCAATAAACCTTAATTGGCCAACCCCTAGTACAGATAGTGTAACGATGTCACTTCAAAGTCAGGTGGGCATGCTTTCCTCACGTTCAGAAATTGGCCCTTGGGCTTGGTTCAGAGTGCTGAATAGTGCCAACTTGAATAAAACTAACAATCCAGCCATTTACCAAGTGACGTTCGATGAACAGGGCCACAAAGCGATGTTCGAATTAAGAGCGCTGAGTGCTATTAACCCATTTGGTCATGATTTGTTATCAGGCTTTTACTGCCCGGAGACGCTGTAATGGAGCAGAGAGCCGGCTTTTACGGCAAGATGCCTTGCCGTGGAGACTTTGTGACTAGGGGGCTACCACGGTCGTTGGTCGATAACTTTGATCAGTGGTTTCAGCAGGGGTTACATACAGCTAAAGGTTGTTTAGGTGACGAGTGGAATGCGCGTTATACCGTTGCCCCTATTTGGCGCTTTTTCATATCTGCTGGTGTGTTCGATCAGAACCCTTGGCTTGGGGTGTTTATCCCGAGTATCGACAAAGTTGGTCGTCAGTTTCCTTGCTTAATCGCGTTGCCAGTCAATCAACGATTAGTAACTTATGAGCAGGTATTAGCACAAGAAACGGTCTATCAGCGAATAGAAGACCTGCTTTTAGATACCTTAGAGCTGGATTTTAATTTCGATCAGTTTTGCGAGCAGGTAGATGCTTTAGCGCTGAGACCAATCTCTCCGCCAACTGAGTTACAAGCTGTCAAAGGCGAATTACCGCTGATGCAAAATATTCACTCCATGCGTTATCAATATCATTTTTTAGATTTGGTAACTGCGGTGGAATATCCCGTGTTATGGATGAGTGAAGGGACTGAAGGTGTAGAACCGCAATTCTTGGTGAGCTCGGGCTTGCCGCCTACTGAGCACTTTTCGCATTTTATTGCAGGTATTGAATATGCTGAGGAGTGTGCGGATGCCTAGACAGCTTACCTGGCGTTCTGTCGCCCGAACTGAAACGGGGCATGTCCGTAAAATCAACGAAGATGCGCTATTCACCTGTGATCAGCAGGCTCATTGGGCCGTTGCGGATGGTATGGGCGGACATCATGCCGGTGATGTTGCAAGTCAGCTGGTGGTCGAGCGGCTAAGTAAACTCCCAGTAGGAGAAAACCTCGCTTGCCGCATAGATAGGCTAGAAGACACGCTAGTTGCAACAAACCAAGAGTTACTGAACATGGCGGGTGGTAATGGCAAAGTCATTGGTACCACGGTGGCCGGTCTGATCTTCGATGCCAATCGATATTTGGTTTATTGGTGTGGTGATAGCCGTGTATATCTACTTCGCAACGGTTGCCTTAACCAAGAAACGGTCGATCACACGCTTGTTCAAGAGATGTTAGAGCAGGGACGAATTAACCCTGTTGATGTACTTAACCATCCTGAACGTAATGTGATTACGCGTGCGGTAGGAGCAAATGATTCTCTCTTTATCGATATGGATCTAAGGCCCTTGCAGACTGGCGACCTTTTCCTTATTTGCAGCGACGGGCTAGATAAAGAGATAGGTGAGAACGAATTGACTCAGCTCCTGAATCAATCAGCGCGCGATATTAACCAAGGCATCGATCTTTTAATGTCGAAATGCTTAGAGCGGTCGGCAAAGGACAATATAACGCTCGTATTGGTTAGTGTTGAAGAAATAGAAAGTATCTAGTGGAGCTTTAAGTAGAAGTCATGGAGTTATTTAAGGCTGAGCTACAAAGTTATATTCGTAGCGAAACGGATTTACAGTCATTAAAAACCGTTATTCAAACCACCCTAATAAGCGATTCTAAAAATGCGGATCGTATCAAAGAGGGTTTAACTAAATTAGTTAAGGCCGGTCATCTCGAGGCCGCTGTAGCTAAGGAGCTAACGGAGACCGTTGATTACTTTGTCGCGCGTCATAAAGCGCCAAGCGCAGAAGCGGTTACAGAGGGTGCCACTCAAATAGCGGCAGAAGATCAAACACAAATAGCAGCTAATCCTACATCAGATCCTGAAGATCAAACGGTTGTTGCCAAAACCGAACAAGCTGCAATGGCTAATGATGGTGAAGACCATACTCAGATTGCTCAGCAGGAAGATGCTACACAAATTGTTCGAAGTGATGATGCAACAAAGATCGACGTAGTTGGAGATCGCTCTGGCTTTACCTCTCCGACATCGAGAACGAGTAATACCAGTACAACGGCAAAATGGTCCAAGCCCTTCGAAGGTGAATCAGATAAAACTGATCACACCCTCAATGTTGGTTCTATTATTAAAGACCGCTTCCGACTAATCGAATTTATTGGTTGCGGTGGTATGGGGGATGTCTTTAAAGCTGAGGACCAACGCCGCATCGATGCTCAGGACGTTGAAACATTAATCGCGATCAAAGTCCTTAATAATAACTTTAGAGACCATCCAGAATCGCTTCGATCCTTGCAGCGCGAAGCACGAAAAACACAGAACCTAGCCCACCCAAATATCGTAAACGTATTCGATTTTGACCGCGATCAGCACCATGTTTATATGACCATGGAGCTAATGTTGGGTGAGCCGCTTAACAAGGTCATTAAGGCGAATCCAAAGGGTTTAGCTCTTGATACGGTATTTCGC
The DNA here is from genome assembly GCF_047778025.1 of Neptuniibacter sp. SY11_33. Taxonomy (GTDB): domain Bacteria; phylum Pseudomonadota; class Gammaproteobacteria; order Pseudomonadales; family Balneatricaceae; genus Neptuniibacter. The sequence goes on from NZ_CP180543.1 coordinate 1,683,981, forward strand.
TATGTAGCAGAAATGGGTGCTGCGCTGAGCTATGCGCACCGAAGGGATATCGTACATTCCGATTTTAAGCCCAGTAATATCTTCCTAGATCAAAACACAATCAAGGTGTTCGATTTTGGTATCGCTCGAGCTGCAAAAGAGGGGCAAGCCGATACATTTGATGCCGGTGAACTAGGTGCATTAACACCTAACTATGCATCCCCTGAAATGCTTGAAGGTGCGTTCCAGGCTGACCCTAAAGACGATATTTACGCTCTGGCTTGTATTACTTATGAGCTATTAACCGGTAAGCATCCTTTTACTGAAAAAGGTAAGAAAGTCCCTGCAGATCAGGCAAGAGATAAGGGTCTAGCGCCTGCACCGATTAAGAGTTTAAAGCGCAAACAGTGGAAGGCATTAAAGCAAGGTTTAAGCTTTGATCCTGTGCTTAGAACGCACTCGGTAGATCAATTCCTCCAAGGCTTCCTGCCAGAAACACATCAAGCGGGCTTATTGGCCAAATGGTATGTGTGGCCTTTAGCGGCGACCGTTTTATCAGCTTTGGCTTATTTCCCAGTTAGAGATTTTCTGGATGAAAAGGAGCTGGATGATTTAGCCGATGATTTAAAGAATGGCTCTGAAAGTGACATCTTAAACTGGTTGGGTGAAGTCGAGAGCATGCCTGAAGAAGAACGTATTCGTTACTTCAACGATACACGGGTAAAAAGCTCACTGACGAAATTCTTCATCACTCGAATGAATGACCAAATCAATGAAGATCAATACGCTGAAGCCGAACGTGTTGCAGCAAGAGCATTACAGATATATGAGGATTCTCGTCGTTTATCAGATCAAAGGGAACTGGTTAGTAAACGTAAAGCAGGGCGTCTCAACGAGCTAAATATTGAGCTAAATAACTATCTGAGTAGCGAACTAAACCTATTTATAGAAAAGATAGAGCAATTCCCGAAACTGTTTGAATCTATCAAGCGAGTCGATCATAAAAACCCGATGCTTGAAGATCCTCGTGTTCCTCATAGGATGGTTGAAGCGGTCGATTGGTTAACTGGGCAAAACCAATTTGAACGTGCTGGAACAGTGAGTGGGGTGGCTAAAGGGATTTTTCCTGAGAATCAGTCCATTATCGTTGCTGATAATCAAATGAAGCAGCTAAAAGGCCGTTTTGAGCAAGCTAACCTGATTTCAAATTATGAGAAAGAGTTAGCCTCTGTTGACGAACTGACACAGCTCTCTGATCTCTCTTCTTTCAAAAAGGCGGCATCTGAGCTTAATCGATTAGCGCCACAAAGTAAGACGTTAATCCAGTTTAAGAATCAAGCCTCACCGATAATTGAAGGTCATCTAGCTAAGATGATGACGGAGGCGCAATGGTTTTCAGCGAAAGATCAGTTTGCTCAATACCAGCTCTATCTAAACGATGGCGTATCCAATGATTTAAGCCAGAAAATTGAGAAAGGTATCCAGTCATATCAGGCCTCATTGGCGGAGAATGAAAAAACGATTCTTACGGCAATCGAACAAGGTGATTTGACCAAAGCTGAAAGGCTGTTAGATCAATTTGAGGCACCGTCTGAGATTAAGCAAACGGTCGCAACACGTTTAGCTAAAGCCTATTTGAAAGATGCGCGTATCTCACGTGAAAACAGTCAATGGGAGCAATCAGTCTCATTGATAGAGAGAGCGCGTAGTATCAATACCGAAGCTGGTTTTAGCCAATTGCTTGATACAGAACTGCAAATTATTGAACAAAACCGCAACGCCTCAAGTTCAGGTGATATGAAGCAGCTAAAAGCGGAAAGAGAGGCAGAAATTGCTGAGTATCAAAAGCAGTTGAATGTTCTTTTGACTCAGCCATTAAATTCATCGCTTCTTAATGATGTTCAACAGACATTGGATAAAGTCGAGCAATTAAGACCAGATCACCCATTGCTTAAAGATATTCCGCAGCGCTTTGCATCGAGTTATCTAAACCAAGCTGAGCAACTTGAACAACAAGGCAACTTAAAAGGCGCTGCAGAGTTACTAACGGAATATAACACGGCCTTTCCTGATAACCCTCAAATAGAAAGTGCCTTGAAAACGTTTGATCAAGGGTTGGCAGAACAAGCGCAATCAGAACGGTTTAATCAGCTTAAACAGAACATTTCTCAGCAATTGTCGCAAGTTAGTCAAAACGCCAATTGGGAATCTGAGCTCAATCAAAGCTTAAAAGAGATAGGTTCATTAGGCGCTACAGAACATCAGATTGCTTCATTGAATACCAATATTGCTTTGCAGCTATCAAAAGTTGCTTCGCAATATTCGGATGAAAAGCGCTTCTCTGAGGCACTCGATCTTCTAGCGAAAGCAGCAACCTTTGACCCAAGCTTAGGCACATTAAAGGGGTTAGAGCAGCAGATAACGGCGAGCCAAACAGCCTGGGTAAAAGATAAGCAAATTAAGAAGCAACAAGCAGAAATTCAGGGCTTGAAACAAACCTTACAAACCCAGCTTCAAGCGAATGACCTCCCTCGTGCCGAACAAAGTTATAAGCAACTACAAACAATGTTGGGTGAGAACGACCCTTATATTCAGAGTGAAGCGAACCCTGCTTTTGTCGAAACATACTTACGCTTAGCAGACCAATTAGCACGGCAAACCAGGCTGTCTAAGGCGGCGCAGTTATTAGAGTCGGCTAAAAAGTATTCTGTCGATACTACCGTGATTGACGAAAAAATTGCTGGCTATAACCGCGATGCTAAATTGTGGCGTATTGGGCAGGCAATCAGAAGTATCTCGTATGATTCGTTTGTATCAGCACATCAGCAATTGACAGAAATAGAGCCGGAACTGGAAGACGAGAGAGCTAAAAAATTACATACCGACCTGACCAATGCCGTGCTTAAGCGCTATGAGCAGTTAAAGGGAAGTAGGGCTGAAGCTGCAAACAAACTAATCAGGAAAGCCAAAGAGCTTTACCCTGACCATGCAGAAATTCAGAAGATCAAACTTAATAAACTCGCACCTAAGCCTCCTGAACCAGAGCCTCCAGAACCAAAGCCGGAACCGGTTAAAACAGAAGAGGCTAAACCCGAAGTCACAGAGCAAAAGCCAAGCGTGCAACCGCCGAAAGTCACGGCTACAGGTAAAGCATGTTCGCCTAGTCTGGCAGGGTTAGGTCGTAATGTTAAAGCGGTTTGCTATGACATGGTTTCCCAGCAAACCAAAGCGCCTTACATGATTGTAATACCTTCCGGTGCTGGTGGACCGTTTGCAATCAGTAAATTTGAAATAAGCATCGATGATTACAACGCCTTCTGTAAGCAAACGGGTTGTAGTTTACGTTCTGGCAGTGGTCGATCACCTGTTACGGGTGTTAGTCAGAGCCAAGCTGTGGCGTATGCAAAGTGGCTAACGCAGGTAACCGGTCATCAATATCGTTTACCTAAGTACAAGCAGTGGAAGCATGCTGCACTGTCTGGAAATAAACGCCAGCCGAATAACTTTAACTGTCGTTTAATGCAGGGCGACACCATCTTGAAAGGGCATGCACCTGTATCTGTTCGCAGTGGATCAGCGAACAATTGGGGCATGATCAACTATCTAGGTAATGTGCAAGAGTGGGTTATTCATCAAGGTGTAGCTAAAGCAGCGGGCGGGCATTACGCCGATAAGATGTCGAATTGCTCCGTGGATTTAGTCCGCAACGCTTCGGCGGATTCAAAAACTGGTTTTAGACTTGTCCGGTCGTTATAGGGGTAGGGAATGGCAACAACACTTCTAACATTAAGTAGACAGCACTCGGCTGGAAAGATCTCAACCGCTGACTACCGAGCGCAACGTCGTAAGCTGGTGAATGAGCAAGTTTTTCAGGTGGAAGATTGCACGCAACCGGGTTTTGTTAATGAGCCTGAATTAGCCGAAGTGGCTGACTCAACTTTACCTCCCGCTCAAACAGCGGATGAGCAAAGTGCGAATCAAGCTGCTCCTTTTTACCATCCGAATTCGTCTGCTGTCATACCAGAACCTTCACAAACACCGGCTTATACAATAAGCGAGAGATCTGAAAATCCGGTAGAGAGTAGTACGTTAAATACACGGAAAAGGCTTGAGGAATTGTCAAAACCTAAGTCTGAGACGGCCTATAATCATCAACCTGCTGAAGCACAGCATGTCTCATATAAAAAGATATTATTAGCGTTGTTAATCGGCTTGGTCGTGACATCAATTATTACCGGCACCATGTTACTAACGCGAGATGAAAGGCCAGCCATCGCTGTAGAAGACCCATTAATCACCAGTACCAACCTGCTTTTGGATAATCCCGATTGGCAGGTCGTCGATCTCAGAGTCTACCGAGTCCAGATAAAAGCGCAGAATCGCCCCATGCTGCCAGAACAGCACGCGCTTTTAGATTCAGTGAATCTCTATCTATCTGTACCGCTAGGCGGCACTGCTAGCGAACTAGATGTAGAGGTTCAGTTACTTAAAGAAGATCTATTGGTACTAAGAAACGTTAAATAAAGAATTGGAATTTTTCTAAGGAGAGAATCATGTCAAAAGCGGCCCGTTTAGGCGATATAGGCTCAGGCCATGGATGTTTCCCACCTACACCTGTCATTGCTGGAAGTGGCGATGTAGTAATCAACGGAATTCCTGCAGCAAGGCAAGGTGATCCACTAGCTCCTCATGGCTGCGGCAATTGCCCTCCACATGGCCGATCTATATCCGGTGGCTCGGGCACTGTATTTATCAATGGCAAGCCTGCTGCCAGAGTAGGTGATGGCATTGATTGTGGCGGCTCGATAGCAGCTGGATCGGGTGATGTGATTATTGGTTGAAGTCATTATTGACTAGCTTTAAAGCCTTTTCAACATTGAATCGGGACAAAGTAATTATAATTTACACAGCCTTTCAGGATACAAAATTAGTTTTTTAGTGATTATGGGGCTGATTGAGTTTTTATATAATGGGATCGCATGATGGATGTTGCTTTAATTGTAATTAGTCTTATTTTTTTAATTTCTAGCGTTTGTGCTGTAGTTTATTACCTTTTTAGAATAAGGAAAGAACGCCTTGATAATAATCAAGAACCTTCCGTTTACTTGGATCAAAGAGAACTTAATTCTATTTTTTATGAATTTTTATTAGATGAAGATGGAATTAAAAATAGCTGGAATAGAAAAATATCATTTATAAAACTTATTTTTATAACAATCCCTTCATTTTTGTTGATACTTTGCTTATCTTTGTTTTTCTATTATCCAGTAGGTGGTGATGAGAGGCTTACGGTTATTATTTTTGCTTCTTTTGTTTTTTGTTTTGAACTAATGGGATTTGGGTGGTTGTACTACTTTAAAAGAATATATAAAAATCTAAAGGAAACCTTGAAACGGGATGATCTTGTTTTCTATCAAATGAATAAGGGTGATGAATATTCTGCTGTCTTTTGTAGAGAGGGAGTTTTGATTAATGGTAAAATTAAAAACTGGTCTCATTTTTTTATTTTCTATGATAATGAAAGTAATGTTATTTGGATCCTTTTTGGTGGCTATAAAAATAAAGATGGATCGTATTCAGGAATTACGGTTCATCAGAATGGTGGGACATACAATACTGTACAGCAGATGCATATTTCCCTTCCTAATGGCTTTGATATAGACGTGTTCTCACCAGCTCTAAAATATGCATCCGGATGAACCTAGATTTATAGGTAATGGAACGACTTCTCAATTTTTAATTGGTTCAGAGTAAATTTAATTTTGTTCATACTGAGCATTTACTGTGACCCTAACTAACCCAAAACTGTTATTTTGTAGCAGTTGAGTGTTTTACTGCATTTATTTAAAGGGATCCTAATGCCGATTTTTGGATTTGTTAATTGTAAGCTTTTATTTCGTATGAGTTTAATGTTTGCTTTCAGTATTACACTGACGGCATGCGACGATGAGCCTTCACCATTCTTGTGGGAGCCAAACTCACAAGAAGCGAGCTTGTTAACAAAAGAAGAAGCTGAACTGTCTCTTGATAGTTGGTTAAAAAAAGCACCTTTTGATGAATTATGGGATCCCTATGCCAACCATGATGCCAACACTAATATCTATACGAACGTTAATGTAGTTTTTCCATTTATGGATAAATGGCATAACTCATTTGGTAAGATTGATAGTTATACAGCTTTTAAGACTAAAGCTAGCGTCTATTATGCAGATCCTGAATGGTCTGGAACAGTACTAGTGTGGGCTGGTTTAAAGAACCAAAAAATGCCCTTTTATTTGAAAAAATCAAATACTGAAAAGGTTAGCATCTCTACACCAGGTAATAACGACTTCGCAAAAAGTCTGAATGGTCTACAGCACTCAAATGTTGATTTTGATACGACTAGAACTTTCTCTGAAACAAGCATTGAGCGTCAAGCAGTGTTATGGGGCTCTCGTATAGGGGCAGACCATTTCTTAACAGGATTTCTTGAACGCGGTAATTTAGTGTTTTTAGTAGCTTTTCCATGTAATGGTGAGCAAGTAGAACTGTGTGCGGATAAGTTAGGTCAGGTATCTAGTTCGCTATCTCTGAATGTTACTGCTTGGGAGAATTTAACAGCTGAAGACTTAGAAAAAGAGGAGCAGGATTTCTTTTTCAACACGAAACAGCATAATGTTTTTGAAAGACATGAAATATTCAAAGACCGAGGTATTTTTAAACCAAGAATTAAAGTGACAATGAATGGGCATCCATTCCGTAAAAATGAGGGCATTGACCGGCATGATAAGGTGGTATTTGACTATCAAAAAGCTACCGGTGATGTTCGAGTTATCATTCATAAACCTCAGGAAATCCCATCAGAAAAATTAGGTGATAACACTGCTGAACAGTATCTTCAGGATTTATATTCTAGTAAAAAACGCTATCGCATTGATTATGAACCTGATTACAAGCCCCGAAATTATGAATCAGGTAGAATTGCTTATTTTGATGAAACGATAAAGGATAAAGTGCACAGTATTACTGCGTATACTTTTTTAAAACAAAAGCATGTTCTTAAGATAGTGTATGAATTTCCGGTTGGAGATGAGCAGGCTCGCATAACAGCAGAGCGCTTTATTACTATGATTGATTTGCCATACTTTTTTGATGATGAATAAATTTAGGAACTATATTGCTCGAGAGTGGCTTGGACGCTGCGTTTCTAGTGGATAGTCCCCAAGCCTTTTCAATCTTGAACGAGGCCAGAGGACATTTAATGCTATTCATACTAAAAATTACTCTGACTCCAACTTTTTTGAATTGGTGGTATTAAAGTATTCCTGGTAGTGATACCGGTGAAGATAGGAAGAATAAAAAAACGGCTAAGTAAAATAGCGCATGTATTCCTGCGATTGCGCCTGAAACTAACTTAACACGCCGGGATTTAGCACCAATACATATAAAAAGAAAAATTAGTCCAATAACCCAGCCTGCATAGACAAGGTACATACCTGTTAATATTTCTCCATCAGGTAGAGATAAAACAATCATCAGAACGACCATGGTCAGCACAAAGCAATTTAGTATCCATTGGTAAATCACGCGCATAAAAATCCCTTTTTATTCAGTCCGCTTATTCTTTACGCTGGTTTCATCCAGCTTGAGTACCGCCATTAAAGAGATCGATCTCTGGGCCTTGGGTGGGCTTAAAGCGTTGCTCGGCTTGGAGTTCAAGCAGTGCTTCTTCAAACTCGACATCATCCATGGAGAACCAGTAATCAGGCTTACGGTTGTTTTTTGCATCCCAAGCAGCTGTTGTAGGGTCTTTTGCTCTGGCTGGTTCTAGTTCTGGGACATCAGGCATCGGCTGGCTGGTGTCCATATAGCGCTGTATCAGGTTCCAGATCCGCTTTAACTCATCCGGTTGTTCGCTGGCGGTGAAGGTATGCAGGGGAATACTGTCGGAGTACCGATGATAACGGTGTACCAGATGGAGTTGATAGCTGAGTATTCCCTGATGATTGGGGCTACTGACTAGATAACAGTCGAACTCTGAGAACGGGTGACTGTAGAGCTCTTTATTGTTTTTGTGGCGAATTACATTACCGGTGCTGCGGCTGAAGGTAAAATATTTAACCGCTTTCATAAACCATGGCATGGGTAAATACCCGCGACCCGAGGCTTCAAAGTAGCCCCAGATTAGGACTGAGGGGAGGAAAACGAAAGGTATAAATATATAGAGAGCTTCTTTTATTTCAGAAGCGCCCCAGTTTTCGAAGAGTATGAAGTGCAGAAGAGTAAGGACAGATGCAGGGCCTACGAATATACAAAAACCTTTACCTATTGCGGCAAGGTAAAAGTAAATTAATCCCCATTTATTTAATGATCCCGCACTATACTGATTCTCATCCCAGTGTGTTTCGTCTTTATTTTCTTGTAAACGTTGCTTGATCTCTGCTGGTGTGGGGTCCTCAATCATACTGACGGGAACCGTTTCGTTGGCCTGACTCCAAGGCAGCGGATCGCCGCCCTGTAGAAGTTTTGTCAGGGCTCCCTGTTCTGGGCGTGGTTTCTTGTTGCTGAAGTGCTGACTATTCCAGACCGTTTCGGGATAGGACTTTATCTGTTGGAGGTCCATTTCTGTCCGTTCTTCCCTGCTTGTTTTCAAGCTTGAGTGCCGCCATTAAAGAGATCGATCTCTGGGCCTTGGGTGGGCTTAAAGCGTTGCTCTGCTTGGAGTTCAAGTAGCGCTTCTTCAAACTCGTCATCATCCATGGAGAACCAGTAATCAGGCTTACGGTTGTTTTTTGCATCCCAAGCTGCGGTGGTAGGGTCTTTTGTTCTGGCGGGTTCAAGTTCCGGTACATCAGGCATCGGCTGGCTGGTGTCCATATAGCGCTGGATCAGGTTCCAGATACGCTTTAACTCATCCGGTTGTTCACTGGTGGTGAAGGTATGTAGGGGAATGCTGTCGGAGTAGCGATGATATCGGTGTACCAGATGAAGTTGATAGCTGAGTATTCCCTGATGGTTGGGGCTACTGACCAGATAACAGTCAAACTCCGAGAAAGGGTGGCTGTAAAGCTCTTTATTGTTTTTATAACGTGTCACCCTGCCAGTGCTACGGCTGAAGGTAAAATGTTTAACTGCTTTCATAAACCAAGGCATGGGCAAGTATCCACGGCCCGAAGCTTCGAAGTAGCCCCAGATTAGGGCTGAAGGGAGGAATATATATACTGTATATACGTATATAGTGCTTGTAAGGTCAGCGTATTGAAGTGTTTCGTGAATTATTGGTAAGACAATTATGGTTAAAATAAACACTGGACCTAGTATTACTACTGCACCTTTAGCAAACATAGTTAAATAAAAATAGATCCACCCCCATTTATTTAATGACCCTGCATTGTATTGGTTTTCATCCCAGTGGGTTTCGCCTTTATTTTCTTGTAAACGTTGCTTGATCTCGGCTGGTGTTGGTTCCTCAATCATGCTTACAGGAACTGTTGCATTAGCCCGGCTCCACGGCAGCGGATCGCCGCCTTGTAGAAGCTTTGTCAGGGCTCCCTGTTCGGGCCGGGCTTTCTGACAGGCAAAACTTTCACTGTTCCAGACCGTTTCGTGATAGGGCTTTATCTGTTGGAAGTCCATTTCTGTCCATTCATTCCTTTAGTGCTATCAAGCTTGAGTGCCGCCATTAAAGAGATCGATCTCTGGGCCTTGGGTGGGCATAAAGCGTTGCTCGGCTTGGAGTTCAAGTAGTGCCTCTTCAAACTCGACATCATCCATGGAGAACCAGTAATCTGGTTTGCGATTGTTTTGAGCATCCCAAGCGGCGGTGGTAGGGTCTTTTGCTCGGGCAGGTTCCAGTTCCGGTACATCGGGCATTGGTTGGCTGGTGTCCATATAGCGCTGGATCAGGTTCCAGATGCGCTCTAACTCATCCGGTTGTTCGATGGTGGTGAAGGTATGCAGAGGGATGCTATCGGAGTAGCGATGATAACGGTGTACCAGGTGGAGTTGATAGCTCAGTATGCCCTGATGATTGGGACTGCTGACTAGATAACAGTCGAACTCTGAGAACGGGTGACTGTAGAGCTCTTTATTGTTTTTATAACGTGTAACCATGCCAGTGCTACGGCTGAAGGTGAAATGTTTAACCGCTTTCATAAACCAGGGCATGGGCAAGTATCCACGGCCCGAGGCTTCGAAGTACCCCCAGATTAGGCCGCATGGTAAAAAAATATAAATAAGAAAAAAAAGCATAATTTCGAAGAAACCGAGGAAGTCAATGGTTTCGTCAATAAATACTAAGAAAAGTGTGGAAACAACAGATAAAGGAGCGAGCATTGTGCAAACGCCTTTAGAAATCGCAGCAAGGTAAAAGTAGATGAGTCCCCATTTATTTAACGACCCTGCACTGTACTGGTTCTCATCCCAATGGGTTTCGCCATTATTCTCTTGTAAACGTTGCTTGATTTCGGCTGGTGTGTGTTCCTCAATCATGCTTACAGGAATTGTTGCATTAGCCCGGTTCCACGGTAGCGGATCGCCTCCCTGTAGAAGCTTTAGTAGAGCTCCTTGTTTGGGGCGCGGTTTCTGACAGGCAAAACTTTCACTGTTCCAGGCGCTGCCTTGATAGCTATCTTGCTGTGTTTCTATTTTATTCATCATAAGTCCTGTTACTGTTCCCAGCCAAATTCATCGGCCCACCAGTATTCCCCTTTTTTAAAGGTCGGTGTGGTACTGGGGCTGCCGGCTTCTTCCTCTTTGTTTAACGGCGGGGTGGGGAAGGTATGATCACCAATCTGTAGTTGGGCCCTCGTATGGAAATGAGCTTTATATTTGTAGCTGTAAGCGTTATTTCCTAGGAACTGGTATTCCATGTTGTCTCTAGGTACGGTTTTGTTGAATCGATAGAAGAAAATATGGCCGTTATCTCGCTTATGTTGATCGAGCAAAAGAGCGTCAGTAGAGTCGACCTGTTCGACACCCTCCGTTGGTTTATGATCACCTATGCGGCTGAATTTTTGGGTGCTAGTTAAGATGGCCTGTCGAGCATAGAAGTGAAGGGTTGGGTGCTCTGAGCTACTCAAACCAAACAGGTTACTGGTGAGCCATACGCCGTGGGTAACGCCCTTGCCTGCCAATTTCCTGCGTTGCTCGTCGGATAACTCGATCTGATCTATCGGGTAGGTTTTAATCCGTAGGTTCATAATAAGGTTGATAAAATGCTGCCAGGCCTTGTCCGGTTGTTGCAGGTATTTATAGTCACCTGTTTGGTCAGGACGTGCGCCAAAGGGGCCGTTTTTAAGCCAGGTTTCCATGGGGCTGTCCTTAAACAGCATATAGAGGCCAAAGCCTACCAGTGCTATGGTTAGTCCGATCCAACCCAGAGGACTCATCAGGAAGGTGGCAGTATAGAGGCTGCCGAAGGTAGACAGGCCGGTGCCAAGTGCGACCATCGCCATGGCAGCGGCGGCATCTTTATCTTGAGCGGAAATTAATAGGCAGGTATCCCATACGGCCACCGCTGTGGTTAAGGCGCCTCCCACTACTCCGGCAATTTTGATTCGGCTGAGGTTCCTTTCAAGATGCAAACCTAAAGAGGGCGCGGACAGGAATCTGACAGCACTTGGGGGTAATTTTATAATGGTCTTGGTTGTATAAGTGGCTAAACGGCCTGTTTCTCGTGTCAGAAAATTTGAGGCGTTTATTATTGCGACACTAAGATCAGTAAAAGCACTTGAGATAGAAATACCTTTGTATACCTTTCCATGTCTTTCATTAAACCCAGCCATAGTCCTTTGCAAATTGACGATCTCCAGCGCAACTATAAAGTAGGGCATTCCCAGCGACGCATAGGCTTGCCCAGCAGTTGCGATTTTCTTGGTCTGGGGTTCGAGTTTGTCTGCCAGATCAGCCTCTTTCATTAATTGTTCGGTCTTCATCTGGGTAATAGGGTTATTCTCTGGTACCACCAGCAACTTCAGATCGACTTTACTGCTGACGGCAGCGCCTTGTAGCTTGGTGCCTTTGAGGCTACGTTGATTGGTGGATGCGATTAGTTTATCGTTGCTATCCCTGAGTACGCCGTAATGTCTACCGGCTGCTTGCTTACGCTGCCCTTCGGTTAGGCCAAAATTTAGCCCCGCTTGTTTACTGTGTACTCCAACAACATTGGCACTTGCAATAGCTTCGCCGGAGGTGGGGATATAGGTTGCTTGGCCCATGCTATCCGGTGCCATCAGCTTACTAAGACGGAGATTGTCAAGGTAGGCGGCTCGGAATTCGACAGTTTCGACCATTTGGCTAAGGCTGGCGCGGGCAGTCGCTTTGTTCTGCAGCGCTAGCATAGCCGTATAAAAACCACTGAGGATACCATCAGCGGTATTTAGGATACGGCGGCTGAGGCCAAAGCCGTCTTCACTGTTTTCGCTGCTTTTAATGTTATCGCTCAGCAATAGTGCCTGATCACGGTTTTCTATCTGGTCATCTAGCAATAGGGTGTCACCGGCCCAGCGTGCTACATTGTTTGCGGTTGCTTGACCACTACCATCGTTTATTGGCGCGGGTGGGGTGTAGGCTATTTCCAGTGGGACCTGATCCTTAGGTGGGTAGAGCAAAGCATGCAGTGGGTGGAAGATACCTTGGTTGTAGAAATTGGCGATAATGCCATAGCCAGGCCAGTCTTGCGGTTGCTGGTTGTCTTGCAGCGGATCGATAGCGGCGAGGTTAAGGCTCAAGGCTTGGAAAGCATTACCGACGAGACGATAGGCACCAGGGGCGCCGCGTTCTAAGCTGGTGAAATCTCGCATTGCCGCAGCGGTGGCAGGGTTATTAATCGTTTTGCCAAGGTTTTTTTGGAATTGCTCCATATCCTTATGACAGCGTTGACGCTCTATAGTGCGTAGTGTGCGCTGAAATACCCCAATAGGACTGTAGTTAAAGCTATCTAAGTGCTTGTGGTTAGGGTTTTCTTCACCGTTTGGCAGTTTATCTGGTACGACAAAACGTTGTACCAGTTCCGCACTCTGAAAGTATTTCTGCTGACCAGCATCGTCCATTATATGGAACAGACAGGAACTAACCTGCATGGCCATACTGGTGTGATGACGGAGTTCAAATATTGGATCGGATAACACGATAAGTTTCAGCTGACGGGTTCTGGCATCTGCTAGGTAGTCGATTGAACTACGGGCTTGCCAGAGACTGTCTTCCTGACTATCAGCATTTAATTGTTTGTTGTATTGGGCTGCGCGGGCACCGTATTCGTATCGCTGCTGAGTGCCATTTTCCAGTGTCGATAGGAGATCGCTGCTGTCTTGACGAAGTGCGTTGACCTCGTAACTTACACCGTCGTATAGATTGTATAGGTGGTTGCCACTGAGATCGCGGTTATAGAGGCTGGGATCGGCTAGGTTTTCTTCTATTTCCGGCTCACGTAGGCGCATCGTCTTCAAAGTGGTGTTCAGCTTTTCACCTAGCGTATTAATGCTTTGGTGAGTAATAACGCTAGTACGTAGTTTGAGGATGATCTGGTTTTCAGGTTTTTCTAGAAAGTTCAGGTACGCAGCGCTCCATTGAACCTCTGAGTAGGCAACATATAAACGCTGAGAACTACCATTGGCTTTGGTTGGCAGCCAGATATCTTTTAGTGGTTTGCCAACAGCTTTACGTGGCTCTTTTTTAAATGGCTTTTCAAAGCCTTCACGGTGCTGGTAAAGGTGGGTGTCGCGAAACTCTGGACCTATACTTTCCTTGTTTATAACTTCAATCTCGCGCCATAACTGATTGTCTTTAAAAATATAAAGGTAACCATTACGCGTAGGAGCCATATGTTGCTCTGGGTATTGCGCTGGTTGAACGCTAGGAAGAACGGTTAGAGGAACGACCGCCTGAAGATGATAATTCTGTTCATGATTATTCTCTTTCTGTTGGTATTTCTGTTCATCAACCGAGGTAAACAGGGGCAGTTTGATTGGTCCGCCTTCGTCACATTCAATGCTGAGCCACACGTTGCGTTTTTCGGTTTCAGGTGTCCAGTTCCAGCTAAAAACACTATAGCCAGCGACTTCAACTAACTTCTGTTTGGCTTCGATCTGTTCCTGTTGTGCTTGATCGGTGTGATCGTAGAATTGAAATGACTGCGTGGTATCGTGGCTGATGCCATTGACGCTGATGAAAAAATCGCAGTCTAAACAGGAGCTCTTTGGACGTGACATCTGAATTATTCCTTTAATTCACAAACCGTCTGGTGACAGACGCAGTGTATAACGCTATTGGCTTCGCTGCCTTAGGCATGCGAAGTTTAAGGCATATGTTCTTAAGTGTTAATAGGTATTGTTTAGAATGCTTTTATGACATCCCAAACAGTCACTCAATCATATTGATAACCTAGGTTTAGGTTCGACTTTATAAGTTCATGGGTTCCATTGAGAGCTAGGCCAAAAGCCGGATCTGACCCAGAGAATTTCGATCATTAGTCATAGCTCGAGATCAATATTAAGTAGGTCAGCTCCCCAGTAAAGGAGGTCTTGTACCCAGCGATGGAACTTATTGTGTTCTGGGTTCAATGCGCAATTTTTAGCTCGAAATATGCGATCAACCTTGCCGTATTCAAATCCAATATCTAAAAAATCCAAGTAGTTTGTATAAGGATCGTAATAGATCGATAGCGATTTGCTTTCATCGTACTTGTGAACTAAATCCCATGACAGCGTGACTGATCTGGAGTTGTAATATTTATAGTTGTGATAATCATAGTAGTGTAAATATGTTTCTGACTTCGGATAATTCTCTGGGGTAGTTTTTAAACTATCAATTACCTGTGGGAAAGTATCTCCGATGCTTATGCCATAGCCTCCGCCCTCGGTTATTAAATCGTTAATCGATTCATACTTACATTTACCTATGCCAAACAATGTTAGTGAGACCAAGGCTAGTACCAAAGCTAAGGTCAAGTATTTAAAAATTCTCACAATTTTTCCCTAATTAAATGCTTGTTAGGAGCTGTACACACCCGAAAGCCATTGGCTCGACAGTCATGCGCAAGCTTTGGTTCGAGGTTTTTACCCGTAAAACTCCATACCCTGTTGTTGCATCCTTTCTAGCAGCGATAAACGTTGGGTTTTGTCTAACTTTTTAAGCTGGGCTAATAGCTTTTTCGCGTGATCAGGGTGTTGGTTGATCGCGTGGAAAAATAGATGGGTCATCTCTGTGTTATTAAACATGTCGAGGGTTTCAGCCTGTATGGTCAGTGCTCGTATGTTTTTGAATTCAGAGAGGCTTAACTCAATCTCATCACTTGATTGCCAGTTAAGGATCAGTTGATCGATCGGCCCAATCTTTAAAGCTGATTGTTGTGTTTCGGTTAGCGCGTAATCTTGGTTGGTATTTACAACTTGTAGCTGATTATCAGCTGCTTCATTAGTTTGGACTCTCCAAGCGATCTCATCTTGAATGTTTGCTAACGGTGAATGCCAGATAATGGCGCTGATGCAGTTCATCCATTCAAGGGTGTCGGCTTTAGATGATTCTGAGAGCAGGTAATGAGCCACGGCGGGAAGCTGGTAGTGCAGTACGCCTTTTTGTTCATTTCCAAATTTTACAAACAATCGATTACGGAGCAGTGTGATCAATTGTGAAAAGCTAACCTCTGTTGGCGCATAGATTAAGATCCCTTGCCAACCTGTTTTTGTTTCGGCGTTATGTTCAAACACTTTTAGAATCGCGCTCTGTTCTTTGATTTCGCACAGCCATGGGCTGGCATGACTCAAAGACTCTAGTGGAGTTGTTTCAAATAGAGGCGCTCGATAGGTATCAGTGTTTGCATAGAGATCGCGCAGCATCTCTTTATGAGGGCTTGCTAGTAGATTCAGGCGCTGAGAACTATCGATATCTGTTTTTAGCCGAGTTATTAGATTATTGAGCTTCATTTGTTGTTACCGCACGGGCAGTGGCTTAGCGGGCAGCTACCATCTTTTTGTAGCTGGCACATTTCGGTAATTGGGAGGTTCGCTTGGCGATCACTCTCCATGCGGTGGGCCATAAGTGCAGATGAACTCCAGGGTGATTCGGTAGCCAACTGCGGCGTCACATTACCTGCTTTATCTATATCCGCTTCAAGCGGTGGTGTTGGTGGAATAGGTGAGGCTTTTTGCGCCGAAGGTGCTGAGCCGCCTGAATTAAGGTTTACCTTTGCGCCATTAACCGTAACGCCGCCCGGGTTTACATTTATTCCGCTGCCGCCAGCGGATAAAACCATATCAACACCAGCCTCAAGTACGATTTTATTACCCGCTTTAATATGGATATTTTGACCGGCACCGGTGGTTTGGTTCTGTTTGATCTGGATATGACGTTCTTTATCGACAATGAGGTGCTGATCGTTATCGCTTTGACGATGGAAGTTGCCGTCGGTTAAGGCGTTTTCCTTCGCGCGGAATTCACGGTATTCGTTGTTGACCTGTATCCAATGGTGATCTTGACCGACCCATTCTTTGTGATCGTTTTTAACGCGTTGGTCAAAGTCTTTTTGTGCGTGAATGAAAACTTGTTCCTGAGCTTTTAAGTCTTCGATGCGTATTTCATTAAAACCTTCTCCGCCTTTTGTGGAGTTGGTTTTAATGGTGCTCATGGTTTTGCACTCTGGAAGCGGGTAAGGGGTGCGGTTTAAACCGTGATAGACCCTGCCGGTAATGATAGGGCGGTCGGGATTACCATCTAGGAAATCGACAATGACCTCTTCACCAATGCGTGGAATAAAGATACCACCGAAAGCACCGCCTGCGTGGTTTTGGCTTACCCGAATCCAGCAGGAGCTTTGTTCATCCATCTGACCTTCGCGATCCCAATGGAATTGCACTTTAACGCGGCCGTGTTCGTCGGTGTAAATCTCTTCACCTTCGGGACCGGTAACAATTGCAGTTTGGGTGCCTTTTATTTTGGGGCGAGGTATTTTTCTTGCTGGGGTAAAAGGCGTTGTAAAAGGTATACCGTGAATAAGGTTGGTATATTTAGAGCCTTCGGTTGTTGCGCCAACTTCTAATACTTGTGGTTGCGCACAATTATGCTCAATATGAGTAATTAAATACTCAATATTATGTGTTTCAACTTCGTGATCAGTTAATTCAAAACTATAGCCAGGTAGCAATCTATTAATATCTGATTCGGCAATAATATGTTTTCTAAAACTATTATTCGCTTGGTTTAAATTCGTTGATAAACCATCACCACGATCGGATTCAATAAACTCACCAGGGTATTCGTAGATCTCCAAAGGGGTATCTAGTTCGTGGATATCATCAGAAGCTAGAGTGAGATTGGGCTTTTTAAAGTCGTAATCTCGTATGGATACTTTGCCACTTTTAACGGCCTCTCTGTAGCGGAACTTGAAGATGTGCTGTTCGCGGACAGCGCCTTGAGCATCATGAAAGTAGGGGAGCTCTTTTTCGCCGCTAATTGCATGGTTTGTCAGTGATGAATCCGTAAAGACAAGGATGTGCTTGTCATAGTGGTGTTCGAAGTAGTAGTGAATCCCTTCGAATTCTAACAGACGTTGAATAAAGTCTTTATCGCTTTCTCTGTACTGAACGCAGTATTCCCTAGGTGCATAGGAATTGCTAAGCTCAAAACGGAATTCATCAGTCTGTAGACCTGATTCTGTAAGGGTTTGGGTGAGGATCTCTTGTACAGATTTAAATTGAAATATACGGCTGTTTATTCGATAACGAAGCGGCCATAACTTGGGAACAAGGGTGATGTAATAGGTGGTTTGCTTAACCCCGGTTTCACCTAGTTCTGCGGTAGAAATGATGCCGTGGATGTAGCGAGTATGCTCATTTTCATCGCAGCTTTGATCTAGAAGCTTTATTACTGCTGAGCGGTTAAGAAGTGAGACGAGGTCTATTTCTGGGTTTTCAGATACAACTTCTAACGATATTTCAAAAGCCGTTGAGAGTGTCTCAAAACCACTCATGCGGACGAGTTGAAAGGTATCGTCTTGCTCTGCAATGTTAAAGAAAAAGCGTTCTTCATCCGCTTTCAGAAACATGTAAGTTCCCTCTTATGTTCCTATAGGTTTGGCCAGTGAAAAAATAAAGATGCTTCCCGCATCTAAATAAAGTTTGCCACCATAACCTAATGCATTAAATAAGTTAATTGTTTTTGTTAGCAGGTTATATGCCAAAGTAATAATCTTTGTTTTTGAATTAATGTTCGTTTTATTATTGCGAATAAAAATTCTCATTTACCCAAAAAAAAAGGGGTTTTATGAGGCTTTTATTCTCAGTTTGTTTGCTGTATCTTGCCTGCACAAATTGATCCAAAGGTAGTAAATTACATTAAGTAAGTAGCCTTGTTTCATTTAATACGGATGTTGGTTTTTAATGTAGGGATGATTTATGTCGGCTATTTTGCAGCTCAGACTTATTGCGTTTAGGGGATTGGCGCCAGCTGTTTCTCAAGTGCGTGAGTTTGATCAAGACGAGGTTCTTATCGGTCGTGCGCCAGATAATGACTTTGTGGTCGAAGATCCTGAGCGTTACTGTTCGCGATACCACGCCCGTTGCTACCGCGCCGACAATCAATTCTTTGTTGAAGATACAAGCACTCCTGGTACTCAAGTTAATGCAGGACATCACCTAGGGCGAGGGCATCGTCATCGCTTAGTGAGTGGTGATCTACTGCATATTGGGGAGTGTCAGATTCAAGTTGATCTTATCGAGTCTGCTCAGCCAGTAGCTGCCCAAGAAGTGGGTGCTTTTTCCATCGATGATTTCTTCTCTGATGGTGGTGCCTCTGATCAAATTGAAGCACCTGTAAATAAAGTTCCACTGCCTAATATTCCGCACACGACCTCTGCAGATTTTTACGATTCCATAGCGCCGCAAAATAATATGCCTTCTAGTCATGTTGATGGCTATGAGGTTGAGCCGCACGAGCAACATTTTGCTAATCCAGCTACCGGTGTAAGTATTGAGCAGAATGCTGCCCAGGCTGTAACTATGCAAGCTGTAAATATGGATGATGCGCAAGTAGCGTCTTTCCCAGTAGAGCAGCCTTACATTGAGCAGCATTTTGATGCTTATGATCAGGCTGTTGTGATGCCTGAGGTCAATGCATCACCTGTCAGTCCACAGATCAGTGATGCTGAAGTGCCGACGGTCCCTTCGACGTTTCAACAGGCTCCAGTTCATGAGGCTGTAGTTCAGGAGGCTATAGTTCAGGAGGTTATAGTTCAGCAGGCTTCAGCTAAACAAGGCCAAGCACAGCAAGCTCCTAAAAGAGATGTTGATAGTTTAGCGATTAAAGCATTTTTACAGGGCTTAGATGTTCAACCTTCTGATCTTGTAGGGCGAAATAAAGAAGAGATTATGTTCTCTGCAGGTCAGATGCTGCGAGTTTTAACTCAAGGCATTATGGAGATTTTGCTTAGCCGTAATGATGTAAAAAAAGAGTTTGGCATGGATGTTACTCGCATTGGTGCTCAACAGAATAACCCTCTTAAATTTAGCCAGAATTCAGGTGAAGCGATGATCAAACTGCTGACTGAGGCAGAAGGTTATATGTCTGCACATGAGGCAGTTAAAGAAGGGGTTGTGGATGCAAAAGCTCATCAGGTGGCAGTTATGTCGGGTATGCAGAGCGCGATTGTGTCTATGTTAGAACGTTTTCGACCTGAATCACTTGAAGAGCAATTAACTTCGAAGTTTGTCCTTTCCCGGAAAGGGAAATACTGGGAGATGTATAAGGACGCATACCAGCAACTTGTTTCTGAAGCAGAGGATGATTTTAACGCTCTGTTTGGAGATGAGTTTACGCAGGTTTATCAGCAACAGGTTCGAGAGATCGAGTCGAGTTATTCGCAAGATTAATTTTCCAAATAATAGATTAATGGATTTAGTGTAAAAGGGATTTTGAAGTAGTGAGCAACCGTAATTTAGTAACTTGTTATACCTCTGCATTGTTTGTAGGCATGTCGCTTTCAGTTAATGCTCAGACGCTGCCGGATGCGGCGACTCCAGGTGCAATCAGTGAACCTAAACCTGACCTTCTAGTTAAACCAAATAAAGACCTTCAACTAAGTATTCCTGCTAAGAAGGACCGTCCGCTTGATTTGGATTCTGGTCCAGTAATCCAAGTGCAACGGATATCACTTTATGAGCTTGGTGGTGAGAATAAAGATCAGCAGACACAGGTAATAGACCCGAAGGTTGATCTGATTATTGAAGATCAAATTTCTAAAAATAGTGATGGTTTTACATTAGGCCAGTTACAGAGCCTAACAGATCAGATTACCAACTATTATCGTCAACAAGGCTGGATCCTTGCGACTGTTTATCTGCCAGCTCAAGAGGTTGATTCTGGCGAAGTGGTATTCCATCTACTGCCTGGTAAGTTAGACGAGGTTCGAGCTCAAGGTGAGTCGTCTTATACCGCAGATCAGCTTACCCGCCCGTTTGAAGATTCATTGCAAACGACGCTGGATAAAAACGCGACAGAAGCCTCTCTGCTAACGGTACTGGATTATCCTGGTATTTCAGTTTCGGGTGTTTTGGAGCCGGGTGAGCAAGTAGGCACGACTAACCTGAATCTGTCCGTTAATAGTGAAGATCGCTTTGCTGGGATTATTTATCTGGATAACAAAGGCTCATTTTATTCAGGTGAAGAGCGATTAGGTGCGGGTCTAATTTTTAATAACCCATTCGGTTTGATCGACCAGCTTCGACTAGATGGAATGATTCAAAACAAGCCACAAACAGAGGGTGATGACTCAGTCGATAATGCTTTGTTTGGTGGTATCTCTTATACAGCACGACCATTTGATCCTGCATATGAACTGAGCTTTGAGTATTCAGAGAACCAGTATGATATTGGACGTGAGCTTTCTGCATTTGGTTTTGAAGGTAAAACTAAGCGCACATCATTTGGGTTGAAACGACAGTTAAGACGAAGCCGAACTTTTAATGATTATCTGCGTGTGAATGTAGATTTGAATGATGCTGAAACTTTACGTGCTGGCGAGTCTGAATCTAGAGACAAATTAACGACCTTAGGTTTGTCCTATAACGCCGACTACACAGATGGGTTAATTGGCGGTGGCTACTCTGCGATTCAACTTTCTTATCGACGCGGTCTTGAAGACACTTTTGGCAGCCTAAGTAACGATGATGAGCAGATCAGCCGTCTTGCGGAAAGCGGTCGGGCGCCTATGGATTATTCCAAGTGGAGTCTTAGGGCCTCTCGTTACCAGCGTTTTATTGCAAACACCTCATTGAAAATGCGTTTGAATATGCAGTATTCAGACGATCCTCTTGTATCGCTTGAGCAATTCTCTATCGGTGGCGCGGACAGTGTACGTGCTTATCCCGGTGCGGAGTACATGGCTGATAAAGGCGTATTCGCCAGCCTTGAATGGATTACGCCTGTGCCATTTATTGCAGATAAAAAAGCTTTTGCCGGTCGGACTTGGGGAGATGTGCTGCAATTCTCCGCATTTTTTGATTACGGCAAAGGTTATAAAAACGAGGCGCTTTCCACTGAGATAGAAGAACAAGAGCTTTATGGTTCTGGTATTGGGATTCGATTCGCTCCCCTAGATAACTTGGAGCTTAACATTTCGGTAGCAGAAGCGGGTACGGATAAGCCTAGTAATGGCCGAGAGCCGCAAATATTTGCAGATTTGATCTTCCAGTTTTAAAGGGACATTTAGAAACAATCGGGTTTATCAAATCTAAGTACGAATTTTTATTTTACGAATTAAGGCGCAAGCCACCAGATATAAGAACGGATGCACATGAACTGGTCTAAAACAGCAATATCAACTTTCGTAAAGTCTGCCATGGTGGCGGGTGTTAGTGGTTCAATTCTTATTCCAAATAAGGCGCTATCGGGCCCTGAAGGCGGCGTTATCTCACAAGGTAGCGGTAGCATCAGTGTCGATAACAAAACTACTACGATCCAACAGTCTTCTAATGCAATGGTGGTTGATTGGCAAAGTTTTAACGTGGCTCAGGATGAGCTGGTTAAATTTGAACACCCATCGGCTAAGGCCTCTACGCTAAACCGTATCCACGATCAGAACCCTTCGCAAATTCTTGGCCGCGTTGAGGGGCAAGGGAATGTCTTTTTAATCAACCCTAATGGCATCGTTTTTGGCGAAAACTCAACAGTAAACTTGGGCAGCCTAGTTGCGACCACTAAACAGATCTCTGATAACGACTTTATGTCGGGCAATATCGTACTTCAGGATGTTGATGGAGAAGGTGTCATTGTTAACAAAGGTACACTGACTGCTGCGACAGGCGGATCTGTTGTTTTGGTTGGTGATAATGTTGTTAACGAAGGTGTAATCCAAGCAGTTAAAGGTATTGTCGTATTAGCCTCAGGTGAAAGTGCAACGCTAGATTTTGACGGTGATGGATTGCTTCAGTTCAAGTTGTCAGGTGAAGTTACCGAAGGTGAGACCGATACAGCGGTATTAAACTCAGGCTTGATCAGTGCCGACGATGGTTCTGTAATTTTAACCGCTAAAGCAGCACGTGATGTGTTCGCTAATGTCGTAAACAACACCGGTGTTATCGAAGCGAAAGGCATTGATACCAGTGGCGGTAAGATTCGCCTAATTGGTGAAGGTGCTGATGTTCGTAATAGTGGCCAGTTAATAGCCACAAGTGAGCAGGGTACAGGCGGACAGATCGATGTGACAGGCGCTCGTGTTGCTATTGATGATGGTGCTCTACTTGATGTATCAGGCAAAAATGGCGGCGGTAGTATTCGAGTTGGTGGTGGTTATCAGGGCAATGATGCAGATCTAAACAATGCTGAGCAAACCTATATTGCGGAGACTGCTGAATTAAAAGCAGATGCTATCGATTCAGGCGATGGTGGCCAAGTTATTGTTTGGGCAGACGAATATACAAATTATCAAGGCTCTATATCTGCAAAAGGTGGTGCACAAAGTGGTGATGGTGGTTTTGCAGAAGTATCCGGTAAGCAGACACTTAACTTTACCGGTGATGTTGATCTAACAGCAGAGAATGGTGTGACAGGTGAGCTTTTAATTGATCCAGAAAACATCAGAATAGTTGCAAATGGTGGTAATCACGACATCGATGAAAACGATGAATTTGATGAAAATGACGATGATACCGCCAAGTTTGATGCAAGTGACATAGTAGATCTTTTAGAGACCACGAATGTTACTTTACAAGCGACTAATGACATTACTGTCGAAGCAGACTTAGATGCAACTGCGAATAGTGGTGATGTATCTACGACTAACAATCTTTCATTGCATGCGCATAATGAGATTAGTATTGATGGAGAGGTTAGCTTAAAGTCAGGTGCTACTCTTACATTAATTGCAGATGGTATAGATGGTGGCAATGGCAATATCACTCAAAGTGAAGCTATTACTGTCACAAATCTAGTTGTTGATGTGGAGAATAGTGCAAATTTAACTGACCTGAGTAACGATTTTGATACGGTATCGGTTCTAGGTGACTCAGTTAATATTAGGGATGTAGATGGTGTTGAACTAGCGGGAGCTAACCTTACTGGTTCCTTGACCGTAAATGCCGGTGGAAACATCACTCAATCGGCTGTGCTAGAGGTTGTTGGCGCTACTTCTCTTACTGCCACAGGCGCAAATATCACGCTTGAAAACAGCAATAACGATTTCTCTAGTTTATCTCTATCAGCTGTTAATGCTGATATCGAAGATAAGAATGCATTAGAGTTAGGGGCGAGTAACCTTACAGGTACCTTTTCTGTAACTTCAGAAGGCAATATCACACAAACTGCAGCTCTTGATGTCGATGGTGCTGCCAGCTTTACGTCAAATGCTGGTGATATTACCTTAGAAAATACGGCCAATGATTTCTCTAGTGTAAGTGCTTCAGCTACAAATCTTAGTTTACGTGATGCCAATGATTTGAGCGTTGCAGGTTTAAACGCCACCGATCTTACAATCACTTCCATCGGTAATTTGACCCAGACGGGTGCTTTTACCGTCACTAATAACGCCACTATTGATGCTGCATCTGCGACACTCGCTCAGAATAACAATTTTAATACGCTATCTCTGGCCGGCGGAAGTGCAATGGTTACCGATAGTAACGCTGTTGATTTGGGTGCGACGGATCTTACCGGTGCTTTAACCGTAACCGCTAGTGGAGATATCACTCAATCAGGTTCGATTGACGTTGATGGCACAACTACGTTAACTGCTACAGGTGCTGATATTACGCTGGATAACAGCAATAATAATTTTAACTCTCTAGCGCTAAATGCCGTTAATGCAACGATCGAAGATAAGAATGCTCTCGCACTTGCTGCATCTACCTTAACAGGGGATCTGGATGTAACTGCGGACGATGATATTACCCAATCAGGCGCAGTCACTGTTGTAGGTAATGCTGGTTTTACGTCTACAACAGCAAGTATCACATTGGATGATAGTAGCAACGATTTCAACTCGCTGGAATTGTCCGCCATTAACTCGACGATTAAAGAAAGTAATGCGCTTGAACTGGGTGAATCCTCTCTTACCGGATCTCTAAATGTAACTTCAGGTGGCAATTTAACCCAGTCCGGCGCGATTGATGTTGATGGCGCAACTATTCTTGCAGTTACGGGTGAT
This sequence comes from Neptuniibacter sp. SY11_33, assembly GCF_047778025.1. Classification (GTDB taxonomy): domain Bacteria; phylum Pseudomonadota; class Gammaproteobacteria; order Pseudomonadales; family Balneatricaceae; genus Neptuniibacter. The sequence continues at coordinate 1,708,570 of NZ_CP180543.1, forward strand.
ATTACCCTTGAAAATGCTACAAACGACTTCGCCACTTTAAGTGCAACAGCGACTAATCTTGCTGTAAGGGACAGTAATGATTTAAGTGTGGCTGCTTTGAATGTTTCCGATCTTACGATCACTACAGCCGGAGCATTAAATCAAAGTGGTGCGTTTGTTGTCGCAAATAATGCGGATATAAATGCAGCTACAGCGACACTTACGGAAGCTAATAACTTCAATACATTATCTCTGAATGGTGGCTCCGCTAACGTCAACGATATCGATGGCATTGTGCTGGGTAGTAGTGATCTTACAGGGGCATTAACGGTTACTGCTGCAGGCAACATTACTCAATCGGGAGCGATTGAAGTGGATGGTGCTACGAGCCTTACGGCAACAGGGGCTGATATCACATTAGATAACAGTGCTAATAACTTTACCTCTTTAGCGCTTTCTGCAGTTAATGCAGTGATTAAAGATAGCAATGCGTTAGAACTGGCTGCTTCAGCCATCACCAATACGCTTAATATTACAAGCGGTGGAAACCTTACTCAATTTGGTGCCATTGATGTTAATGGGGCAACCGTCTTGGCGGTTACCGGTGATATTACTTTAGATAATGCTGCCAATGATTTAACCAGCCTAGATGTGACGGCATCTACATCCACTAACCTGAGTGTCGCAGATACTAATGATTTAAGTGTGTCTGCTGTAAACGTTGATGATCTCAGCTTGACTACAGGTGGCGTATTAACTCAGACAGGTGCGTTTGTCGTTGCTAATAATGCTGAGATTGATGCGGCGACAGCAACCCTTACACAAAACAATAATTTCAATAACCTAGCGCTTAATGGTGGCTCTGCAGAGGTTATTGATCTTAACGCAGTGGAGTTGGGAGCAAGTGACCTTACAGGTAACTTAACAATCACTGCTGAGGGAGATATTACCCAATCGGATGCAGTAGAGGTTGATGGTACAACGTCACTGACCGCGACGGGTGCGGATATCAACCTGAACAATGCTGCGAATGATCTTAATACTCTAACGGCTACCGCAATAAATATTACTGTTCGAGATACGAATGATCTGAGTGTAGCAGGCTTAAACACAACCGATTTAACGGTTACTACCGGCGGTGCGCTAACACAAACGGGCGCGTTTATCGTAAGTGATGAGGCGACGTTTAACACCAGTTTGGCGACTTTATCTCAAGATAATGATTTCAATACACTGCTACTGAGTGGTGGATCGATTACCGTCAATGATCTTGATGATGTTGTTTTAGGTGCAAGTAACTTAACAGGTGCTCTGACAGTCACAGCGGCTGGGAATATTACTCAATCCGCTGCTCTTGATATTGATGGCGCGGCAAGTTTTACAGCTACAGGCGCAAATATTACGTTGTCTAATAGCGCTAACGACTTTGTTTCTTTGGCGTTAAACGGGGTTAATGCGACGGTCCAAGGAAGTAATGCTTTAGAGCTTTCTACGTCCTCTATTTCTAATACATTAAACATCACTACAGGTGGTCATCTTACTCAGTCTGGCGCTATTGATGTAGATGGTGCAGCGGTATTGAATGTAGCAGGTGATATTACCCTTACCAATGCGGCAAATGACTTTAACACTTTAGATACGACTTCAAATAACTTAAGTGTAAGCGATGCCAATGATTTGAGTCTCGCTGGTTTAAGCGTTGACGACCTAGAAATCACTACCGTTGGTAATTTGATTCAAACGGGTATTTTTACCGTCTCAAATACAGCTTCTATTGATGCTGCTACAGCGACGCTTACTCAAAATAACAATTTTAATACGTTATCGCTTACTGGCGGAACCGTAACAGTCAACGATATTAATAATCTTGAGTTTGGTAGGTCTAATCTTATAGGAACGTTGACCGCAACGGCTGGTGGATATATTACTCAATCAGGTTCGATTGACGTTGATGGCGTAACTACGTTAATTGCTACTGGTGCGGATATCACGCTAGATAACAGCAATAACGACTTTGCTTCATTAGCGTTGAATGCTGCCAATGCAACGATCGAAGATAAGAATGCTCTAGCGCTGGCGGTATCGACCTTAACAGGGGATCTGGATATAACTGCGGATGATGATATTACGCAGTCTGGTGCTGTCACTGTTATAGGGATTGCTAGTTTTACGTCTACAACAGCAAGTATCACATTGGATAATGCTAGCAACGACTTCAAATCACTGGCGTTGTCCGGCAATAACGCGACTGTTCAGGAAAGTAATACGCTTGAACTGGCTACATCCTCTCTTACAGGATCCCTAAATGTAACTTCAGGTGGCAATTTAACCCAGTCCGGCGCGATTGATGTTGATGGCGCAACTATTCTTGCAGTTACGGGTGATATTACCCTTGAAAATGCGGCGAACGACTTCGCCACCTTAAATGTAACAGCGAGCAACCTTGCTGTAAGAGACAGCAATGATTTAAGTGTGGCTGCTTTGAATGTTTCTGATCTTACGATCACTACAACCGGAGCTTTAAATCAAAGTGGTGCGTTCGTTGTTGCTAATAATGCGGATATTAATGCTGCAACTGCTACGTTAACGCAAGCTAATAACTTTAATACATTATCTCTGAATGGCGGCTCAGCTAACGTCAATGATATCGATGGCATTTTACTGGATAGTAGTGATCTTACAGGGGCTTTAACAGTCACTGCAGCAGGCAACATTACTCAATCGGGTGCGATTGAAGTGGATGGCGCTGCGAGCTTTACGGCAGCAGGGGCTGATATCACATTAAATAACAGTGCTAATAACTTTGTCTCTTTGGCGCTTACTGCGGTTAATGCAGTGATTGAAGATAGCAATGCATTAGAACTGGTTGCTTCTGCTATTACCAATACGCTTAATATCACTTCTGGTGGAAACCTTACTCAATCCGATGCCATTGATGTTGATGGCGCAACTGTTTTGGCGGTTACCGGTGATATCACTTTAGATAATGCAGCAAACGATTTAACTAGCTTAGATGTGACAGCATCTACATCTTCTAGCATGAGTGTCACAGATACTAATGATTTAAGCGTGTCTGCTGTAAATGTTGATAATCTCAGCTTGACTACAGGTGGCGTGTTAACTCAGACAGGTGCATTTGTCGTTGCTAATAATGCTGAGATTGATGCGGCTACAGCAACCCTTACGCAAAACAATAATTTCAATAACCTAGCGCTTAATGGTGGCTCTGCAGAGGTTATTGATATTAACGCCGTGGAGTTGGGAGCAAGTGACCTTACAGGTAACCTAACAATCACTGCTGCGGGTGATATAACTCAATCTGATGCAGTTGAAGTCAATGGTGCAACGGCACTGACCGCAACAGGTGCTGATATCAACCTAAATAACGCTGCGAATGATCTGAACAGCTTAACGGCTGTCGCATCAAACACAAGTGTTCGAGATACTAATGATTTGAGTGTGGCAGACCTAAGCACAACTGATCTAGCAATTACTACCGGCGGTGCGTTAACTCAAACGGGCGCGTTTATCGTCAGTGGTGAAGCTACTTTCAATTCGGCTTCGGCTACGCTAACCCAGAGTAATGACTTTAATACTCTACTGTTATCCGGTGGAAGCTCAACTGTAAATGACATCAACGATTTGGATCTAGGGCTTTCTAGCCTTACGGGTAATCTAACTATTACTGCTACAGGGGATGTAGGACAGATTGCAGGTGTTGTTGTAGCTGGTGATACTGATATTACAGTTGGTACAACAATTGATTTGCAGCATGCAGACAATGACTTTAATAGGTTTAATGCCTCTGCAACTGAACTCTACCTTCGCGATAGTAATAGCCTATCTATCTCAGCCTTAAATCTAGATGATTTAAGTCTTCGTACTGGGGCCATTCTGGTGCAAACGGGTACAATTATAGTTGCGAATCACACTGATATAAATGCGGCCAATACTGATCTAAATCTAGCAAATGATTTTAATACTCTTTCGATCAATGGCGGAAATGTATCTGTAAACGATATCAATCAGTTTGATTTAGCAACTTCTTCTTTGTCGGGTACTGCCTCAATTACCGTGAATGGTGCGCTTTCTCAATCAGGTGGTTTAACGGCAGATCATGTCGAGATAAATGCAACAGGTCAGAATGTACAACTCGATCACGCTGGCAACGCATTTAATTCTGTATCAGCCGTCGCAGAAAACTTAACAGCTACAAATGGTTCTGACCTGGTTATTGCTGATATGACTATTGGTCAGAAACTAACTGTTACTGCAGCGGGTAACGTCACTCAAACCGCCGCTATTTCGGTAGCTGATGTCGAGATTAACGCAGTAGGTTTTGATGTTACGTTAACTGACGTTAACAACGATTTTGATACATTGGCAATTAGTGCAGCGAATGCAGAAGTCATTGACCTAGACGGCTTAGCTTTAGCGAGCGGACAAATCACAAACCATTATGATTTAACGGTTAATGGTGATGTTACTCAAACATCGGCAATCAATGCTGGTTTATTAGGAATCAATGCTACTGGTCATTCCATTCAATTGGATCAATCAGCTAACCAGTTATCAGCCATATCATTACAGGCAGCAGACGCTACTATAGGGTCTACAGGTAATATGACCGTTGAAAGTAGCTCACTAACAAACATGTTATCTCTTATTATTTCAGGAGATATTACTCAGGGTGGTCCGCTACTGGTTCCAGATCTATTTGTTAATACTGGGGCGAACAATCTGACATTATCAGATGCTGGAAATCAACTTGATCAAGTGACAGTGACTGCCAATCAGGCAACTATTCGTGATCAAGGTGACCTAGAACTTTTAGATATTGATGCTACTCATTTTGGTGTTGAGATAGATGGTGCGCTTACTCAGTCAGTTGCTACCTCTATAGTCGTGGCTGATACGCTATCTGTTAACGCTAATAACATTGTTCTTAATGAAGCAAATCAAATCAATTCTGCTGAGCTTTTAGGTGGTGGTAATGCCGAGTTAACCAATAGCTTGAGCCTTGAATTACAAGATGTTGCTCTGACAAATTTAACTCTAGATGTTAATGGTTCTGTTAGTAATACCACTGCAAGTTCGATCAATGTAAATAACGATTTTGTTGTATCTAATAATGGCAATATCAATTTAGGTGCAGTGTCGGGTGATAGTGTTAATTTTGGCTCAATCACGCTAGATAGTAATAACGTCACCATTCATGAAAATAGTCATACATTACTCAAAGATTCTACTGCTTCCAATCTGACACTTCAGAGTACGGGTGATGTCAGAGATCAGGGTGATCTATCCGTTTCCGGCACCTTAACTGTAGATGCTCAAGGAGATATTGAGCTGGGTACTCTTGGTTCATCTGAGGTGACTAGATTTGGTGCGATTAGCCTGAAAGGCGCGAACATCCGTGTTGTAGAGGAAGACTCTATGATGATTAATCGTGCTGAGGGTGATGTAGTCGAACTGATCTCCGAAACAGGAGGTATCAATACTAATGGTACACAAATCCAAGCTCAAAGTGCTCTGACACTAGATGCGGGTCCTAACCAAGATATTGGTAGCCCAAGCAATTTAATTGACTTCACACTCGAGCGAACAGGTTCTCTAACACTGGATGCTCGTAACGCATATTTAACGCAATCAGCTGCGGATTTCTCAAAACAGGTAGCACTTTTCAATTCAAATGCTTTGATTCGATCTGAGGCAAACCTTACGGCTTTAACCCGTTCAGAAGTTCAGTTCCTGAGCTACTTATTGGGCGTTGATGACGCATTGTTCAATGAATTCGTAACTATCTTCGATGTTCAGGAAGATGGCATGTTATTGCCAGAAGATCAGCGTGAAGAAGAGCTCTCTTGGTTGAGCAATGATGGTCGCTACTTAGTGTCAGTGGATCGTAATGAACGATTCGAATACTTGCATGAAATGTGGGTTAAATACGGCGAGATCTTCACAGTACTGGCAATGAATAGCCCAGAGCAAAATGTTGGGTTGATGTAAAAGTAAGATAAGGGAATATCTGTAAATGAGTGTAAATAAACCTCTTTTTTATAATCAAATTACAGCATTGAGTCGCGAGAAACATAGTGACCTAGCTTTTGATAACGCGACGGGTTACCGATTTGCACAAGACACTAATTCGGTGCCTATCTGTGTAAGTGAATTTGCTGCTGCATCTCGCTTATATCCTATTGTTTTTGTACTCCAGAATGATGAAGCCGCACCTATTGCTGTGCTTGGTACCCAACCTCAGCAAAACATTTGGGTTGATGAGGAAGGGCGTTGGCTGGGTGATTACGTACCAGCTTATGTTCGTCGTTATCCATTTATTTCTGTAAGAACATCAGAGCATGAATCAACGCTTTGTATCGATGCCGTAAGCAATAAGCTCAACGCTGATCACGCAGGCATAAGTCTTTTTGATAAAACTGGAGAGCAGAGCGAATTTCTTAAGCAAAGATTTCAGTTAGCCGAAGCTTATGAAACCGAAATGCTGCGAAATAAACGTCTTTCAGCATTCCTCTTAGAACATGATCTACTTGAGCCTGCTCAACTTAATGAAAAAGCTGAGCAAGTTAAAACAGTACTGTCAGGTTTTTTGGTGGTTTCTAGAGCGCGTTTGGAAGCTTTGGATAAAGAGGTGATAGCTAAACTCCACGTCGAAGGTGCATTAGAACTTGTCTACCAGCATCTATATTCGTTGGAATGCTTTAATTTACTGGCAAAAAAATGTTCAGGATCTAACGAAGTTGTAGCAGAGGGAGCTGCTTAATGGATCATCAAGAGATTCTCAGTCTCGTATTACCTCTAGAGGGTGCTAGCCCCGTAGGTCCAGATGTAAAACACGATGATGATTTTACTCGGTTAGAGGATGAATTGAGAAAAGGCGAAGGGATTGATATTCAGCCGATTGACTGGCCTGTGGTTGAGATTGTTTCCGGTAAGATTCTTAAGGAACAAAGTAAAGACCTTAGGGTGGCTTCTAGGTTAGTGGCTGCGCTTTTCTATCGTCACAGTTTTAAGGGGTTAAACGCTGGTTTTAAGTTATTAAGAGACTTAGTTAATGCACCTTATTGGGATGATATTCACCCTAAAAGGCCTAAAAGCCGAGGTGCAGCAGTTTCTTGGACGCTGCAGAAAATTGATCGACCGTTTTCGGAATTTGAAACAACGTTAGAGCAAGCTACTGACGTAATTGAAGCTGCAAACGTATTTGTTGAATTAGATAACGCACTGGCTGAAAAGCTGGGTGATAAAGCGCCCAGTTTATTTGAATTCCGTAATGTCATTGGTCGATATAAGCAAGAAGCTGAATACCTCATTGCGGAAGACGAGAAAAAGAAAGCGGCTCCTGCTCCTGCGCCGGTTGAAGCAGAACCTCAGCCAGAAGCACAAGTTACACCTCAATCTAAACCCGCAGTAGAAGCTAATCCAGCGCCTAGTCAAACTGCGCCAGTGCTACAACAGAAACAAGAGCTAGCACAGCCAACAGTTAAAGCCCCAACACATGTCGCAGTCGCTGTTTCTTCAGCTGAAGATATCGCAAAGGCGCTACGTTCTTGTAACTCCACCATGAGCAAAGTAGCTCACCTCCTGAGGGGGCAAAAGGTGAGTGATCCTTATGCCTATTATCTTTTGCGTACAGGCATTTGGATGCAGTTAAGAGAGGTGCCTGCTGATGGTGTATTACCCGCACCGATGGGCAATAAATTAGCAGCGCTGCAACAGTTAGAACAAAACAAAGATTGGCCAAGTCTGATAGAAGAGTGCGAAAAAACATTCGCGTCAGGACAGATCTTTTGGTTATCCCTACATCGAATGGTCGCTAATGCTTTAGATGCGATGGGCGCTAAAGAAGCTGCTCTAGCAGTAAAAGATTCAGTTGCCATGCTGGTTTCTCGCTTGCCAGAAATTCTTACACGTACGTTTGATGGCGGGGAAGGATTTGCGGATGAGATGACCAAAGCGTGGATCGCCTCTTTATCTACTCAAAGTAATGAAACTGCAGCATCAGATAGCGGTGAATCACAAGAAAGTTCCCCTTGGCAGTTAGTTGCGGCTGAAGCGAAAAAGCACGCTATTAATGGCGAATTTGATCAAGGCTTGGCTCTGTTTAAACAAGGCATATTGTCTGTTAGCAGTTTACGAGAGCAGGCTTACTGGCAGCTAGAGCAAGCGCGTTTTTGTTACGAAGCTGGCCACCTAGAAATTGCACAGCCTCAGCTTACTTATCTTCATCAAATGATCGAAGAAAAGCAATTACAGCAATGGGAACCTTTACTGCATTTGGAAGTAACAAAGTTACTTGTTAACTGCCATTCCCAAGCGCAAACAAAGAAAAAATATACAACAGAGCAGCTAACTCAAGTTGACCAGCTAAAAGCACACTTGTGCTTAATGGATCCACTGGGTGCGCTGTCCATTCTTAAAACAAACTAATAAAGGAAGTAAATAATGGCTAAAGAAGGATCAGTTGCCCCTAAGGAAAGGATCAATATCGTTTATAAGCCTGCAACAGGTGATGCAAAGGAAGAGATCGAATTACCGCTAAAAATGCTGATGGTCGGTGATTACACCCTGCGTGAAGACGATGATGAGGTTGAAGATCGTGAACTGATTGACGTTGATAAAGCTAACTTCAACGACGTGATGTCTAGCCAAAAGCTTAATCTTCAACTGACTGTACCTAACAAATTGTCGGGTGAAGAAGACGACGAGATGCCAGTGGATCTTAGCTTCGATACGTTGAAAGACTTCGAGCCAGAAGCTGTGGTACGTCAAGTTCCTGAAATGGCGAAATTACTTGAGTTGCGTGAAGCGCTTTCGTTCTTGAAAGGTCCATTGGGTAATGTTCCTGCTTTCCGTAAGCAGATTGATGAGCTACTAGGCGATGACGAATCTCGTCAAAAACTAATGGCAGAACTTGGTATCGAAAAATCTTAAGCCTTCGCGGCATTAGAGACAAAGGAATAAGAATATGTCTGAACAAGAATTGGTAGCGGAGCAGGGCGCAGTTGTAGAAACAGAAAACGGCTCTTTACTCGATCAGATCCTACAACAAACAAACATGAAAGCGGGTGACGAGTCTTATGATGTCGCATCCAAAGGTGTACAAGCTTTCATCGCTGAGATTCTAACGTCGAGTGAAAAGACTGAGCGCGTACAGAAGCAGCTCGTTGATGACATGATCGCCGAAATTGATGAAAAATTAAGTCTACAGCTTGATCAAATTCTACATAACGAAAAGCTTCAAAAGCTTGAATCAGCTTGGCGTGGTTTGAAATTTGTTGTGGATCGCACTGATTTCCGCGAGAACAACAAAATTCAAATCCTCAACGTATCGAAAGAAGACCTAGCAGTTGATTTCGAAGATGCATCAGAGATCACACAATCTGGTCTTTATAAGCAGGTTTATACAGCAGAATACGGTCAGCACGGTGGTGAGCCTGTTGCGGCTATCATGGCAAACTACGACTTTGAGCATAGTGCGCCAGATGTAAGCCTTCTACAAAGCGTAGCAAGCGTATCTACTATGGCTCATGCGCCGTTTATTGCGGCTGCATCGCCTAAATTCTTTGGTGTCGATGATATTCAATCCCTACCAAACCTGAACGATATCTCTGCTATTTTTGAAGGCCCACAATATGCGAAGTGGCGTTCATTCCGTGAAAGTGAAGATGCAAGAAGTGTTGGTCTAACGCTACCGCGTTTCCTTCTTCGTCTGCCTTATCACGAGCGTGATAATCCAGTTAAAGCATTCCGCTATAACGAGAACATCGATGGCGACCACCAGAACTACTTGTGGGGCAATACATCCTTCGCGTTTGCAACGCGTCTCACAGAGAGTTTTGCTAAGTATCGCTGGTGCCCAAATATTATTGGTCCGCAAAGTGGTGGTGCAGTAGAAGATCTTCCACTTCATCAGTATGAAGCGATGGGCCAGATCGAAACTAAGATTCCGACAGAGGTTCTTGTTTCAGATCGCCGTGAATTTGAATTGGCTGAAGCGGGCTTTATCCCACTGACTTTCCGTAAAGGCAGTGACAATGCAGCATTCTTCTCAGCTAACTCTACCCAGAAACCTAAGTTCTTTGGTGTCAGCAAAGAGGGTAAAGAAGCGGAGATGAACTACAAGTTGAGTACTCAGCTTCCTTATATGTTCATCGTTAACCGTTTAGCGCATTACATCAAGGTTCTACAGCGTGAAAACATCGGTAGCTGGAAAGAGCGTAATGATCTAGAAGAAGAACTAAACGTTTGGATTCGTCAGTTTGTTGCTAACCAGGACGGTGCTAGTGCAGAAGTTCGCAGCCGTCGTCCACTTCGTGATGCGAGCATTACGGTATCTGATGTCGAAGGTGAACCAGGTTTCTACCGTGTGTCTATGAATGTGCGTCCTCATTTCAAATATATGGGTGCGGATTTTACATTGTCTCTAGTAGGCAAATTGGATAAATCCTAAAAGATTGGTTGCGGGGGGACTGCTCTGTTGTAAACCCCCGCAGCCTGCTATGGAGAGCAAAAAATGCTGGAGTATTCGCTGTTACAGCGAGTTGCATTAGGTGACGAAGGAGCGCAACGATCTTTAGACGTGGGTGTTGAAAAGCTCCGTCAATCTGTCCGTTTGCATCTACAAAACCTATTTAATGTTCGTTATGGCAGTGTCGCTTCATTGCCCGAATATGGTTTGCCAGATTTTAATGATCTGGACCTGAACTCCGGTTACATGCAGGCGGTTAAAGAGATGCGTAAAGCGATTAAACAGGCTTTAGATCTCTATGAACCGCGCTTAGATCAAACGCGTGTCTCATTTACTCAAAATGAGGATGATCCTACCGATCTGCGTTTTGAAATAGTGGCACGACTCGTCGTTCCAGGAAGCCCTGTCCGCGTCAAATTTGAGACGATGATGGGTAACGATGGATTGTTTAAGGTACAGAGCTAACTGAATGGCATTTAATAAGTATTATCAGGATGAACTTTCATACCTCCGAGAATTAGGGGTAGAGTTTTCACGTCTTAATCCAGGGCTATCGAAATACCTTTCAGAGGAAGGTAGCGATCCTGATGTAGAGCGCCTCTTCGAAGGAGTTGCCTTTCTAACCGGTCGCCTTAGACAGAAGCTTGATGATGAACTTCCAGAAATTACTCATTCGCTAGCTAATCTACTTTGGCCCCATTACCTCCGCCCTTTACCTTCAATGAGTATCTTGGAGTATAAACCTGTCGCCAGTGCTTTGACGGAAGGGAAAAGAGTTGAACGTGGAGAGCTTGTTAAAAGCGTTGAAGTGGAAGGGACTGCTTGTGAGTTTAAAACCTGCTACGACGTAGATATCTATCCAATATCGCTAACTGATTTAACCACGACTGCGAATAGCGATGGTACAGAGATGGCCATTAAGTTCGATCTAGAAACGACAGCGACCGCAGAAACAATGTCGCTTAAGAAACTACGCTTGTTTCTACATGGTGATAGAGAAACTCATATTAGTCAGGCGCTTTATCTATGGTTGTTCCGTTATTTAGATAAAGTAACCGTTGAAGTTAATTATCGAGATGGTCGAGAAAGTACGCGCCATGGCTTAGGCCCGAAGCCAGTATCACCGGTGGGTTTTGCAGAGGATGAAGCCTTACTTCCTTATACAAACCGTTCTTTTGAAGGTTATAGATATCTTCAAGAGTTTTTCGCTCTGCCAGAAAAGTTTCTATTCGTTGATATCAATACGGATGTGTCAGCGCTAGCTGACCCTATGGTTGAAAGCTTTTCGCTTCATTTTAACTTCAATCGTCAATTCGATTCGCAATTACGCGTTAAGCAAAATCATATTCGTCTGTTTTGTACGCCAATTATCAACTTGTTTTCGCATGATGCCGACCCGATTAAGGTAGATCAACGTAAGTTAGAGTTTTTAGTAAGGCCTGACTACCAACACCAAGATCATATAGAGCTATACAGCATTGATGCTGTGCTTGGTAAGCAGCGTGGTCGCAGTGATATCTATGAATACCAGCCATTTGAGAGCTTTGAGCACGAACTGCAGCAAAGTGAGCAACAGCGTCAGATCTATTATACGCAGCACCGAAAAATCTCAACCTTACAAACTGGTGTAGATAACTATGTACGCTTTGTAGATCTTGATAATCACAAAGCTTTACCGGTCACAGAAACGGTTTCTTTGGAGCTGACCTGTACTAACCGTAAATTGCCTGAAACGCTGCGTGCTGGTGATGTGATCTATCCCACATCGAATTCGCCAGAATTTGTCACCTTTAAAAATATTACACGTGTAACAAATGCGCTACCGCCTCCAGTAAGAGAGGGCTTGCATTGGCAAGTGATTGCGAATTTGGCGCTTCACTATCGGCCTTTAGCGAATCTAGATTCTTTGAAAACACTGCTTGCAAGTTATGACCTGAGAGCGATGTTTGATCGTCAGGCCGAAAGGGCGAGTAAGCAGTTGCAAGATGGAATTGTCAGTATTGAGACTGAAACAATCGATCGTATTTCTAAAGGGCTGCCTGTAAGAGCGTTGCAGACCTCGATGAAAATGCGTGAAAGCAAATTTGGCGCAAAAGGCATACAAGGTGAAAGCAGTATGTTTCTGTTTGCTTCGGTCTTGAGTGGATTCTTTGCGCAATACGCACCAATTAATTCGCACCATCAATTGGTTGTTGAAGGGCTTGAAAATGGGGAGGTGTATCAGTGGAAGATACAGCCGGGCACGAAAACTCTCCTTTAGAACAAGCGTTAATTCGAGAGCCTCATCAGTTTGATTTCTATCAAGCTGTGCGTTTACTCGAAAACAACACGCCGGTCAAAGTAGGTTATCAAGGTTCCGTTGCCAAAGAGCGAGTACGTTTCGCAGGGCATCCAACCCTTGCATTTGCTAGTAGCGATATTGCTAAAGCACGTCGAGATCAAAGTGGTAAGCCGGTTCTCGAGTCCAACTTTATGGGGTTGTATGGCGCCGCATCTCCAATGCCTGTTTATGTGACTGAGAGCATCATCGCTGAACAGATGAGAGTAGAGACTCAGGATCATCAAACTTACTTCATTAAAAGAGAAGAGCAGCTTCAACGCTTAAGGGATTACCGTTTAGATATCTCTAGTCTGCTCAATGAAGCATCGGAAATAAAAAAGCAGGTTAAAGCAGGTGCGCTTCCGGCACGGGAATTTAAGGAAAGCGAATTAGAACGCTTACGTGGCATTGAATCGCTGCAAGATATTTTAGGTGAAGCCGATTACCAAGCTTTCAAGCATGGAGACATGTTACTCCAGCTTTACGATGCTCCGGCTGCAAGGCAAAGAGATTTTCTCGATCTATTCAATCACCGTTTCACGTCGTTACTTTATCGTGGCTGGTCTAAATATCAGCCAGGTATGCAATACCAAAAACAAGCAGAAGACCCATTTTCGCAAGGTCTATTTGCTCTGATGGGCGCACCTAATAAGCAAGCAAGAGACGAGTCAGCAATAAACTGGCCGCGTTTATTGGGTTATGCCGGTGTTATAGGGATGAATTCTGGTTCAGTCAGTGTGATGACTGCGGTAATCAGTGGCTATTTTGACCACGTTCCTGTGCGCGTTAAAGAGTATGTCGAGCGCTGGGCGAAAATTCCGCAAGACCAGAGAAACAGATTGGGTCGAGCCAATATGACACTGGGTGAAGATCTCTGTTTAGGTAAAAGGATTAAAGACTACTGTGGCAAATTTAGAGTGTGTATTGGGCCACTCGATTTCTCATCATTCGAAAATTTTCTGCCAGATGGCAAAAACCATAAAGCGTTACTGGAGTTGATCGATGTGCTTATGCCAGAGCAACTTTGTTTCGATATTGAACTGATTTTAAGAGGTGATGCAGTACCAGCCTTTGGCCTAGGTACAGAGCATACACCCAAGTTGGGTTGGGTAGGCTGGTTAGGAAAAACCAACGGTGAAGACCAGAGTGTTTTCTTTACACCTCATCACAAAGGACAAACGGATATTTAAGCCATTAGCTCGGCTTATTTCGGAGAAGGACAAATGGACAATATAAAAATGAAATCCCTAATGGGGCGTTTAAATAAAAACTGTACACGCGCTCTAGAAGCAGCAGCGGGTTTAGCTGTCTCTAACGGTGCTTATGAGATCAGTGTTGAGCATTTTTTACTTAAACTGCTTGAGGATGATAACGATCTAGCGCAGGTTTTAGTCCACTACAACATTAATGTCATGCGCTTTGTTCGTGATCTACAACATACAGTAGAAGCGGACAATAAAGGTAACACCAGTAAACCTGTGTTCTCGCGTACCTTAATGGGGTTATTTGAGGATGCATGGTTAATCTCTTCTCTGGAAAGAAACGACTCCGAAATTCGCAGTGGTGTATTGGTATTGGCGATTCTGTCCAATCAACGCCGTCATGGCATGGCCAGCTATTGCGATCATTTTTCAGATGTTTCATTCGATGATCTGTTAGGTAATTACGATCAGATTGTAGCTGAATCGCCAGAACATACTGCCCTACAGGTAACTAAAGCAGAGCCAAGCGCACAGCAGTCAGATGTCGATATGGGGCCGTTGCAGAAATTCTGTACACATTTTACGGCACGTGCGCGTGAAGGCTTGATTGACCCAGTATTTTGTCGAGATGTCGAGATCCGCCAGATGATCGACATCCTTGGTCGTCGCCGTAAAAACAACCCAATCTGCGTTGGTGATGCAGGTGTCGGTAAAACAGCGGTTGTAGAAGGGTTAGCACTTAAGATTGCTCAAGGTGAAGTACCTGATGTACTCGCAAATGTTGAGCTTTATGGCTTGGATCTTGGCTTGTTACAAGCGGGTGCCAGTGTAAAAGGTGAATTTGAAAACCGCCTAAACGGTGTCATTACTGCGGTAAAAGAATCACCTACACCTATCATTTTATTTATCGATGAGGCTCATACCCTGATTGGGGCAGGCGGTGCTGCAGGTAGTGGTGATGCTGCAAACCTTTTGAAACCCGCGCTAGCACGTGGTGAGTTACGTACAGTAGCAGCAACCACTTGGTCCGAATATAAAAAGTATTTTGAAAAAGACCCAGCACTGGCGCGTCGTTTCCAGTTAGTGAAGCTAGATGAGCCAAGTGTTGATCAGGCTGTAACGATTATTCGTGGCCTACGTGAGACTTACGAAGCTGCTCATGGCGTATATGTAAGGGATGATGCTGTAGAAGCAGCTGCGAGCTTATCTTCTCGTTATATTTCGGGTCGACAACTGCCAGACAAAGCGGTTGATGTGTTAGATACAGCGGCTGCGCGGGTAAAAATTAGTATCTCTTCTGTTCCTGATGGTGTCGAAGATGCCGAACGGCGTATCCAAACATTACAACGTGAACGAACAGCTTTAGAGCGAGATATCGCGTCTGATGTGATAGCCGATGAGGGGCAGCTTGAAGCCTTGGATAAACAGCTAGATCAGTCAATGACCGAACTAGCCGTTCTCAATAATCAGTGGCATAAAGAGAAAGAGGTTGTAGAACGCATCCTTGATCAACGCCAGCTTCTGGCTCAAGCGCATCTGGGACAATCTGATGAAGAGACTAGCCAACCGATTGATGAAACTCAGATTAAACAGCAGATCCGTAAAGATCTAGATAAATTAGCAGAAATTCAGGACGATACGCCTCTGATCCATTATGAGGTTTCACCTGATGTTGTAGGTCGAGTTATCGCAGACTGGACCGGCATTCCACTAGGTAAAATGGTACGTGATGAAGCTGCATCAGTTTTAACACTGGCAGATAATTTAAAACAGCGTATCCGTGGTCAAGATCATGCAGTAGCGGCGATTGATCGTGGTGTCCGTGCAGCCAAAGCCGGTGTAAATAATCCGGAAACGCCGATGGGTGTGTTCCTGTTAGTGGGGCCGAGTGGTGTCGGTAAAACCGAGATGGCCCTTGGTGTGGCTGATATGTTGTTTGGCGGTGAGCGCTTTTTAACAACCATCAATATGTCTGAGTTCCAAGAGAAGCACACCGTTTCACGCCTGATTGGCTCACCTCCAGGTTATGTTGGGTTTGGTGAAGGTGGTGTTTTAACCGAAGCGGTGCGTCAAAAGCCTTATTCATTGGTGCTTTTAGATGAGGTTGAAAAAGCTGATCTAGAAGTAATGAATCTGTTCTATCAAGTATTTGATAAAGGCATGCTTTCTGATGGTGAAGGCCAGTTAGTTAACTTCCGAAATACAGCCGTTTTCCTCACATCAAATCTCGCGACAGACATCATCACAGATATGTGTAGTGATGGTAAACGTCCAGATCCTGAAGAGCTTATCGCTGCTATTCGTCCAGTTTTAAGTAAACACTTTAAACCTGCGTTATTAGCACGTATGCAAATCGTACCTTTCTATACGATCGATGCGTCTGTTATGTCGGATATCGTCCGTCTGAAATTGAACAAGGTTGTGAGCCGTGTTGCGGACAGTCAGAAACTGGAGATGACCTATAGCGATGCCGTGATTGAAACGATTGCGGCGCGTTGTAAGGAAGTTGAAAGCGGTGCCCGTAATATCGATCACATTATCAACGGATCTTTACTTCCTCATTTAGCGACCGAGCTACTTGAGAATATGAATGAAGAATCCCGCTATACCCATCTTGATTTGGATCTAAATGAAGACGGTGGATTTGTACTCAATTTTAGAGAAGGTCAAACGCAGTAATGGATTACTCAATTGAAGATTCTGTATTAGCGCTAGAAGAGCTAGTGCAGATTAACCTTTCAATAACTCGCGAAAAGGATGTTAAGCGTCTGTTAGATAAGATTCTAACAGCCGCGCGTAAACTGACCGCTGCAGAAGCGGGCTGCGTTTATATTCTGGATCGTAAAAAACGCTATTTAATTCCAGAAGTGACTCAAGGTGAGTGTTTAGCCAAGGTTAGTCATGAGCTGAAGCCAGTTGATCTACATATAGATCAACGATCCGGTCATACCGATGTGATCTCGTGGGCGGCGCTATCAGGTCAGATCGTAAACATTGCCGACGCTTACCAATACAGTGGTTTCGATTTTTCAGAATTGTACCGCTTAGATAAGCTGGCAGGACGGAAAACTAACTCGATGTTGGTGGTACCGTTAACCGATTTCGAAGGTGTCAGCTTAGGGGTTATGAAACTCTATAACCGCCGAGTTGATGAAAATGGCGAAGTTGAAGCTTTCCCGGACCAGATCGAAGGTTTAGTTAAAGCCTTTGCCGCTCAAGCCGTTGTGGTTGCAGAAAATACCCGTTTACTTACAGACAATCGTGTTCTGATCGAGCAATTAGATAAAGCTAAACAGGTTTTGGAAATCGAAAACCAACAGCTCAAAGCGAGTATGGGTGGGACCCTAAAAGTCGACAATATCATTGGCGATTCTCCCGAGATGCGCAAGGTATTCAACTTGATGGAGAAGATTGTAAGCACCAATGCAACGGTCTTTATCCGTGGTGAAACTGGTACGGGTAAAGAGCTTATTGCGTCTTGTATTCATCGTAATAGCGCGCAAAGAAGTAAACAGCCTTTTGTCGCTCAAAACTGTGCTGCCTTGCCTGAAGAGCTACTTGAATCAGAATTATTCGGTTACAAAAAAGGGGCATTTAGTGGGGCTTCTAGCGATAAAAAAGGCCTTATCGAACTAGCTAATGGCGGCACGCTTTTCCTTGATGAAATCGGTGATATGCCGCTTAAGTTACAAACCAAGCTATTAAGGGTTTTACAGGAGCGAGAGGTACGGCCACTAGGTGCGTTACACCCTGTGAAAGTCGATATTCGCGTCATTGCTGCTACTCACCAAAATCTGTCCGAGCTTATTGATAAAGGTGAGTTTCGTGAAGACCTTTACTATCGCTTAAATGTATTCCCAATTGATCTTCCAGCGCTAAAAGATCGCAGGGAAGATATACCAGCATTGGTTCATTACTTTGTTGGACATATCGCTGAGCAATACAACAAGTCTATTTCAGGTATAAAGCCTGCAGTTTTGGATGTAATCCAAGCTCAACCCTTACCTGGGAATATCCGAGAACTACGTAACATCATCGAACGTGCGGTTTTATTAGCGCCGGATGATGGTGTGATTGAGTTAATACACCTTCCAGATGAAATGATCCGAAGCAAACGCCAAGCGGTTCAACAGCCGGATGTATTCTGTCTTGAAGGCGATAGCTTAAAAGACACTATGCAACGCCTAGAAGCCAAAGTGATTGCGGACAAGTTACAAGCGCATAAAGGTAATCAGACCCGTACAGCTAAAGCTTTAGGGGTTTCGAGACGCTCATTGGTTGAAAAGTTAAGTCGCTATAACCTGCGGGAAAATCCAATGGCTTGTCACTAGTTATGGGAGGTAGTCAGTTTACCTCTCACTGGCATAGCTATTGCTTTATCTGATGGCTGAGAGTTAAGAATTAACTCATTGATTTGATCATGGTTGTTACAGAACAGGGACGATCTAAACGTGTTTTTAAAATCAAACGAAGAACGTTTTTTCTTTGAAGCGCATGGCGCGGGTGATGAATTTCACCTCGTCAGAATGTCAGGAAAAGAAACTTTATCTCAAAGCTTCCGTTTTGAAGTAGAAGTGGTTTCTAAATACCCTGACATCGAGCTAACACCAACGCTAGGTCAAACCGGTTTAATTACCCTGCATGATCAGACCAATGCCGGGGAGCCTTATACCCGCTACATTCACGGTATCGTCACCGAAGCAGAGTTAGAAGAAACTAACCTACGCCAATCGACCTATCATTTTGTTGTTGAGCCTAAAACCGAACTGCTTAATCTCCGATCAGGCTGTCGAATCTTTCAGCAACAAACTACCAAAGAGATTGTAACCACGTTACTCGAAGAGGCTGGTTTCTCAAGCGATGAGTTTGAATTTAAGCTGCAAGAGCCTCATTCGGCGCGTGAATACTGTGTTCAGTACAATGAAACCGAACTTCATTTTATTCAGCGTCTATTGGAAGAAGAGGGGATTCACTACCACTTTGAACATGAAGAATCTCTGCATCGCATTATCTTTAGCGATAGCTCGGCTTCTCATCTACCTATCCCAAATGAAGCGGTAATCCCTTATTTTCATGATGCTCAAGGCGCATTACGGGAACAGCATATCTTTCGCTTTGATTACACCGAGGAGGTCGTGTCAGGCAGAAGCCAGATTAGAGACTACGATTTCACACGGCCAAAGTTGAAGCTTGAATCCTACAAGCAAGCAGAATTGGATGAGATGTTGGAGGTTTATACCTATCCGGGACGATTCCAAACTACTGATCTTGGCGATCAGTATGCCCAAGTGCTTTTGCAATCCATTAATGCAGAGAGAAAGATAGCGGTTGCTGAGAGTGATGTTAATCGTCTGATTCCCGGTTTCAGTTTTACCTTAGATGAGCACGAAAGAGATGAGCTTAATGCTGAGTATTATATTACTCAGATAGAGCATAAATGCGCGCAGCCTCAAGTGTTAGAGCAAGGTGCAACGACAGAAGGCTCTTCTTACAGCAATAGAATTAAGGCGATTCCATTTGATGTACCTTACAGTGCACCGCTAACCACGCCTGTACCCATTGTTCACGGCTGCCAAACCGCGATTGTGTGTGGCCCTGAAGGTGAAGAGATCTATACCGATCAATATGGTCAGATCAAAGTACAGTTTCACTGGGATCGCATCGGTCAACGAGACGAGCACAGCTCCTGCTGGATGCGAGTGAGCCAGCTTTTTGCCGGGAATCAACGCGGCAGTATGTTTATTCCCCGTATTGGTGAAGAAGTACTAATCGACTTCCTAGAAGGTAATCCCGATCGTCCGATCGTAACTGGCCGTTTGTATCACGGTTTAAATCGCTCACCTTATCCTCTGCCCGATAACAAAACCAAAAGCACGATTAAAACCAACTCCACCAAGGGCGGAGATGGTTTTAATGAGATTCGTATCGAAGACAAAAAGGGTGAAGAGCAGATCTTTACCCATGCCGAAAAAGATATGGAGCAAGTAACCCGAAATGATCACAAAGAGTGGGTAGGTAACGAACATCATAAAATCGTTGAGAGTAACGAATATCGCCATATCAAAGGTGATGAACATGTTAAAACTCAACAGCGATATAGCCGCCGCGTAAATGGCGATATGCACCTGATCATAGGTCAGGACCATCAACTTAAAGTCGCCAAGAACCAGTACACCTATGCGGGGGAAGAGCTGCATTTCACTACCGGTGTAAAACACGCCCTAGAAGCCGGGGTAGAGATCTCGTTCAAAGCAGGTGGCAGCTTAGTCACCATTAACCCCGGCGGTGTAACTTTTAAAGGCCCACAAGTCACTCTAAACATGGGGGGCGGGGGTAGTGGTAAAAAAGCTGCACCTATCAGCCCTGCGCAATTAATGACGATGGAAACACCAGCGCCTTTCTGCGAAGAGTGTGAAGCTTGTAAGGATGGTAGCTGTGCAATCTGAACACGTACTGTCACTTCGAGATCAAATTGATCAGTTAGAAGAAAAAAACTCCGAACAGCTCAATTACTTTTGTGTACTGAGTGGAACTTCCAAAATCAATGGGTTGGAAAATTTCTATAAATTAGGGGGCAGTGGTGCGAAGCCTTTATGGCTGAATACCCCTTATGCCGATTGGGAAGAGGTAATGCCTTACCTCGTAACCATCGAAAGTGAGAGCCCATTTCTCGATTGGCTTGAAGAGCAACAGCCCGCATTCCCAGATTGGGGACTTTTAGTTGCTAGCTCATTTGGCTTTGATGCAGTTTTTGCTCATTTTGAAAGCCTGACCAAAGTGTTTATGCCGAGTGGAAAAGAGGTGTTTTTCCGTTATTGGGATGCACCGCAGGTGATGCCTTTATTCGGTCGCTGCAAACCAGTAGATAAATCTAAATTAATGGGGCCTGTTGCAGCTTTAGTAAGCTCATGCGGCATGGAGAATAATCCTGAAGATCCGGAATTTTTTATTAATGAGTGGCCGTGGTTTTTATTTAGTGAAGAAGTCATCAATGATGTCCAAGGTCAAAACATAGACGTACTAAAACACAATTTAAATCAGTACCTTCGCGATTATGCATATGAACTTATCGAAAATATGCCTAGCGCGCTAATCAATGCACGGCTGGATAGTTTTATCAGCCTCCATCCAAACGGTAACACTCATTCATTACGGCGCTACTTTGAGCGTTGGTCCTCTTGAGTCATTAGGGATATAGCAAACAGGATAGGGATATGACTATAGACGCTAGTTTTAACTATCAATCAATGTATGACGGAATTAAGCAGGACTATCGTAGTTGCATTGATAAATATCGTGAGATGAGTGATAGCTTTTTATTAGGCTGGTTGGTCGAGATGGGTCAAACCATCAAAATTCAAGATTGGGAAACCGCTCAGAGTGTTGATGATAATGATGCCGTAGAAACCGGTTACATTACCTGTCCTGCGGACGGTGTGATCAATGTCATTCACCATTTTGAAGCACAATCTTATCTACCAATTAAGGGTACAGAAGTAACCGTTTATCTTGAAAAGATTGGGTTCGATTCTGTAGTTGGCGAAGGAGTCACCAATGAAAATGGTGTGGCTCTGATCCAAGTGGATAAAAACAAGTGCAGGGGAAAAAGGCTATGGGTCAAGGTAGAACCTAGTTTAAATGCTTCCCATATAGAAGAACTGTTTGGGTCTTACGATAGCGTGATCGAGCGGGCTGTCACTTGGTTAGATGGTAAGTGGGAAAATCAAAAAAACGAGTGGGCCAGTTACATAGCTAACCCTCTTGATGCAGCGGGTGCCCTAGAAGAATTTCTAGATGCTTTTGTGGATGCCATAAAAGATGTTTGGGACGATCTTAAAATGATTTTTGAGATGCTAACTCATCCCGAAAAGCTATGGGCCATGATTCAAAAATTTTGTGATCCAGCAGAAATGGCAAGGATGCTTGAAACGGCCAAACAAGAAGTGGCTAAGATGCTGATACTACTTAAAGACGAAGCCCGTCTGTTTTTATGTATCAACGCTATATACAGCTGGTTTAGAACTTTTACTCCTTCGCAGGTATTTGCAATTGCTGCATCAGCCGCGGCGGCATTAATCATTGAAGTCATCCTGAATTTGATAATGCCCGGCGGCATCTTCCGAAAAGTACTGACTCAATTCGACAACATGGACGATCTATTAAAGGCATTAAGCTAATCATGGGTAAAGGAAAAGGACGCGGTAACGGCAACGGTGGTTCTGGAATTCTTGATGGTATCAAGGAGATTCTAGATGAGTTCTCAGATGGCGCAAATGAAGCTATCGAGGCCAGAAATAAGCTGGCTAAAAGAGTTGATGCTCAAATGAGCAGTCGGTCAGGAAAAGACCTCGATAACCCTCAATTAGGTGAAAGTGTTGAAGGCGCTAATGGTCTTCAACATCAAGGCGGAACGCATACGGAGCCTGTCACACCTGATAACACGCCAAACGATAACGATGTGCCTAAAGATAGTAATGGCGAAGCTACACAATCTGCGGCCGAAACCAAAACGAATGGCTGCCCAGTTTCAATGATTAATGGTGAAGAGCTATTAACAATCCAAGATGGTGTATTGCCAGGTGCATTTCCTTTTAAATTTTCACGCTTATATCGCACCACCGCTATTGAGCAAGATATTGGTCTGGGTCTAGGCTGGTCACATAGCTTAAATCATCGTCTGGAAATCACAGATAAAGAAGTAATTTGGTTCAATGATGAAACGGCTCAAACGCATTACCCTCTGCCCACTCAACAACAGCCGGCTATCTATAATCGACTGGCTAAAAGTGCTGCTTACTTAGGTGCAAAGGATGGGCACTTTGTATTGGTTAAGGCAGGGCTATCTTATATTTTTGAGAAAATCTCATCTTCTAGTGCCCGCTTAGTAACCATTGCTGATGTTCATAACAATCGATGGCAGCTTATTTATGATCAAAGTAATAGGCCAAGCCGACTAACGAGCGAGCATGGAGTCGGGCTTGAGCTTGAATATGATGGACCTTTATTGGTGTCCATTATCCGCCTTCAAGAAAAAAACGGTGTTTGGCACAGGCTTAAAAGCTTAGTGAATTTCCAGTTTACCTTAACTGATAAAGGTATCGCTCAGCTCACGAGCACAGCATCTCCTAGTAATAGTGAAACCTACGAATATGACCCTGCAGGCGTCATCAGCTTGCGTCAAATGGCTAGTGGACTGAGTTTTTATTGGGAATGGGAAGGTCAAGGTAAGCAAGTTCGTTGTATTCGTCATTGGAGCAATTCAGGGTTCGATGCTCGATATCAATGGGATGAAAAGAAAAAAAGTGTCGAAGTGATAAACAGTGATGGAAGCACTGAAGTCTATAAACACGATGAAGATGCTCAATTGATCGAACAAGTAGACCCTGATGGAGCGGTCTACAAATATGAATACGACGATGATGGCAATCTAATCAAAGAAATTTGTCCGATGGGAGGTGTGACTGAGCACATCTTTAACGAACAGGGTGAGAAGAAAGTAACCATTGCTGCGGACGGTAACATTACTCGCTATTCATACTGGCGAGGGAATCTGACTAACGTTTACAGCGATATAACGGATAGTCAGGGCAATACAAAATATAACGCTATAGAGTGGCGTTATCGCTATAACAAGCAAGGGCAAGTTATCAGCGAGCAATCGCCATTGCGTGATAAAACGTGTTTTACCTACACAGAGCAAGGTCTGCTCAGCAAGATTGATCACGCTGATGGTAGGGTAGAGCACTTTACCTATAACGCCGCAGGGCTGCTAACTCACCATCTAAAGAAAGACGGAAGCGAACAACGTTTTGCCTATAACGAAGATGGTCTAGTTATTGGTGAATGGCACAGTGTTGCTGGGCAAAACGGAGCGCAATGGCAATATAAACGTGATGCTGCAGGGCGAGTGACGGTATTAACCGATCCGCAAGGCCGAACACGAAAGTTTGAATACAACGTTTGGGGCAAAGTAACCCGGTTACAAGATGAACATGGTCAGGTAACAGAATATGAATATCACCCTCATCTTCCTCTTTTATTAAAAGAGACCCAAGCCGATGGCCATTCACTACAGTATGAATACGATGTTCGTCAGCGATTTGTAACCTGTATTACCAACCAAAAGGGTGAACGTCACCATATTAGCTATTACCCAAATGGCCATATTGAAAGTGAAACCAGCTTTGATGGCCGTAAACTTCATTACATATATGACCTCAATGGTCGGTTGATTAGCAAAACTGAAATAGGCACGGCCGGAACCGAGCGTGTTACAGACTATAAACGTGATCTTTGTGGGCGTTTAATCAGTAAAGTACTCCCTGATGGTCAGGATGTCAGTTACCAGTATGACCATCAAGGTCAACTTTCCGCTGTTGATGATGGCAATACACTGCTTATGTGGGAGTACGATCTTGTTGGTCGATTACTTGCTGAACATCAAGGTTGCTACAGTCAACAATATGAGTACGCCCACGGGGGGCAATTAACCGGCCAGCGTTTACCTGATCTAAACCAAATTGGTTTTACCTACAACGAACAGGGTCTGCTGCAAGATACCCGTTTAAATGGTGAGCTACTCACACAGCATCGCTATCAACAAGGTATGGAAGTTGCCCGTCAACAGGGACGACGCACGAGTCAATATAGGTATGATCCTCAAGGTCGGCTAGCGGCTCAGCAGCATAGTTTAGGTGACGAGTTTGAAGCAGAAAACCTCCCCACCGTTCAGCGCCATTATCAATACAGTGAGAGCGGCGAACTAAGTGAAAAACGCGATAGCTTGCGAGGCAATCAGCAATATAACTATGACCCGAGTGGGCAGTTACTAAGTAGTCAATGGCAAGACGATCACTACCGTAATGAACAAGATAACGAATACTTTCATTACGACAGTACCAATAACTTACTTCAAAGCTCCAATACAGAGATTAAGCACAACCGCTTATTAAATACTGCATCGACTCAATATGAGTACGATGAGTTTGGTAACCTTATTCGGAAAGTAGAAAAAGCGTTAAAAGAACAGCGGATTACAACTTACGAATACGACTGTCAAAACCGCTTAACCAAAGCGTCCACTCCTGATGGCACCATCGCTAATTATTCTTACGATGCCTTTGGGCGTAGAACCGAAAAATCAATCATTAAACCAGACGGTCAAAAACTCACCACTGAGTTTATCTGGCAGGGTGATCGTCTTAGTTACGAAACCGACAATCAACAAAAGCACCGCTGTTACCTGTACGAGCCAGATAGCTTTAAACCACTGGCGTTAATCAGCTTGAACCATCAAGGTAGTATCCATGCTTACGAACCTGAAGCTGATACAACATTAGCGCCAGATATCTATTACTACCAAAATGATCAACTAGGTACACCTCAGGAATTAACCGACACAAACGGTAATATCGTCTGGGCAGCAACCATGCTTAGCTGGGGTAAAATCCAGCGGCAACTCTTTAGCAAAATTGACAACCCGTTACGTTTTCAAGGCCAATATCACGACGAAGAAACGGGTCTACATTACAACCGCAACCGTTACTATGATCCGCATACCGCACGGTTTACAACGCTTGATCCGATTGGGCTTGCAGGTGGTTTAAATAACTATCAGTATGTGACTAACCCGATGGGGTGGGTTGATCCGCTGGGGCTGAGTCAGCTGAAAAATGGAGAGTTGCCTTGTTGTGGGGGAGGGCAATATAAATATCGTGCTCTCACGCAAGATCAGGAGGCTCAAGCCATTAAGGGCGAACCTATCTTGCCGAAGAATTTAGATGCTAATTATTCTATACAAGAGCATATTGATGATGGGTCTTTACAAACGCAATACAATTCTCTTGGGAGTAGAAAAGCAGCAAATTTTTATGCCAAGCCAAATCCTCGTAGAGGGAAGGTAAATAGAAGCAAAATCATTAAAGTTGATACGAAAAAAATACCTCAGGGTAATTTACATGATGTATCGAAGGGCATTGATCCATCAACAGGACTGATGCTAGAAATGCCGGGATACACATATGCTAGAAAAGATAAGGAAGTACTAGTTGAAGGTGCTATACCAGCAGAAGCATACGAGGTTATAGATGAATAATTATAGCGACTCATTTTTTTTAGTCCTTGAAAAGCAGGTTGAGGCAGGCTCTCACTTTGTTAGTGATGATGAAAACTTACAGTTTAGGACTAATAGAACAGCTAAATTAAAGGTCTTAGATGCGATTAATATGGTCAGAAATGACTATGTTAATCAGAGTATTAATAAAGAACGGTATGAATTTTTATTTGATAAGCTGCTTAAAATTATAACAAAAAATACTGGCTGTGCAGAAGATTTAGAAATATTTGAAGAGATTTTAGATGAGCTTTTTGATAAAGGTTTAATAGATGAAAAGATTTATCGTAAGTATATTTATGAAAGCCCCGCAGCTAGGTGGCTATAGTATTATTGAATAAATGGGATTAGAGTGAATTTTATTTATGAATGGATATGTTGATTCAAAATTCTATTCTGATTGTGATTGTCTAATGTTAATACAAGGAACGTAAAATGAAAATGCAAATAAAACCCGCTGTTGTTAGCCTTGGAATATTGTTTTCTATTGTCTGTGAAGCAAATTCTGGAATGAACTGGGAAGGTAAATGGTACAACTCTGAGATAAATTGGGGAATGGAGTTGAAGAATGAAAAATATTTCGAATGGGAAAGGGGGTATATCCAAAGAGAAGCTAATTATAAAATAATGAATGATGGTGATGGCTATAATATTGTTATTATCACGAAAGAAGAAGAGGTTACTTTTTCACTAAGAATTATTGATGATAATAATATTCAGATCCAATTTGAATCAGATTGGTATGATTTGAGCAAGAAGTAGTATAAAAAAAGATTGGATTATTTTTTATTTAATCCAGCTTGTCGTGAAAAGATGATTGTTTTTCGGTTTTTCGGTTTTTCGGTTTTTCGGTTTTTCGGTTTTTCGGTTTTTCGGTTTTTAGGTTTTTCGGTTTTTCGGTTTTTCGGTTTTTCGGTTTTTCGGTTTTTCGGTTTTTCGGTTTTTCGGTTTTTCGGTTTTTAGGATCATTGGTAGGATAGTTGGGGTCAGAGTAAAATATTCAGCATAAATATTGAGAGGTAGAAATTTAATTTACTCTGACCCCAATTATCCAATTATCCAATTATCCAATTATCCAATTATCCAATTATCCAATTATCCAATTATCCAATTATCCAATTATCCAATTATCCAATTATCCAATTATCCAATTATCCAATTATCCAATTATCCAATTATCCAATTATCCAATTATGGGAATAATGGGGTCAAGTCTCCCATTTCCCATTGTTTGGATGGTGATATACAGGCATTGGTTTTGAAACTTGTTTTATAACTATGCATTTTAATAGTTCATCTCTCGTTTACTGAATTACGCTTTTTGGGAAATGGGAGACCCGGTACCTAGATTCATTTAATCCTAATATAACACTTTCAAAAATTCAGTGGGTCGATAAGTAATGGCTTTAATTGGTTTAATTCAGAATATAGTTAAAGAATTTGATGTTTTGGGATTGAGTGCATTAGATAAATATGTCGAAAGTAAAAATGAATTATCCAATGAAATATCAATTTTTAAATCAGATTTAAATGAATTAGAAAGTATTCTTTTAAATGAGAATTTTAAAAATATTTCTGAGGTGATATTTAATTTCAGTGGAGAGGGGGTGTTATTAACTGATATGGAGGGCTTGTATGGTGAAGGGTGCTTTTCATATAACTTTAGGGAAAATTGTACAGAGGTTTCCTTTAGTTGTGAATTTGTATGTATAAGTAAGTTGTTCTTCGTACTAGATAACCATTTTTGTAAATTAAGTAGAGGATTTTCTGAAAAAACACCTAGAGGAAAAGAAATATTTCATGAAAATCTACTAGTGGATCATATTTCAATTAGAGTGTCATGATTTTGTAGATGCAAGAAGTAATGAGGTAAAATATCCCGTTTTTATCTTTTTGTAAAAAATGGGCTCAAGTCACCCATCCCCATTACTTGGATGATGATATAAGGGTATTGGTCTTGAAACTTGTTTATCACTAGCCATTTTAATAGTGATCTTTCGTTTACTGAATTACGCTTTTTGGGAAATGGGAGACCCGGTGCCAAGATTGTGTTGGGAGTGATATATGGGCTTTTATATCAAAAAATTTAATGATAGTTCTATGGTGATCTTGTTTGATGATCAGAATACTAAAGTTGAAATTGAACGTTCACTAGTAGACGGCATGATTATGCCAAAAGGGTTCTATATAAAAGAAAATGATTGTTTTTTAGGTGTTTTTTCAAGTAACGAAGGGCCTGTGTTTTTTGTTGGTGATCAAAATTTCAGGTTTTGTGACGAAGGATGGGATATTTTAGTAACCGAAAAAGGTTGTAAAAGAACTGCGGAAATAAAGAAGGGTGACGAGGATTTAATTTCTATCAGTTACACTGCGCCAAAAATAGATGAATTGGACCCTTGGTCAGATAAAAGCTCAGTGGATTTCTATCATTGGTTGAAGTCAAGAAGGAACGATAAAGAATTTATAGAAATGTGGACTGATTTATAGAAATCTGCAAAAAATGGGGTCAAATCTCCAATCTTTTTAATGATGATATACAGGCATTATTCTTTAAAGTATTTTTAACACTAGCCATTTTAAAAGTTCATCTCTCGCTTACTGATTACGCTTTTTTGAAAAGGGAGACCTGCTAACTAGATTCTCATAAAATGTAGATAATTGGGGTCAGAGTAAAATATTCAGCATAAATATTGAGAGGTAGAAATTTAATTTACTCTGACCCCAATTATCCCTGTTCTTGTCGGAGATTATACAGTAGCTCCTGCTTTCAAAAGGTAAGAAATGAATCAAAAAATTTATGACGATGGCGATTTAGAAATTTGGCAACGAGATGGTAAGTACTTTCTACGTTATGATGCTGGAGCACATCAGATAGCAATAAGGGAAGATGAAATCAGTAAAGAGGAAGTTGAATTAGTCGCTAAAAGTGTGGAATCGGCTACAAAGGTATTGTTTGCAATCCAGAAAAGGTTAGAGGCCGAGGGAATTAAGCCGTATCGTTCCAACATTAAATAAATGGCAACCTGATTGAGGAGGCGGCTAGGAGATTATCAGGTCAAACCATTTCATTGTTTGATTGATGATCTCTTTTTTAAATTTGCCTGATTTCTAGTCATTTAATAAAGAACCTATCGGTTAATGGACTGCGATTCCATAGATGTGGGATTGGCGGTAGGAATGATGGGGTCAAGTCTCCCAACTCCCATTTTTGGATGATATATAGGCATTGGTTTTAAAATTTTGTATCACTAGCCATTTAAATAGTGCATCTTTCGCGTACTGAATTACGTTTTTTGGGAAATGGGAGACTCGGTACCTAGATTTTGTAGATGGAGTATTGTTGAGAGTTGGTAATCAAAGTGGTCATTATATTCCTAAACAAAGCCTTAACTCACAATTCTTCGATGAATTAGAATCTAAAGGGATACCAATTAGCCATCTGAATAAAGTAGAGCGATCTGGCTGGTCTGACTCAGGTTCAGTTTTAGATGGAGTACTCACGGAGATATGAAAAAAGCAGAAAATTGGCAAGATGGTGATTATATACCCGAGGATTGGGATAAATTTTTATGACTAGTACTTACCCTAAGGAACTAAACTATGTTCTTTACTTTTTACATGGATTACCTGATGTACGTAATGAAAGTAAATACGAAAAATTGGAGAGGTATATTCTAAGAAATTATGACGGTGAGAAATTTGAAAATTTATATAGTTCTGTAGAGTGGGCAGTTGAGCATTTGGATTATGACTTTAAAGCAATTGATCCAGGCCTTAGGCATTGTAAGGAGGATATAGTTATATTCTTGAATAAATTTTATTTTATGTTGCAGTCTATCAAATCAAAATCATAAAAAATGAATAAATGGGGTCAAGTATCCCATCTCTCATTGTTTGGTTGATCATATACGGGCATTGGTTTTGAAACTTGTTTTATTACTAGCCATTTTAATAGTGAATCTCTCGTTTACTAGATAACGCTATTGGGTAAATCGGAGACCCATACCTAGAAGTACCTAGATTCGTTTGATGTTGGAGTCTGTAAATACAAATGACTGTTTCAAAAGTAAAATACTTAAATAGCAATGTTGAATCATTTGAAGCTATCTTCACTTATAACCTAGATGATTCTCCTTCTCTGAGCGTGACTTCAGAAGAATTTTCAGTAACAGCAGAAGGAACTGATATTTTTGACTCTTTCGATAAGATCAGAAACAAATTAGAAAATATTACATTTATCTGCTTTGGTGCGCATAAGTACTGTTACCCGTCTGGTATGTGTAGGTCTATGGGTAATGGGCTCCTAGTTTATTACCTTGAAATGGGAATTAAACCAGATAGAAATAGCATAAGACGAATTTTTGATTTTAATGAGAATGAAAGTGAAGCGTTATGTGTTCCTACATCACATGAGCAAAAAGTATATCTGGATGAGTGGTTGAAATCTTGTTGAATAGGTTAGCCCTTATTCAGATTTGGTATTGAGGGAATTAATGTTGGAATAAACGGGGTCAGAGTAAATTTATTTATTAAACAAGGATTGTTTTATGTCTTTTAAGAAAACTTCAAATTTTATTTTCAGTCTGTTTTTCCTTTTCTCGGGCTCCTATGCCTACGGAGTTGGTACTTGGGATTTTGATAATTACACTGAATTTAGTGCAGTCTTTATTCTCTTGTACCTTATCGGTGGATGGATTGTTAGCATTGTGTTGCTAATCGTTGTGCCTGTCTATTATCGGGCTAAAAAGCCTGAATCCTTTAAGAAGGTCTGCGGATATATGTACGGTGGTCACCTTGCAATTTTTGGTTTTATCCTGATTGATAGCTTATCTTAAGCTGTTTTTTACTTGGAATTATCTTTTGAAGAAATAGGGACGGTTGTAAGAGTGAATGGGACTCAAAAATTTTTAATTGGTGTTCTTATATTTGAAATAATATTAGGCGTGATCGCGGCTGTTCTTGGCGGGGTAGCTTTGAATTTATTTGATGGGTATAGAGGTATGAGCTCTGAAGATACTGTTGTTCTCAAGGTCTTATGGTGCTTATTGATCTTATCCTTTGTAGTTTTGCCATACACCGCTATTAACGAAGTGAGAAACTACTATCAGAAGCCCAAAATCGTTTTAAATATTATCAATCTGATACTGGTATTACCAATGTTTGCTCCAATGGCTTTAGCTTTGCTCTACCTTGTTTATCAGCTTCGTAGTGGTAACGCTCAGAAAAATGAAATTGCCCCTGAAGCTTGATGGATCGCTTAAATTAATTCATAAAAAGAGCCTCTTTTGAGGCTCTTTGCTATTAAAGCCTTGGTAACTAAGCAGATCTTCTTAGATTACGGTTGAGGAAGGACTGGAGTATCAGCGTTGGATAAGTACGTCTTCCATATCTCTGCTGTTCTTTCGTCGGTTTTATCTATCATGCAAAAAATAGATACGAATGCTTTCTTTCTACCTTCTTCCCAGATCGCATAGATAGAATCACAGTGTGACGCTATGTGTGTTTCCCAGCCTTGTTGGGCAACTTTGATGCTCTCGAGTGCTGTTGGGTTTTTGGCATAAAGCTCGTAAGTTGCGTCTAAATACTTCGTCATTTGGTGGTGTGCAACTTCGAGTTTAATAGCCGCGCATCGATTCATCTGGATGCTGGTATTAGCATCTTCACAGTTCTTAGCAGCAGCGTGAGGTGATAGCAGGAATGTTAGGCTCAATAAGCTGGAAATAATGAGTTTATACATATGTAAGCCTTAATAGCGCAATTGAATTCAGTAAATAGAGGATTGGAGTGAGAGGTTTTGATTACAAAGGGGATTGGTATTCCCCTTTGCTTATTCATTATGGTTTTACTTGAACTCTTTAGCTTTCGGAAACTGTTTGAAAGACATCAGAGTTGATTCCATTTTATGGCCATTGGCATTAAACCAATCCATGACCGCTTTACTTTGATTTTTGCCATAAATGCGGTGGGAGTAGTTCATTACAACGCCAGTTTGGTTCTCTACGCTGATCAGGAACATATTCGCATCTGAGCTTTTATCATTGGTTGTCAATGTAGCTAGAAGAAACAGGCTGGGGTCACGTGGGTCAGGGCCAGCGATCGCTTTAATAATCTTTCCTTTACCGTTGTACGCGGCTAAAAAATTTTCTGCGAAAGGTTTCAAATCAGACTTGGCTTTCACTTCTTCTGCGAAGGTGAAGGAGATCATATCTTTGTGTGAAGAAAGATCCACTTGATCCGCAGGTGTATATTGGTGTGCAGAGGTTTCGGTCGCTCTGTATGTATATTCGTCACCGTTAAAGCTGATTGCTGATGGCTTGCCAGCATAAGCAGTAGAGATGCTAATTAATACAACTGCGATTGAAGTGATTAGCTGTTTCAAAATTCCTGTCCTTTTTATAGTTATGAGTTTGATTTATAAGAATCCTGTTGATCAGTAATGAAAGATTTTATCAGTGTTAATGGGTTTCCCAGTCTGCATGGAATGCTAAAGTAAGCTTTAGACTTACCAAAGTACTAGT
The DNA here is from genome assembly GCF_047778025.1 of Neptuniibacter sp. SY11_33. Classification (GTDB taxonomy): domain Bacteria; phylum Pseudomonadota; class Gammaproteobacteria; order Pseudomonadales; family Balneatricaceae; genus Neptuniibacter. The sequence goes on from NZ_CP180543.1 coordinate 1,741,190, forward strand.
CTGGTTTTGAGTGTTTAGTGAGGGGAGTATCTATCCAATGGGAATAGTATGTTGGGAATACTTGATCAGATAAGTCTTCGCTTTATAGTAGTATCAAAGCATATGCTTATGAGGGGAGGTCATTTAGTGATGACAAGTATGTCTAAGAAAATACACAACGCGCTGGTTATTCTAATAACAGCTTATGTGCCAATTACTTCAGCTTCAGATGCTGAAGAGGGTAAAGAGTTATATGAATCCGTTGCTTTGGAACGAACAATCCGTGGGGAAGTTTACACCGACGCTAATTGTGAAACCTGTCATAGCTCTGATATTTACACTCGTTCTAATCGCCGAGTACATACCTATTCGAGATTAGAAGCCCAGGTGGAGATGTGTAACACCATGTTGGATGTTGGTTGGTTCCCTGATGAGGTATCGGCTGTAGCAACTTATCTTAATCAAAAATATTATAAATTTGATTAGAGCATTTTTCTTCTTTTCTAAAGCCGCACTCAGCGGCTTTTTTTATATCTTTTAAATTCCTTTGCTATTCAATGTCATAGCGGCCTGCTTTTTGCTGAACCTTAGGTTACTCAAACGTAATTAGTCGATGCGAACCGCGTAATGTTGGATCTGAAAATGAACATAAAACAGCCCGATTTTGTGATGGCTATTATGGGCTATTCTCTTCCAGCCTATGTATTCCGTGGCTTTCAGCAAGGGAGGTAGTGGTCATCAGGAAATCTCTTTTAATTTAATAACCTAATACAAGCTTACTTATCGGAAAAATTGTCTTGGCTTTTGGCTCGGACAACAGTCGAACTTTGCCTAACGAAAGCTGAGTTTAGGCAAATATTTTCCGCTGAGTATTAATAACCGATTTTTTGTTTTTGTTATTCACAAAAACTGGTTTTTTGCGCCCTGAAGAAATGAATCACGCTTTCTGATCTGAGAACGGCGGGGGCAATTGACACAAAAAATCAGCAAGGAGAGAACAATGATTATTCAGACAAGTAATGTACATATGAGTGCTGAGCATCAGAAAACGGAATATAGCTCTCAAACCAAAATGATTGATTGGGGGAGTGAGGGCAATGGATTTCTTGCGCAGTTAAGCGAAGCAAAATCGTTTCTTCGCCAGGAGCAAAGTAGCTTATTCAGTACGATTGCAGTTGGGCAACAACCTTCAACAGAAGGAGATGATCAGTTTCAGGGTAATTCAGTATTAGTCTTAACTGATCAAGGTTTACAATTTAGAACTGCAGATAACGAGCCGAATATTGCTGAGCAACGAGAGATTACGAAAGCGAGGCTTTGGCAAAGTCTGTTAAATGCTATTAACCCAAAACACATACAAACTGACATTCCAGATGATGTAGAGATACCGGATGCTGATTCTATTCCGAGTGAAGATGGAATAGGCGGTGTACCCATGCAACTACAACCTATAAAGATGGAGATGTCTTTTAAGGTGACCGAAACCGTTGAAGAGTATGAGTGCTCCAGTTTCCATAGCTGTGGCATGGTAACAACGGCTGATGGTAAGCAGATTGAATTTGATCTGAACCTAGAAATGGAGCGAAGCTACTCAGCTACACGTGAGTTTGAGATGACCAGTGTTGTAGAATTTACAGATCCACTGATTCTTAACTTTGAAGGTAATCACGCAGACCTTTCTGATGAGAAGTTTGAATTCGATCTTGATGCTGATGGTGATAAAGAACTTATAAGTTATCTTACCGGTGAAAGTGGCATGCTTGCTCTAGATAAAAATGAAGACGGCATTATCAATGACGGTACAGAGCTATTTGGCGCTTTAACGGGTAATGGCTTTGCCGATCTTGCCCAATATGATGAGGATGGTAACAATTATATAGATGAGGGTGATTCTATATTCGACGATCTTCTTGTATGGCATAAAACAGAAGATAGCGATTACCTAGAATCGTTGGCTGATAGTGGTGTAGGGGCGATCTATTTAGGCTCAACCGAAACGCCATTCGATATTAAAGGTGAAAATAATCAAGAGAATGGCCGAGTTCGCTCTAGTGGTTTCTACTTAACTGAAGCTGGTGATGTCGGAACGGTTCAGCAAATTGATATGGCGGTTTAGCGTCGATTCAATTGCAGGCTAAATACAGACTTTATTTAGCCTGCATCTTTACACTAAACCTTTAAAGCACACCGTTAAATAACCCCTTAAAACAACACTCAGATCTGTTTCGTTTGTACTATGACAGCTATGGATTGGTATACTTGCGTCACTTTGTTTTGAGGCCCTTTCATGGATAGATTCACCCCTTTATCTTCGTCTCAGTCTTTGTGGCTCAGAATAGCTTTGATCTTGACGACGACCTGTCTGGCTGTTGGGCTGTTTAGTCCGATGATGACGATGAGCAAGTTCTATTTCTTTGAGAGCTCTTTTTCTGTAATTGGCGGTGTACACAGTCTTTTAAGTGAGGGGCATCTGATCCTTGCCGCTTTAGTCTTCCTCTTTAGCGTAGTTCTACCGCTGGTTAAGTTATTTTTGTTATTTAGATTAACAACACCAACCGATGAAATATCTGCTAACCAACGTAAATTGCTTGGCTTGATGCATGATTACGGTCGTTGGGCGATGCTTGATGTGATGGTGGTTGCGGTATTGTTGGTGACTGTAAAGCTCGGTGCTGTAGCGTCAATTCAGATCCATTGGGGGCTTTACGTATTTGGTCTAGCCGTTGTATCGATCATGTTCTTAACGCATAAACTTGTGACTTTGTTAAATGCCTAATCTAGACAGTTTTTACACAAAACTTAGCAAACGTAAAAACACTCTGACTGTGTTTAACCCTTATAGGGATGAAACCAAATTAGAGAACCTAAAGCGATACATCGAACTGGCCTTTGAGCAATCCGGTCCAAGGGTTCTTTTAGTCGGCGAAGCCTATGGTTTTAAAGGTGGTCGTTTAACTGGCATCCCATTTTCCAGTGGTAAATTATTTGATGAGGTTGATCATCCTTTTTTGCGGCAGTTAAAGCCAAAAATTGAGCTTAACCCTGATACGCTTACTGCTGAGAATACAGCCTCTATTGTCTGGCGCTATCTGTGTTCACAAAACACCGTTCCGCTTTTCTGGAATTCGTTCCCTTATCATCCGCACCCTTCACGTATTCAAAAAAAGAATAGGGCACCATTAAAAGCTGAAATAGAAGAAGGTTTAGAGCTGTTACAAATGCTAATGGATGTTTACCAACCCGATGCGATTGCAGGGTTAGGTCGTAAAGGAACGGACTGTTTACAAAAAGCGTTTCCTGATCAAGACATCCGCTATATCCGTCATCCCTCTTATGGTGGTAAATCTGATTTTATTGATGGTATGAACCGGCTGTTTTTACAAGGTTCAGCTTAAATTTATCTTTCAGCCGTATGATGGCTGAGGCTTTTGAGTAGCTATGTAACCGCTCATATTGGCTTTTAAACCCTAGTAACTAATTTAAAGCAGGAAGCATCGATTGGCATTGGACGCCTTTAAAAGGAATTCCAATGTACAAGTACCTTCCTATTGCTCTTCTAATGATCCCAGGCTTAGCCTTAGCTGAGCATCCTAAGTCTTTCGGCAGTGCCAAAAAGATTCTGAAAGAGATATACGCAGATAACCAGCAGAGCTTTTATTGTGGATGTGACTACAACGCCCAAGGTAAAAAGTTGGTGCCAGACTTAAAATCCTGTGGTTACTCACCACGTAAAAACGCGAATAGAGCAAAGCGTATTGAGTGGGAGCACGTAATGCCGGCTTGGGCTTTTGGTCATCAATTGCAATGTTGGCAAGACGGTGGTCGTAAAGCTTGTAAAAAGAACCCTAATTTCAAGAAGATGGAATCTGACCTTCATAACCTTGTGCCTGCAATTGGTGAGGTGAATGGTGATCGCTCTAATTTCAGCTTCACACAATTAGCGGGTGAACCGCGTGTTTATGGGCAATGTGATATGGAAGTTGATTTTAAGCAGCGTAAGGTCGAGCCAGCTGAACATCGCCGTGGCGACATTGCTCGTACTTACTTTTATATGCGCGATCAGTATGGCGTTCGTATCAGTAATAAGCAGGAAAAGCTGTTTAATGCTTGGGCAAAGCTAGATCCTGTTGATCAATGGGAGTTAGAGCGCAATCGTATGATTACCCGAATCCAAGGCAATACAAACCCTTATGTTGTTGCGCCAACTGACTCAGTAAAGTTGGCGGAATCAACTACGGAGCAGAATGGTTTATTGTCCCGCCTAAAAACTGCATTGAGCATGGATTAGGTGCCTTAGAAACGTTCGAAATTTTAGGAAGTTAGTTTTCTTGACTGATAATATGCTGATTCTTTGAAAGGTATTTATCAAATTCATCAGATAGAGCGTTTGCTGTGGTTACGAACTCAGGAAGTAGTTTTTCAATTGCTTCCTGATTTTGATCTGTGGCTTCTATTTCAAGCTTCTTACAAATATCGTTTAGCTGTGGGGCGGACAGGTTTAAGGCCATACCCTTAATATTATGAGCTTGCTGCCTTAACTCCTCCCATTGCTGCTCTCTGAATGCTTGTTGTGTGTTTTCAATCAGTTCAGCTGAATTCTGAAGATAGGCCTCAAGCACCTTCACGAGCAGTTTATCGTTCATCATTAAGCGTTTTAGTGCGCTTGCACGGTCCCATACTAGCGGTTTGTCTTCAGTGTTATAAGCACCTTGCTCTTTGTTGGGCGTGGATTTTTTATCATCAGGAAGCCAATGATTAAGTGCTTGGATTAAGCGCTTGGCATTGATTGGTTTTGATATGTAATCACTCATACCGGCTTGAAGACACTTTTCTCTATCGCCTGCCATGGCATTAGCGGTCATGGCAATGATAGGTAACGCTTTGAACTTACGTTCTTTCCTAATAGCTCTGCTAGCTTCATAACCATCCATCACCGGCATTTGGCAATCCATAAAAACAAGATCGTATTCGATCATATCGAGAGCTGATAATGCTTCCTCACCGTTAGCGGCAACCTCAACTTTTAGCCCGAGCTGCTCTAATAAAGCGCGTGCTACGGCTTGATTAGTAATGTTGTCTTCTACAAGTAAAACTTTGCCAGTAAACGACTGCGCTGCTTTTTTATGGGTAGTAGGTTTTGTAGAGGTGTTTTGTTGCTTAACTTGGACAAGTTCTAATAGTTTATTAAAAAGCTGACTTTGGTTGATCGGTTTAGCGATAAGATGGTGCAAGCCGTTTTTATCAAGCCTTTCTTTATCAAAGTTTTGATTGCTGACTGTTTGAACAAGAAGCTTGGTGGATGCTAATAAAGGTTCGTGTTTGCAGCGTACGGCAAACTCTATAGCATCCATATCCGATAGATCTTGGTTGATGATGGTTATATCAAAAGGTGTTTTGTTACATGCAGCCGCTTTTAGCTTATCGAGACCAATTTCGGCTGTTGAAGTCAGTTCATGTTCAATCTTCCAGCTCGTTAATATATCTCCGAGTAAGTTTAAATTGGTTTCGTTAGGCTCTACCACCAAGATATTTTTGTTATGTAATGCTTCGATTGGCTGAGTAATTTGGTCCGGTGTGGCATGCGGCAGAGTTAAGCTTATCCAGAATGTCGAGCCTTTACCTAGCTGGCTATCAAGACCAATTTCACCACCCATCAATTCTACTAGCTGTCGACATATTGATAGCCCAAGACCTGTACCACCATATTTACGTGTTGTAGAGCCGTCAGCCTGACTAAAGCGTTCGAATAATCGGGTCTGTTGCTCTTCGTCTAGTCCAATGCCGGTATCGACCACCTTGATCACTATATTGCTTTGTTTAGGTGTGATTTGCTTTGACTCATAGAAAACAGCTACTTCACCTGTTTCGGTAAACTTACATGCGTTGCCGATAAGGTTGACTAAGATTTGGCGAATACGGCTTGGATCGGCATTGAACCATTGATTAGTAATAGATGTAGCAGGGCAAATAAGTTCTAGATTTTTCTCATGAGCACGTGTGCCTAGGGCGGTTCCAACCTCATCTAGCAACTGACCCATATTAAAATCGACTGATTCTAACTCTAATTTGCCTGACTCTACTTTGGAGAAGTCTAGGATATCGTTAATAATGGTTAGCAGGGAATCGGCGCTGTTTTTTACGGTATTGGCGTAGTCGAGTTGTTGCTGGTTTAAACCGCTGTCGAGCAATATATTCGTCATGCCGATAACACCATTCATCGGTGTTCTGATCTCATGACTCATATTGGCAAGGAATTCACTCTTAGCAATACTTGCTTGTTCAGCTTCATTTTTTGCTTTTAATAATGATTCTTCAGAGAGCTTCTGGTCAGTAATATCTAAATGAGTACCAATGATACGTCTTGGGTTGTCGTTTTCATCCCACTCAACGACTTTGCAGGCGTCTAATACCCATATCCAGTGGCCAGCTTTGTGCCTCATTCTTATTTCACAACTGTAGCGATCACTTGTACTGCGGTCATACTTTTTGAGTAAATGACTCGATAAGTTCAAATCGTCAGGGTGGGTAAAATTATGAAGAATATCGATAGTTATAGGCGTTAGTTCATCGAGTTTATAGCCTATAATTTCAGCCCAGCGTTCATTGAGACTTAATTCTCCCGATTGTACGTCCCAATCCCAGATGCCAACATTTGTAGAATCTACAACTAACTCAAGTTGCCTTGCTGTTTCTGATAGTTCTTCTTCACGCTTAATTTTGTCGGATATGTCATTCTCGACCCCAACGAAAGCAGTCAGAAGATTATGTTCATCAAATACAGGCGAGATCGATACATCGTTCCAAAAAGGTGTTTTGTTTTTAGTGTAATTAATGACTTCAACATGGACACTTTCTTGATTCTTAAGCGCTTTTGAAATCTGGGCCAGTGTTTTTAAGTCTGTTTTTTCACCCGAAAGGAAGCGGTGGTTCTTTCCCATAACTTCGCTTTCTTCATATCCAGTAATGTTCAAAAATGCATTATTGGTATAGATAAGAGGGAGATCTTGTTGGGTAGCATCGGCAACAGTTACACCGACAGGGCTTACTTCTAGTGCTTTTAACAAAACCCTGTTTCTATTTTGTTCATCACGAAGCTCTTTTTCTGATTGCTTTACGGCTTTAAGTGGGTTGATAAAGAACTTTTTACCGAGCCAAAAAAGAAGGAAAAAGACGACAAGAAAGGATATTAAAAGGCCAATAAAAATACTCTTGATAACGTCGTTGACTTCGGACGATAGTCCTTGTCGATCGATGTAATACTCTACCGTTAGCTGTGTTTGTCCGGCTATTTGAGTACCGACTTTTTGATATTCAATTGTGTCTTCTAACGAAGAATAATCGAGGTAGTCACCTTTGATCTTTATGGCAGTACCAAGCTCTTGTTTTGCGAACAATGTACTAATATCTTTGGCGAAATGAACGAGCAGTACGCCTTCACTTGCACCGTTGTAATTTACCGAAACGGCGATAGAAAATTGCCATTGATCATTCTTGCGGTGTTTGAATATCGCCCATGGTTTATTTCCACTGAGGATGTCTTCAAACCATATCTCATTTTCTAAATCTAAATTCAGCGCCTGATTTTGAGGGCTGTATATTGGTTCACCTACAATATTAAGTAAGAAAATAGTTTCGTTTTGGCCAAGGATGAGAAGAGAGTCCAAGAAATCTACTAAGTTCTCTTTTGAGTCCAGTGTGGCCATAACAGCACTGGTAAGAAGAGGGTGTTTGGCCAAATCTTGTAAGAAGAGGATACGGTCATCAACATAGCCTCCAATAGATAAGGCTGCGTTCTCTGCTTGTGCGCTAGAGGTTTGTTTTTGGAAATTTACAGTTGTATCGCGTACTCGTTCTCCGATCGCTAAATAACTTGAAACCAATGCTATAGCGAAAAATGAAGCGATAAACAGATAGAAAAGTGTATCTGTTGAAAGCTTAAGGCGATTTATTTGTAGCTGCATCCTGAAACTCAACTGTGGAAGGCGTTAACGGCTAGTATTCTGCATAACTTCGATAACTCCATCAGGTGTAAATTTGGCCATGCATAGGTTAGAGAGTCCAAGTGCCTCATGTGCATCTGAGTTGGATTGTGTAAAAGCAGAGTAAGGCTTTTGGTAAGTTTTTATGAGGCCTTTAACAGGTGTGTTTAACGCTTCCAATTTCTCTTTAAGTAACTTTCTATTTTGCACCATATCATCACTTAGGGGTATCTCCCGCATAGCTTGGATAGCGACCTTAGCTAAATCGTATGCATGAGTGAATCCAGTCGGTGATTTTAAAGATCTGTAATCCTTTAATGCTTCAGGGAACAGTTTCTGGCCTCGGGCGAAAACAGATTGGCTAAATTGCGTTTCTTCAGAACTGACAAATGAGAAGCAACTTTGAATAAAGCTCAAATCTAGTTTTGATAAAGTACTAGAGCCTAATTTTTGCGGGAAATTTCCACCGGTGATTCCCCAATGAGACAGTATAGGCAGATCAAATTGTTCTACTTCTGTCATTGCTGTCATGAAGACGGCGCCTTCAATAGCATTACCAACAAATATAACGCAATCGCTATCGGACTTAGCTATCTCTCTTAAAATCGATTTAGCTGCATTTTCTTTAGTGTTCCAGTTAAACCAAGTGACTTCTGGTGTAATGGAGAGTGTACTTTCAAAGTAGTTGGTTATTGTTTTTAAGTTAGATTTACCCCAGCCCGTATCTTCTAGCAGTAAATGAGGCGCATTGCATTTTTTTGAATTTACTGCGTAATCGCTAATCCTTAGGCCTGCTTTTGTATCGTCTACGGAAAGACGGAATACCCAATTGTTGCTATTAGGATGACGAGTAATAGGCCCGCCTGCAGCCCAAGGAACAAGAAGCAAAATGCCATTGTCATTAATATACTGGCGGTATTTGATATAAGGCGGGGAATGTAATCCACCCAGAATGAATAGCGCTTTAGGATCCTTGAGGTATTGTTTCATTGTGCGATGGCTACGTACTACATTGCCTCGGTGATCTTTTTTGATGAACTCAATTTTGTAGTCACCAATTTTATAATCTATTTCGTCTAACGCAGTTAGAAAACCCATTTTCATGGCATCTGCAGATGAAGAATGAGAGGTGTAATCAGAGTCGTGATAGATGCGAATAACTTTGTCATTCGCGGAAACAGTGGATGCTAGGAGGCAAACCATTACACCAATGATAGATAAACAGAATTTCATCCACGTTCTCCTTTCATCAACTAGCGATTGATTCTAAACATTGAGTTCGATAACTCGGTGTTCATCAGGTAGCTAAGAATATTCTAGTAGTAAATCAAATACTTGTTTGTGAAATACCAAGAATATAGGTCTGCGAAAGGATATTAAAGCTAATTAATCTATTAACTACCTTCTTGCACGCTTTTTGGTGTGCCCAAACTGTTTTTGGTTACGGTTGCCATTGGGTCTGTGACGGGCGTTATCGGTACTTTTTTTAGGTAGATTTAAAGTAACATCGACTAGTGTTGAGGCCCCAGGTAGCAAGCCATCGAGTGTCCAATCGCCAATTGCATAACGAATGAGTCGAAGAGTAGGGAAGCCAACCGCAGCAGTCATACGCCTCACTTGCCGGTTCTTACCTTCAGTAATTTTCAGTTCTACCCAGCTGGTCGGCTGGTTTTTTCGCTCTCGAATTGGTGGGTTGCGAGGCCAGATATTGGGTTCTTCTATAACTCTAGCTTTAGCTGGGCGAGTCATGCCATCTTTAAGCTCAACGCCTTTGCGTAACGCACTGAGGGCAGAATCACTGATTTCACCTTCTACCTGTGCCCAGTACGTTTTTTCCTGCTTAAACTTTGGGTTAGCTAAATAGTGTTGTACCGCACCTTCGTTGGTAAGGATCAGTAATCCTTCAGAATCGTAATCTAATCTTCCTGCTGCATAAAAGTTTGGCTGGTTAATGTAGTCGGCTAAAGTGCTTTTATCGTCATTGGTGGTGAACTGAGTAAGTACTTGAAAAGGTTTATTAAAAAGTAATAGCTGGCTCATGGTCTTTCAGTTCATTAAGGCGTGGGGTGATCAATCAAAGGAATAATGCTGATCTATACTGATCCTGTAGTGCAATCATATCACTGATCACGGCATCTGCGGTGGAAGTAAGCTAATTGGAGTAGATTATGGGTTATAAAAATATTTCCATACCTGTTGGCGATAAGATAATAGTTAACCAAGATCATTCATTGAATGTACCGAATAATCCAATCATTCCCTATATAGAAGGAGATGGGATTGGGGTAGATGTCACTCCACCAATGATCAATGTCGTTGATGCAGCAGTAAATAAGGCTTACGGAGGCACTCGTTCCATTGCTTGGATGGAAGTGTATGCAGGAGAGAAGGCTACATCAGTTTATGAGCAAGATACATGGCTACCTGATGAAACTCTAAGCGCTTTTAAAGAATTTGTCGTGGGGATAAAAGGGCCATTAACTACGCCTGTAAGTGGTGGTATCCGTTCGCTTAATGTTGCTTTACGCCAGGAGCTTGATCTTTATGTTTGCCAAAGACCGGTTCGATGGTTTAAAGGCGTACCGAGCCCAGTCATCAAGCCAGAAGATGTAGACATGGTGATCTACAGGGAAAATTCGGAAGATATCTACGCCGGAGTTGAGTGGCAGGCCGGGTCTGCTGAAGCAGAGAAAGTGATTCGTTTTCTAAAAGAGGAGATGGGCGTTACCAAAATTCGATTCGATCAACAGTGTGGCATTGGTGTGAAGCCTGTATCAGAGCAAGGTACTAAGCGTCTTGTAAGAAAAGCACTGCAGTATTGTGTTGATAACGATCGTGATTCCCTAACGTTGGTACATAAAGGGAATATTATGAAATTTACCGAAGGTGCCTTTAAAGATTGGGGCTATGAGCTGGCAGCAGATGAGTTTGGAGCAGAACTCAAAGATGGCGGCCCATGGATGAACTTTAAAAACCCAAACACAGGTAAAGAGATCATAATTAAAGATGTGATTGCGGATGCGATGTTGCAGCAAATTCTTTTGAGACCCGCTGAATATGACGTAGTTGCAACACTAAACCTGAATGGTGATTACCTTTCTGATGCTTTGGCTGCTGAAGTGGGTGGGATAGGCATCGCACCAGGTGCCAACCTATCAGATGAAGTGGCTATATTTGAAGCTACACACGGAACGGCTCCTAAGTATGCTGGCAAAGATATGGTGAATCCCGGTTCTCTGATTCTTTCAGCAGAGATGATGTTGAGGCATATAGGCTGGTTAGAAGCAGCAGATCTGATTATTAAAGGTATGGATGGAGCTATAGCAGCAAAAACTGTGACCTATGATTTTGAGCGCCTTATGGATGGTGCGGAGTTATTATCAAGCTCTGAGTTTGGTAAATCGATCATCAAAAATATGTAATGATTTCTTTTAGACACAAAAAAACCAGCTCCATGCTGGTTTTTTAGTCTATCGATTAACCTTTTTATTACTGGGTTGCTAAAGGTTTGATTTGAACGGCGTGAGTACCTTTTGGACCCGGCTGGGTTTCAAACTCAACTGGTTGGCCCGCTTTGAGACTCTTATAGCCATCGACTTCTATCGCAGAATAATGAGCAAAGAGATCCTCTTCATGTTCATCTGATAGGATAAAGCCATATCCTTTCGAATTGTTGAACCACTTTACTTTCCCTGTCTGCATAACTAACTCCCGTATCCAAAACTACAATTGGATTACTAACCTGAACGTACTCCCTTTAGCTGCTAGAATAGTGGCTAAAGGTTGTCCCCTAAAAGTTGCAGGTACTACTGGGGCCGCGCCTATCCTGCTATTCTGATTATAGCACCACACACAGAATATGTGACAAGTGTACAATCACTGTTCAGTAGTAAATATTAGCGTAAATTTAGAAGATTGTTAGATGTCTATTGATTTTGAACAAAAAGTAATTCGAATGTCTAATGAAGATGAACATGAAGATTTTGATCATGATCACGGATTAGTCACGGAAGAAGCAAAGCCACAACTTAAGAAACCATCGATGTATCGTGTGGTTTTAATGAATGATGATTACACTCCGATGGATTTCGTCGTGGCTGTGCTCATGATGTTTTTTAATATGGACCAAGAAAAAGCTACACAAGTTATGTTATCGGTCCATACTCAAGGGAAAGGAGTATGTGGAATATTTACCCGTGATGTAGCTGATACGAAAGCAGCTATAGTTAATCAATATGCGAGAGATAATAATCACCCTCTGCTATGTGAAGTCGAGAAAGTCTGAAGAGGAACCGTTATGTTAAACCGAGAACTCGAAGACACGCTCAGTGCAGCTTTCCAGGCCGCAAAGGAAAAGCGACATGAATTTATAACTGTCGAACATTTGTTGCTGGCGTTGTTGGATAATTATGAGGCGCATGAAGTTCTTGCAGCCTGTGGTGCTAACTTTGAAGGTATAAGGCAGAACCTTTCTTCATTCATCGAAGAAACCACGCCTTTACTATCTGAAACATTACCTGATTTGGAAACGCAGCCTACACTCGGATTTCAGCGAGTACTTCAGCGTGCGGTGTTCCATGTTCAGTCATCTGGTAAGAATGAAGTTACCGGAGCCAACGTACTCGTAGCGATTTTCAGCGAGCAGGAGAGTCAGGCTGTTTATATTCTGCAGCAGCATGGCATAGAGCGAATCGATACCGTCAATTACATCTCGCATGGCATTTCTAAAATGTCTGAGCATGATCACGAGCATTCTGATTCTGCGGTAGAAAGTGAATCCGCAGGCGAAGAGAAGGATGATAGTCCACTCGCTAAATATGCGATCAACCTAAATGTAGAAGCTGAGAGTGGCCGTATAGATCCACTTGTAGGGCGTGATTCGGAAGTAGAGCGTGTAGTACAGATTCTATCTCGCCGTCGTAAGAATAATCCTCTACTTGTAGGTGAGGCGGGGGTAGGTAAAACAGCGATTGCTGAAGGTTTAGCAAAGCTAATCGTAGAAGATAAAGTACCTGAGATAATCAAAGAGTCGATCGTATACTCACTTGATCTTGGTGCTTTGCTTGCTGGTACTAAATACCGTGGTGATTTTGAGAAGCGCCTTAAAGGTCTTTTAAACGAGATCAAAGGTAAGGATCATGCGATTCTATTTATTGACGAGATCCATACCATCATCGGTGCTGGCGCAGCATCAGGTGGCTCAATGGATGCGTCAAACTTACTTAAACCACTACTAAGTTCAGGTCAGATCCGTTGTATTGGTTCTACTACTTTCCAAGAGTTCCGCGGAATTTTTGAGAAAGACCGTGCTTTAGCACGTCGTTTCCAGAAAGTGGATGTCCTTGAGCCAAGTATCGAAGATACCTATGCGATTCTTAAGGGCCTTAAAGGGCGCTTTGAGGAGCACCATGAACTTGCTTACTGCGATGAAGCACTACGTGCAGCTGCAGAGCTAGCAGGTCGCTACATTAACGATAAGCATATGCCTGATAAAGCAATCGATGTGATTGACGAGGCCGGTGCTTATCAGCGTCTATTGCCAAAAGAGCTGCGTAAAGCAGAGATCGGTACGGAAGATATCGAAGCGATTGTCGCTAAGATTGCCCGTATACCACCTAAAAGCGTTTCTGCTTCTGATAAGAATCAGTTGGCGAAGCTGGATAGCAATCTCAAGATGGTTGTTCTTGGGCAGGACGAAGCGATCGATACGCTCTCTTCTGCAATCAAGCTTTCCCGTGCTGGTCTTAAAGAGCCAGATAAGCCTGTAGGTTGTTTCTTGTTCGCTGGCCCAACCGGTGTCGGTAAAACAGAAGTAACGCAGCAGCTAGCACGTATCATGGGTATTGAACTGGTTCGCTTTGATATGTCTGAGTACATGGAGCGTCATACCGTGTCTCGTTTGATTGGTGCGCCTCCTGGTTATGTAGGCTATGACCAAGGTGGTTTGCTGACAGAAGCGATTACTAAGTCTCCGCACTGTGTTCTGTTACTTGATGAGATCGAGAAGGCGCATCCAGAAGTCTTTAATCTATTACTTCAAGTGATGGATAGCGGCACTTTAACGGATAACAACGGTCGTAAAGCAGATTTCCGTAATGTGATCTTGGTAATGACTACCAATGCTGGTGCCGAGGATATGAGCCGAGCTTCCATTGGCTTTACTAAGCAAAATCATGCTTCTGACGGTATGGCTGCGATACGTAAGATGTTTACGCCGGAATTCCGTAACCGTCTTGACGGCATCATTCAGTTCAAAGCGCTTACAACTGGCATCATTAAAGGTGTGGTTGATAAGTTCTTTGCTGAGCTTCAAGTTCAACTGGAAGATAAGCGTGTAGTACTGCATCTGGATGACGAAGCCCGTACTTGGTTTGCTGAGAAAGGCTACGACGAGCAGATGGGTGCTCGGCCAATGAAACGCTTGATTCAAGAGAAGCTGAAGAAGCCGTTAGCTGAGATGATTCTATTTGGCGAACTATCCGAAGAGGGTGGTGAAGTTGCCATTAGTGTCGATGCCGATGGTGAAATCAGTGTAGAAGCGATGACCTGCGCATAAGCAGGTCATTCGAGACACAAAAAAAGGCAGCCATTAGGCTGCCTTTTTAAATTCTGTCCTGCCAGAGCAGGGAGAAAGCAATGATTAACGCGCGCGATAAACGATACGGCCTTTGCTTAGGTCGTATGGAGTTAGTTCTACTTTAACTTTATCGCCTGTCAGGATACGGATGTAGTTTTTACGCATCTTACCTGAGATGTGTGCAGTAACAACGTGGCCGTTTTCCAGCTCAACACGGAACATAGTGTTCGGGAGCGTGTCAACCACGGTGCCTTCCATTTCAATGCTATCTTCTTTAGCCATTAATTCTCTACCTTGTTGAGGATCTCCAGAAACTCTGGACCGAATAATTGCGCGGTATTGTGCCTGAAAAAAAGGGCATTATCAAAGACAATTACGGCAACATAGGGTTTTGTTTATATATAAGCAGATTATTCCGGTTTTACTAGCGTCCAGTAGCCATCAATTAGCAACTCAAACGGCTGAAAGGCGACTTTGTAGCTCATTTTGCGGCACTCTTTAACCCAATAGCCTAAGTATAAGTAATTTAGACCTTCATCTTGGCAGTGTTGTAGTTGCCATAATATGCAGTAGGTGCCCAAGCTACGCTTAGGGAAAGAAGGATCGTAGAAAGTATAGATAGCGGATAAGCCTTGCTGTAGACGATCAATCACGCTGACAGCCAGCAGATTTGAATCTCCGTCTCTGAATTCTAAAAACTGAGTATGTTCCTCACCTTCAACCAAGAATGAGTTAAATTGATCAAGGCTTGGGGGGTACATATCTCCATCTTGGTGACGTTCATTGATGTAACGTGAGTAAAGTGTGTAATACTCTTCGGTAAAGTGAGCTGGTTTCACTGTAACGGTTAGGTCTTTGTTTTTATTGATAATTCGTTTTTGGCTTTTCTTGAGTTCGAAAATTGCCAAAGGAATTCTGACGGATATACACGCGTTACAGCCGTCACAGTGGGGACGATAGATGTGTTTGCCACTACGACGAAAACCCAAGTCTGAAAGCTGACCGTAAGTATACTGATCAATTTCAGCATGCGGATCGACAAACAGAGTTTTAGCTGTTTTGTTTTCTAGATAGCTGCAATCGTGTTCTGGTGTGGCATAAAAGTGCAAAGTCCTAAGGTTCGTCACACTTAACTCCAATTAATCGCCATGTGTTTCAAACTGCCAGCTATGATCGAGCGGTTGATCAAGGTATTTATCCAAGTAGCTTTGAAATGACTCTCTGGGTATCTCATAAGCGCCTAGTGAAAACAGGTGCTCATTGCTTACCTGGCAGTCAATTAAAGCATAGCCCCACTTTTCCAGCTGTTCGACCATTTTTATTAACGCAATTTTAGAAGCATCGCGTTTTCGACTAAACATAGATTCGCCAAAGAACAGTTTTCCGATTGCTAACCCATAAAGGCCGCCGACGAGTTCTCCGTTCATGTAGACCTCCACTGAGTGGGCTACACCTAATTTATGTAGGTGGTTGTAGGCGTTTTGGATATCATTGGTTATCCAAGTGCCATCTTCACCTTTACGTGGTGCAGCACACGCCGCTATGACATCGGCAAAGTTCTTGTCGAACTCGACTCTGTAGTCATCTTTCTTAAGACGTTTTCGCATGCTGCGCGAAACATGTAGTTCATCCGGCGTAATGACGCAGCGAGGACTCGGGCTCCACCATAGAATCGGTTCACCGGGGCTGTACCAGGGGAAAATGCCCATTCGATAAGCAGAAACTAAGCGTTCAGGCGTTAAATCACCGCCTGCCGCTAATAATCCATTTGGATCTTCTAAAGCTTGATCGATAGGAGGGAATGGATCGTTTGAATCTTGTAACCAAGGAAGCATAAAAAAAGAAGCTGCCATGAAGGCAGCTTCGGTCTCACTTATTTTTCTAGATCGTCTAGGTAGCGCTCTGCATCAAGCGCTGCCATGCAGCCGAAACCAGCTGATGTGATTGCCTGACGGTAGATGTGATCACATACGTCACCTGCAGCGTAAACACCTTCTACAGATGTTTGAGTTGCGTTACCTTCAAGACCTGATTGAATCTTCAGGTAGCCATCTTTCATTTCAAGCTGACCTTCGAAGATATCTGTGTTTGGCTTGTGACCGATCGCAATAAATACGCCAGCAACATCTAGATTCTGCTCAGCGCCATCAGTCGTGCTCTTAAGGCGAAGGCCTGTAACGCCAGTATCGTCACCCACAACTTCTTCCAGTGTGTGGTTCCAAATGATATTGATGTTGCCGTTCTCTGCGCGATCAAGGATTTTGTCTTGCAGGATCTTTTCAGAGCGCAAAGAATCACGACGGTGAATCAGTGTGACTTCTTCAGCGATGTTAGATAGGTAAAGAGCTTCTTCAACAGCAGTGTTACCACCGCCGACAACAGCTACTTTCTGGCCGCGGTAGAAGAAACCGTCACATGTTGCACATGCTGATACACCTTTACCTGCAAACGTTTCTTCAGAAGGCAGGCCTAGGTATTGAGCTGAAGCGCCTGTAGAGATGATTAGCGCATCACAAGTGTACTCGCCCATGTCACCTTTAAGGCGGAAAGGACGATTTTGAAGGTCAGTTTCGTTGATGTGATCAAAGATTACTTGAGTGTCAAAACGCTCAGCGTGCTGTTGCATACGCTGCATCAATTCAGGACCTTGAACACCGTCAACGTCACCAGGCCAGTTGTCAACGTCGGTTGTAGTTGTTAGCTGGCCGCCAGCCTGCATACCGGTAATAACAACTGGGTTAAGGTTTGCACGTGCTGCGTAAACGGCTGCTGTGTAGCCCGCAGGGCCGCTTCCAAGAATAATTAACTGGTGATGTTGTACGTCGCTCATAGTAAAAAAATGAATCCGTTAAAAAGTTATGAGTGTATTAATGGGGTGTACTAAGAAAATATCAACCCGCCATGCTGAGTTTTGCACTGGCGTGTTCATAGAATTGTTCTAATGACAGCATCATAAAGCTTTCACCAGAAGGGTCTCTTACATAACCTTCAATTGGTGTGCTTTGATCAATCGTTTTTAGATTATCCATGGCCACCGGAGAGTAATCGATAATATCACCGATATTGTCCAATACCATAGAGAACCATGGTGTACGGCCATCTTTAGTCAGATGCAAAACAATTGGGTGGATGCTGTTTTTAAGGTAATCCTGAATATGCTCGAGAGTACGTAGGAGCTTTTTCAGAGAGGTTTGGCGCTCAATACGCAGCATTTCAACCGCTTCTTCTTGATTACCAGCAGATGTCATATCTAAAAGCTTATCGCCTAAAGAGTGAATGTCTTTATGAGGCTGTTCGATTTTGTCGAGCAGGGCTCTCAAACCATCATCTTCGGTTTTATAACTGTAAAACCATTGGCCAAATGCGCATGCATGAGGATCTCTAGCTTTAGTAAAAGGTTCACCAGAACGAATCGAGTGTTCAAGTGCATCCATCCAGTCAATATGAGCTTGCTGGTAGACTTTGATTTCAGCGATAAGCTCTAAAATCGTGTCTCTTTCTTTGCTATGGGCAAGTGACGTTGCGCATTCAAATACTTGCACTAAAGTGTTGCGGAAATCTAAATAACCGATAAATCCATCAACGTGCTCAGTGGAATACTTTATTTCACCGAAGCTATCTGAAAACGAAAGAATGTTGCTGACATCGATACCATACATACTTGAACCAATCGGGAAGGTTAAAGCGCGGCGGTTATCTGTATGTAAATTGGTCAGAGACATAGTGTGCATCCATTGAAATAATTCAGATACAAAAGCTTAGTATAAATTCAGTGCAGATATATTACAGATAAGAGTAAAGAAAACCTGCATCTCGTAACTATGAATTATAAACCAATGCGCTTCAACCGTTAGTCGCGGATTAAATTATGTTATTGTAGTCATTGGTTTTTTAATACAGATCTATGGAGCTTCACCCTTGAGCGCGACCGACAACGGACAACGTTTAAGTTTTCCCGAATTACTTGTAAGAATCAGCCGTGAATCGAGTTTAATCGTTGTTGTTACGGTCAGCCTGTTTTTAATCGTGGCTTTGCTAGGATTTAATCCAAAGGATTCTGGATGGTCTCACCTTGGCTATCAGCCAGAGATTAGCAATTTGGCGGGTCCAGTAGGGGCTTGGATTGCTGATCTTCTGATTTCAGGTCTAGGGTTAGCTGCGTTTTTTATACCGCTTCTAATTTTGTATCAAACCGGTCGTTTTCTATTTAGAAAGCATAGCGGTGCTTTGGATGTTATTCCTTTCTTTATGTTGCGATTAACAGGCGCCTTGCTGTTTTTAACAGCTTTCAGTGCGTTGAGTGCAACTCACATCTCTAATACTGGTTTGGACTATCCATTTACTGCGGGCGGTATTTTAGGTGAGGCGGTTTCTGACTTAGCAGTATCTTTGTTAAGTGTGTTAGGCAGCTCTTTAGTACTCTTTGCTCTACTTTTGTTTGGATTAACTCTACTGTTAGAGATGGGCTGGGGTAAAGTGCTTGAGCGAGTAGGCCAGAAAGTTGTTAAGTCGACAGAATCTGTCTTACCGCAACACCAAGAAGTAAGAGAAGCTTCTCTAGATTTGTCAGATGAGGAGCTTTCTAAAGCCGAAGCGACTTTGCAAAGAGACTACATAAAGGATCAGTTCGAAGAACAAGCGCCTCCAGTAGTTAATGACCGTATTGAACCGAGTTTCTCTGACAGTGCTAAGCCGGCAACGATTGAAGATAAATTTGCCTCTAGATTTAGCTCTACAGGTGTAACTGATACTGCTGAAAATAAGGAACCAGTAGTTGAGGAAGTGCCTTTGGTAAGACCACAGCGTGCTCGCCAAGAAACTAAGGTTGAACAACCGATCGAAGAACAGATTGATATTGAAACCGGCGAAATTCTTACAGCGTCTGAACCAGTGCAAGCGGAACCTGTACATCAAGCTGTGGAAGAGCCAGAAGTTGTGCGTCCTGTTTCAACACCTGCTCCAGTTGTAACACCATCAGTAGCTGCGGAAGACCCTAAACCACAGGTTAAAATCGTACCTCTATCTGAAACGCATAAACCAATGCAAGATAAGGAGCTTGGTTTAGACGAAGCCGGTGCGCCGAAACGTAAACCTGCACGCAAGATTCCACCGTTAGAACTGTTAGACCCGCCAGAACTGAATACTGATACAGGTTACTCACCCGATGAGTTAGAGCAGATGTCTCGCTTGCTTGAGAGTAAGCTAAAAGACTTTAATGTTATTGCAGAGGTCGTAGAGGTAAATCCAGGCCCTGTAATCACTCGATTTGAGATTCAGCCAGCACCGGGCGTTAAAGCCAGCAAGATTACTAACCTAGCTAAAGATCTTGCACGCTCAATGGCGGTTACTAGCGTGCGCGTGGTAGAGGTTATTGCAGGTAAGTCTGTTGTTGGTATCGAAATACCAAATGAATCCCGTCTAACCGTACATTTGAGTGAAGTGCTGAGTTCTAAACCGTACCTTTCAGCTGGTTCTAAAGTGACCATTGGTTTAGGCAATGATATTGCGGGTAATCCTGTGGTAGCAAACCTTGCCAAAATGCCTCACTTGCTGGTGGCGGGTACAACCGGTTCGGGTAAGTCGGTAGGTGTAAACGCCATGCTTCTTTCGTTGCTATTTAAAGCAACACCAGAAGAGGTTCGCCTAATCCTGGTTGATCCGAAGATGTTGGAGCTTTCAATCTATGAAGGTATTCCACATCTATTAACGCCAGTGATCACCGACATGAAAGATGCTGCATCGGGTTTGCGTTGGTGTGTAGGTGAGATGGAGCGACGTTACCGTCTTATGGCTAAGATGGGTGTACGTAACCTAGCAGGCTTCAACGACAAAATTGAAGAAGCCCGTAAGAAAGGTGAACCTCTCTTAGATCCACTTTGGAATGCAGAGGAGCATGGCGAGCCATTCGGTACGCCAGCACCTGAGCTTGAACCACTACCTTACATAGTTGTTGTGATTGACGAATTCGCCGACATGATGATGATCGTAGGTAAAAAAGTAGAAGAGCTGATTGCACGTATCGCCCAAAAGGCACGTGCTGCAGGTATTCACTTGATCCTTGCAACACAACGTCCTTCGGTTGATGTTATTACCGGTCTAATTAAGGCGAATATTCCAACGCGTATAGCCTTCCAGGTATCTTCAAGAATCGATTCCAGAACAATCTTGGATCAGTCTGGCGCAGAGCACCTGTTAGGTTGGGGTGACATGCTTTATCTACCAGCAGGTACAAGTTTGCCAAATCGTGTGCACGGTGCATTTGTAAGCGATGATGAAGTGCATCGTGTGGTAGAGGCGTGGAAGAAACTAGGTCAGCCAGATTATATTACTGAAATTACGGAAGGTGATGCCGTTTCAGACGGCGGAGGTTCAGGTTCACTGTTCGATGATGAACAAGACCCGCTATATGACGAAGCGGTCGCATTTGTATTGGAAACCCGCAAAGCCTCAATTTCTAGCGTGCAGCGTAAATTGAAAATTGGTTATAACCGCGCAGCAAGAATGGTTGAGGCGATGGAAGCGGCAGGTGTCGTAAGTACAGCGGGCAGTAATGGGCAACGTGAAGTATTAGCCCCATCTCCGAACGGTGAGATGTAATATCACCTTAAAGGTTTAGTATGAGATTAACGAGCTACATTAAGAAAATTGCTATTCATACCGCATCAGCCTGCCTTATCGCAGGGAGTAGTGTTGCAATGGCCGCAACCGATGGTGCCAATAAACTGAATGAGCTACTACAAGGTTACGACAGCTTTTCAGCCAAGTTTGAGCAAGTTACCTTGGCTGAGAATGGCCGTGAAGCACAGAAAACAGAGGGTAGTCTTCTTTTAGCGAAGCCGAATCGTTTTCGTTGGGAAACTCAGCAACCATTCCCACAAGAGATTGTTTCTGACGGCGAATATATCTGGATCTATGATCCTGATTTAGAACAAGTGACGCAAAGAGCCGCAGATACTCAACAAGATAGCGCACCCGCTTTGATTTTAAATGGCCAAATTGGTGAGCTGCAGAAAACTTACGCAGTTCGTTTAGTCGAAGATACCGGAAGTGAGCAGATATTTGATCTTAAACCGAAATCCGATCAATACAGTTTCAGTCGTATTCGTTTAGCGTTTGCTGGCAATGTGATCTCTGAACTGATGCTAGAAGACTCTCTGGGCCAGCGCACATCTGTTGTATTTGCAGAGCAGACACTGAACCCAGAATTGACCAATCAAAGCTTTTATTTCCGTGTTCCAGAAGGAACAGACGTTATTGTAGATATTGAGGAATAGAGTGGATCTATTTTCCCAAGCGCCTGCATACGAGCCATTAGCGGCTCGTATGCGTCCAAGAACACTGACCGAATATATTGGTCAGTCCCACTTATTAGGGCCAGACAAACCACTGCGTACTACATTAGAACAGGGCGTTGCTCATTCTATGGTGTTCTGGGGGCCGCCAGGTGTAGGGAAAACAACGCTCGCAAAATTGATTGCTCACCATGTTGATGCGCACTTTATTACGCTTTCTGCTGTTTTATCGGGCGTAAAAGATATTCGCATCGCGGTAGAGCAAGCAAAGCAGCATTCGATGCAAAGTGGCCGGAAAACGATCCTCTTTGTGGATGAGGTTCACCGCTTTAACAAATCCCAGCAGGATGCCTTTCTACCTTATGTAGAGGACGGCACCATCATCTTTGTGGGCGCAACCACAGAAAACCCATCTTTTGAGTTGAACAACGCCTTACTTTCGCGTGCGAGGGTGTACACCTTAAAGTCCCTCCAAGAAAGCGAGATTCTAGAGGTTCTTCACCGCGCAATTCACGACAGCGAAAAAGGGCTGGGTAGCAGAAACTTCCAGATTACCGACGATATGTTAGCGCGTTTAGCGCAAGCTGCGGACGGTGATGCCAGACGTTCCCTAAACCTGTTAGAGATTGCAACGGATCTAGCCGAAATACAGGCGGATGGAACTGAACTGATTAATGAAGAGGTTCTTGCTGAAGTATTGCGTTCTACGGGTCGTCGTTACGATAAACAGGGCGATATCTTTTACGATCAAATTTCTGCATTTCATAAATCAGTAAGAGGCTCATCCCCAGATGGGGCTTTGTATTGGTATTGCCGGATGCTGGATGGTGGTTGTGACCCTTTATATATAGCAAGGCGGCTGGTGGCGATTGCCTCCGAAGATATTGGAAATGCTGATCCACGCGCTATGCAAGTTGCCTTGTCAGCATGGGATGCATTTGATCGAGTAGGACCGGCAGAAGGTGAAAGGGCAATAGCACAAGCCGCTATCTACTGTGCTTCTGCGCCAAAGAGTAATGCAGTTTATCAGGCTTTCAATCAATGCATGGCAGACGTTAAGGCACAGCAAGACTATGAAGTGCCGGTTCATCTTCGAAATGCACCAACCAGCTTGATGAAAGAGATGGGCTACGGTGATGAATACCGCTACGCGCATAATGAACCCGGTTCCTATGCGGCTGGAGAATCTTATTTACCGCCAGAAATTGCAGATCAGCAGTGGTATCATCCTCAAGAAAGAGGCTTGGAGCTGAAAATTGGTGAGAAATTACGTCGCCTTAAACAGCTCGATCAACAAAGCCCGCTCAAACGCTATTCAGACGAATAACCGCAGGGAAAGGATTAAGGGATGTTAAATCTCATCGCAATTGCCATAGGTGGTGCAACGGGGGCATTAGGTCGCTATTGGGTAAGTAGTTTGCTGAATAATGCTGAGCATCGAATTCCTTACGGCACGCTAACTTGTAACGTGGTTGGCTCCTTTTTAATGGGCGTGTTATTTGTTCTAATTCTAGAAAAATCCAAACTCAGTCCAGAGATGCGACCGCTATTAATGGTTGGTTTCATGGGCGCATTCACAACTTTTTCTACTTTTTCGTTAGAAACTGTCGCAATGCTGCAGCAAGGGCATATGATGTCGGCTGCGATTTATATATTATTAAGCGTTCTACTGTGTTTGGTTGCCATGTATGGCGGCCTTTGGTTTACACGCTTGTTTTAATCTTTATACATAGGTGTTTTAAAAGCTCATGCTCGACGCAAAAATTGTCCGTGCTAACCCGGAAGAAGTAGCACAGCTGCTGAAGAAAAAAGGTTTTGAATTCCCGGTTGATCAGTTTGTTGAGCTGGAAAACCAGCGTAAACAGCTTCAGGTTGAAACTGAGAACCTACAGAGCGAGCGAAACACACGATCGAAAGGCATTGGTAAAGCAAAAGCTGCTGGTGAAGATATCCAGCCATTGCTAGCAGAAGTTGCTGATCTCGGTAACAAGCTAGATGCAGCTAAAGATGAGCTGAATAACCTTCAGGACAACTTGGAAGAGCTACTTTCTGGCGTACCAAACATCCCAAGTGATGAAGTACCAGAAGGTGCCGACGAAGAAGATAACGTAGAAGTACGCCGTTGGGGTACACCGCGTGAATTCGACTTCGAACCACAAGATCACGTTGCGCTTGGTGAAAAGAGTGGTGAGCTAGATTTTGAAACGGCTGCTAAACTGACCGGTTCTCGTTTCTCTGTAATGACTGGTAAATTGGCGCGTCTACACCGTGCGCTTATCCAGTTCATGCTTGATACACAGATTGAAGAGCACGGTTACACAGAAACTTACGTACCGTACATGGTTAACGAAGACAGCCTTCGTGGTACCGGTCAGCTACCTAAGTTTGGAGAAGATCTGTTTAAAGTACCGTTCGGTGATCGTCAGTACTACCTGATCCCAACGGCAGAAGTACCAGTAACAAACATCGTTCGTGACGAAATCGTTGATGCCGCTCAGCTGCCAATGAAGTACACAGCGCACACGCCTTGTTTCCGTTCTGAAGCAGGTTCATCTGGTCGTGATACACGCGGTATGATCCGTCAGCACCAGTTTGAAAAAGTTGAGATGGTACAGATCGTTGAGCCATCAAAGTCTTGGGATGCGCTAGAAGACATGATCCGTCATGCTGAAGCCATCCTACAGAAACTAAACCTACCATACCGTGTAGTAACACTATGTGGTGGCGATCTAGGCTTTAGCTCTGCTAAAACATACGATATCGAAGTGTGGTTACCAGGTCAGGATAAGTACCGTGAGATCTCCTCTGTATCTAACATGACAGACTTCCAAGCACGTCGCCTAAAAGCACGTTGGAGAAACCCAGAAACAGGTAAGCCTGAACTTCTACATACGCTAAATGGCTCTGGTCTAGCGGTAGGTCGTACACTGCTAGCCGTTATGGAAAACTACCAAACTGCAGACGGTAAGATCCAAATTCCAGAAGCCCTACAATCATACATGGGTGGGAAAACTGAGATCTAATCTCAGATTGGTTAAGAAAAACACGCTTTTCACAGCGTGTTTTTTTTGGTCTGCATTATGAAAATACGACTCAGGGCTGATCGCCTTGTAGATTAACATGAGCATAGGCTTTGAAGCTTTATGCCTAGTGAGAACTAATTGATAGATTAAGGACAAGTCTCAATGAAAAAGTCACTTATCGCGATGATCGCAGTGCCATTGTTATCAACCTCTGCAATGGCTGATGGTAAATTCGGTGCCTTGGCAGTAGACAGAAATAATGGATTCTATTTTGGTTGGTCCCATGACTATAGTTCACAATCTCAAGCGAACAATCGAGCATTAAGTGAATGTAATAGTCGTGGTGGTAGTTGCTCGGTTGTCTTGGAGTTGTCTGGTGTTAATCGATGCGGTGCTTATCGCACGATTAGTGGAGACGTAGGCACTGCTTATGGTTGGGGGAAGGCAGATAACAAGCAAAACGCAAACAATATCGCGTTGAGTGAGTGTCTGAAACGTTCTGGTGGTGAATACTGTGGCAACCATGTTTGGACCTGTAACGCTGTTACAGCCAAAAAGGTAGTGAAAGAAAAGCGTTTTAATATGGAGCGTTTAAAGCGCCTTATTACGCATCATTACGATCACGAAGGAATGTGGGCTGGTGAGTTTAAGATTGCCTATATCGAAAAAGTACGTCTTGAAGGGCAGGGTGAGAGTTTTAAAGCCCATGTTCGTTATAAATATGAACCATTACCGCTAAATGATAGAAAAGCCGGTTTCGACCAAAGGGTCTTTCATGTTGAAAGAATGGGAAGTACTTTCAACATTATAAAAATGGATGACTATATGTCTGCTTCGTTTTGATGTTGGGGTGGATCGAGCGTAAAGCAATTATTAAACACGCCTTCGGGCGTTTTTTTTGTATCAGGGTCTGATTGTCAATTTACTCAAAATTAAGCCGTTCTAATGGGCTATTGGTGCCAGCGTAATGCAGGCCCAACACATGGGTATAAATCTGAGTTGTTTTAACGTCGTTGTGGCCGAGCAGCTCTTGGACCGTACGAATGTCTCTGCCTTCTTGTAATAAGTGCGTTGCAAAAGAATGTCTGAATGTATGGCAAGTAATCCTTTTGTCCGTAATACCTGATTCTATTACTGCTTGTCGTAACGCTTTGCCTATTACGGTGTCATGCAAGTGATGACGGCATTGATCTTTAGAGTCTGGATAGCAGCAGATGCTGGTGGAAGGAAACAGGTACATCCACTTATGTTGCCTAAAGCCATTCGGATACTTTTTATTAAGCCCATATGGCATAGAAGGGCCAATACCACGTTCATTGTCTTGTTGCTGAATACTCTTGGCTGTATCAATGAGCTTTTTAAGTTCAGGCTTTACCGATGGGCTTAGTAAGGTTTTTCTATCTTTGTTACCTTTCCCATCTCGAACGGTTAATGCATTTTGCTCTAAATCCACATCCTGAATTCTTAACCTTAAGCATTCGTTTAATCTCAGGCCGCTGCCATAAAGGAGCTTAAAAACAGTCTGATTTCGCCCTGACGTACATGAAATGATTTTTTGAACTTCAGTGGGCGTTAAAACGGTAGGTAAGTGACGCTGTTTAGTTGCATAACGGAAATTAAGATCGCCCAACGGGCGATTAAGGATTTTGTGATAAAGAAAAACCAAAGCGTTTAATGCTACTTTTTGGGTATTAATGGCCACTGATCGGTTTTCCGCCATACTTGATAGATAGCTCTTTACCTCTTCTGCGCCCATGGCCTCAGGATGTTTCTTCTTATGGAAATAAATAAATTGCTTAATCCAGTAGATGTAAGTTTTCTCGGTACGAATGCTGTAACCACGTAACCGAATTTCCTTGCGTACTTTATTAAGAAAAGGGCTCTGAGCCATACCAATTACCTCCATGTAATATATGTATAAATATACAGTATATTTGTGGGTTGGCAAATTAAGTGACCGAATTAGTGAATTATCTAGATGCGTCTTGCTTGTTTTGCTACCAAGATTAAGTTAAAAAAGTAAATAAATCAGACAGATGGAAGTCTAGCTGGGGTAGATACACGGACCCCCGTATATCAATTGATATAGCGCATGCGCGGTTTGTCACGGAAGAATCTGTAGCACTTCAGAATTAATCCTTCCTTTTCAAATCCTTACATCTGTTATTAAACAACTACGGTTAGGGTAGATATACGGACCCCCGTATATACAAATGTTAGGTGTAAACAATGTCAGATGACAATTCCACATCATTAGTAAATCTTGGCGAGATTTCTAAGCCTGCTAACACTTTAATTGAAAAGGTTTCTTCTGCACTTGGCGGCGTATTTGAACCATGGCAGATCAAGCGTGTTGCAAAGGCAGAAGCTGAGGCCAGCTTGATTAAGGCAGAATCAGAGATAGAAATTACTGACTTGCATCGCAGAGCAATGCACCGTTTTGTTGAAGAGGAAGCTAACCGGCAAGAGAACATGGAGGAAATAACTAAGAAATCTATTCCTCATCTTGACGAACAATCCGACCCTTCTAATATGGAAGATGACTGGGTCACAAATTTCTTCGATAAGTCTAGAATTGTTTCGGATGATGAAATGCAAACTATATGGGCTAATGTTCTTGCTGGTGAGGCAAATACACCAGGCTCATTTTCCAGACGCACAGTGAATCTACTTGGTGACCTCGATAAAAAAGATGCAGAACTGTTCCAGACTTTATGTAGGTTTGGGTGGGCTTTTGGGAACTTCACCCCTCTGATCTTTGATAGCCAAGCTGCCATCTATAACGATCTAGGGATCAACTTTAGCACATTGTCTCATTTAGATAGCCTAGGACTGATTCAGTTTAATTCAATATCAGGTTTTAGCCGACAAGGATTGCCAAAGAATTTCGCGGTAGCTTATTGCGGTCAACTTTTACCGTTGGAAATGGAAAATGACCAAGACAATAAATTGTCCATAGGCAAAGTATTACTTTCGCAATCAGGGCAAGAGCTAGCGCAAGTTGTTCAAGCTCCCGAATTGGATGGTTTCTATGATTACGTAAAAGAACAATGGAAAGCGCATGTTCCAAGTGAAGAAAACACCTAACAAGCGCATGTTGCTGGACTGGTTTTCCGCTGCGCTCCAAACCAGCCACAAATGCGGGCGTTATAAATCAAGGGGCACAATGTGAGCGGGAAGCTAATTTCGGCAATTTGTTTCAAACTTTTTGCCATCTATTTCATAGTGATGGCAGTGGTTTCAATCCCATCAATTTGGGGGCTTTACGCTACTTTTCCTGATTTAGATAAAACACCTACATTACCTGCTATTGTTACTGCTATTACCCTTATAGTGGCCTGGCTCATGACTCGTAAACTCTGGAGCTTGAGCAATTCAGTTATAGAGCAATTCCCAGATACAGATTCGCCGAAGCCAGATCTTGAAGAAGTGCTGCTTAGCGTTTTAGGTGTCTTCTTTATCGTCTCTGCTATTTCACAATTACCCACTTCATTTATAGGAATATGGAGTGGAACTTATGTATCAGTCCAAGATGTTGCTATCTATGTAACATATTTAATAGGCCCTAGCGTAGAGTTAATAGCTGGAATATTGTTAGCTTTCAGGGCCAGCGGAATTAGTTATTTTTTGACAAAATTACGTCGGGCTGGGGTTTGATTTATAACAAGAGTGGTCACATCCGCCAGCAAAGCTGGCTAGGACAGCCGCTGCGCGCCTGCCCGTGCCACAAGCGTTATAACTCAATAAGGATATGAACATGCACTTTGCCAAATTCGCTTCTGTTGCCTTGGTATCTCTTTACCTTGCAGGTTGCACAGGTGCCAATACCAAAGGTATTTCCGCAACCTTTATTCACGATGGAGCTATTAGGTACAAAGAAGTTCAGGCTGATACTCATAACTTTGAAATACATATGTATGAAAACAAAGTTGGGGCACTGGATGCATTTGGAATAAACACTACAACTCCAGAAGAAAGAGAATGGGTGGCTAAGGATACATTTTCTTTTATACCAACTTTTCCACCCAAAGGTGGTGTGTACCCAGTCTGTAAAAGCCCTATAAAGGTTGTATCTGAAAAATCGTATCAAGTTACAGGTCACTACAAAGAGTACCTAAATAGAAAATGGTGGGTACTTTACGTCCAATGTGACGAAGTGAACCCGAATCATTTGAAAGGTTAAAGTTATAACAAGCAAAGGCATCCGACGCATACTGCGCGGTTGCTTTAGGCGTTAAGTATCAAGCCAAAGGGAAAGTATAAACATGGAAGATCTTCCTTCTGACATGGAAGCAAAAGTCATACGTTTTATCTGCGGTGCCGTATTTGGTTTTCTGTCATCTTTAATAACCTTTAATTTACTTTTTACTATCCGACTGGATAGCCCTGACATTGTTTGGTTATTAGTTGGAATAGCTACGTTTTTATCAGGGCTTTGGGCTATGAAATATGGCGATTATTTTTGGAAGAATATCGTCAATCGTTGGTGGTTTTGGTGAAAGCCATTACCAAAGCTCAATACTTAACAAGAAAAGGCATCCGACGCATACTGCGCGGCTGCTTTAGGCGTTAAGTTTCAGGAGAGATATGCTAACAAAATCAGGACAAATATCGACGGCGAAAAGATATCGATTAGTAGAGCAGTGCTTTGGCAGCGCGTTAGAGTCGCATGGATTCACAACCGACAACTCAAAGACGGCTGTATTTTGGAGAAAAACCGAGGGTAATATTTATCACTATGTAGTTGCGTGGAGAGCAAAGCGAAGCCCCAAATACGATATTTTAGCATTTGCTCACTCTCCGCTTTTGGATGAAGAGTTTTCTGAAAAACACCCTGATAACATTGGGTGTCCTATGCATGGTCATGTGCATAGCAAGCGTGGTGTTGGATTTCGTAGTGAAAAATTATTTTGTCGAACCGAGGAAGGATTTCTCCGAGACTTCGAAAAAAGAGGGAGAGCTATGCTCTCTGAACATGCAGTGCCTTTCTTAGACAAAATACAAACGCTTAATGATTTGGCGCCACTTATCACTGCTGTTGGCGCCAAAGAAAAACTTAACAAGGCGTTGCAGCCGATAAACGGCTGAACGCGTCGTTATGTGTAATCAACCATGAAGATATTCATTTTTACATTTGTCTGCATAGGTCTTTATATTGGTATGGTTTGGTTGACGACTAAGAATCAAGAGAACCCAAAAGAAGCCATTAGGACTGTGGTTCAAGGCAGTTTAATTAGTGTATGTATTATTTGGACTTCAATTTTTATTAGTATGTTTTGGGCGGTTTTTGTTGCAGTACTGGTATTAGTGGCAGCTATTTATTTGGGGTCACAGCATGGAAATAAAGGTCTGTTAATTAAACATGGAGTGTTTGGGAGCTTATGGCTAACGTTGCCGCTATACATATGGCTACTACCAAACACATAACAAGAAAAGGCATCCGACGCATACTGCGCGGCTGCTTTAGGCGTTATATGTCGGTAATCACTTTATGAATTATCAATCGTTTTTAGCTTCATTGTTTTCCGCTTTAGGTATTTTTTTTGTTATCAACCTTGTCGTTTTAAATATGATGCCAAATCCAAGCCTTGGTTTAGAGGAAGTAAGAAGTCGATTGGAGCTTGTCAGGGGCATAAAATACATAGGCTTAGTCTTAGCATGCTTTTTTGCAATGGGGTTTATAAACAAACATTCAACGTCATTGAAAGTTCGGTTCGTGTGTGGAGTGGTTGTAGCTATTCCGTTGGTTGCTTTAGCTACATTCCCAGATATTCAATTTTCAAGACTGCCTACCTTTGAGCAAGTGACTGCGAATTTAGAACGTTTAAGCTATTACAGTTTGTCAGCATTTGTTGGTGTGTTTTTGGGGTTAAGATTTAATCAGCTGAAAAACATATAACAAATCAATTAAACCGCTTCGCTTTGACGCGCTCTGCGCGCCATTTATTGAGGCGTTAGGTGTCAAATGGATTTTGAGAAAGCGTTTAGTACAGTCATCTCGCTGTGGCCTAGTGAAATTGACATATCTGAAGTTAAATTTCATGAAAGTGGTGGAGCTACAATACCTGAACTTACGAAGCATCATGACCAAGTTTTTGATCAGTGTTGTGATTTAGGGAAAGAGGTTAGAGCTATGGATTGGTCAATTTTTCAGTACCTTCATTCTTCTGCTCAAACATCTCATGCAAATGGTCTTTACGTTCTTAATACAAAGAACATCGACCTTGGCCACTTAAGAGAGCTTTACAATGAAAATATTATTTAGCTTCACACCTAACAAGAAAAGCCATCCGACGCCTGCGGCGCGGCTGCTTTAGGCGTTAGGTGTCTGAAATGAGACATTTCTTAATTGTTCTAGTAACTCTATTCTTTCTGTCAGGTTGTGATGCTGTATTTCATCGATATATAGCTATATCACCAGGCGTCACAAATGTAGTCGACTTGGAGAGTCTTATAATCGACTTTGCTGATGCCAATGGGTATGAATGCGAAAGTTTTTTTCTGCCTAATGGTGATCCAGCGTTTGACTGTGGTCGCGGAGGAATCGTCGAGATAACAACAGATGGGAGAGGTGGGTATTCCGTTAGAGTAAGTGACCAAACAGCATTTGGTGAGCCACTCCTTTATCGGGAGTTTTATCTTGGCCTTAATGAAAAACTTAAATCAGAGCATGGGGCGAGCAATGTTGAACTTACTAGCGATTGAGTTTGCACCTAACAAGAAAAGTCATTTCGGCGCGCTATGCGCGCAATTGCTTTAGGCGTTATGTGTAAAAAATATGGTCAGCTTCTTTAAAATTACTTTTCTATCTGTCGTACTAGCTTTTGCCGGAACGATAGTGCGTGATTTATACGTCCTAGATATACATGTTCCAGTCAAAGATGGCGTAAGAGACTATTCAGAAAGGGACTGCGGAGAATATGAAATACAAAAGGGCAGTGACTATGTTCGCTACTATTTATCTGTGCCAGCTATCTTTGTGAATGTGCGAGGTAAAGAGCTATTAGTGAATTTCGGTCTAGTTTTATTTACCTGCCTTTTAAGTATTCTCATCACAAGGAAGCGTAGTGATGGCAACACATAACAAGAACATCAAAAATCGCCCTTTGGGCTGGACGTTGCCAGCGCTCCGCCCTTTATGGCGGCGTTAGGTATCATGAATATGAAGCCGCCTTTTTATGATCAAGTACATCAGATAGCTTTAGATATTGTGAATGCATCTGAATCTAATGATCAAAGAAGTATTTGGAGTTCATATAGCCTACTGAAAGAATTATGTGAGAAATCAGAAAGCGCAGGGAATGGACATCCATTTCTATGGGAAACTTTAGCTGACTTTACTACCGATTCCGATATCGCTCTAAATCTCTATAAAAAGGCACTAAGAAGTGCGGAAAACTTAGGGCTTTCAAATTATAGCGCTTCAATAAAGCTATCTATGGCAGAGAATTACATAGAAGCGGGGCACGTTGAATTAGGCTCTCAATTAGCTGGCGAAGTCTACGATTTGGCAGAGATCATCGATGATCTTGAACTGAGAAAGGAAGCAAATGACGTATTACTTCAACTTAATAAAAACACCTAACAAGGGTGGCCACATCCGCCAGCAAAGCTGGCTAGGACAGCCGCTGCGCGTCTGCCCGTGCCACAAGCGTTACTCATCTCTCATGCTATCCATCATTTTTTCTTGGAGTCTCTATGACTTGTATAACTAATGTGATTTTGACAACTGCAATTCAAGATGGGGCTTGGATGCGCAGTGATACTGGAAGTGTCGATATCCTGAGTGACTATCTATATCGAAATTATCAAGGAACACGCTTTTCGGATGTAGAGGTTCATGCGGGAGGTAATAAAAGAATGAGTTGTGATGTATTTATGGTGGCGGTTGATTATCTCAATGTGGAGGAATTCATTGAACAGTTCCACAAAGTGGAATGGCAGAAACCAGAAGAAGCTCAGTTATTAATTCGAACGGAAGGCGATACATTTTTTACATCATACCGCCCAAAACTATAACAAGCCTTTCTAGTATGACTCCGTACGAATAACGGGTTCCACATCTTAGCTTTGAGATATGAGTAAACAAGATATATGGATATCACATCACTAATCAATGAATGGAAATCAATCCCTAAACCTAAAGGTTTTATCGCGGATATTAGTTCTGCTTCGGAGGCTGATATGGAATTGGGAGATGTGGAGTCCTACTTCCCAGGTAAGGCTTGGAGCGAAGTCGATCCTGAGCATTACGATATTAGGTATATGTGCCCGCTTATGTGGATGAATGAATCATCTGCGAAGTATTACGCCTTATCTTTTCTTACTTATCTGGCCTCTGATCGAGCCAGAAACACCGAATATGAAGTGCCTAGTATGGCAGTTGATTACTTTGAAGGTGAATTCAGTATCCTACCTAAGCTTTCCTCGCAGCAGCAGAGATTTGCGAAAGAGGTCATTCGACTATACAAAGAGCAGGATCTGGAAAACACATAAAATTTCCAAGTATTAGCATAGGGCTCTAGGAGTAGTTTCAGTGGTAAAAGTAGTTTCCTTTATATTTTCAATTTTATTTTCATTTAGTTCGGTTACAGCGCAAGCGCAGGATGTTGATTTCAGTAAGCCTGAGAAAGTGGCTATGAGCTTTCTGGTGTTACTTCAAACCGGTGACTTTGAGTCCATACAAACAATCGTAATTGAAGAAGATCTACGATTTTTTTCAGCAGAGAAATTGGAGAAAGTCAGACGTAGGGTGCAGATTCCAGAAGAGATTAAATTAAGTGTTAAATACTCCGAGAATGGTAAGCGTGCAGGTGTTGCGGTTGAAGGGACAAAGATCGGGCTTGAGCTTCGATTAGTGAATGGTCGGTGGCTAATGGAGCACTAGCCCAAACGCGTGATTTAGATGTGGTATTGTACCTGCCAAATGAAGTGGTAATCCCTGTAGCGATGAGGATATATAGTGAGTATTTGGGATAAAAACGAATACTGTTCCGAAACATTTGAAAGTGAAGATCTTTCTGGGGTAGAGATATCTTCAAAGCAGTTTGAAGCTTGTAAATTTATAGGCTGCAATTTTTCTGAAGCCACATTCAATCGGTGTAGCTTTGTTGAATGCGAATTCACCAAGTGTAATTTGAGCGTAGTTAATATCGAGTACAGTAAATTCTCTGATGTTGTATTTCGGGGATCTAAAGTGATTGGTATTGATTGGGCCAAGGGCGTCTGGCCGAGACTTTTATTTAATTCTCCTATCAAGTTTTATGATTCCATTCTTAATGACAGTTCTTTTCATGGCTTGTCGTTACCCGATCTTGTGCTTCAGAGCTGTATTGCGCATCGCGTAGATTTCAGAGACGCTGACTTCACGAGTTCTAATTTCACAGGCACTGATTTTTCAAGTTCTATGTTTGAGAAAACCACACTGTCTAAGGTCGATTTCACCAATGCAACTGACTTCGATATCGATATATTTAGTAACAACCTAAAAAAGGCGAAGTTTGATCGCTTTGAAGCAATTAGGCTCTTAGGCTGTTTAGATATCGAGTTGGTTTAAGCATGGATATTGATATCGCAACGAAGTAAGCGTTGCTGAGTCTTTAAGTATTAAATCTAGGAATAACCTCATGACTGTGGATGTAAGTGTTCAGACCAAAATTAATGCTTAAGCTAGTGATGTCTGGAAAGTTATATCGGATTTTTCGGTCTGGAATGAATGGCATAAGTCCGATGTTCAAGTCGACATACAGGATGGTATTCCTAAATGTTTAAAGACCGAGATGTCGGGCTTTAAAGTGAGGATCTGATTAAGGGATTATCGCAGTATCGAAAATGAGCGATTGGAGTGGGTTGGATCATTGCCATTTTCTAGGTTTCTATTAAGTGGACATAGAGTATTTACCATTTTTCCTGATGGCGAGGGTAGTTGTGCTTTGCTACAGGAAGAAACCTTCTACGGGCTCTGTACGTTTTTTCTTAGTAGGAAATTGATTAAAAGTTACTCCACAAGGTATGCGCATCATAATTTAGCTATTAAGAAAATTGCTGAATTAAATTCAACAGAACAGATGACAGATGGTTGCCCATAAAGGTAATAAGATGATTTCAGAAATCGAATTCCCATCAACAACGACAATCAACGGTAAGGAGAGCGAAAGCTATTACCGAGACTCATTTCAAGTTACTGTTCGCCATGCCGATTTGAATGCTAAGGATGTTTACCATCGAATTTTTGGCTATCTGCCTAAGAGTATTCAGTTAGCACTCAAGCTTAGAAACGCTGTTGTGAAAGTGTTCGGTTTCTCGGCGAGTTCTACTGAAATGTCGCTGAGTTTGGATGAGATTGAGGAGGGCCGAAAAGCGGGCTTTCTGAATATAGAACTCGTCACAGATACTGAGGTTGTTTGCGGTGCCTATGAGCCTAATATGGATATGTGGTTGTCCGTTATGAAAACTTCGGATGAAGCGTTTGCAGTATCAACCTTGGTCAACTTAAAGACTAAGTCAGGCAAGATCTATATGGCTTTGATCAAACCATTTCATAAAATTGTTGCGAAGTATTGTATACGGCAAGCTTTTCAAGCAGGTCGATTGTAGCTATTTATCGGCTTAGTCTCGTTATTATAAGTTCGATAAACCTGTGAGTCTTAGATGAAAACATTGAGGTTTTTAATCTAGCTACATGTGATTACATTAAGCTTAATAATGATAGTAGGGAGCTTGTGTGATCATGGAAGAGGCCTTGGTTTTAATATTGGGTGGTATTGTTCGTATTCTGATTTGGGTTGTAGTGGAGTTTTGTTTTTACATCGTTTGTTGGTCAATTGGCTGGTGTGTTTTGAAATTTATAACCATCGGTAGATATCCGAAACTCAATTCTAAACCTGAATATGCAATAGCCGTTGGTGTTTTGACTATTATTAGCTTAATTGTGTTTGCGAATTTGATTGGCATAGCGGGCTAAAAAATGGGTGTGTTAGATGACTATCGAATTCTCAATAATTAATCACAGTAATGCTCATCAAGTTGTAGATCTGTTCGAAGAAGTTTTTACAGCGTCTGCTGGTGAGGAGGAAGGACGGTTACTAAAGCAATTGGTAACCAAGTTGGTAGACGAAACTCGACAAAACGATCTGCTTGGGTTTTGTGCCCTTGAGAGTGATCATTTAGTTGGCGCTATATTCTTCAGCCGTCTTACGATACCAGCTCCAACGCTAGGATTTATGTTGTCACCTGTGGCTATTGATAGTGATTACCAAGGAAAGGGTATTGGCCAAAAGCTGATTGGATTCGGATTAGAACAATTAAAAAATCTAGGTGTAGTGCTGGTGGTTACTTATGGTGATCCGGCTTTCTATTCAAAAACTGGATTTAAGCAAGTTAGCACTGAATTAATCGAGCCGCCTTATCCGTTGAGTCAGCCAATAGGGTGGCTTGCGCAAATGCTGAATAATCAAGATATCCAACCTTCAAAAGGGAAATTAGGCTGTGTTAAAGCTTTTAATAATCCAGATTATTGGTAAGTATTAATAATTGCCTGTTATATATATCAGGCGAAAACCTTTGATTTCGATAATTGGTTTTAGTGCTCTCGTTTTGGCTGTATTGGTTCTTTTTAAATACGGTTCGTGACACTTTTCATATAAGCCTCCTCTTAAAAATCACCCTTGCATTAAGATTTTCTGAACTACACTGATGTTTAAACCTTAAACAAATCAGCACGAGTCTTAGGGAAGAGTCTCATGAAGCGAGTTGTAATATGTTTCAGAAACTTAAACTAACCGCTCAGATTAGTGCGGGCTTTTCATCGATTATCATACTTCTAGCAGTCATCTCGATCGCGTCTTGGGTCGGCGTGAGTAGTGTTTATAACGGTGTAGTCGAGTATCGCGGTCTTGCCAGAGATACAAATTTAGCAGGTCGTTTGCAGGCCAATATGCTCATGGTTCGCCTAGGCGTCCTAAAATTCCTGAATGAGCGTAGTGAAGAATCGATTAAGCAATATGATGAGCGTTTAGCGAAAGTTGAAAGCTTTATGGGTGAAGCAAAGGTTGAGATTCAAAAGCCTGAACGAGCTGAGTTAGTTGCTAAATCTGCACAAAATCTAAAAACATACAAAGATGGCTTTACCAAAGTAGTTGAGCTCTTTAGAGCGCGAAATAAGTTGGTTAAAAATCAGCTAGATCCCTCTGGTTTGGCTATGCGACAACAGATGTCGAGTATTATCACATCTGCTTATGCTGATAGTGATGCTACAGCTGCTTATTATGGTGCTCAGGTTCAAGAGCACCTGTTGTTAGGTCGTTTGTATGTGGCTAAGTATCTAATTACAAATTCTTCAGAAGACGAAGCGAGAGCAAAACAGGAGCTTCAGGAGAAAATCGCACCTTTTGTTGAGGATTTAGATGTAAATCTACAAAACCCAAATCGTAGAGAGTCCCTGCGAATATTTAAAGAGCAGCACGAGCAGTATATATCTACTTTTGCAAAGGTCGTTGAGATCATTGAAGAGCGAAATGGCTTAATCAATGGGACCTTAAATAAAATTGGTCCAATTATCGCGAAAGACTTAGAAAACGTAAAATTATCGGTTAAGAAAGACCAAGATGCTCTAGGTCCAGAGATACAGGCGCTTGCTGAAAATACGGTATTAATGATTGTAGTGCTATCGATCTTTTCAGTGATTGTCGGCGTGGTATTGTCTTATGTAATCGCTAAGATAATTCGTAAGCCAATTGGTGGCGAGCCGGCAGAGATAGCTGCTATCACTCAAAATATTTCAGCGGGTGATCTTTCACAGAATCTCCTGGTATCGAGTAGCGATACAGGGATATACCGATCTGTAAGTGAAATGTCTCAAATGCTGAAATCACTTATTGGTAATATCATTAGTACCAGTAAGGACCTTTCAGTTAATGCAGATTCCGCCAGTCAAATATCAGAACAAACCTCTCATATTATCGACCAACAACAAACTAAGACTTCATCTATTGCTGCCGCTGTAAATGAGATGGCGATGAGTATCCAAGAGGTGGTACGGCATGCGACAGACTCGGCTACCCAATCTAATGAGGGTTTATCTGAGGTAGAAAGAGGTAAGCAGACCATCAGTAAAACGCTGGAAGAGATAGGTGATCTTGCGAGTAACCTTGAAACAACCGTGGAATTCATTAAAACCTTAGAGCAAAGTAGTTCAGATATCGAAGTGGTGATTGGGGTCATTCAGAATATATCAGAGCAAACAAACTTACTGGCGTTGAACGCTGCTATTGAGGCGGCTCGAGCGGGTGAGCAGGGTCGAGGCTTTGCCGTCGTAGCAGATGAAGTCAGAACCTTAGCGCAAAGAACGCAATCATCTACTACTGAGATTCAAGAGATCATCCAGCGGTTACAATCAGGTACAGCAGATACTGTAAAAGCGATTGAAACCAGTTACTCGCAATCACAGCAAACTGTGGCGCAGTCGGAAGAAACAGCGCAGGCATTAGAGCGTATCCATAATGCGATTAATTCGATTAGTGAGATGAATATTCAAGTAGCTGGTGCAGTCGAGCAGCAATCAGCGGTTGCTGATGATATTGCAAGAGATTTAGAAAGCATTAGTGCTGGCTTCGAGCAAACAGCGGCTGGTGCGAAACAGTCTGCCGATGCCAATGATCAAGTAAGCGACATATCAAAACAACTGCAGGCGATGGTATCTAAATTCAAAGTGTAAATACGCATTCGTTTCTCATAAAAACAGAAAGGCCTGCATGAGGATGCTGGCCTTTTCTTTTAGATGATTGGCTATAAGTACATCTCTAAGGAGGTGTAAGCCACAGCGCTCATCACGATTGTGTAAGGCAGGGCCATAACCACCATTTTACCGTATGAGAGGCGGATCAGTGGTGCTAAAGCCGATGTTAGTAGGAATAAGAATGCAGCTTGTCCATTGGGGGTAGCAACACTTGGGATATTGGTACCTGTGTTGATTGCAATGGCTAGCGAATTGAAATGTTCGCGTGTAATCGAGCCGCTATTTAAAGCTGCAACAACTTCATTGATATAAACCGTTGCGACAAACACGTTATCACTAATAGCTGAAAGCACACCGTTAGCGATAAAAAATACCCCAGGTTGCTGTTCTACTGGTAATGCCAAAACCGCATTAATGATTGGCTGAAATAGTTGGTTTTCATGGATCACCGAAACAATTGAAAAGAACACAACCAATAAAGCGGTGAATGGCAGTGCTTCTTCAAATGCTTTGCCTATCTGGTGTTCTTCAACAATGCCGTTAAAGGCAGTCAGAAGAATGATGATCGCAAGGCCAATCAAACCCACTTCAGCAACATGAAAAGCCAGTGCACACACTAAGAAGGCGGCAACAAGTGCTTGGGTACAGAGTGCGGCTTTATCACGCAAGGTACGCTTGCCATTCTGCTCGGCGGCAAAGTCTAAAAGAATATCCCGAACATTTTTTGGTAAGCGCGCTCCGTAGCCACAGATTTTTGTTTTCTCTAATAAGGCACAGGTTGCTAGGCCAGCAACTAAAACTGGCAGGGTGATAGGGGCCATGAGTAAAAAAAATTCTAGAAAGCTCCAACCGGCTTTCTCAGCTATTAACAGGTTTTGTGGCTCACCAACCAGCGTACATACTCCACCAAGTGCTGTACCGACAGAACCATGCATAAGCAGGCTACGTAAGAAGGCGCGAAATTCTTCTAAATCCGCTTGATGGTTTGCATGAACGGCTTCGTCATCTGCGTGGTCATGGTCGGGATTGTGATAAGCCTTACCTGAAGCAACTTTATGATACACCGCATAAAAACCTACACCTACACTGATCAATACCGCTGTAACAGTCAGGGCGTCTAGGAACGCAGATAAGAATGCAGAGAAGAAAGAGAAGAGTAGAGCGAGCAGCGTTTTGGATCTAACCTTAATGAGTATTTTAGTGAACACCCAGAGCAGCATGTCCTTCATAAAGTAGATTCCGGCCACCATGAACATCAGTAAAAGGATGACTTCGAGGTTAGCTTCTATTTCATGAGCAACGGAGTCGGGGCTTGCAAGGCCTATAATTATGGCTTCTATGGCGAGTAAACCGCCAGGTTGAAGCGGATAGCATTTTAATGCCAGTGCCAAAGTAAATATAAATTCAAAGATTAAGATCCAACCTGTAACTACAGGGCCTAAGGTCAATAGCAGGATTGGGTTAAGTATCAGAAACCCGATAATCGCTAGCTTGTACCATACGGGGGAGTTACCTAGAAAATTTCTCGCAAATGCTTGTGATAACGTGTTGGTCATTATTATGTTTCCTATATTCAGAACAGCTATTGCCGGTATAGGTGAATACCCTTATTTTATTTGGGCGCGCATAGACTAACAGCTGATCATCTAAATCTAAAGGCTAGGATTATTGATGGGCGTACCTTTTAATGAAATGGCTAGTGATTTGTGAATGGGGTTGCAAAAATCAATACTTAATGTCTTTATAGTTGTTCTTATATAGTTGTAAGCGCGTACATTAATAGGTTTGTATAGTCAAAAAAGTGGAGGTAAGTCTTGGGGTTACAGGAAAATAGCTACTTTTTATCAGCGGGGGAGTCTCTTCTTTGTGATCAAAATGAGAGATTTCTTTTCACCGAAGCAGAGCTGGAATCGCTTGATGTAGAGGTCCGTTTTGATCTACCTGAGATCTCTAATAAGTCTTACCGAATTGCTGTTTTAAAAGATAAGGGTAAGTGCTTATTATTAGGGGCGCTGGATTTGCGTTCGGCTTTGTCTCAGACAGCGAACGAAGATGAGTTCTCTGTTTTATCTGCTGCAGCTCAAGTGGTAACTTGGCATGCCTCGTTTAAGTTTTGTCCACGCTGCGCAACTAAACTGATTATGGATGAGGCGGACCTTGCCAAGGTTTGTCCGTCCTGCGGTCATCATCAATATCCACGCTTGTCGCCTTGTATTATTGTGTTGGTACGCAAGGATGATAAATGCCTTTTGGCGCATTCCAGCAAGTTTAAATCTGGGCGCTACAGCACCTTAGCAGGCTTTATCGAAGCGGGAGAATCTGCAGAGCACGCAGTAGAGCGAGAGGTGATGGAAGAGGTGGGTGTTAAGGTGAAAAACATTGAATATGTTTGTAGCCAATCATGGCCTTTTCCGCACTCATTTATGCTTGGTTTTATGGCTGAATACAGTGAGGGTGAGATTACACCTGACGGCGAAGAGATCCTAAGTGCAGATTGGTTTAGCGTTGATGATCTGCCTACCATTCCACCCAAATTTACTATTTCGAGGCAGTTGATAGATGAATTTATAAAGAATGTATAACTTATTAATTTGTTTGTTTTTCTCGGCTAAATAACTTGCCCAGTTTAGTCGCTAACATGATGTTGCCTTCTGCTCTTAACTGACCTGAAAGGAAGGCGCTCATACCATCTTTTTCACCGTTGATTACACTCACCATTGTTTCTGCTTCCATGATCAGTGTGACATTAGGGTCATCATGATCACCGGTTAAAACGTTGCATTGGTTAGCTTTGATTTCGATATAGAAGTTTTGATCGTCTTCTAGTTCGAATTGAAATACGGCCTCAAGATCCGCAGCATTTTGAGAAACAAATCGACTCGGTAATTTTTCAACAACTTTGCTTACAGATATCTCTTGGCTCATTACTGCGTTATCTCAAACGGGTGGGTAAAAGGGGGATTTATGATACATTAGCGTTCCTTCTACTTATAGTTTATTTCGGAGTTTTCTCTGTGGTTGAGTTTTTCAGTGAATACGGCCTGTTTTTGGCTAAATCAGTAACCATTGTTATTGCCATTATTGCGGTTGTTGCAGGTATTGCTGTTGTTTCTTCTCGTTCTCGTAAAGATGGTCATCAAGGTGAGATTGAAGTGACTCATTTTAATGATGAGCTTTTAGATATGAAAGAAGCGCTTGAGGATGCGATTCTGGATAAAGAAACGCTAAAAGCGATGCAAAAAGAAGAGAAGAAAAAAGAAAAAGAAGAGAAAAAAGCGCGTAAGAAAAATCCACCTAAAGAAGATGGGCCGCGTCGTAAACGTATCTACGTATTGGATTTTGATGGCGATGTGAAAGCCAGTGAAGTTGAGCCTTTCCGTCAGGAGGTGTCCGCAGTATTGATGATGGCTGAACCGCAGGATGAAGTGGTTATTCGTTTAGAAAGCCCTGGCGGCATGGTGCATGAGTATGGTCTTGCATCGTCTCAAATTGAGCGTATCAAGCGTAAAGAGATTCCGCTAACTATTTGCGTAGATAGAGTGGCAGCCAGCGGTGGCTACATGATGGCGTGTTTAGCTGATAAGTTGATTGCAGCGCCATTTGCCATTGTTGGTTCTATTGGTGTCATCGCTCAGTTGCCTAACTTCCATAAACTACTTAAGAAAAACGATATTGATTTCGAAGTGCTTACAGCGGGTGAATACAAACGTACTTTAACTGTATTTGGTGAAAATACTGATAAAGGTCGTGAGAAGTTTAAGGAAGAGCTAGAAGAAACGCATGAGCTGTTTAAGAGCTTTGTTCACGAATACCGCGAAGTTGTTGATATCGACAAGGTGGCTACTGGTGAGATCTGGTTTGGTAAGCAGGCGCTTGATGTCAACTTGGTTGATGAGTTGATGACGTCTGATCAGTACTTGATGGATTCTGCAGATGAGAGTGATATTTTTGAAGTTCGTTACGAACAGAAGAAAACCCTACAAGATAAGATCTCTGATATGGCTGCGGATTCTGGCGATAAGGTCTTAACTAAATGGTGGAGTCGCTTAACGCGTCAAAATATCATTAATCGCTAATTCAAGTTATCGGGGAGGTGCCTTTAGC
The DNA here is from genome assembly GCF_047778025.1 of Neptuniibacter sp. SY11_33. GTDB lineage: Bacteria > Pseudomonadota > Gammaproteobacteria > Pseudomonadales > Balneatricaceae > Neptuniibacter. Next base: position 1,783,879 of record NZ_CP180543.1, read on the forward strand.
CGGATGCCTCCTTGGTTTTTATCCTTTCATTTCCTATTCATTTCACCTTGTTATTCTTCCTTCCGGAATTACCAATCCGTTTAATACGTAAACTTGTTTCATAAATTGGTAGTAAACAAAGATTTACACGCAATAATGACTTGATTTAATACAGGTGATTATCGTTATAATTCATTCATCATTTGTTTGAAACGCTGGTTTGGAGTACTGATGCATCATAAGGGAACATCTGCAAGTATTGTGCAGGCTGCAGAAACTTTGTTTGCTGAACAGGGATTTGCTGAAACGACTGTTCGTCAGATTACTAGTCGAGCAGACGTTAACCTAGCTGCTATCAACTACCATTTCGGTTCCAAGAAAGGCCTTATTCAAGCTGTTGCTGAAAAGTTTCTAGAGCCGTTGTGTGATGAACTCGGCATGCTATTAGACCAGCGTCTGGCTAATACGGATGGTCAACAGCCTACGCTTGAAGAGCTTTTAGAGATGTTAATGCGAGCTTTGCTTTTGGTGAATCGCGATAACGTCAATGCCTTATCTGTATTTATGCGGCTGCTAGAGCTGTCGTATATGAAGAATCAGGAAGAGCTACGCGATTTCTTGATCGAACGTTATAGTGAGAAAGTTCAGCCTTTCATTAAACTCTTACGACAAGATTCTGCACCGATGGAAGATGACGAGTTCTTCTGGAGACTTCATTTCCTTCTTGGTTCTATTACTTTTACTTTGTCTAACTTCCATACGCTCAATGCGATTGAGAAACGTGAGTTTCAAGGTAGTGCAGAAGTAGAGCAGATCTTGCATCGTATGATTCCTGTTTTGTCTGCTGGCCTTCAGGCGCGCGCCGATAAAACGTATTTCTGCCGTTTGTAATCCTATGCTCTGCATTAGAGTATCTATCGCTCGTCAAACATTGGAACTGTCGAGCGGCAAAAGGCTGCTGCAGAGCTATTCTATTTCCACCGCGCTCAATGGGCCGGGCGAACAAAAGAATAGTGGCTGTACGCCAAGAGGCCGTCACTACATTCGCGCTATGATTGGCTCAGACGCTCCAGAAAACGCTGTTTTTATTGGTCGACGCCAAACTGGTGAAATCTATTCGGAAGCACTTGCTGAGGCTTTCCCTAATCGCGATTGGATACTAACGCGAATCATGTGGTTATCTGGCTTAGAAATCGGTCATAACCGCTTAGGCCAAGTTGATACCATGCAACGCTATGTCTATATCCACGGTACACCTGATACGGAACCCATGGGAGTGGCTAAATCTCATGGTTGTATTCGTATGCGAAACAGCGATTTGATTGAGCTGTTCTCGAAAGTGTCAGCCGGTACATCTGTTTTAATTGAAGAATAATCTTTATGTCTGAAGTTACCCTGTTTCTTGACCTTGAAGGTACAGAATTAACCGCTGAGGAGAAGGATCTTCTAAAACATCCTTTCATCGGTGGCGTTATTTTATTTGCACGTAATACGGAAAACGCAGAGCAAGTTACTGAGCTTGTGGCTTCTATGCGGTCGATTCGTGAAGAGCTTGTGATTAGTATCGACCAAGAAGGTGGTCGAGTTCAGCGTTTGAAGCAGGGGGTTACAGTGCTGCCTCCGGTAAAAGCTATTTCGAAGCAATTCTCAGAATCTTCTGAAGGCATTGTTGCTGCAAAAGAACTTGGCTATCTAATGGCTGCAGAATTACGCGAGCTTGATGTTGATTTGAGTTTCGCGCCGGTGCTGGATGTTGATTATGGACGTAATACAGTGATCGGTAACCGTGCGTTTGGTGAAGACTATGAAACAGTCACTGAGATCTCTACTGCGTATATAGAAGGTATGCGCTCAGCAGGTATGTCAGCCACGGGTAAGCATTTTCCTGGTCATGGTTGGGCTGATGCAGATACCCATCATGCTGATGCTATAGACGGTCGATCTTTTGACGAGTTATGGAAGACCGATATGGTGCCGTTTAGGCAGGCAGTTGATAACAAACTCGAAGCGATGATGTTTGCTCATGTGCTTTATCCTGAGTGTGATTCTTCTCCCGCAGGTTTTTCCTCTTTCTGGTTGGACGAGACCTTGAGAATGAAAATGGGCTTCAGTGGGATTGTCTTTAGTGACGATCTGAGTATGAAAGCAGCTCATAGCGCAGGTAGCTATGCGGAGCGTGCTGATAAGGCAATAGCTTCTGGTTGTCAGGCGTTACTTTGTTGTAATGAGCGCCAAGGTACATTGGATATTCTTAGGTACCTAGAAGCATCGGATTTTAAGCCTCTTCAAGAGATTTCTTCTCTTAGGGGGAAAGCATGGAATAGGGATGGGGAGCGTTTGGATGCTGCTCGCGTACTTGCAAATGATTTGCTGGATGTAGTGTTATGATCGATATGATGAATCAGGTATTAACTGAACATTTTCCTGACTATAGTGATTCTGCGTGGATAATCTTATCCATCGCGGTTTGCGTGATTGCCGTTGTTGCTGATCTTGTTGCGCGTTCAACAATCAGCCAGCTAATGAAGCAAGCGGAAAAAACTAAAATCCTTTGGGACGATGTTTTTCTGAATTCATTTAGTCGGCCGGCACTCTTTTTAATTTGGTTGGCGGCAGGTTATTGGTTAATTCAGCTTTTTGAACAGAACTTTGCTATTGAAGTCCTGGGTGAAGATAACCCGTTACCTAAACTTGTGCCTGTGATTCTCTTAGCGTGGTCATGCTTGCGCTTCCTGAAGCGTTTAGAGCAGGTTCTGGTAATGCCAGATCGCATGAAGAAGCCTATGGATCCAACTACGGTTGGAGCCTTGGGTAGGCTTCTACGTTTGATTGTCTCCATTATTATCGTTCTGATTATTATGCAGAGCTATGGTTACAGTATCTCAGGTATTCTGGCGTTTGGTGGTATTGGTGGTATAGCCGTTGGTTTTGCTGCGAAGGATCTTCTTGCTAACTTCTTTGGTGGTTTGATGATCTATCTAGACCGCCCGTTTAAAGTGGGTGACTGGATTCGATCTCCTGATCAGCAGATCGAAGGCACAGTAGAAGATATAGGTTGGCGTCAGACTCGAATTCGTACATTTGATAAGCGTCCGTTATACGTGCCTAACTCTACGTTTACTAATATCTCGGTGGAAAATCCATCGCGTATGACTAACCGTCGTATATATGAATATATTGGCGTTCGCTACGATGATTCTGCTCAGGTACTTGAAGTGATCAAAGCGGTTAAAGCGATGCTGCGCATGCATCCTGAAATCGACCAGCAGCAAACATTGATTGTTAACTTAGATCGATTTGGTCCTTCTTCGCTAGATTTTTTTATTTATACCTTCACCAAGACAACTGATTGGATTCGATTCCATGAGATTAAGCAGGATGTCATGATGCAGATTATGCAGATTGTTGAAGAGAAGGGCGCTGAATTTGCTTTCCCAACTACGACTGTTCATCTAAGCGGTGAGTTACCGGAGTTAGTTAAAGAATCAGAAGGGAATTGATATTTTCTTATCGAAAAAAAACCGGCTTTTGAGCCGGTTTTTTTATGCGTGAATGGTAAATTAAAGCGGTTTGATCTCGACCAAGATGCCCATTAGAGGGTGGTCGATGTAATGTAACTCTTTAGATTTCATTCGTCTTGCTTGATTCTGGTGTGCAGTCAAAACCTCTGGAATCATAGGAAAGGCAGAAGCGGTCTCTACTTTTACTTGCGTAGATTGTGCTACTTCAGATTCAGATGGTGTTTCGCTTTCGCCCTGCATTGTAAGCATGGCTTCGGTCTGAGTTTCTTCTGTAGTCACGGTAGGTGCATTGTTACTAGGCGCGACTAGCTGGCTGATGTATAGGTCAGGGCGGAAATGTAAGTAGCGACCTCGACCAACAGCAATGTGACCTTCAAGCTCTTGCATGCCGTTATCTAAAACACGACCGGCACTTATTTTGATAGGGCGAGGGTTCTGCGTGCGTGATACAGGTTGCATCCAGGCTTCATGGAAAAGAACACGATAGTCGCCGCTATTATTTAGACGGTTTTTGACGCTTTTTAGGCTATGACGACTGGATGATAGACTCTGGTATGCTGTTGGGTTTTCACCGGCCCCAGGTTTGCCTTTTAGTGCTACGGCACGATCACGAAATGGAATTTCGTTGATCTCTGGCCAGAATTCCTCATGGATTGCCATCGGATCATTATTGGCAAAAATAATAACCTCAACTTTATACCAGCTGTTAGCAAATGTGCTGCTGCTGAAAATAAGTATTAAGGGTAGGAATATAGCTTTTAGCATTATCTTCATGATGTTTTAACTGCCAGATCACTCATAAGGCGTTCTACCGCTTTAAAGCGTTCTTCGGTTTTCTCCATATCTAAACTAAATCGCAGTTTGTCTGCGCCCTCAAGTTTATATTTTTGTGGCTGATTTTGAACCATTTTTACTAAAGTTAACGGATCTACTTTCGCATCAGTAGCAAATTCAATTCTACCAACCTCGCTGCCAGCATCAATTTTAACAATATTCATGGCTTCAGCGCGCAGTTTTAACTCAGTTAGTCTGAAGAGGTTCTTAACCTGATCAGGTAGAAGGCCAAAGCGATCAATCATCTCGATTTGAAGCTCTTTTAGCTCGGTGGCTGAATTGGCATTTGCGATACGCTTGTACAAAATTAATCGGCTATGTACATCCGGTAGGTATTCATCTGGGATCAAAGCAGATAGATGCAAGTTAACATCGACACCTTGCTTGATAGGCTGATCCATATTTGGTGTTTTGCCTTCTTTAATGGATTCAACGGCTTGTTCTAGCATCTCCATAAATAACGAGAAGCCAACCGTTTGCATCTGGCCGCTTTGTTCTTCACCCAGTAACTCACCCGCGCCTCGAATTTCGAGATCGTGCGTAGCTAGGGTAAAGCCAGCACCAAGGTCGTCTGCGGATTCAATTGCTTCGAGGCGTTTAATCGCATCTTTAGTCATCGCTTTCTTATGCGGTGTCAAAAGATAAGCATAAGCTTGGTGGTGTGAGCGTCCTACACGGCCACGCAGCTGATGAAGCTGGGCTAGGCCAAATTTATCGGCGCGATCGATAATGATGGTGTTGGCGTTAGGCACATCAATACCGGTTTCGATAATGGTCGTACAAAGCAGGATGTTATAGCGCTTATGGTAGAAATCGGACATGACCTGTTCGAGTTCACGCTCTCGCATTTGGCCGTGACCAATACCGATACGCGCTTCTGGAACCAGTTCTTGTAACTCTTCTGCTGTTTTTTCAATGCTCTTAACTTCGTTGTGTAGGTAATAAACCTGACCGCCACGAAGTAGCTCACGCAGAATAGCTTCTTTAACAAGAGTGGTGTCGCTATAACGAACAAAGGTTTTAACGGAAAGTCTTTTCGCTGGTGGTGTCGCGATGATCGACAAATCACGAATGCCAGACATCGCCATATTTAGTGTACGAGGAATCGGTGTTGCAGTAAGTGTTAGAATATCAACTTCAGAGCGAAGCGATTTTAAGCGCTCTTTTTGCTGAACACCAAAGCGGTGTTCTTCATCAATAATTACTAGGCCCAGATCTTTAAAATTGATGTCGCCTGATAGTAGTTTATGAGTACCAACAACGATATCAACGCTACCGGCCTCTAGCTTATCTAGGATGATGTTTTGCTGCTTTCCTGTTCGGAAGCGCGAGATAAGCTCGATATTAACCGGCCAATCTGCAAAACGGTCTTGGAAGTTCTGGTAGTGTTGCTGTGCAAGTAGTGTAGTAGGTACAAGAATAACCACTTGTTTGCCGCTCTGTACTGCCATGAATGCAGCGCGCATAGCAACTTCGGTCTTACCAAAACCTACATCACCACATACCAAACGGTCCATAGGCTGAACCGCAGTCATATCTCGAATAACGTTGCCAATAGCGGCGGCTTGATCCGGTGTTTCTTCAAATGGGAAGGTCGCGGAGAATTGTAAGTACTGCTCATCAGGATCACTAAACTGGAATCCAATACGTGAAGCCCGTCGAGCATAGATATCGAGCAGTTCGGCTGCTGCATCACGCGCTTTTTCGGCTGCTTTACGTTTGGCTTTGGACCATTGCTCGGTGCCAAGTCGATGCAGTGGTGCGTGGTCATCACCTGCGCCGGTGTAACGACTGATCAGATGAAGCGCAGATACTGGAACGTAAAGTTTGGCCTCATCCGCATATTGAAGAGTTAAGAATTCGTTAGTTTGGCCTTCGAGCTCGATCGTCTGTAAACCCAGATAGCGACCTACACCGTGATCTAAATGAACAACAGGCGAGCCTGGATTCAGCTCTGATAGATTGCGAATGACCTGGTCATTCTGTTCCTGCTCTTTGCTGCGTCTACGGCGTTGGAATACCTGGTGACCAAACAGTTGGGTTTCAGTTATTAAATGCAATTGACCCGAGATGGATAGGCCTTGCTCCAGTGGGTATTCCGTAATCGCTAGATCATAATCAGACTCACAGAATGCTTGCCAGTTATTAACTTGGTTAGGCTTTACATTAATACGCGCGAGTAATTCTAATAGTGCTTCCCGGCGACCAGCTGATTCGGCGCAAAATAAAACAGCACCATCGCGCTCTGCTAAAAAGCCTTGTAATGCCGTTAGCGGCTCTTTGAGCTGGGAGTTTACCGGTAGCGAAGGCGGTTCAGTGCAAGGCAGATTACTGCGGCCAGGCTTCTCTTCAATAGGGTCGCTAGATAAGCTAATGCGCCCATATTGTTTTAATGCAGAGAACAGTTCGTTTGTGGAGATGAACAGTTCGTTAGGTGACAGTACTGGGTTGGTAATGTCATGGCGGCGCTGTTCATAACGCTCATTAACTTCTTGTGCGAATAGTTCTGCAGTTGCTTCAAGCTCACTATCAACAATGATCTGTGTTTGTTCAGGTAAGGAGGCAAAAAGAGAACTGCAGTCTTCAAAGAATAGGGGTAGATAATACTCAATGCCCGGTGAGGTCATACCATCAGAGATGTTGGTGTAGACGGGACATTGTCTGTAATCCACATCAAATCGCTCACGCCAGCGAGATTTAAAACCGCTAATTGCGCGTGTGTCGAAAGGGAATTCTTTTGCTGGTAACAAATTGATCGCGTCTATCTGCTCGATTGATCTCTGCGATTCGGGATCGAATGTTCTAAGTGTTTCAATCTCATCATCAAATAGTTCTATTCGATAAGGGTAGGGGCTACCCGTTGGAAACAGATCGATGATGGACCCACGGAAGGCAAATTCACCATGTTCCATAACAGCGTCTACTGCATGATAGCCTGCATCTATTAGTTGTTTTCGAAGATGCTCTGGATTGATGGTTTGTTCTATTTTTAGATCAAAGCAATTAGCCGCTATAAAATCAGCGGGTGCTGTTCTATGCATTAACGTACTTAAGGGTACGATCAATATGCCTTTACTTAGATTGGGTAGCCTGTTTAGCGTAGAGATACGTTCAGAAATGATGTCCTGATGCGGAGAAAAAGTATCGTAAGGCAGTGTTTCCCAATCAGGGAATGAAAGAATTTCAAGTGAATTTCCATCACTGGAAAAGAAGCTTACTTCATCGTGTAAGCGATTCGCTGTATTCGTGTCGTTGGTTATGACTAAAGTGAAGCCATCAAACTGCTTTGCTGCATCTGTGATTAATAAGCCGGTACCTGCACCATAGGCTTGCCCGATCTGCTTCTTATCGCCGGGGCCTGTGGGTAGAGAGTAGTTCAGTTGCAGCACAGAGTTGCTCCTTTAATATGCGCTAACCAATAGTAAGGCGGGTAGTTTAACCGTTGTAATTGTAATTGGTAGTTTTGAGCTGGGGTAAATGACTAAATATAAGTCTTATTCAGTAGGACAAAATATATGGTTCCAAAGTCTATCATGCTGCATTTGCTCAAAAGGGTGGAAAAGAGGATAATGCGCGCACCAAATTTTTAGGGTCCGACTAATGCTTGTAATCTGCTTGTGTTAGTAGGGTACCAACGAGTTGACAAAACTTTTTGGAGTTTCATGTGAGCCAAGATCAAGTTTTTACAGATTGGAAAGAACGCGAAGCCTTAGCTGAAGCTATGGTTCCACTAGTAGGTGGTCTATACCGTGACCAGAACATCGAATCTTCTGTATTCGGTCGTCTGATCATCAAACGTTCTGTTATCGATATCCTTAAAGCGCACCGTTTCGTGCGTCAGGTTGAAGAGCAGGAACTAACAGTAGTAGATACTTTTCCAATTCTGGAAGCTGTTAAAAATCTGAATGTACGCAATGCGCACATCGATGCAGGTAAGCTAGCAGTTAAATATCGCACAGAAGGTAACGGCCAGGATCTAGAAACATTCCTGAAAGCTGAGCTTGCTGATGCAATTGGCACGGAAGAGCGTGAACCTACTGATGTAGTTCTTTACGGTTTCGGTCGTATCGGTCGTCTACTTGCTCGTCTTCTTATCGAGCGTACTGGTGGTGGTCAAGCGCTTCGTTTACGTGCAATTGTTGTACGTAAAGGTGCTGCTGCACGCGATCTAGAAAAACGTGCTAGCTTGCTACGTCGTGACTCTGTTCACGGTTCTTTTAAAGGCACTATCACAGTTGATGAAGAGAACAACACAATCACTGCTAACGGTAACGTTATTCAGGTGATCTTTGCTAACTCTCCAGACGAAATTGATTACACTGCTTACGGCATCAATAACGCAATGGTTATTGATAACACGGGTAAGTGGCGTGATAAAGAAGGTCTATCTCTACACCTTCAATCTAAAGGCGCTTCTCGTGCCGTTCTTACTGCGCCAGGTAAAGGTGTTAAGAACATCGTAATGGGTGTTAACGACGGTGATATCACTCCGGAAGATACTATTCTGTCTGCTGCGTCTTGTACTACAAACGCAATTACGCCTGTACTAAAAGCGGTATACGACAAGTACGGTATCGAGAATGGTCACGTTGAGACTGTTCACGCTTACACTAACGACCAGAACCTAATCGACAACTACCACAAAGGTGATCGCCGTGGTCGTGCTGCTGGTCTGAATATGGTTATCACTGAAACAGGTGCTGCTAAAGCTGTATCTAAAGCACTTCCAGCAATGGAAGGTAAGCTGACTGGTAACGCTATCCGTGTTCCTACGCCAAATGTTTCTATGGCTATCCTTAACCTGAACCTAGAAAGCGAAACTGAGAAAGAAGAGCTAAATGCTTATCTTCGTGATGCTGCGCTACACGGTTCTATGCAGAAGCAGATCGACTACAGCAACTCTCCAGAAGCGGTTTCGACTGACTTTGTTGGTTCTCGTGCTGCAGGTGTTGTTGATGCGTTGGCTACAATCGCTGGTGGTAAGCGTTGCGTACTTTACGTTTGGTACGATAACGAATTCGGTTACAGCTGCCAGGTTATCCGTATGATGCAGAAAATGGCTCAGTGCACTTTGCCAGCTTTCCCTAAAGAAGCTTAAGTGTAGCGAGTTGATTAAAAAGCCACCTATAAGGTGGCTTTTTATTTGCCTTATGTATGATATTTCTATTAGTTATATGTATATAACTACAAATTCCACCGCTAAAAGGCAAGATAATCGGCTGGAACGCGCTGATATTGCAGGGTCTTTGTAGAAAAATGACACGCCGCTCAGGTATACTTAGCCAGATTTTTGGGTGGGGTAATTCCATTTTCGTAATAACTACAAGATATCGACTACGTTCGGGGACAGGCCGTGTCGGAATCAAAATCGAGTTTGGAATCCTGAAAGAATTTAACGTAATTGGGTGAGGCGTATGATCAAGATCAACAAAGGTCTGGATCTACCGATCACGGGCGCTCCTGAGCAATCTATTACAGATGGCCCAGCAGTAGACTCCGTTGCCGTTGTCGGCTTTGACTATGTGGGTATGAAACCTACCATGGCCGTCAAGGTGGGTGATCGAGTAAAACTCGGTCAGGTGATCTTTTCCGATAAGAAAACTGAAGGCGTTAATTACACAGCACCTGGTGCTGGTGTAGTTAAGGCAATTAATCGTGGTGAACGTCGTGTACTTCAATCCGTAGTGATTGAATTAGACGGTGAAGAAGCGGTTGAATTTAATAAATATAGTGCCAATGAGCTATCTGGATTGACGCGCGAACAAGTGCAAGAAAATCTAGTGAACTCTGGTTTGTGGACTGCACTTCGTACGCGTCCATTTAGCCGTGTTCCACAGCCAGGTACTTCTCCAAATTCTATTTTCGTTACAGCGATGGATACTAATCCATTGGCAGGTGATCCTGCTGTTATTATCGCTGAGCAAAAAGAAGCATTTTCCCAAGGCCTTGAAATACTGACTAAGTTGTCGGAAACGACAGTTTATCTATGTAAAGCGCCGGGTGCTGATATTCCATCTACGGACGGTGTAACAGTTGAGGAATTTGAGGGTGGGCACCCTGCAGGTAATGCGGGTACTCATATTCATTTTCTTGATCCTGTGTCGCAGCAAAAAACAGTTTGGACAATCGGTTATCAGGATGTGATTGCAGTTGGTAAATTATTTACCGAAGGCAAACTATTCACTGATCGTGTTGTTGCTGTTGCTGGTCCGCGTGCAGCTAAGCCTGGTTTACTGCGAACTCGTTTGGGTGCGAGCTTCGAACAGTTACTAGCGGGTGCACAGAAAGAAGATCACAACCGAATTGTTAGTGGTTCTGTATGGAATGGTCGTACTGCAACCGAAGGGCCTTTGGCTTACCTTGGTCGCTACGCAAACCAGATCACTATTCTAGAAGAAGGCGATAAGCGTGAATTTATGGGCTGGGTGGTACCTGGTACTAATAAATTCTCTGTGCTTAATATCTTCGCATCTTTCTTAAACAGCTCTAAGAAGTTCGATTTCACTACGACTACGAACGGATCTGAGCGAGCTATGGTCCCGGTTGGTCAGTTTGAACAACTTATGCCTATGGATATTCTTCCGACGCAATTGCTGCGTGCACTAGTAACAGGTGACATCGTTCATGCGATGGAGCTTGGTTGTCTGGAGCTGGACGAAGAAGACCTCGCGCTGTGCACATTTGCCTGCCCAGGTAAATATGAGTACGGCCCAATCCTTCGCGACAATTTGACGCGTATCGAGAAAGAGGCCTGATCATGAGCTTAAGAAATATTCTTGATAAAATGGAGCCGCATTTCCACAAAGGCGGCAAGTATGAAAACTGGTACGCGCTTTATGAAGCAGCAGATACTATTTTTTATACGCCGGGTTACGTTACTAAAACAGCAGCTCACGTACGCGATGCAGTCGATCTGAAGCGTATGATGATTTTGGTGTGGATGTGTACATTCCCAGCAATTTTCTTCGGTATGTACAATGTTGGTTTGCAGGCAAATACTGCAATGGAAGCATTGGGTATGACCGAACCTTCATCTTGGCAAGCTGCTTTGGCAGGCACTATCTCAAGCTTTAATCCAGATAGTGTGTGGGACAACATCATTCTTGGTGCTGCCTACTGGCTACCTATCTACCTTGTGACTTTTGCTGTAGGTGGTTTCTGGGAAGTATTGTTTGCAATGAAGCGTGGACATGAAGTAAACGAAGGTTTCTTCGTAACTTCTGTACTGTTTGCTTTGATTCTTCCTCCTAGCATTCCACTATGGCAGGTTGCTCTAGGTATCAGTTTTGGTGTTGTAATTGGTAAAGAAGTTTTCGGTGGTACCGGTAAAAACTTCCTTAACCCTGCGCTAACTGGTCGTGCATTCTTGTTCTTTGCTTACCCTGCACAAATGTCTGGTGATGCAATCTGGACTGCTGTTGATGGCTTCTCTGGTGCAACTGCACTTAGCCTTGCAGCATCAGGTGGTGTTGATGCAATTCTTGCTCAAAACATCACTTGGTTCGATGCATTCATCGGTACTATTCAGGGTTCTGTGGGTGAAGTCTCTACGCTTGCGATCGCGGCAGGTGGTCTTGTACTGCTGATCGCAAAAGTTGCTGCATGGCGCATCGTTGCGGGTGTCTTCTTAGGCATGGTAGCGACATCAACTTTATTCAACCTAATCGGTTCTGAAACCAACCCTATGTTTGATTTGCCATTCTATTGGCATCTAGTGTTGGGTGGCTTTGCCTTTGGTATGTTCTTCATGGCTACAGACCCTGTGTCTGCATCTATGACAAACAAAGGTAAGTGGTACTTCGGTGCTTTGGTTGGTGTAATGGTTGTACTAATCCGTGTGGTTAACCCAGCATTCCCAGAGGGTATGATGCTGGCGATCCTGTTTGCGAACTTGTTCGCACCGTTGATCGACAACTTTGTTGTTCAGGCAAACATCAAACGGAGGTTGGCGCGCAATGTCAGCAAGTAATGACACTATCGGTAAGACTATTACCGTTACAGTTCTTTTATGTGTTGTCTGCTCGGTAATCGTATCTGCGGCTGCTGTACTGCTTAAACCTAAGCAGGTAGCAAACAAGGATCAAGACCGTAAGAGCAACATTCTTACTGCAGCTGGTATCTCTGATGCTAATAAATCAGTAGATGAGTTGTTTGCTCAGATCACAACTAAATATGTTGATCTAGAGACTGGCAAGTTCACTACAGATGTTCCAGCTAAATACGACGCTAAGAAAGCAGCTAAAGACCCTCAGTTGGGTAAAGTGCTGACTAAAGATGTAGATATCGCTTCTATCAAGTATCAGGCCAAGGTTATGCCTGTATACCTAGTAGAAAAAGATGGCCAGATTGAGAAGTTGATCTTGCCAGTACACGGCTACGGTCTGTGGTCTACACTTTACGGATTCTTGGCGCTAGAAGGTGACTTGAATACAGTGGTAGGTTTTGGTTTCTACTCTCACGCTGAGACTCCTGGTCTAGGTGGTGAAGTGGATAATCCAAACTGGAAGGCGCTATGGCCGGGTAAAGCAGTCTATGCTGATGGTTCTATGGAGCCAGCATTAGGTCTGGTTAAAGGCACTGTTGATGCGTCTAATCCTAATGCTAAGCATCAGGTTGATGGCCTAGCAGGTGCGACTTTGACAGCGAACGGCGTGACTAACCTTGTTCAGTTCTGGATGGGTTCGAATGGTTATGCACCGTTCTTGGCTAACCTGAAAGCAGGGGGGGCGTAAGCGATGTCACAAGCTAAAGAAGTACTGAGTAATCCAGTATTTAAGAACAACCCAATCGGTCTTCAGATCCTTGGTGTATGTTCTGCGTTGGCTGTTACCTCTAATCTAAACACTGCTCTAGTAATGACTATGGCGGTAATTGCGGTAACAGCATTTTCGAACTTGTTTGTATCGATTATCCGTAATCACATTCCAAGCAGTGTTCGAATTATCTGTCAGATGACTATCATCGCTTCATTGGTAATCGTTGTTGACCAGATTCTTAAAGCTTTTGCTTACGATGTATCTAAGCAGCTTTCTGTATTCGTAGGTCTGATCATTACTAACTGTATCGTAATGGGTCGTGCTGAAGCCTTCGCTATGAAGAACCCTCCAGGTATCTCTTTCATGGATGGTATCGGTAACGGTTTAGGTTACGGTGTGGTTCTTATTTTCGTAGGTTTCCTACGTGAGTTATTCGGCGCAGGTAAACTGTTTGGCTACGAAATTCTGCCTCTAGTCAATGATGGTGGCTGGTACTTGGCTAACGGTATGATGCTGTTACCACCAAGTGCATTCTTCATTATTGGTATGTTCATCTGGTTAACTCGTACTTTCTACAAAGATCAAGTAGAAGCACCAGAGTTTGAACTAGCTAAAAACACTAAGAAGGAGGCTGCGTAATGGAACAGTTAATCAGCCTTGCCGTTAAGGCGATTTTCGTTGAAAACATGGCGTTAGCATTCTTCTTAGGGATGTGTACATTCTTGGCTATTTCCAAGAAAGTTCAAACATCTCTGGGCTTAGGTATTGCTGTAGTCGTTGTGTTGGCAATTACGACACCTGTAAACAACCTGATCTACAATCTATTGCTTCGTGAAGGCGCATTGGCTTGGGCAGGTTACCCTGAAGTTGACCTGAGCTTCCTTGGTTACATCTCTTACATTGGTGTAATCGCGGCAATGGTACAGATCTTGGAAATGTTCCTAGATAAGTATGTGCCGGCTCTATATAACTCCTTGGGTGTATTCCTACCTTTGATCACAGTTAACTGTGCAATCATGGGTGCGGCTCTATTCATGGTAGAGCGTGATTACACTTTTGGTGAGTCAGTAGTTTACGGTGTGAGTGCAGGTATCGGTTGGGCGCTAGCGATTACAGCGCTTGCAGGTATCCGTGAAAAACTAAAATACAGCGACGTGCCAGAAGGTCTACGTGGTCTGGGCATTACCTTCATTACTGTTGGTTTGATGTCTCTAGGCTTCATGTCTTTCTCTGGCGTATCGCTTTAATGCCAACATGGTCGACAAAGGAAGGATTAGCCAATGAATGCTGAAATCGTTCTAGGTGTTGTCATGTTTACAGCCGTGGTGCTTGCACTTGTGGCGGTAATTTTGGCAGCTCGTTCTAAGCTTGTAAGTTCTGGTGACGTTACGATTAGTATCAATAACGATCCAGAAAAATCTATTACAGTTCCTGCTGGCGGTAAGCTACTGCAGACACTAGCTGATTCGGGTATTTTTATCCCATCTGCTTGTGGTGGCGGTGGTACTTGCGCACAGTGTAAGTGTGAAGTTCATTCTGGAGGTGGTTCTATGCTGCCAACAGAGGAGTCTCACTTTACAATGCGTGAAGCTAAAGAAGGCTGGCGTTTGTCTTGCCAGGTCGCTGTTAAACAGGATATGGAAGTTGAACTCGAAGAAGAAATCTTCGGTGTTCAGAAGTGGGAATGTACGGTTGAATCTAACCCTAACGTTGCTACGTTCATCAAGGAGCTGACTTTGCGTCTGCCTGAAGGTGAAAACGTAGATTTCCGTGCGGGTGGTTATGTTCAACTAGAATGCCCACCTCACGTAGTTAACTATAAAGACTTCGTTATCCAAGAAGAGTACCGTGGTGACTGGGATCAGTTCAACATGTGGCAGTATGTGTCCACTGTAACTGAGCCGACTATCCGTGCTTACTCTATGGCTAACTACCCTGAAGAGCGTGGTGTTGTTAAATTTAACATTCGTATCGCGTCTCCACCTCCGGGTACGGATCACCCACCGGGTATCATGTCTTCTTACGTGTTCAACCTTGTTGAAGGTGATAAGATCACTGTTTACGGACCATTTGGTGAATTCTTCGCGACTGATAATGACAGCGAAATGGTATTCATCGGTGGTGGTGCTGGTATGGCACCAATGCGTTCACACATCTTTGACCAGCTTAAGCGTCTGAACTCTACGCGTAAGATCTCGTTCTGGTACGGTGCACGTTCTCTACGTGAATCGTTCTACAATGAAGAGTACGATATGCTTCAAGGTGAGAATGACAACTTTAAGTGGCATCTTGCATTATCTGATCCGCAACCGGAAGATAATTGGGATGGCATGACAGGTTTCATTCACAACGTATTGTATGAGAACTATCTGAAGGACCATGAGGCTCCTGAAGACTGTGAGTATTATATGTGTGGACCGCCAATGATGAACTCCGCTGTTATCCAGATGCTTCTTGATCTAGGTGTAGAGCGTGAGAATATCTTCCTTGACGATTTTGGTGGTTAAGTAAGATATGTTTGTCGATAGACAAGCCTACAAATGGCCGGCAGCTCAGCTGCTGGCCATTTTGTTTTTATTGGCTCTGTTAACGGCCTGTAAGGAACAGCCTCTAGAAGTTAAATCGCATCAAGGTTTAACCATGGGGACGACCTATACGGTCAAGTGGGTTCCTGTTCAGGATCAACCATCTATTAATTCAACAGTTTTCAATCAGGCATTGCTGAAAGTAAATCAAGCAATGTCGACTTATATTGAAGATTCCGAGCTTTCGCTTATTAATAAGCTTCCTGAGGGTAGTTCTGTAGAGCTATCGAATGGCCTAGCTTTCCTTCTGTCTAAATCCATTGATATCAGTAATCTCTCCTCAGGTGCCTTTGATGTAACAGTCGGGCCGCTTGTAAATTTGTGGGGCTTTGGCCCGGATGGGCGTATAATTAAGGCGCCGTCTCAGATCCAGATTCAACAAGTTCAGCAAGAGATTGGATATAACTATTTGGAACTTAATGGCCAAATGCTAACCAAAGATAAGGCTAGTTATATTGATCTTTCAGCGATCGCAAAAGGATACGGTGTTGATGTGCTTGCATCTTTATTAGAAGAGCGGGGCATTGATAGCTACCTTGTTGAAATCGGCGGTGAGTTGCGAGCTAAAGGCTTGAAGCCTGATGGCGGTGAATGGAAGATTGCTATTGAATCTCCAACCGCGGGATTCGATCGCTCGGTCCAGAGAATTATCGCAGTAAAAGATGTAGGTATAGCAACGTCAGGGGATTATCGAAACTATTTCGAGGAAAATGGTGTGCGTTTCTCCCATACTATTGATCCGTCGACTGGTAGTCCTATCACGCATAGATTAGCATCTGTAACAGTATTGATGCCGAGTTGTGCGGAAGCTGATGCTTATGCCACAGCAATGATGGTCATGGGCGAAGAAAAGGCGCAAATATTTGCGCATGAGAACGGTATCGAAGCATTTTTTATCATTAAGACTGAGAGTGGGTTTGTTGAGAAAATGACTCCCGGTTTTAAACAATATCTTGTTCAATAGGTTTTAATTATGAGCACAATTATCTTATCTTTTGTCATCTTGTTATGTGTCATAGTCGCCATGTCTGTTGGCGTGATTTTGGGGCGGAAGCCTATTAGCGGTTCTTGCGGTGGTTTGGCTAATGTTGGCATCGAAGGTAAGTGCAGTATCTGCGGTGATGACCCTCAAAAATGTGAAGAAGAGCAAGATAGACAAGCTAAGGAAGAAGCATCTGCTGATCTAAGTTACGAAGTTAAATCTAAAGAATAATTGAGAGCTTCGTAACTAAGAGTAAGCTGGTCTTAATAAAAAGATCAGCTGAAACAATAAGATATAATTATAAGATAGGGGTAAATGATGGCGGTATATGACTATGATGTCATTGTGATAGGTTCCGGTCCTGCTGGTGAAGGTGCAGCAATGAACGCCGCGAAAAAAGGGCGTCGAGTAGCTGTGATCGAAGAGCAGGAGGCCGTAGGTGGTAACTGTACACATAAAGGTACAATCCCGTCTAAAGCGCTTCGCCACTCTGTGAAACAGATCATAGAATTTAACACCAACCCTATGTTCCGTGATATCGGCGAACCACGCTGGTTCTCCTTTCCAAAAGTTTTAAAGCGTGCAGAGAAAGTTATGTCCAGCCAGGTAATGCTGCGAACAAACTTCTATGCGCGTAACCGTATTGATGTGTTCTTCGGTGTGGCTGAATTTGAAGACAAAAATACAATCATCGTACGTGGTACTTCTAAGGGTGATGAAACACTGCGTGCTAATAACGTAGTAATTGCTACAGGTTCACGTCCTTATACACCGGCTGATATCGACTTTAACCATCCTCGTATCTATAACTCTGATACTGTTCTAAAGCTTAGCCATACACCTCGTACACTGATTATTTATGGTGCTGGTGTTATTGGTTCAGAATACGCCTCTATTTTTAGTGGCTTGGGTGTGAAAGTTGATTTAGTTGATAGTCAAAGCCGTCTTTTATCGTTTTTGGACGCTGAGATTTCTGATTCTTTGAGCTACCACCTTCGTAACAACGCCGTTAAGATCCGTCATAACGAAACTTATGAGAGTGTTGTTGCTGATGAGCGAGGCGTTACGCTTACGCTTCAATCTGGCAAGAAAATCCGCGCAGATGCATTTCTATGGTGTAATGGTCGAAGTGGCAACACTGAGACGCTTAAGTTAGAAAATATCGGTCTAGAGGCTAATAGTCGTGGCCAGTTAGAGGTTGATGATCATTACCGTACAGCTTGTGAAGGCATCTACGCTGCGGGCGATGTGGTAGGTTGGCCAAGTCTTGCATCTGCTGCTCTTGATCAGGGGCGTGCTGCCGCTGCAGATATGCTATCTGCAGAAGACTTCCGCCATATCAATGAAGTGCCTACCGGTATCTATACGATTCCAGAAATTAGCTCTGTAGGTAAGACTGAAGAAGAGTTGACGAAAGAGTGTGTGCCTTATGAAGTAGGTCAGGCCTTCTTTAAAGACACTGCGCGTGCGCAAATCTATGGTCAGCCAGTGGGCATGCTTAAGATTCTTTTCAATCGTGATACGTTGGAGATTCTTGGTATTCACTGCTTTGGTGAGCATGCTTCTGAGATCGTTCATATCGGCCAGGCTATTATGGCTCAGGATGGTGAAGCGAATACACTTAAGTATTTCATTAACACTACGTTCAACTACCCAACAATGGCTGAAGCATACCGAGTTGCTGCTATTGCGGGCTTGAACCGTATCGCGAACCTTTCCTAAAATATTATTGATTTATGGTCTAAAAAAGCACGCAGTAGCGTGCTTTTTTATTGCTTGCAAGAAAGTACCGCTTGATCGAATTGTGCTAAAAAGCCGGGCTGCGTTGCTAAAAACGCTTTTGAAAAATATACACCAAGTGGCTTGTTGCGATTAAGTACAGATCTAACTTTTTCCTGATGTCCAAAATCATTAATTAGGCTGTTCATAACCTGGTCGTTGGCTAGGATAGCATCAACTCGACCACTGAGAAGGAAGGACAGTAGTTTATGATTGTCCTGTGGTGGATTGTTGATGGTTTGAAAGTCATTTTGCAGCAGCCATTTTTGCATATTAGCCCCTAGGAAGCTGGTAACTACGCCGCTCTGTTTGAAACTATTTGAAGTTGGATCAAGTAGGTTTTTTTTCAATAAATACCAAGTCCATTTCTGCTCAGCAATAATCTCTGACATAACTGCGTATCTATCACGATCAAGGTTGTGAGATGCGGCAAAAAAACCTTCCGCTGTATTGTGTCGCACCATGCTTTGGGCGCGTTTCCAAGGCGTAATAATTATTTCTAATGAATGGTTAGGTATTTTATTCATTGCACATTTGACTACTTCAACAGCTGTGCCGGTGATTACGTTATTTTGTATGTAGCTATAGGGAGGGAGCTGATGTGTGGTCAGTCTAATATTGTCTGCTACAGATATTTGTGGGGTGATAAAGAGGCATGCTAATGAGCATAGTTTGAATAGATTTCTCATTGGGATACCGAACTGAGTTTAGCTCTTTTCCTATGAGTATAGTAAAGACTGTTGTAGATAATAAAAAACCCGGCAAAAAGCCGGGTTTTTTGTTAGCGGAGTCGCTAATTATTTAGTTGCGGATGCAAGTGCTGCATTTAGCGTAGTACTTGGACGCATAACCTTCTTAACCAATTCGCGTTTTGCGTGGTAGTAGCCGTCAAGCTCGGCTGGGGAGCCTTGGCACTCTGCAAGCTCAGAGATAATCTGATCTTCTTGGCTTGTTAGGGTTTCAGCTAGCTGTTTAAAGTCTGCTGCAAGCTCTAGGTCTTCAGTTTGAGCAGCGACTTCTTGTGCCCAGAATAGGCCTAGGTAGAAGTGGCTACCACGGTTATCTAGCTCGCCAGTTTTACGAGAAGGGGATTTGTTCTCTTCTAATAGTCGGCCAGTAGCTGCATCTAGAGTCTTAGATAGTACAGCAGCGCGCTTGTTGCCTTGCTTGATGCCTAGATCTTCAAGAGAAACGGCTAATGCTAGGAATTCGCCTAGGGAGTCCCAACGCAGGTGGTTCTCTTCTTCAACCTGCTGTACGTGCTTAGGTGCAGAACCGCCTGCGCCTGTTTCGTACATACCACCGCCTTTAAGCATCGGTACGATTGATAGCATTTTCGCTGAAGTACCAAGCTCAATGATTGGGAATAGGTCTGTTAGGTAATCACGTAGGACGTTACCTGTTACAGAGATTGTATCTTTACCACGTACCATGCGATCCATAGTGAAACGAATCGCTTGGCTGTAAGACTTAACGTAAATCTCTAGGCCATCAGTGTCGTGATCTTTCAGATATTCGTTAACTTTCTTAGTTAGTTCAAGGTCGTGCGCACGTTCTTGGTCTAACCAGAAGATAGCAGGAGTATCAGACTGGCGAGCTCGAGTAACAGCTAGTTTAACCCAGTCACGGATAGGCTCATCTTTAGTTTGGCATGCACGCCAGATATCGCCTTTCTCAACTTCGTGTTCCATAAGAACAGTGCCGTCAGCAGATACTACGCGCATTGTGCCTGCTTCAGTTTCGAAAGTTTTGTCGTGAGAGCCGTACTCTTCTGCTTTCTTCGCCATCAAACCAACGTTTGGAACTGTACCAATTGTAGTTGGGTCGAAAGCGCCATTTGTTTTACAGAAGTTGATCATGTCTTGGTAGATACGTGCGTATGTACGCTCTGGCATTACCGCTTTAGTATCTTTTGGACGACCATCAGGGCCCCACATTTTGCCGCCATTACGAATCATTGCTGGCATAGATGCGTCAACGATTACGTCTGAAGGAACGTGTAGGTTAGTGATGCCTTTTACAGAATCAACCATCGCCATTTCTGGACGGTGTTCGTGGCAAGCGTGGATCGCTTCTTCAATCTCTTCACGCTTAGAGCGTGGTAGGTCAGCGATCTTATCGTATACGCTGCCAATACCGTTATTTGGGTTTACACCAAGTTCTTCGAAGAAGTCACCGTACTCATCAAAAAGTTCTTTGTAGAATACAGTTACAGCGTGACCGAAAACGATAGGGTGGGAAACCTTCATCATCGTTGCTTTGACGTGTAGTGACCACATAACGCCTGTTTCTTGAGCGTCTTGTAGTGTTTCTTCGAAGAATTCGCGAAGTGCTTTGCAGCTCATGCGCATGCTGTCGAAGATTTCACCTTTTTCTAGGCTTACTTCTTTTTTAACTTCAACGTTGCCAGCTGGGTCTACGAATTCGATGCGAACAGTGCCTGCTTCATCCATAGTGATGGATTGCTCACTAGAGAAGAAATCGCCTTCGCGCATGTAATCAGCATGTGTGCGCGATGCTTTGCTCCATTTACCCATTGAGTGCGGGAATTTTCTAGCGAAAGCTTTTACTGCACCAGGTGCGCGACGGTCAGAGTTGCCTTCACGTAGAACAGGGTTTACTGCAGAACCAAGGATTTTTGAGTAGCGCTGTTGTGCGTCTACATCTTCATCCGTTTTTGGATCTTCTGGGTAATCAGGGATATCGTAACCTTGTCCTTGAAGCTCAGTGATACATGCTTTTAGCTGAGGGATAGAAGCACTGATATTTGGAAGCTTGATGATGTTTGCTTCAGGATCTTGAGTTAGTTCGCCTAGAAACTTTAGGCCATCTTCAACACGCTGTTCTGCAGCAAGCTTCTCAGGGAAGGCGGACAATACACGCCCAGCTAAGGATATGTCTGTGATTTTTACATCGATGTCTGCTGCAGAAGTGAAAGCTCTTACGATTGGCAGAAGTGAACATGTCGCCAAGGATGGTGCTTCGTCGGTTAGGGTGTAATAGATGGTTTGTTTTTTTGTAGTCATTGTAATCCCCAAAGTTTTATGGCAGTGCGGCCAAGGGTTTAAATCAAGGTGGCTTGTGGCCGCCTTTCTCCACTATTTTTAAACCCGATGGTTGTAATTTAGTGACAGAATTATACTGAAATTAGACGCTGAGTCATACGTCTGGCCTATGTACTTATGGCTAATGTTGTTGTGTTTTTACAACTTTTTTTAAGTTTTGCGCTTGTTGCAGTGCAAAAAAGCGCTAAGTAGTTAGTTTTTTTGTAGTTCGACTACTATTTATAGCTTACTTTTGTTGCAGTTTTTGTATTGATTGGCTCTGTGATACTTTAGGTTTAGTCGCAATATCAAAAGGTAATTTGTCTTGTAGAATGAACTTGTAAGCGAGGTTTGTATGAGTTCTAAAGAAAAGCCGGTTCCTCCTGGGGATTTTGAGTGTTGCGAAAGCGGTTGTTCTCAGTGTGTTTGGGATATTTATTCTGATGAGTTGGATGAGTGGAAAGCTCAGCAAAAATCTCAACAATCAATTGAGGTTGAAGAGTCTTCCGAAGAAAGTGAGTCTGAGTAACAAGGCATATGCTAAGCGGTGGGTGATTTATGTCAGGTAAAGTTGTCAGTTTGGAGGCTTCTAGAGAGAAGGCTAAACATAAGAAAAAGGAAGAAAAATTAGAATCTATTCAGAAGAGATTCGAAAAGGCTTTGCCTTCAAAAGAAACCGATTCCAAGAAGAAGTTGCTGAATATTTTTAAGAAGAAGTGATTTTTTTAAATTAATTGCTTGATGGGTCTTTTGATCAAGCAAAGAAAAAGGGGCTAAGTAGCCCCTTTTTTATTTGTTTCTAGCTCATTTTTCAGTTGACTCTGGTTCGGCGTTTTGGCGTTTACGAACTTCACGAGGATCGTTTGGTGCGCGACGAGTACGACGTTTACGAACAGGTCTTTGATTGCTCTCTAATTCTGTAGTGGCAGTTTCTGTTGCTGCTACAGTTTCAGTTGCTTCTGTAGTTTCAGTTGCTTCTGCAGTTTCAGTTGCTTCTGTAGTTTCAGTTGCTTCTGCAGTTTCTGTTGCTGCTACAGTTTCAGTTGCTTCTGCAGTTTTAGTTGCTTCTGTAGTTTCAGTCGCTTCTGTAGTTTCAGTTGCTTCTGTAGTTTCAGTTGCTTCTGCAGTTTCAGTTGCTTCTGTAGTTTCAGTCGCTTCAGCAGTTTCAGTTGCTTCTGTAGTTTCAGTTGCTTCTGCAGTTTCGGCTACTTCTGTAGTCTCTGCAGTTTCTGTAACTGCTGTCTCAACTGGTGCTTCAGGTGCTTTGGCTTCTGAGCTTTCGCTTGCCGTGTTTTGAGCTTTTACTTCTTCGTTAGTAGCTTCATTAACGGAAGTTGTGTCTTGAGCTTCTACTTCAGTTGCAACGTTATTAGTGCGTTTAGCTGAGCGTTCAGTAGTGCGACGACGGCGGCCACGACGGCGTGGATTGCGTGGTGCTTCTTCTTGCTCTTCGTTATTCTGAGTATTTGTATTGCTCAGATCTTGTTTGCCTTTGGTATCTGCCTGATCGTTTTCACCTTTGCGTTTGCGGCGACGACGTTTCGGCTTCTCTTCACCTTGATTTATAGGCTGATCAGGTTCTGGTTGAACCGTAATGATCTCATCGTTCTGCTTTGGAGTGCGCTTACGATCGTTGTCACGACGGCGACGCTTACGACCTGATTCATTGCGATCATTACGCTTACGTTTAGGGCGTGAAGTACTCTTCTCTTCGCTAGGCTGCTCTTGTTCAGTTTTAGTTTCGGGGCTGCTGCCTCCAAATATGCTCTTGAACATGCCAACTACGCGGCTACCTAAAGACTCATTGCTCTTGGTTGGAGCAGGAGCAGGAGTAGGTGCTGCTTTAGGTGTTTCTGGTGCCGCTTCTGGAGCAGGTGTTTTGGGTGCAACGCTACGTACAGCTGCTTGTTCGCGAGGAGTGCTAACTTGTGAGGTTGCTGCAGCTTCCAGTGATTCAGCTTCTTCTGGTTCTGGCTGCATTGTGTAACTAGCGTCATTTGTTGTCGCGACTGTGTGATCGTCACGTAAGCGAACAACTTCGTAGTGTGGTGTTTCCATGTTCGGGTTAGGAACTATGACAACGCGTACATCTTGGCGAAGCTCAATGTCGTGTACTGCATGACGTTTTTCGTTGAGTAGATACGTCGCTACTGTAACTGGCAAGATTGCTCGGATCTGAGCTGTGCGGTCTTTGCCAGATTCTTCCTCGATAAGACGAAGGATGGATAGGGCAAGAGACTCGGTGTCACGGATAGTGCCTTGACCGTTACAGCGTGGGCATACAACGCCACGTGTTTCTGCAAGAGAAGGGCGCAAGCGTTGACGTGACATCTCAAGTAGACCGAAACGAGAAATTCTTCCCATCTGTACGCGAGCGCGGTCAAGCTTTAGAGCATCTCTGAGGCGATTTTCTACTTCGCGCTGATTCTTTATTGGAGTCATATCGATGAAATCGATAACAACTAAGCCGCCGATATCACGTAGACGTAACTGGCGCGCGATTTCATCAGCAGCTTCAAGGTTGGTGTGAAGTGCTGTCTCTTCGATATCACCGCCACGTGTTGCTCGAGCAGAGTTGATGTCGATCGAAACAAGTGCTTCAGTTGGATCGATTACAATTGAACCGCCAGACGGAAGTGTTACTTCGCGCTGGAATGCAGTTTCAATCTGAGTCTCAATCTGGAAGCGATTGAACAATGGTGTTTGTTCGGAGTAATGCTTAATTTTGTTTTCGTAAGTAGGCATTACCTGCTTAACGAAGTTTTTAGCATCTTCGAAAACTTGTGGGTCGTCGATTAAGACTTCGCCGATATCTGAGCGTAGGTAGTCTCGAACGGCACGGATTACTACGTTGCTTTCCTGATAAATAAGGAATGGCGCAGGCTTTTCTTCAGAAGCTTGCTTAATAGCAGTCCATAGTGTCTGAAGGTATTCAAAGTCCCACTGTAGCTCTTCGCTTGTACGGCCAACACCTGCTGTGCGAACGATAATGCCCATCTGTTTAGGAACATTTACGCCGGAAAGTGCTTCTTTTAATTGTGTGCGCTCTTCGCCTTCGATGCGGCGGGAGATGCCGCCTGCACGAGGGTTGTTTGGCATAAGCACAAGGTAGCGACCAGCAAGGCTAATGAAGGTTGTTAGTGCTGCACCTTTATTGCCGCGCTCTTCCTTATCAACCTGAACAATTACTTCAGTGCCTTCTTTAAGCACTTCTTTGATGTTCGGGCGTGAGCCACGTGTTGGTGGTTTAATAAAGTATTCGCGAGAAATCTCTTTAAGAGGCAGGAAGCCATGGCGTTCAGCACCGTAGTCAACGAACGCAGCTTCTAGGCTTGGTTCGATGCGGGTGATTTTGCCTTTATAAATGTTGGCTTTTTTCTGTTCTCTTGAGCCGGATTCAATATCCAGATCATATAAGCGCTGGCCATCAACCAGCGCTACACGCAACTCTTCAGGTTGAGTTGCGTTGATAAGCATTCTTTTCATGACGTTCTCTTAATAGAACGCTTTTCGCCAAGCCAGAGTGCCCAGAGGGTACCCGTCTTTTGGACTCACATGCAGTATTAAGGCATCTACCCGGTCATTTATGGTACCGGGTGGCTGAAATAGCCAAACCTGCAGCAACATTGTGCGCAGGTATTAAAGCCATCTAATCTGATGGTAATTTTGATCAATACGCAATCGGCGTATTGAACGTCCACGGTAGAGGAATCTTTAGCCTATATATTCTTCTAGCTAATTGTTACTGCTGTTTAGAGCAGGTTCCTGGCTAAAGTACGTCTCTACCTCCAACCGGTTATACTCGGCTGGGTGAAAAGCTTTTTAATTAAATTCTTTGTTGCTGATGGCATCTACAGCGTATTTAACTGTGATATTTGGTCTGTATTACGGCACCTGTGAAAAAAGATAAAGCCAACAGACTACAGCAGCGCTAGAATATAGCAGCTATCAACTAGTGCATCAATTCGGTAATCGGTTTTCATATCAAATATGTCGCAGCAAAACAGTAAAGAAGCTAGCAAGGTTCGTTTCGTCGAAATAACTGAAAATAATGAAGGTCAGAGGATTGATAATTTTTTAATCACTGCACTTAAAGGCGCACCCAAAAGCCTTATTTATAGAATCTTGCGTAAAGGCGAGGTCAGGGTAAACAAAAAACGGATAAAACCGGAGTATCGCCTAAAATTGAATGACTTAGTGCGAATCCCTCCTGTGCGTTTGGCCGATAAAAAAGAGCCTGCAAAAGTTAGTGATCAGCTTAGTGAAAAGCTAGAAGCGTCTATTCTCTACGAAGATAATGACATTATTGTTGTCAATAAGCCTTCAGGTATCGCTGTGCATGGTGGCAGTGGTATCAGTTTAGGGTTGATCGAATCATTTCGTCAGATGCGACCCCAATGTAAATTCCTAGAATTAGTACATCGCTTAGATCGTGATACATCAGGCTGTATCATGATGGCTAAAAAGCGTAGTGCCCTTAAATTAATGCACGAATCCTTACAGAAGAGCACAATCACCAAAATCTATCACGCGTTAGTCATTGGTAGCTGGAATGAGAGAAAGCGTAAAATAGATGCGCCTTTGCGTAAAAATGAGCTTAAATCTGGCGAGCGTGTTGTAAAAGTTGCAGCTGATGGCAAGGCGTCTCTGACTGAATATAAAGTGCTTGAACGTTTTGGGCGTCAGGCTACCTTGTTGGAGGCTAGGCCGATTACTGGTCGTACACACCAAATTAGGGTTCACTGCCAATTTGCGGGTCATCCTATTGTTGGGGATGAAAAATACACGCCAGATGAAGATAATGCTGCAATGCGAGAGCATGGTTTTAAGCGTTTATTTCTCCATGCGGCAGAATTACGTTTTCCATTACCTTCTGGTGGGCGAAAGATAGTCAAAGCTCCATTAGATATGCAGTTACAAAAAGCCGTAAAGCGCTTTAAAAGTATTAATAGTAAGTAGGTTTCTCTGAATGAGTGATATGGAATTAAAAGATAAAACTTATGCTACAGCTGACCGATTGTTAATGGCGGGTGTTCAGCCTACGTTGTCAGTTGTTGCTGAGTCTCTTGGTCACCAGCCAGCAGAGATTGAAGGTTTTTTTGAGAGTTGGTGGGAGCTGGTACCGGAAAGGTTATCTGTTTCTGCATCATCTATTGTGGTTCCTGATGTTCCAGAAGTATTAGGGCAGGCGTTTGCGCGCGTATGGCAGCAAGCGGTTCAGGAGGCGAGCAGTAAATTTATTGAGGATAGGCATCGCCAAGAGGTTGGAATTGATGTCGTACGTCGTGAAGCAGATGAGTCTTTACAAGCTTCTCGTGGCCAACTAATCGAATTAGAAGACAAGCTTCGTAATCAAATCAACCGGAACGAAGAGATTCATTCTCAGATAAAAGGCCTGGAAGCTGAGATTGAAGTTTTGAAATCTAACTTAATGGCTGAGACATCGCAGCGTAAGCAAGAAGAACAGGCAAAATCAAACGTTGAGCAAGAACTGACTCATCTAAGAAAAACGCACGATGACAGCAAACGTACCTTTGATCAACGTATTAAAGATGAGCAAAGACATACACTGGATGCGGTCAGTAAAGCCGATGCTGATGTACGTTATTATCGTGGCGCTTTAGAAAAATTGCGTGATGAAGTAGGTAAAAAGGAATCGGCTTTAACTAAGTCTATTCATGATTTGCAGGCTGAACTAGCACGTAAAGATGTAAAGCACGATACGCAGAAAACCCAGATAAAAAGCCTTGAAGATGAACTGAAAAAGATTAAGCAAGATAGTACAGGTCAGAACAGGGATTTATCTAAGATTAATACTCAATTGCTGTCAGAGACTAATAAAAACAAAAGGTTAGAGAGTAAAATTAAAGAGCTTGATGAAGAGTTAAGGAAGGCTCGTCAGAAACAAGTAGCGATTGTTAACGAACAGTCTCGACGCGAATCTAGTGTCAGAAATCAATACAAAGATAAAGAGGAAGAGCTGGTTAAAGCACTGGCCAAGGTATCCAGTTTAGAGAAAAAAATAATTACTCAAGATGAAGAAATCAGGCGTCTAAATAGTCGCTTATAATTCTTTATAACTTAGATGCATTAGGATAGATTTTATTCTAAACTGTTATATTAGAATTGTTTTTTATTACTAAACGATTACCTATCTACTGAGCTTATCTGGAGTATTTGATGAAATTGCAGCAGCTGCGTTATATCTGGGAAGTTGCTAGACATGACCTTAATGTCTCTGCGACAGCACAAAGTCTATATACATCACAGCCAGGCATTAGTAAGCAGATTAGATTGCTCGAAGATGAACTGGGGGTTGAGGTGTTCGCTCGTAGTGGTAAGCATCTTACCCGTGTTACTCCAGCAGGTCAGGCTATTCTATCTGTTGCGGGTGAAATTCTTCAGAAGGTTGAAAGCATTAAACAGGTTGCGCAAGAGTTTAGTGATGAGCGTAAGGGTAGTTTGGATGTGGCAACTACTCATACTCAAGCGCGATACGCGCTTCCACCCACTATCACAGGTTTCATGAAGGAGTACCCAGAAGTATCCCTTCATATGCATCAAGGTACTCCAATGCAGATTTCGGAGATGGCGGCTGATGGTTCAGTTGATTTTGCCATCGCGACTGAGGCAATGGCGCATTTTAGTGATTTGATCATGATGCCTTGCTATCGCTGGAACAGATCCGTTGTTGTTCCTAAAGATCACCCATTAACTCAAGTATCTAAGTTGACCTTGGCTGATTTGGCTGATCAGCCGATCGTTACTTACGTATTCGGATTTACTGGTCGCTCTAAACTAGACGATGCATTTATGAAAGAAGGCTTAGAGCCTAAAGTTGTTTTCACAGCTGTTGATTCTGATGTTATCAAAACCTATGTCCGACTTGGCTTGGGTGTGGGTATTATTGCCTCAATGGCTTTTGATGAGCGCCAAGATGGTGATTTAGTCCGTTTAGATGCAAGTCATTTGTTTGAACCAAGTACCACTAAAATTGGTTTTAGAAAAGGTACATTCTTGCGCGGTTACATGTTCGATTTTATTCAGCGTTTTGCCCCACATTTAACACCAGATGTTGTTAGGCAGGTGCAGGAATGCAGTAATAAAAGTGAAATTGATGAGCTCTTATCACACTATCAATTGCCTGATCTTTAATAATTGAGCGTTATTTCAACTACCCAATAAAGCCTGCTTAGCAGGCTTTATTTGTTTTTGGGGGCTGAGCTAGCTAATTATTTGATTTATCAGCCTGCAGCATCAAATTCTCCGTCCTATACTGAGATTACTTTTAGTAGGGGGAGGCTATGAAGCGAAGTTCCATTCTTACTCGTATTAATATCAGCTTATTAGCTGTATCAGTTGTTTTTGCTGTTTTCGTTGTCGTACAGATTATCGTTGGGTTGAAAGTAAGTGAATCTAGTGAAGAGGTTACGACTAGGGATATGCCTGTCGCACTCTATACTCAAGCTATGCAAGATGAATTGGGTGATATGAACTCTAATCTTCTTGAGTATGTATTGGGTGAGTCTGAAGAGAAGCAAGAATATTTTGCCAATAAAGAAGAGTTCGATCAGTTCCGTGAGCAAATTCCTCCGATCAGTGATGCATATAAGAAAATGATTACAGTTGATCGTTTGCTTGCTACAGCGAACGAGAATGCTGAAAAAAGAGTCTTTAGTCGTTTTGACCCCATTCTTGAAGAGCAAGCAACGCGAAGTATTAATCGTCTCATTCTTGAAGTAGGTGGGCCCCTTGAAAATCTCCTCGATGATATGAAGGAAGAGGAGATAGCAGACGTTGGTTCTTCTAATGATCCAGATCAGATCATTAATGATGATTTACCTGGGGTGAGATATTACCTAGAACTGGTTGATGAAGCGGGGGATATGCTAGCTGACCTAGATAGATTCGTTTTGGGCGATCAAAATGCACGTAAAAGTTTTTTTGCTAATGCGCTTCAATTTGAAACCTTTCTTGCCAATTTAAAGCCTTTAGAGCAAAAGCCACATGAATTGATACGAATAGCAGAAGTAGAGAGGCTGTTCCATGAGCTTAAGGCCGGTGGTGCTGAAGTTTTCGAAATTTATGCAGCTAGGAACAGAATTGAAGCACTAGCGGCCATTGAAGACATTGAGCATAACGCATTTGGGGAGTTGGAAGAGCTATTAGAGGGGATGTCTTCACATGCTAGGGGGCGAGTTGAATCTAGTATGAATGACCTTGTGGATCTATCGAATAAGGTTAACTACCTCCTTATCGTTACACTCGTAGGTGGTATAGCAATTTTAGTTGCAATTGTTACATACACTAAGCGTTCTATTTTTGCGCCTATGACTGCGATATCTGACTCCATCAATAAGTTAAGGAATGGTGAGAGGGATTTTGATATAGCGGAAAGTAATCGCAATGATGAAATTGGCGATATCATCAACAGCTTGAGACAGTTTCAGGCCGAGTTAACAGAGCTAGATGAACTTCGTCTTGCTGATGAGAAGATGCAAGCGAGTCTTAAGGGTGAGCGCGATAAGCTCTCTGATGCTCTTGAAAACCTTGAACAGGCTCAGGACAAGCTAATAGCCAGTGAGAAATTAGCATCTTTGGGTTCCTTGGTCGCGGGCGTTTCTCACGAAATTAATACGCCAATCGGTGTATCAGTAACGATGTCTAGCCATCTTAAAGAAAATATTGATGAGTTGATGCGTTCTATAAAAGCGGGTGAGCTCAAACAATCATTCTTGGATCAGTTTGAGCGAGAAGCCGCAGAGTCTTTCTCTGTTATGGAAAGTTCCTTAGACAAAGCGAGTCACCTTATTCAGAACTTTAAGCAAGTGGCTACTGATCAGTCCAGTTCTAGCCGTAGAGAATTCGCTTTGAAGGAAGTTATTGATGAAGTGATGATGACAGTGCGGCATCAATTAAAAGGCACAAACTACAAATATAGAGTTGAAGGGGATTCTGACTTGATGATGGATAGTTATCCTGGTCCTCTTGGACAAGTCGTAACCAATCTCTTTAATAATTCGATCATGCATGGCTTTGATGGGCGTGAAGAAGGTGAAATAAATATTAGATTCACGCGCCTTAATGACAGTGTAAAAATTTACTTTATTGATAATGGTGCTGGAATAGAGGAATCGAAAATAAATCGAATTTTCGACCCCTTTTATACTACGAAACTAGGTCAAGGTGGGTCGGGTTTAGGACTGAATATTGTTCATAACATTGTCACTAGCGTTTTAGGTGGATCAATCAACGTGACGAGTAAAGTGGGTACTGAGTTTGAAGTCGTGTTACCTCTGGTAGCTCCGAAACAGGATAATGACAATGAGTGATGTGCTGTTAAATATCATAGATGATTCAAATGAACCTAAAATTGAGGATGATCGTGAGGCATGGAAAATAGCGATCATTGACGATGAAGATTCAGTGCATCAAGTGACAACGTTGGCTCTTTCTAGGACAGATATCCTAGGGCACCCATTAAGTTTTGTGCATGCCTATAGCGGTGAGGAGGGATATAAGCTTATAGAAGAGCATGAAGATATTGCTGTAGTGTTATTAGATGTGGTTATGGAAAGTCCTGATGCAGGGCTAAAACTGGCTGAGCAGATTCGCGAGCAGCTGCATAGACATAACCTTCAGATTATTCTCCGCACCGGTCAGCCAGGCTACGCGCCAGAAAATGAAATAATCGAACGATACGAGATCAACGCTTACAAAACAAAAAACGAGCTAACCAAATCGCGTTTATTTACCGCACTGGCAACTGCTATTCGTTCCTATCAACATCTCTGTGCCTTAGAAAATAGTAAGTTGGGGTTGAGATCAATTATCGATGCGTCCTCAGATTTAATTAAAGAACGCTCAGTTAGTGATTTTGCTAGGGGTGTACTCCTGCAAATCAGTGCGCTGTTCAATATCGACGCTGATGGAATATTTTGTGTCTCTCAAAGACCGCACAATGGACCTCTTGCCTTAAGGAAAGGGTTGGACGATGAGTATTTTGTCGTAGCTGCGTCAAATAAATATGATCATTTCTTTGGCCGAAAACTTGAACAGATAAACACAAATGGTTTGGGTGAATTAGTTCAGGATGTTTTAGAGAATAAGCAGCATAGTATTGGCGAACGTTATACAGGGCTTTATTTATCAACTCCGTCCATGTGGGAGGGGGTGATTATGTTAGAAGGGGCCCGAGGCCTACAGAACGTTGATGAAGAACTGCTTCAAGTATTCTGTATGAATGTTGGCTTAGGTTTAGAAAATGCCAAATTCTTCTCTCATCTAAATAAGGCCGCTTATTTTGACTCGGTCACTAGCCTTCATAGCCGATTAGGATTAATTGAAAACTCAGTCACTTTTGTAAGATCAAAAGGTAGTCGATGCACTGCTTATCTCGCAGACCTTGACTATTTTCATAACATTATCGAATCCTTAGGTTATGACTACGGAAACAAAGTGCTTGCTGAGATGGGGGGGAACCTTAAGCGAATTTATGGTGATAATGCTTTGTTAGCACGTTTGCATACCGATGTTTTTGCAATATTGATGGTTGATACCGAGTTGGATGCCAGCGATGTTGCGAGAGAATGTGCAAAGCCAATAATTGTTGAAGGAAACTCAATCCGTTTAGGTGTCACGGTCGGTAGTTCCAGTGAGCTTGCAGATGGGTTTTCCCAAGAAACTGCAGAGCAAATGTTACGGCATGCTGAAGTGGCACTAAAGGTTGCAAAAGAGAACCGTCGCGGTGCTGGGCAAGAGTTTGATCGTGAATACGAAGAAGTTTCTAGAAATCATCTTAACCTTCTAAACGATATTCGTAACGCATTAGTAAATCGTGAGTTCTTTTTGGTACTTCAGCCTAAAGTAAATGCCGTTACGGAAAAGGTAAATGGTTATGAGGCGCTCATCAGGTGGCAGCATCCAGTCAAAGGTATCGTACCACCGAATGCCTTTATCCCCGTTATAGAGCAGTCGGGGTTGTTCTTCGATATTGATCTTTATGTTTTTGAAGAATCCTGCGAGATACTCAAGCAGAACCCTCAAATTAATGTACCCATTTCCATTAATGTATCCGCTAATTCTCTGCACCATAATGAGTTTATAAACGAAATTGCGAGGCTGACAGAAGAGTTAAAACCTGATCTTTCTCTCTTGCAGCTAGAAATTACAGAAAATGCATTGATCAGAAGTGATGCTGCGATTAACCATCTGAATTCACTTAAATCTATAGGGTTCTCTATATGTTTAGATGACTTTGGTGCAGGATTCTCATCCCTAAGTTATCTGCTAAGACTCCCATTAGATGTGATTAAAATTGATCGTAGTTTTGTTCAATGTGTAGCTGATCAAAAAGATGCGCGTGTAGTTCTGCAAGGAATGGTAGATATTGGGCGTAAGCTACGTAAAGAGCTGGTGGTAGAAGGTGTTGAAACTCTAGAGCAAGTTGAACTGATTAGAGCGATGCGAGTCTCAACATTTCAGGGTTTTTATTTTTATAAGCCGCTTAGTATTGATGAAGCTGTAGCTGCACTTGCTGAGCAATAAAGGGATTAAGTAATGCAGTTAGACCTTCAGTTGGGTGAAACAGTCCAAGGTTCTATTGCGATATCAGAACGAAATTTAATGCTGGTATTCCAGGTTAACTGTCCGGGATGTTTATCTCGCGCATTACCAATGTTGAGCAAGATTAGCGAAGCAAACGAAGGATTGAACTGCTTTGCGCTTTCTACTGCTTTTGAAAACTTTAATTTGAACAATGCTAAGACCACAGCAGCTCTGTTGGAACAGGGTGATCTAACACTTCATTCCAAACGTTATTTTGCTCAATTGGGACAGCAAAGGCTACCCTATAAATTTGATCTGCCAGTTATAATGGACTGGTTTATGCCAGATCAGTCTTCATCAAAACTATCAGAATCAATCATTAATGTGTTTGACGAAGAGCGGTTGTCAGCTGGTGTTAAACAAAATATTAAGAACCATTTGGCGCAACGTCTTATACCAATGAGTCAGATGGGGAGGACTTTCCTGAACAATGATTTTCAAGGCACGCCAACATGGGTCTACTTCAATGAAGACTTAAAAATTATTGAGAGTTGGTTTGGTCATAAGGAGCTTGATTGGGTACAAGCTTTGCTTGATAAATAGCATGATGTAGTAAGTAGAATTGACCAAGCCTCGCAATTGCGGGGCTTTTTTCATTCTAAGTCAAATTTCGGTGAGCTAGAAATAGGAGCTTGCAACAGTTAAAAAGTTAAGACTTTCTACTATAACTTATAAGTATGTCTGAAAAATGAGCTATTCTTACTAGGTTGATATTAAAGAAAAAATTTAATTTGCCGTGAACCTAGATAAGGTTGTACTTTTGACAAGGAAAACTGTTAATTAGTGCATTAATTTATTGATAAATTTGTATTCTTGCGTCGGTCGAGATATAAAACAAACACCTGTTTGGAATATTACCAATAACTAAAGAACCATCCAGAACAAGTTTGTATTTTGCAGGGACTTATTCATGGGGTGTATCAATAATAAAAGCAGGAGCATTTTGTGAGTTCTTTAATTTGGGATGCGTTAGCTGACTGGGAATTGAATGCAGACTTTGATAGTCCAAACACAGGACGCATTCAAGCAGCTTTCGATGCACAACATCCTAGGTATCTAATTTATCGTGGACATCAAGGCCGAAGAATTCTGTACCATTTCACTCGAATGGTTGCAGCAGAGCCGGATGAGCTACGTCTACATACAAAGCGTATCTATCTTTCAATAGCTTGTTACGATAGCGATGCGCTAGAAGGTGCTTTTGCAGATTTTTTGCTCGTACTAGGCAAAAAAGGGCCAAAATTACGCCAACGTCTCTTTGAGCAGGCTCGAAAAGTTATGAAGCCTAAAGTTCGTAATGTTATTCAGCGAGCTATTGAAGAAGACGATCTATCAGCGCTGTCTGAACTTTCAACAGAACATTCCGTTCTCATTAATGGAAGATTTCAGCCAGCTAGCCTGCATGGATGAGATAGGGTAGGTAGTAGAAGCTAATGAGCTTGAAGAAACGCGGTCAACTAAAAAACGTGCGTAAAATTGCATTGATTGGGTTTACTGGACCTAATCAGGCAATGCTCGAATATTGCTTTTCTTCAGAAGTTGATTGTGAGCTCGTAACTGCTAGCGCTGCACAGATTCTTGTGGTTAATGGTGATCAGGGTGAAGAAGATGACCTACTCAGTAAATCTTTAATTGAAAAGTATACCGCTGAATGTCGTGTGGTTATCAGTATCAGAGATATTTCTTGGGATGGTTTTACGCTACTCCAAAAACCGCATACAGCCCAAGATCTCTTATCAATCGTCAGAAGTTTCGATGTAACTTTCCCTGAAACTGAAGAGGACGTTACTCAGCCCGTCAAAAAAGAGATTAACCCGGATGATCTCGATTTTTATCGAAGTCGTGATTATACGCGTAAAAGACAGGGTGAGGCCCTTAAGCAAAAGCTAATCAAAGGCAAATTGGTTGTTAGCGCCTCAGATCGTCTAGTACAGCAAGTTGAAGCTGATGTTCGCGAGCAAGAAGAGCAATTAAAGCGGGAACTCGAAGCTGAGAAGGCTAAGCATGAAGCTATTTTAGCTAAGAAAAAGGCAAAAAAATTACTCCTTCTGAAGAAGAGAAAGCTCGAAGAAGAGAAGCGTTTAAAAGAAGAGAAAAAGAAAAAGCTTGCTGCTCAAAAAGCGAAAAAGCTAAAACAGAAACTTCTCGATAATCAGAAAAAGAAAGAAGAGCTCGCAAAACGAGCGGAAGAGGCAGAGAAGTCGCTGCAAGATGACAGTGTTAAAGCTGCACCAACTTTATCTAAAGAGCAGATTCTACAATGTTGTGGCAATGCTGCAGATGTTGATTTATCGCGATCTGATGAGCGCCGCAGTATCTTCTTTAACCCTGAAGGTTCTTTACTGGTAAAAATGACAGAAGCGGTTGACCTTGCAGTTAAACTCGATCAACCTGTTGAGATTACTGGATTGCCAGGTCAGATGTTTGTTTTTCCTGACCAGCGTTTGTTTTACACAACCTTTAGTGACGATTTTTTAAATCAACTCGCCTTGACTCGATTTGGGTATGGCGAGTTGGAGATTGAGCCAAAAGGTGACTTCCAGCTAGAAGATAAAACTAAACACCTAGCGGAAAATATTGAGTCACTTATTTGGAAAGTTGCCCTTTGGACATCTAGAGGACGGCTATTAAATGGAATGGACCCAGAGAAGTTAATGCAATTAACAGTGCAACCCGATTTTGAAACATTTCAGGCTATACCTGATTGTTACGAAATTAGTGATGTGTGGAGTGGTCACCAGATGACCGCACTGGATATTGTAAGAATATTGGATATACCGCAACGAGTTGTATTTACGTTTATGTGCGGTGCATATTCACTTGGATGGTTTCAGGAATAATGCGGTGGGTTAGGAAAGGTATCGGAGTTATTTTGTGACAAATGCTACTATCCAAAATCAATTCATTCAGATCTGTCCGGCGGGGGCTTTCTACGCGACTGTAGGTTCCGAACCGGATGATGCTAGGGCATTATTGCTCCAGCTGTTGAGTTCTGATGTCTCTTTACCGTTCAGTCATGAATTGGTAATGGAATTGACGGATCTTGATGAAGACGAAGCTAAAGAGCTTTTCGACAAACTGATTGAGAAGAATTTTGTTCAATTGAGCAAAAATCCATCCCGAATGATCAGTGATTCTATTGAAAAAATACTACCGGAATTGCTGTCTGGTTTATCCAGCTCAGGAAAGGTTGCTTTGGCTGATGACCATGGTTTTTGCCTTGGTTCAACAGGTTATGATGCCGATCATGCTGAGGCACTTTGTGCCTTGGCAGCAGATTTAAGCTCGTTACACGAGCGACACAGTTTATTACTAAACCGTGATCTTTCATTTATGGGAGAGTCATGGGGAATGTTAGACCCAGTTGGTTTAAGCCAAGTAGGGTTTTGGGTGATTCACCTTGGTCATCAGCGTTTTGTTCTGGTTATTGATCAGATGCCACGTCTGAACCAAGGAAATTATGTTGATTTATTAAGCGTTTTAGCAAGGCGTTATCTCGATTATTGATATCTATCAATGATCGATTCTCAGATAACTGTATTTTAATGCCTTACATTAAAGGAGTAAGTATATGCGCTCAGAAATGTTGACCTCTATCCTGAGTGACTTAAACGGAACTTCAGCAGAGATTGAAGCTTCCGCTGTCATTTCAACGGATGGTCTTATGATCGCAGCTCTTCTTCCAGCTGGTTTGGATGAAGATAGAGTAGGTGCAATGAGTGCTGCCATGCTTTCGCTTGGTGAGCGTACGGCAAGTGAGCTTGCTCGTGGTGAGTTAGAACAAGTACTTGTTAAAGGCGATTTGGGTTATATCTTGATGACTCACGCAAATGATGAGTCCGTACTGACTGTAGTCGCAAAACCTAACGCACGCTTAGGTTTGATTTTTCTTGATGTTAAACGTGCAGCAGAAGCTATTGGTAAAATTCTATAAATTTTTAGGTTAGTTGATGTCAGAACCGCAGACTGAAAGCGTTCAAGAAGTTGTCATCAAATATTTTGGCGGTGAAACACGCACCGCTCAAATACTCGATAAAGAAGAGCCTTATCCTGAAGGTAAGCTCATCGTCTCTCGTACGGATACGAAAGGAGTCATCACCCATGCTAATCAGGCATTTGTTGAAATGTCTGGATATTCTCAGGAAGAGTTAATTGGGCAAAATCACAACATTTTGAGACATCCAGACATGCCTGCAGCAGCGTTTGCAGATTTGTGGGATACGCTTAAGACCGGTAATAAATGGCATGGATACGTAAAAAATTTACGTAAAGATGGCGGTTATTACTGGGTCAAGGCCACAGTCATTCCAAATGTCCGTAATGGTTCTGTCGTTGGTTACACTTCTGTGAGGCGAAAGCCTTCCCTACGAAAAATAGCTGAAAGCGAAGCCTTGTATTTAACAATGAAGTAGGGTGATTCCTTGAAGCTTAATTTAACAGTGAGTCCGGACTTTTCTCCAGATCATATTTCCGGTTGGTTTATTTTTAACACTTGGTTACAACGCCAATTAGACCGACCGGTTCATTTAGAGCTGTACGATAGTTTTGAAGCGCAAAGAAAAGATATTCAAGATGGAAAGTATGATCTTGTTTATGCAAATCCATTTGATGCTTCAATGCTTGTTCGCGAATTGGGATTTAAAGCAATTGTTCGTCCCATTTCAAAGTCTGATGAAACAGTTATCGCCACCCATGTGGATACACAATATAACTGCGTAGAAGACTTACAGCCAAATAGCCGTCTGGTTGCCACCAGTGATCCTGATGTAACCCGCATTGGCATGATTATGCTGGAGCCCGCAGATTTGGATGGCTCTAACACTGCGCTAAGTACCGTGGATACCTATGTAATAGTCGCTAAGCGCCTGATTAACAATGAGGCTGATGCAGGCTTCTTTCTGAAGGATGCCTACGATGATCTGTCTGAATTAATTCGTAAACAGATGAAGGTGTTAGTGGCGAGTGAAATCAGTGATGTTCATCACGCCTTATTGGTATCTCCAGAATTAGAGGCTTTAATTCCACAATTTCAAGATTTCCTAGTCAGTATGCAAAATGACCCCAAAGGCCAAGGTGTCCTGCAAAGTATGGATCTTGAAGGCTGGGAGATCATGACGGAAGAGCAAACTGAGTTTATGATAGATCTTATAGATACGTTAATTGATTAAAAAAAGCGGCTTATTCAGCCGCTTTTTTTATTAAAAGGCTTTATTAAAACCCTCAAATTGAGGTGGCCCTAAGTAGATACCTTGTGCGGGTTTTGCGTTGGCATGCGCTTTTCTGAATGCTTCAGATTTCGTCCACTGCTTGAAAGCTTCTTCCGATTCCCAGATGCTGTGAGATATGAAAATAGTGGATTCTTCGGAACTAGGTCCTTGCAATAAGTCAAAGCTTTTAAAGCCTGGTACTTCATCTAGATATGTATCTCGGTTTTTCCAAATTTCGATAAAATCATTTTCCTTACCCGGAATGATTTTAAAGCGGTTCATAGCAATAAACATAAATGCGTGGCCCTATTTCTTGTTGTTCAAATATGAATCAATTCTTGTGCTGTAATCAATTTAGAATTAAATACTTCTCTACTTCAACACAGCCTAAGCTTTGTAAGCTTTTATTAAAAGAGTGAATGACAGTAAGTTAACGCATCGACAGGGATATTCTCTGTCTCTTTAGATCTAATTCAATGACTTTTACGCTGACAATTTGACCTGGTTTAACGACATCATGCGGGTCTTTAACAAAACGGTTAGCTAGTTGCGAGATATGCACTAAACCATCTTGGTGCACGCCTACATCGACAAACGCGCCGAAATTAGTGACGTTTGTAACCGTCCCTTCAAGTGCCATCCCTTCAATAAGGTCGCTGACGCTTTCAATGCCGTCTTGTAAGGCTGCGGTTTTGAAGTCTGGACGAGGGTCTCTAGCCGGTTTTTCTAACTCTTTGATGATGTCCTTGATGGTATAAAGGCCGAAGTTAGAGTCGGTGTAATCTTGAGGGTTAAGTGATCGTAAGAATTCACTATCCCCGATAATCGATCCTAAAGTGCGTTGGTTGTTTTGTGCTATTCGTTGCGCAGCACTATAAGCCTCAGGGTGAACGCAGGAGTTATCTAATACCTGCTTGCCATTCTGGATACGTAAAAAGGCAGCTGCCTGCTCATAGGCTTTTGGGCCAAGTCTGGCGACTTTTTTAAGCTGAGTTCGGCTTGTAAAAGCGCCGTTATCATCACGATAAGCAACGATATTGTTGGCTAGTGTTGAGTTTAAACCAGAGATGCGGCTTAAAATTGCTGATGAAGCACTGTTTAGATCGACTCCTACTGCATTTACACAATCCTCTATAACCGCTTCGAGCGCTCGATTAAGATCAGATTGATTCACATCGTGTTGATATTGGCCAACACCAATCGCTTTGGGTTCAATTTTTACCAGCTCAGCTAGAGGATCTTGCAAGCGACGTGCTATCGACACCGCACCCCGAATAGATACGTCTAGGTCAGGGAACTCCTTAGTAGCAAGTTCAGATGCTGAGTAAACTGAAGCGCCAGCTTCACTCACAATAAGCTTTTGCGCCTTAATTGAATCGTGTTGCTTAAGCATCTCCGTGACGAGTTTATCGGTTTCTCGCGAGCCCGTACCGTTTCCTATACTAATCAGTTCGACATTGTGTCTCTTACAGAGCTTGGAGAGCTTATCAATGGCTTGGTCCCACTGATTTTTTGGTGGGTGAGGGTAGATCGTCGTGTGCTCTAATAAACGACCAGTTGGATCAATCACGGTGACTTTAACACCAGTCCTAAGACCTGGATCAAGTCCTAAGGTTGTCTTTGCACCTGCAGGTGCTGCTAATAAAAGATCGTTGAGATTACGACTGAAGACTTTGATAGCTTCAGTTTCAGCGGAATCTTTTTGTTGTGCTATCAGATCTTTAGTGAGTTTGGATTTGATACGACTCTGCCAAGCAGTATGTACTGCTTGAGTAAGCCATTTCCCAGAAGGTCCGTAGTGTGGAAGGCCTGACATCTTGGATAGGAATACCTTAAAACGGTCTTCATCCATATCTAAAGCTGATTTCAGTACACCTTCATTGATGCCGCGTAAAATCGCTAGTATGCGATGTGAAGGGATGGATTTAATCGCTTCAATGTGAGCAAAGTAATCGCGGAATTTTGCACCCTCACTTTCTTTACCTTTGCTCACAGATACCTTTAGTTTGGCTTCGTTCCACACTCGTAACTTAAGTTCAGCCTGTAACTTCAGGTCTGTTAGCAGTCGATCGGTTAAGATAGCCTGCGCACCTTCTAAGCATTCATCCTTTGAACTGAAACCTTTTTCAGAACAGATAAAAGCTTTGGCTAAAGCGTAAGGTTGTTGATCAGGCTTTTGAATGATTTGATCTAGTAATTTATCTAAGCCAGCATTAATAGCGATTTGAGCTTTGGTTTTGCGCTTACTTTTGAATGGTTGATAGAGCTCTTCAAGCTCAGTCTTACTATTTATCTGGTTAATTTGCTGGTGGAGTGCTGGTGTTAATACGCCATCTTGCTTGAGCTTCTCTGTGATCGTTTGTTTACGAGCCATTAGCGTACGGAGGTAATCTAAACGAGCTTCTAGTTGTCTTAACTGGGCATCGTCCAGTGCGCCGGTAGCTTCCTTTCTATAACGTGCAATAAACGGGACGGTTGAACCGCCATCCAATAACTCGATTGCTGCTTTAACTTGTTGTGCTTTTACGCCAAGCTTTTTAGCTATCTGATTGTTCAGCTCCATAATGACGTTATGCCTTCTGCAGGGTTTGCAAAATCCATTGCTTTAGCTGTGGTTCTGAGAGTGCGCCTGCAACACGATCGATCTCTTTGCCTGCTTGGAACATCACAAGGGTAGGAATGCTACGGATATTCATGTTTTGACTAGTACGTGGTGCTTTTTCTGTATCTACTTTGGCAAAAAGCAGTATTTCTGATTCGGCTGCAGTCTTTTCAAATATGGGCTTCATCATCTGGCACGGGCCACACCAACTTGCCCAGAAATCTACAATGACAGGCAGCTCGTTACTTCCAACGTACTTTTCAAAAGATTGGTCATCTAGTTCTGCTGGTAGATAGGTGTGTAGTGGGCCTTTGCACTTACCACATTTGCCATCGACATGGGATTTGTCATCAGGAATACGGTTGGATGTATTGCAGCTAGGGCAGACGATAATCATAAAGCTCACCAAAGAATTGAAAGTAATTTATGCTAGGGGTGAAAATTTAAAAAGCCTGATTGAGGTTAACTGCAATCAGGCTTTTTCGGCATTAGCGCTTAGGTTTATTCTACGCCTTGGCTCTTCAGGTAGTCTTCGTAACCGCCACGGAAGTCGACAATGCCATCTGGCGTAATTTCTAGAATGCGGGTTGCTAGAGAAGATACAAACTCACGGTCATGGCTGACAAAGATCAACGTACCAGGGTAGTTCTCTAGGGCAAGGTTAAGAGATTCAATCGATTCCATATCCAAGTGGTTGGTCGGCTCATCCATCAGCATGATATTTGGACGCTGAAGAATAATCTTGCCAAATAGCATACGACCTTGCTCACCACCC
Source organism: Neptuniibacter sp. SY11_33 (assembly GCF_047778025.1). Classification (GTDB taxonomy): domain Bacteria; phylum Pseudomonadota; class Gammaproteobacteria; order Pseudomonadales; family Balneatricaceae; genus Neptuniibacter. The sequence continues at coordinate 1,825,550 of NZ_CP180543.1, forward strand.
GAAATCACTTTAACCGACTTATTGATCTCTTTTTGAGAGAACAGCAAGCGGCCCAGCGTACCACGGATAACTTGCTCATCATCGCCTTCTTGGCCCCATTGACCCATCCAATCAAGCAGAGTTTTATCTTCTTCAAAATCAGCTGCATGATCTTGAGCGTAATACCCAAATTCTGAGTTCTCAGACCATTTGATTTCACCAGCTGTCGGTAGAATATCACCGTACAAGCAGCGTAATAGGGTGGTTTTACCACTACCGTTAGGCCCGATAATAGCGATGCGCTCGCCAACTTCTACCATCAGATTAAGGTCTTTAAACAACTCTTCATCAAAAGACTTTCCTAAACCTTCCACTTCAACGGCTAGACGGTGCAGTTTGGTGTCTTGTTCAAAGCGGATAAATGGATTTTGACGGCTAGAAGGTTTAACCTCTTCTAGCTCGATCTTCTCTATACGGCGTGCGCGCGATGTGGCTTGCTTAGATTTAGAAGCATTGGCAGAGAAACGGCTAACAAAGCTCTTAAGGTCAGCGATCTGTGCTTTCTTTTTAGCGTTATCAGCAAGCAGGCGTTCACGTGCCTGCGTGGATGCCGTCATATACTCATCGTAGGAACCTGGGTAAAGACGCAGCTCACCGTAGTCCAAATCTGCCATGTGTGTACACACACTGTTTAGGAAGTGGCGGTCGTGCGAGATGATGATCATAGTGCAGTTGCGTTCGTTAAGAACACCTTCTAGCCAACGGATCGTGTTGATATCCAAGTTGTTGGTAGGTTCGTCCAGTAGCATGATATCTGGCTCAGAGAATAGTACCTGAGCAAGTAACACTCGAAGTTTCCAACCCGGTGCCACTTCGCTCATTGGGCCAAAATGCTGTTCTGTTGGAATTCCAACACCTAACAACAGCTCACCTGCACGTGATTCAGCGCTATAGCCATCCATTTCTGCAAATTCGCCTTCGAGCTCTGCGGCACGAATACCATCTTCTTCAGTCATCTCTGGGTTTGCATAGATAGCATCACGCTCTGATTTAACAGCCCATAGCTCTTCGTGCCCCATAATGACGGTATCTATCACGCTAAACTCTTCGTAAGCGAACTGATCCTGTTTTAGTTTACCGATACGCTCATTTGGGCCTTTGGAAACATTGCCTGCACTTGGTTCTAGATCTCCGCCTAAGATCTTCATAAATGTGGATTTACCACAGCCATTTGCGCCAATTAAACCGTAGCGATTCCCTTCGCCAAATTTAACTGAAACGTTTTCGAATAGAGGTTTAGCACCAAACTGCATGGTGATATTTGCTGTGGTTAACACGATATTAGATCCGCTATAGATGACTGCGCTCTTAAGGAGCGAGTAAGGAGATAAATTTTGTGCGTATTATGCCAATAAGCGCATGTAGGTAAAAGGTCGAGAGGTCGCTTTATAGGCTAAGGATTCAAAACAACTTACGCAAAACCTTATAGACCAAGGTATAGTAATAACTGCATATTGGAATAACAGACCTCCATCAAAGAAGTAGGACAAGCATCATGTCTGATAAAGACCAAACACAAGAAGTAACTAAAGGCCGCCTTACAACACGTACCATGGCCATGCCGGGGGACACCAACCCTTCAGGAGATATTTTTGGTGGTTGGGTATTATCGCAGATGGATATTGCGGCGGGTATCTGTGCAGGCCAACGCGCACAAACCCGTGTAGTGACTATGGCGGTAGATAGCATGTCTTTCATCCGACCAGTAAAAGTGGGTGATGTACTTGGTGTCTATACGGAAATTGTAAAAGTAGGCCGTACATCGATGCAGATTCACGTTGAAGCTTGGGTGCGTCGTAGTCGTATTGGAAAACGTGAAAAGGTGACACAGGCTATTTTTAAGTTTGTAGCGATCGATGATGATGGCGTACCAACACCTGTTCCTGCAGAAGCCGATCTGCCAGCTTACGTTTTGGAAGATTAAGTCGTGATTGCATTTTCACTTATCAATAAATTGTCAGCACCTGAGATAGAGCCTCAATCTGATGTTCGTTATCTCCTGAGGCAAGAGGGTAGTGATCAAAGCTTACTCCTTTGCTATTCAGTAAAACGCGACTTTCTTTCAGTGCCTAAAACCTATTCAATTCTGGAATTCAGTTCAGCGCAAGTGCTCGAAATTCATCAGATGTCTATTGAGGACTATCTTGATGGTTTTGAAGAGGATGTGGATATACCTCAGGCTGGCTTTTATCAATTCAATACAGATGAACCAGATGAGGCTAGCACTAATGACGAGGATGAAACTGATGTCCTTGTGTTAGTGATTAGCGGTAGTGTCTTTGAAATTACCTATCAAACGCTCAAACAACACGAAGATATTTATCACTGTTCCAATGCGGAGCAGGCACTAATTCAGTACTTAACTGCTTAGCTAAAGCCTCTATAACAGAGACTATGGATGGTGCTCCCAGCGGTAACAAGATAATATGAGCTTCACCTCAATCGAGGTGAAGTTTTATTGTATCTATGGATTGCCGAGCCTTACTTAATGCGCATTTTACACACCTCTGACTGGCACTTAGGTCAGCATTTTATTGGAAAGAGTCGATTAGCCGAACACCAAAGTTTTATTGAGTGGCTGCTAGGTGAAATTCAATCAAATCAAATAGATGCGTTAATAATATCAGGTGATGTATACGATACAGGTTCGCCCCCAAGTTATGCGCGAGAGCTATATAATCAACTCGTTATCGAAGTAAATAAACTTGGTTGCCAGTTGGTGGTTTTAGGCGGTAATCATGACTCTGTTTCAACACTGAATGAATCTAAAGGCCTGCTTAAACATCTCAATGCAGAAGTCGTTGCGAGTGTTGAATCGGAGCTTGAGCAGCAGATCATTACCTTGAATAATCGCTCGGGTGAACCTGCTGCAATCTTGTGTGCCATTCCTTATATTCGTCCTCGAGACGTGATGCAAAGTGCCGCTGATCAATCGGCTAAAGAAAAAGCGAATTCATTAGGCACAGCAATCGCAGAACACTATCAAGCTATCTATGATCTGGCTGTTCAAAAGAGAAATGAACTTGGACTGTCGATGCCGATCATTGCTACTGGGCATTTAACGGCAATGGGCGTAAAAACTTCTGAGTCTGTTCGCGATATCTATGTTGGTAACCTAGAGGCATTTCCAGCCAGTGCATTTCCACCAGCAGATTACATTGCTTTAGGCCATATTCACCGCCCTCAGATAGTCTCTAAGTCTGAGCATATTCGCTATTGCGGCTCGCCAATCCCTTTAAGCTTTGATGAGATTGGTACTCAAAAGCAGGTATTGTTGGTCGAATTTGAACAAAGCCATCTAAAAGAGATAACACCGCTTTTAGTGCCGACCTTCCAACCGATGGCGAGTATCAAGGGTGATTTAGATTCTATTAAAGCGCAATTGTATGAACTTGAAGCTCAACAGTATGAACTTCCGGTTTGGTTATCGATTGAGGTTCAAACCCAAGATTACCTCAATGACCTTACCCAACGTATTGAGCAACTGACACTAGATCTTAACGTTGAGGTTTTGCAGTTACGTAGGGCTCGCAAACAGATCCAGCGTGGCTTAACCGGTAAGGGGAACGAGACACTCTCTGAATTGAATGCTTATGAAGTTTTCACCCGAAGGCTTAACGATGAGGCCTTTGAATCTGAAGCCGAACAAAACCGTATTCGACGCCTTAAAGATCGTTTCTGCGAAATAGTAACGACTGTAGAGTCTGAAAATGATCTTCCTGCCAGTAAGCCAGCAGATGAGTTCTTTTCTTCAATACAGGGATCACCTGCTAAAGACTGCCTAGAGCAAGAGCAAGAGCAAGAGCAAGAAGAGCGTTTAGAATCAGAGGATTCAGAGGTTCCTACTGCGCACACCGAAGTAGAATCTAATAGTGTTGATGAATCTGAAGAGCTAGGACAGGAAGAAAAGAAAGGCCATGACACGCTCAATCTGTTTTCTTTAGAGTGTGATTCTGTCGATGACACAACCCCCTCTCCAGCTGAAAACAAGCGTGTCAAAGGCAAAACGGAAAAAGCGGAGCCGGCTAAACGTCCAAATGAGGCTAAGATCGATCAAGATGATCTTTTCTCTGCTTTAGTGTCTGATGCAGCAGAGGAGAAAAGCCTGTGAAAATTTTAGCGCTGCGCTTTAAAAACATTAACTCACTGAAGGGTGAGTGGAAGATTGATTTTACTCAGTCACCGTTTATCGATAACGGTCTTTTTGCTATCACCGGTCAGACCGGTGCCGGTAAGACCACTATTTTAGATGCGATCTGCTTGGCCTTGTATCACCGTACGCCACGTTTAGTCACTATCTCGAAAAGCACGAATGAATTGATGACCCGTGGTACAGCAGATGCGCTCGCTGAAGTTGAGTTTGAAGTAAAAGGTAATTGCTATCGTGCGTTTTGGAGTCAACGTCGTTCCAGAGATCAGGTCGACGGAAATCTACAAGAAGCCAAAGTAGAATTGGCAGAGGTAGGCGAAAGCGGTGAAGGTAAAATCATTGCTTCACAGGTTAAGCAGAAGAATGAGCTAATCGAGACAATTAGCGGCTTAAACTTTGACCGTTTTACTAAATCTATGATGCTCTCTCAGGGCCAGTTCGCTGCGTTTCTTAATGCTGATGCTAATGAAAGAGCAGGTTTGTTAGAAGAGTTAACTGGTACGGCTATCTACAGCTTAATATCAGAAAAGGTATACGAGCAATTCAAAGAGTCTGATAACCATCTCAAACAGCTAGAAGCTCAAGCAAAAGGGGTTGAGCTGCTATCAGATGAGAAGATTACTGAGCTTAAATTTGAACAAACAGCGATTAGTGTACAGCTTAAAACATTAGAGAATACACAGAGTGAGCTGCAATCAAAGGAACGCTGGTGGACTGATCTACAAAAAGCGCAGCAACAAAAGCAAAGCGCTTTAAATGAACAGGAAGGCGTAAAAATACGCAAAGAAGCCGCTAGAGACTCTCTAGAAAAGCTAGCAGTGAGTGAACCGGCTGAGAAACTTAAAGCGCCTTATCAGCTTTATCAGAGTGCACAGCAACGGCTTAATGATCTTATACAGATCAAAGAGCAGAATGCGGTTCAATTAGTCTTGGCTACCGATCAGCATAAAAGCTCAGCGCAATCACTTCATGAAGCAGAGCTAAAGCTAAAACAGTCTAAACAGCATCAATCAGAACAAGAAGCCCTGATTAACGAGCAAGTAGTCCCGTTGGATGCTGAGTGCGAAAGGCTCTCACAGTTGTATGATAATGCTGCTGCTGAGCTGAAAAAGCATCAGTCGGAATTAGAACAGCAGAAAACGATACAGACGCAGACTGACGACAAGATTAATCAAGCCAAGGCTGAAATCACAAAGCTTGAAAGTCAAACTGCTGAGCTTCGTCACCTCGAAGGTGCTGCTGAGCGTATCCCATTATGGCGCAATCAGCTAGAACAAACTCATCAACACACAGCTGAAGTTAAGAACCTGTCAGATCATCTTTCTGGCTTGCAAAAGCAAATAGATGCGGAAAAACAAAAAACTGAACAGTTACAGCAGCATGTTTCTGAAAGCACAACACGTAAAGAGCAGTTAAATAGTAACTTTAAGCAAACTCAGCAGCAGCTTCACACACTATTAAATGGCCGTGTGCTGTCGGATATTGAATCACAGTGCAACCAACAACAAACGCTGCAGGCAAGTTTTATCCAGGCGAAGAATTTGTCTGCCCAGCATATTAAGTTGGAAAGTGAGCGAATTGGTGTAAGTAATGAGCTACGTGAGCTGGAGGGTACTGCTAAGAAGATAGAAGAAGAGCTCAATGATCTTCGCGAGCAATTTAAAACGGAAGATCAACAGGCTAAGGATTTAAAGCGTCTATTAGAGCAAGAGCGACAAATCCAAAATCTTGAAGCCGAGCGGTCTAAGCTACAACCGGATCAACCCTGTCCATTATGCGGCTCAAAGGAGCACCCCCTAGTGGCTGATTATCAGCCCCTAGATATGGGCGAAACCGAACAGCGCTTCGTGATGGCTGAACAGACGCGTGATCAGCTTAAGACTCAAGGTACTCAACTAAGAGAACGGTACAACCAATTAACGACCGTACAGATAGTTGGCCTTAAAGCTCGCCTGCAGCAGTCTAATGAGCAGCTACAGCAACTTCTGCAAGAGTGGCAGGCTTTACAGCAGCTGTTAGGTTTTAGTTTTGACCCTAATCAGACTGAACAGCTCGACTATGTAACTGCACAATTCGATCGGCAGCTTAATAATCAGCAAGCAGAGATCGAACAGCTACGTCAGTTGAATGAACAGTTCAATCAACAGCAGCAAGAAATTCATACGGCAGAACATACGTTACAGCAAGCTCAAGCCAATTTAGAGCTGGTCAATAAAGAGTGTGAAAACTTAACTCAGTTGCAGCTTAAAGATACACAGCGTCTGCAAGAGCTTAACGAGCAGATCGCTGTAGTTAAGCAACGCTTAGGGCAAGAGGTGGCTGAGCTGAAGCTAACTCTACCCGAGCAAGGCTTAACTGATTGGTTAAATACGTTAGAAAGCCAAATCGAAAACTTACAACAGTTACAGCAGCGCCTTGAAACGCTAAATCGCGCCCAAGAAACATTGGCGGTTGAGTTAACACAGACAAATCAATGGCTAGAAAAGCAAAGTACACTCTGCGCAGAACAGCAAAATAACCTCAATGAACTTTCGAAGGATCTTGCAGAGAAGCAAGCATCGCGTCAGGCTCTCTTTGGTGAAAAATCTGTTGCAGATGAACGCTCACGTCTACTTGCAGAGATAGATAAAGTAGAGCAGAGCCACCAGCAGGTATCTACTGAACATAAAAAGCACGAAACTGAACTAACCCGTTTACAAACAATGATTGCTGAGCAAGAGCAGCAAAATAATCAGCTCCAAGCTGAATTGAGTGTCCAACAAATTGAATGGCAACAAGCACTAGCAACTAGCCCATTTGATTCTGAGCAGGCTCTTATTGATGCACTCATTTCCGACGAAGAAAGGCAGCAATTAAAAGCGCTGAGCGAAGAGATCGAAAAAGCTGAACAGCACTCTAAAGCTCTACTTAAACAAGCTGAGCAACAAGTAATAGAGTTGCAGAAGTTTGGATTAGAAAGACATTATGAAAATATAGATGGTGAACAAATCACTCAAGAGCTGGCTGAGATAGACAAACAGAGTAAAAAGCTTTTACTTCAAAAGGGTGAAGGCAGTGCGCTGCTGCAAGACAACGAAAAGCGCCGCGAATCGCAACAGCAGCTATTTGTTCAGGTAGAGCAGTCAAAGCAAGAGTATGATGATCTTTCCTATTTGAACTCCCTTATTGGATCTCAAAAGGGTGATAAGTTCCGCCGCTTTGCTCAAGGCCTAACACTTGATCATTTGGTTCACCTAGCGAACAAGCAACTTGAACGCTTGCATGGTCGTTATATGCTGCAAAGAAAGCAATCGGGTGCTCTAGAGCTTCAAGTATTGGATACCTGGCAAGCTGATACCGTACGCGATACCAAAACATTATCAGGCGGTGAAAGCTTCCTAGTGAGCTTGGCATTAGCATTGGCACTGTCTGATCTTGTTAGTCAGAAAACCAGCATCGATTCACTCTTCTTAGATGAAGGTTTCGGAACCCTGGATAGCGAAACCTTAGATACAGCATTAGATGCGCTGGATAGCCTAAATGCCTCAGGCAAGATGATTGGCGTTATCAGCCATATCGAAGCCATGAAAGAGCGCATCCCTGTGCAGATCAAGGTTAAGAAGATGAGTGGGTTGGGTACGAGTAGGCTGGAAGAGCAGTATTCGATGGCCGGTTAAACAGAAGGCTAGATTCAATCTAGCCTTCATGAATCCACTTCTATAGATCTTGTAATGGGCTAATAACAGCCCGACCACCACGATTTAGTACATGGGTATAGATCTCCGTGGTTCTCACATCGCTGTGACCTAGTTGCTCTTGAACAGTTCTGATATCTGCGCCACGTTCTAATAGATGAGTTGCAAAACTATGGCGAAGGCTATGGCAGGTTGCGGGTTTGTTCATACCTGAAGCTGCAACCGCCTTTTTAAAGGCGCGCTGCAGGGATTGGTCATAAATATGATGCCTTCTGATCGCATTGCTTTCCCTTTTGTCAATTGTGCGAACTTTTGCTGGGAATAGATATTGCCATGCGAACTCAAAAGGGGCTTTTGGATATTTCTTTGATAGAGCATAGGGTAGATAAACACCATCCCAATATTCAGCTTCTTTATCCTCTTGAAAGTAGGCTTGGCATATCTCTAATTGTCTGTGCAAATCTGGTACGCATGCTTCAGATAGGGTGGTAATACGATTCTTTCTTCCTTTGCCGTCGTTTACAGTGACTGAAAGTCTCTCAAAATCAATATCCTTAACTCTTAATCGACATACCTCCATTACCCTTAATCCAGATCCATACATCATTTTTGCACAAGCTAAATACTCTCCTTGAAGATGTGTAAATAAAAGCCTCAATTCGGACTGTGTTAACACAACAGGTAGTTTTTTAGGTGTCTGTGCACGATGAAAATCACCTAAATCCAGAGCTGATGCATCCCAACCTAACACCTGTTTGTAAAGATACATCAAAGCGTTTAGTGCAGTTTTCTGCGTAGAGGGTGAAACTTTCTGTTTAAGTGCAAGGTGCTCTAGGTATTTAACAATGTCTACGGTTGTTAGATTATTTGGATGCTCTCTGTTGTGGAATCGAATGTAATTGAGAATCCAGTAGATATAAGTTTGTTCTGTTCGTTTGCTGTAATGGCGTGCACGCAAATGATCACGAATTGATTGGATAAAAGGTGAGGGCATAACACACATCCTTGTGCTGTTTTTATATACAGTATTTCATCCGTTTGTATGTTGTGCAAGGATAGTACATCAAATTGATGCTTTTTCCCGAAAGCATAAAACCTCTAAGCAAGGAAAGCTTATGAAAATCAAAATATTACATACTCTTTCTGATTCCCGTTCTTGGAGATATATATCAAATTGACGCGTTTAATCACGTCAATTTGATATATATTTAGCTGTTATGTGTAATCAACCATGAAGATATTCATTTTTACATTTGTCTGCATAGGTCTTTATATTGGTATGGTTTGGTTGACGACTAAGAATCAAGAGAACCCAAAAGAAGCCATTAGGACTGTGGTTCAAGGCAGTTTAATTAGTGTATGTATTATTTGGACTTCAATTTTTATTAGTATGTTTTGGGCGGTTTTTGTTGCAGTACTGGTATTAGTGGCAGCTATTTATTTGGGGTCACAGCATGGAAATAAAGGTCTGTTAATTAAACATGGAGTGTTTGGGAGCTTATGGCTAACGTTGCCGCTATACATATGGCTACTACCAAACACATAACAAGAAAAGGCATCCGACGCATACTGCGCGGCTGCTTTAGGCGTTAAATGTCACCAGTTATGAAATTGATAATTTTATTTAGGGAATTTATCTACTATGTGCATATCTTTATATATGCACTTAGAGATGAAATGGAAAACAAACCAAAGGAATGCAACCATTCATGGTGGGTATATTCCACAGCAATTGAAGATCAAACATTAGAGGTGGAGTGTCCTAAATGTAAATCTCTAGGCGCTGTTCTTGACCCAACCTCAAAGGAATGGGCAAAGGCTTTTTATGCACCTCAGTGTCCTTACAAATGGAGAGAAGGAAATAGGGTGCATCATGCAATTAACGAGACATTTAACAAATAACAGCAACCGATCGTCGCTGCGCTCCTCCGGTTGTGTTGGGCGTTATGTCTAATTACATGAGACTCATAAATTTTCTAATAATCCTCATATTATTAAGTGGGTGTTCTTCAATATTTGTTGGGGATGGTATGTTCTCCGTAAGCGGATTTACAACAGATTCATGTGAGATTTACATATATTCATCCGGGGATCCCTCTAGCCCTTTATACATACGTAATGTACATGGAGAGTTTTCAGAGGATTTTACGGTACAAGCTACAGATGCTAATTATCGTGCGGTTTTAAATTGTAATGGTCTTGAACAGAAGGTAATAAACATCAATTACCCGGGAGATATGGGAATTGGTGGTATGGTTACATTTAATTAATGTTTCTAGCTATGACATAACAAAGCCATGAAGGAATAGCCGGTAAAGACACACCGGCTAGGACGCCCAACACTCCGTTTGCCTTGTGTTGTCGCTGCGCTCCACTATAACACAAGGCAAACTACGTATTGGCCACCCCTTATGGCGGCGTTATGTGTCAAAGGACAAGTCATGACTCCTGACGAATTTGTAAATGAATTTAAAGAACTTAGAGACAGTGTTCAGATGGAGTATTTCTCTTCAAACAGTGAAATATCTCGCTTGAAACAACTAGAGGATTCAGGGCTGAATTCTGAACAAATTGCATTGGTGAAAAGTATTGTTGGTGATGCCCTCACTGATTCTTTGTATACAGTATTACTTGGCCTTGACGGTTGTGCTTCTATTAGTAAGTATCAAGAAACTTATAAGTTGTTTAGTGAATCTGGAGAGGAGTTAACCGGTGAAATTGAATCAGTCGCTTGGGAGCAATTTCATGGTTAAAACACATAACAAGGAAAACCATTTCGACGCGCTCTGCGCGCAACTGTTTTAAGCGTTATGTGTAAGGAAGCACCTTGAAGAAAGCAATATTTATCAGCCTAGCAATGAGCCTTTTTTTTGTTCCTCTAGTACAGGTTCTGCTTTGGGAAATGCTAGTCGATGCTAAATGGGCCTCGGAGTTAGGAATTTCCGGTGAAAAGGTAGATGACCATATTCTGGTTAACGGCATTGATTACCTCCGCTTCTTTAGAAACCCTCAGCATTACTTTGTGATGAACTGGAAGATGCTACTCACCTGTTTTCTTGCATCATTAACGTCTTGTATCATCGTTTTAAATCTATCGAAGAAAAATGAAAGCAGCACATAACAAGGCGCTTAAGTAATGACGCGCTTTGCGCGCTACTTAGCTAAGCGTTATGTGTCTGTGAGAAAGATATGAAATTTGAGGAGATTGGTATTCAAAACAGTTTGCTGTGGTTCTTCATAGCTATCTTTCTATTCTTTTGGCTAGGGGAGCAGCTTCTGGGCGCTGTTACGAGTTCAGAAATACAAAATCTTCGAGTAACAAATATGGTTTCTCTAAATTCGAATCCTATCTGGTTTGCTTTTGTTACGGTATTTAAAGTAATCGGATGGGTGTTTTCCGTATTAGTCATTTATAAATACGTAGCATCAAAACTGAAAAAGAAAACACATAACAAGGCGCTTAAGTAATGACGCGCTTTGCGCGCCACTTAGCTGAGCGTTAGCAGGCCTCTCATATGGATATGCAGCATTTCAAAAAGGTAATTTACGATCTGGCGCAGCAGGCAAGCTTCAGTGTTGTCGAATTTTATGAGCCTCTATCCACCCCGAATTTCTTTGTGGCTTTGATACAGCAGAATGGAGAAGAGTTTGCTGTCCTCGCTTCCATCAATTCAGATTGGGCTGTTGCCTCAGGGTTTGAGTCTTCAGTTTGCGAACTCGACTTCATTGATAATGCCAAGGTTGTTCTCGTACTAAGGGAACGCCATGGTATCGATGTCCTTTCAAGAGACGCACTGAACTGTCCACTTGAAGAGAGGCCATACATCAACAGCATCGATGTTGAGTATTGGAAACCCCAAACACTAGGCGAGGCTTTATTCAATTGGTGGGACTAGCTGCTAACAAGCCAACCCACGCGGACGGCTTTTCGCAGGCTTTCGTCGCTCCGCTCCTTAGCTTAGCCTGCTCAATCCGCCCATGGTTGGGGCGTTATAACTCATAGGAATTGTTGATATGGAAATCGCTTTAGCAGTATTCACCATAGTGGTTCTTGGTCTTTGGTTTTGGATCAGCGCTATAGCTATTTTATGCCTTTTCCTAGATCCAGATTTGGAAATAGTACAGCGCTGGGGCCAGACGTTTGCAGTGGTTTTGTTGCCATTAATTGGAGCCTCGTTGGTACTAAAACTTGTTAATGATCATTCCCCAGAAGTTATTCGGAAATTTTATATTCCTTGGCCATTTAATTTATTAGTTTTAGATACGGAATTACTTAGTGATGGTCCCGGTAGTAATAAAGAAGAAGTTACTGGGGGACATCGTGTTGGTGGTCGTGAAGCACGGGGTTCTAGTGGCGAAAGTTCAGGGGGTGGAGATTAAATGAGTTATAACCAGTTTGTTAATAATCGCCCTTCGTGCTGGACCGCAAACTGCGCTGCTTCGCAGCAATGCGGCCCATTACAAAAGCGTTATGTGTCAGGGAGGTTCTTATATGCTGAATTTCATAAAGAAATTATTCGGTAAAGACGAAGAAATTAGTGATTATGTTCCTGATAAAGACCCAATTAATTGGCAACCAATTGTCACAAAACTAGAAGGGAAGCTAGGGAATCATTCCATCTATCTTGAATTAAAAAACGGTGGGTGGATAAAACCAGAATATTGGATCGAAGGCTTACTGGTAACCGGTGTAGCTGTTGCTTATGTCCACGAAGGTGTTAATCCGTGGGAAACTGAAGCGCCAGCTAGGCATAAGGCTGAAGAGCTATCTAAAATCTGGGGTATCGATCTTCCAATATTACTCAGTAGAGACTTCAAACACTTTGTTGGGTATTACGTTTATATAAACACATAACAAGAAAAACCATTTCGACGCGCTCTGCGCGCAACTGTTTTAAGCGTTATGTGTAAAAAATATGGTCACCTTCTTTAAAATTACTTTTCTATCTGTCGTACTAGCTTTTGCCGGAACAATAGTGCGTGATTTATACGTCCTAGATATACATGTTCCAGTCAAAGATGGCGTAAGAGACTTTTCAGAAAGGGACTGCGGAGAATATGAAATACAAAAGGGCAGTGACTATGTTCGCTACTATTTATCTGTGCCAGCTATTTTTGTGAATGTGCGAGGTAAAGAACTATTAGTGAATTTCGGTCTAGTTTTATTTACTTGCCTTTTAAGTATTTTCATCACAAGGAAGCGTAATAATGGCAACACATAACAAGAACATCAAAAATCGCCCTGCGGGCTTGGACCGTCGCTGCGCGTCGACCCTTTATGTTGGGCGTTATATCTCATTCAATTTTGGTGCAGTAAATGAAATGTGAAGTTTGTGGATGTTCAATCACTATTAACTGGGGTAACGACTCCGCAGTTGTGTGTGAAGAGCACCGTGATCACATCGTTCAAATAACAGCTGCAAAAGAAGCAAAAGCTAAAGAATGGCACGATGGGCAGTCTAAGCCTCCATCTACAGAAGTTGAAGCTACCACAGAGAGATTGCTATCTGTTTGGTGGGCTTTTACTTGGCGCTATGTGCTTTTAATGGGAATCATCGGAAGCTTTTTGGGAGCATTGCTTCATCATTCTTTGCAGGTTTTAGTAGCTCAACAAGTACTGACAATTTTAGTCGCTAAATATATTGAAGGCGGATTTAACTTGGTTTTAGCTGCGTTCTTCATTTTTATCGCGCTAGATACATTAGTTGGCAAAAAAATAGGCAATGTTAGGTTGGTAATAGTTAGCTCTAAGCCAGCAAAAGACAATGAAATATAACAATCAAAGGCATCCGACGCATGCTGCGCGGTAGCTTTAGGCGTTATGTTTCATTAAGGATAAGTTTAAATGGGTAGTTGGTTTAAGAAAGCTATGGTTGGGATCAGCAGCTTATTAACGGTCACAGGAGTATCTTCTGCGCCACTTTCACCAGATCAAGAAATATTAAATGAGCAGCTTAAAGTTAAGTTTAGTGAGCTAAACGATCTGTCAGATGAAGAGTTGAAAGCTTTCGGTAACGGTTACAGAAAAATTGAAGACGCTAGTGATGGAACTACCGTATATATACAAGCTGATTACCTTCTTAGCTCAACATATATTATTCGTGTTCTGATTGAGCTTCCGAAAGAAAGAGCTAGCTACCTAACTGCATATAAAGGTATTGAGTTAGAGGAAGGTAACGAGCGTACGGTGTACAAAACGCACTTTGGAGCAGAATCCAAAGAAGAGCGAGATGTTCGTGTCGAATGGTTCAATGAAAAGTGATTAAACATAACAAATTTGTTAATAATCGCCCTACGGGCTGGACCGAAAACTGCGCTGCTTCGCAGCAATTCGGCCCATTACAAAAGCGTTAATAATCAACTCAATTACAATAGATTTGGTTCTATATCACTAATGAGCAACTGATCTAATGGTGCAGGTTTGAAGAAGTAATAACCTTGTACAAGATCGCACCCCATCTCTGTTAGAAGTTGGTACTGCTCGCGTGTTTCTACACCTTCGGTAACTACGTCAAGATTAAAGTTTTTGGCTAGATCAATAATACCTGCAACCAGTCGCTTTTCTTCAGGTTGTGTCAGTACGTCGTTGATAAAGCTCTTGTCAATTTTTAGACAATCGACCGGCATGCGTTTTAGATAGGATAGGGAAGAGTATCCGGTTCCAAAGTCATCAAGTGAAATGCTGATGCCTAGATTATGAATTTCAGTTAGTGTTCTCATCACAGATTGATCGTGGCTGTCCATGAATAGACTTTCTGTAATTTCAAACTCAATGTCATGATAGTTAGCTGCACACTCTTCTATGTTGTCGCAAATATCCTGAACCCATGCACTGTTTTGAAATAAGCGGGCCGAGCAATTAATGGAAACTCGGTCTAGAGATTTAAAATGCGCTTTGAGTTTTGCTAGGTCGATACAGGCTTGTTTTAATACAAATTCGCTAATGGGAACAATTTGACCACTTTGCTCAGCAAACGGGATGAATTGATCTGGGGGGATTAATCCATGTTGAGGGTGCTGCCAGCGGATTAGTGCTTCAATCTTAGCAACTTCACCGCTTCTGATATTGATGATTGGTTGGTAATAAAGCTCGAATTCTCGTTTACTTATGGCTTGGCGCAGGTCGTGTTCTAGCTCGCGTTGTAACTCCATTCGAACGTTCATATCTTCGGTAAAGAACTGAACGTTGTTACGCCCCAAGTCTTTGGCACGGTACATAGCGGTATCGGCGTGATTAATGAGGGTATCGGTTGTCGAACCGTCTTCAGGGTAGATGGCAACACCCATACTGCAGGATATGGTTAATGAAGTTGTATCGAGCTGTACGTCTTTAGCTAGTAGCTTCTGCATATGGCGGGTTACGGCCTCTACTGACTGACTTCCGTCTATTTGCGGAAGTAGGACGATAAATTCATCACCACCAAATCGCGCAAGAATATCTTCGCTGCGTAGGGCGCTTTTAAGTCGGTTTGTGGCTTCAACCAGTAATTTGTCGCCTTCACTATGTCCTAGCTGGTCATTAACCAATTTAAAATTGTCAAAATCAATAAAGATAACCGCTAGTTTTCTTTCATGCCGGGCAGCAGAGTGGATTGCTTGTGACATTAGATCCATGAACATTGCACGGTTATATAGCCCAGTAAGAGAATCAGTGCGGGCTTGATGGTTGATGATCTGTTCGTGAACATTACGTATCAGCTCACTGGCCGCGCGCGAGGTTACTGAGTCGATGATCAGTTGTGTTTTTCCTGTCTGCTCAAATACATTTCGCTTTAATACCGCTAAGTGGCCGATAACTTGGCCTTTGCCATCGTACATCGGGGTGCCAATGTAGGATTTTAGATCGAGCTTAAACAGGTCTTCATCGTCCGGGTATAGGTCTTGAACATTACCGTTAAAAACCATCGATCCTTCTTCAATTACGGTTTCACAAGGCGTGCCAGCAAGAGGGTAGCTAAGGTTTTCGACTTTTTGCTTGTCGATGTATGCTGCAAGGGCATCGATGTTCTCTTTATCTTCAGATAATTTCGAGATGATCACCATGTCTGCATCGAGTGCGTTTGAAAGAAATTCACCCAGTGTTTCAAAATAAGAAAAGCCTTGCAGACCGGAAACGTCTTTGGCGATAGTTTGCAGTAAACGGGTGATCTCTTCTCTAGAGCGCGCCTCCGATTTGAGTACTTCATGCGCTTGGCTGAGCTCTCGCGTTTTTGTATTTACTTCGTCTGTGAGCAATATTTGGTGCTGTTCGATGTGTTCAGCCATCGATATCATGGTAGTAGCTAATTCACCCATCTCATCATTACGCTCTGCGATAGAGCTGCGCTTAACGTCCTTGATCGCTTCAAAATCATTGTCACCCATGGCGTCTGAGAAGCGTCTAAAAACGCCAAGAGGGTAGAGTACTTGGCCTTTTAGGATGAAGAATAAAATGACCAGTTCCACTAACAAGGACAAAATGCCTACCACTGACACAATGTAGGCAGTTTGTAATGCAGTAGATGAAAGTAGTGATTTGGGGTAAACCGTTACAAAGTACCAATCCGGGCCATCTATTTTAGTGATGGCGAGCAGGGCATTTGCTGAATTGGGTTCCAGTATGAAAGTCGACTCATTATGCGTTTTAGCATAGGAAAGTACTTCGTTTACATGATTCGCGATGGTGTAATCATTGCTGTCTTCAGCATGCAAAATGCCTTTGGTGCGATTCAGTTCCTCTGTTAAATATGGATGAGCGATAATGCGGCCATCTTGTCTCACAATAAAGTTATGAGTGCCTGGTAATTTGTCATTGAAGACGCTATCGAACAAGTCGTTTAGTAATATGTCATGGCCGATATTAATTAAATGTTTTTGGTGATAATCGACAGGGGTGACAAGTGATACCATCCACTCATTTGCAGTGGGGTCAAAATACAATCCTGTCCAGGCATGGTCTCTCTGAGGATTGTTCTCTAGGGTCGAGATATATACCCATTCCTCTATAGTCACATCTAGGTTTGATTCCGCTTGCTCACCCCAAGGAATATTTGGCCAGTATACGATATTGACGTTTTCTGGCATCGATACATAAAGATTGGCGTAGTGCTGTGTAAAGGCATCGGCGTAGCGATCAATCAATTGGTAACTTAACTGGAGTTTATTGGCGAACTCGTCAGTATTGGGCGCGTCAGTACCAACAAATGCGCTTATATGTTGGCTGTTTGTTCCGTCAGGGCGACGTATACCTGTAAAAGCTTCTTTACTTAATCTTCGAGTTTGATCAGAGCGCCTTTCGAATAAACGATCAAAATTTTCAGGCGCAGCTTGGTTAGATCGTTCAGGCCATTGCTTTAAAAATTGTTCTTCGAACAGGCGGTGGTTGAGCTGTGCATTGAGGAATATCTGACTTTCTTTTTCACCTCGTTCGGTGATGTAAACTTGAAGACTGTCTTCGACTTGATCATGCAGGATGCCGAAAATATGCGCATAGCTGATTATAGCAGCGAGAGTAATTACGACAGAGAGCCGGATGCTCATCTGTAGCAAAGTTTTTTGCGCCAATGGAGAATGAGCTAAGTCAGAAAATACTTGGCGGATTTTTTTGTTAATCAAACGTAAACTCCGTACTGCTATCGAATGACTTTATTTGTCGCCTGTAAGTATTGAATTTGTTTTTGCGGCCTTAATTGTGAGTCAATTTTATAACTCAATACACAATAGTGGAATTGCTAATATATAGGCATTGTCGCTTGGTCTATTTATTCTTGTTCTTGTGATCTGCACTGATTGATCAAGTGTTAAAACTAAATGGAAGAAAATTAATCAGTAGTTTAAACAATAAGTTGCTTGGGGGTGTTGATCAAGCTTCCATATATTCGTAGTGAACGATCTGTTAGCACCACATCAATTCAAGAGACAGTGAAATAAAGCAATTTGGTCTCTTTAATATGCATCATGTTCTGGACTTATTCTGTTAAAATTGTTGTTTGTCTTTTTGAAGCTAGGGAATAACAGTGAGCCAAGAACAACCAAATAACCCTCTACATGGTCTGACGTTAGAGAAGATACTGACTCGTTTGGTGGACCATTACGGTTGGGAAGGCTTGGATGCACAGATTAAACTCAACTGTTTCTACAATAACCCTTCAATCAAGTCGTCTCTGAAATTTTTACGCCGCACTCAATGGGCGAGAGATAAAGTAGAGGCTTTGTACATTAAGACCTTTAGTTGATGGAACCCTGTTTTATCACGAAGTGTTTGTTGCGTTATATCGGAGAACGCCGATGAAACTGTTTATCACATAACACTGTTGTAAGAATTATAAAAACAGCCTACTCAAATCTTTTTGGTAGGCTGGTGGCGTTCTTCTTAGCGAACGAAAGCTACAGTCGCTTTTAATATGCCTTCAAGATCGGGACTCGGTTTGCCTAAGTGGTATCCTTGCGCATAAGTAATGCCGGCTTTCTCTACCAGCTCTAAAACCTCTTCACTCTCTACAAACTCTGCAACAGTTTCAACATTGAGTTCTTGAGATAGGTGAGAAATGCTATTCACAAACGCCATATCACGTGCGTCGTTTGCCATGTTGGCGATGAATTCACCTTCGATTTTCACATAATCGATCGGCAGGTGCTTCAGGTAATGGAAGGAGGAGAAGCCTGAGCCAAAATCATCAATCGCAAGTTTGAAGCCTTTGTCCTTCAAGCTCATCACAAAGCTTTCTAGTACAGAGATATTCTTGACGGTATCTCGTTCAGTTATTTCGAAAACAACGCTCTCCGGATTGATAGCGTGGCTTTCGGCTAGTTGCTTAATGGTCGGTATAAAGTCACTGATGATAATTGAGCGAGGGGATAGGTTGATGAAGATTTTACCTTCGTACCTTGTAGCTTGAACTTGCTCAAAAGCTTTATCCATGACGATGTAGTCTAGCTGGTGGACCTTGCCAATAGATTCTGCAATTTCTATAAATTCGCTTGCACTCATCAGTTTATCGCCAGACAGCTTGATTCGGCTGAGTACTTCAACTGCGTGTATATCGCCAGTCTTCGAACAGACGATTGGTTGGAATGCAGGGATTATCTCTTTACGCTCAATTGCTTGCGTGACCAGTACTGTTTTATCAGACATCTCCTTAAAGATGTCGACTAGCTCATTTTCGTTAGGTAGAGCGATCTGATCTTTACCAGAGTTTTTAGCGCGGTACATCAGATTATCTACAAACATAAACAGATCTTTTTTGTTTTTAGCATGGTCTGGGTAGATACCCATCCCCAAAGAGCCTGTTAATTTTAAGAAGGTATTTGAATCGTAGTAAAGCGCGTGGTTACGACTGGTAAGTAGAACCGTTTCTGCAATCTGTGCTGCATGAGCTACATCACTTTCTGGTAATACAATTACAAATTCGTCACCGCCATAACGAGCAATGATGGCATCTTTACCTAATGCGTTTTGAAGAGCATCAGAGAAGTCAGCTAACAACTTGTCACCCCAGCTATGGCCGTAACCGTCGTTAATGCTCTTGAAATTGTCTAAATCCAGTAAAAGCAGGGCTACTTTATAGTCGTGACGGTCTGCACGATCTAATTCGTAGTCCAACAATTCCCAGAACATTCGTTGGTTATAGAGATTGGTTAGTGGGTCTCGTGTTGCGTAGTATTCAAGATCTTTTGTGTATTTGTAGATTGCGCGTACCGAGCCAACTACGTTAAGCAGGGTAGAGAGAATACTCTCGAGCACAAGCAACTTGGTTGTGTCTTGGATGGTATCTGAATGGACACCGATGCCGACAATACCGCCTATCTTAGGTGTTTCTACCATCAGTGATTTGCATTGAAGTTCAATCGCGTCTTCATCTAGATCCATCTGTTCTGCATGTTTATTTACCATATTGTGACGAATGTTGATGTCACTGAGTTCAAATGGTGATCCATCTTGAGCAAGACGTTTCATTATCGCTTGCTCCATCGCTTTACGGGTGCGATCACTTGGCGGTTGTAGCCAGAAGACTTCTAAATCGAAAACCTCATTATCGACCTTAAAGATTGAGAACATGGTATAGACATTCATGACCTTATTGATATCGACAATGAGGAAGTTTACGTATTCGCGCCAGTCCCGAACAACTTCTGAAGTGATAACAAATTTTTCTAATAGTCTTATTTCAAACTCAAGTAGCTCTTTATCGACAGCTATATCGTTAAGTTTTGAGGACAGGTTTTTTACTTGCAGAAATATGTCTTGTAACTCACGGAATGCTAATCTGTCACGACCTTCTTCGAGTCGAGATAGATCTGAAATTGATTCGATACTATTGATGCTTTCAGCAAGCTGCTCTATGGAATTATCAATTCGAGAAGTGATTTGTCTCGTTGCTAAAAATGCGAGAAGTAGGGGTAATGGGGAAACAAGGATAAGGGTTAAGATCAATTCTCGATTGGCGTGAAGTAGAGACTTATCTAGCTCTTGTGTAACCTCGATCATGCCAAGTGTATCGCCATCGCTTACGTTTGAATGACAATGAGTGCAAACCTCTTTGGCATTAAGGGCGTAGTAATAGCTAATGCTATCGTCAGAAGTCACCAGTTGCGACTTACCGGAGGTAAGGACTTGGCGATGAGTATCTGACAAAGCTGGTGATTCCATTTCACCAAACCTTTCTGTTACAAGTTCACCTCGGAAGATAGAAACGCTTAGATCGCTGTCCCTATTATCTTTCTCCATCTGTTTCATGAACTGCTCTAGTTGGTGTCTATTCCAACCTTGGCTCATGACTAGATACATAGAGTTAAATGTTTGTTTTGCAACACGCTCAGCCATAACGCTGGCATTTTTTTCTATGCTCTTGGTGAACGCATAATGAGTTACAGAAACGAGTATAAGAAAACCAAGAACGGAAAAAATGAACGTTCTTTGGAGTAGAAAACTACGAATAGATGTAGCGGACTTCTTCACCGGCAACCACGCATTTATTTATTATTATTGTTCAATTTAGTCGAAGGCTAATATAGATGTTATTTCTTATAGACCGATTGACCGGGGTCAAGAAACAGTATGTAAGAAATATAAATTCATACAGCACTAATCTTATAAATTGAGCTAACTCTATGTTTAACAAAGAAATACTTCATATTTGTTAAACATGAGTGAAATATAAGGCAGCAATTCTATTCATTGAGGGGGGGCTGTTTCAATATATTTCTGCAAATTATAAGAATACGCACTGTTATAACGCATGGGTTACTGTTGGGTTTGTCTTTGCTGATTATGGTTTGATCAAAGTTGGACTGTTTTGTTACAACTAAACCTACCAGCATTGAGTCTACCTTTATCAAGGCTTATCATCCGCGCAAAGCAGTTGTATGAAAGGTAGAGTTTGATGGTTTTGTTCTTTCCGATTGAGCAAGAGCTGGATTGTATTAGCAAGAATGGGCGAATTCTCGGCAAGATTCAGTTTGATGTATTTAAGGATAAATATTTCTTCACTCCCAATGAGGAGTCATTGGTTCTAACGGATGAAGAAGAGTCTTGTATTGTTGCTCGTTTGGCTGGGCTTGAAGCAGGGATCTTCTCTTTCGCTATGCAAGATGAAGATTAAGTTGAATCAGACTTAAAGATGTCAGTGTTATGAAAATTGAGCGTCTAGATCACCTTGTCCTAACCGTGAAAGATATCAATAGAACTATAGAGTTTTATACCGCGGTTTTAGGTATGGAGAAAGTTGCCTTTAAGGGAGATCGTATAGCGCTCGCTTTTGGTAGCCAAAAAATTAATTTGCACGAACTCGGCAATGAGTTTGAGCCTAAAGCGGATCAAGTTCAGTCCGGTAGTGCAGATCTATGTTTTATTGTTGAGCAGCCAATCGAAGAGGTGATTCAGCATCTGCTAGATCACAATGTAACTTTGCTAGAAGGGCCAGTGAATCGCACAGGTGCAGTAGGTAATATTATCTCGGTTTATGTGCGTGACCCTGACGGTAATCTTATCGAACTTTCTAATTATGGAGATGAATGATTTGCTCCATAATTCCTTCTCTTAATTAATTTCGACAAACTCTGGCAGACTCGCAGTTTCAAATTGACTGGTGATCAGTTTAAGTAGGCTTTCAGCTGCAGGACTTAAAGCACGGCCTTTTCTTGTGATAATGCAGATCTCGCGTTTTAGCCTGGGATTAGCGAGCGGAATGAAGACTAATTGATCAAAGGCACTGGTGCTCGCTGCAAGAGCGGGTAAAAGAGATATCCCAATGCCAGCTTTAACCATCTCTGCTAAGCCTGCTGGAGTTGACACCTCAATTAAGGCGCCTTGTAGTTTTAGATCCAGGTTGTTCTCTTTTTGTAGTTTTAAAAGTTGTGTGCGTGTACCGGTATCTTCCGTTAAGTGAACTTGGTCAAGCTCACTGACTTGGCTCCAATCTAATTCTTTAAATGTCGCTAAAGGGTGGTCAAGTGGTAGAACTACACCGTAATGATCACTTAGCACTGGTTGGTATTTTAGTTCTGACTGACGGGAGTGGTTACCACCAATACCGAAATCTACTTCATTATCCAGCACACGTTGCTCTATGCCGCCAGCGTTGTCATCTCGGAGATAGATGCCTATCTTTTCATATTGCTGGTGGTAAGTTTTGATTATCGAAGGTAATACGCGACCAATCATTGATGGCGAAGCAGCTATACCGACTTGGCCTTGTTGTTGTGTTGCGGTGGCTTGTAGATCATTAAAGGCAGTATCAAAATCTGAGATCAATTTTTCTGCCACAGGAAGAAAGCTTTCGCCTTCGCCGGTTAGCAAAACACGGCGGGTAGTGCGATCTAGAAGCTTTAAGCCTGCTTGATCTTCTAGTTGCTTTATCGTTGCTGTGAGAGTTGATTGGGTTAAGTGCAAGTTGTCGGCTGCACGGGTGAAACTGCCACAAGCGACGATCTCAACAAAGGCGCGGAGGTGTCGAATGGAAATATTATTCGTCATTATCAATTAATCTATCGAATTTTATCGTTTGATTGATAAATGATAATTCTGCATTATTGCGCCCAATATCACAAATTGAGCATTTGACTGCATGAGAGCAATTGAGCACTGCTCTTGAAGTACGGTCATTTATAGAGGCAGTATTATGATCCCTCGTCTTTCCCAAGTCGAAACTACCGAAGCTATTTATCTTCAGTTTATCGAAGCGTTACAGAAAGCTGGCTTTGCTGGCGATCTTAATCAGGATTACGCAAACCGTATCGTTCTTTCGACAGACAATAGTATCTATCAGATGCTGCCTCAGGGTGTTTTGTACCCGAAATCTACAGGTGATTTGGTACTAATTGCCAAATTAGCAGATGAGCCTCGCTTTGCTGAAGTAAAGTTGAGTGCGCGTGGCGGCGGTACAGGTACAAATGGTCAGTCCCTAACTGATGGTTTGATTGTTGATGTATCTAAACACATGAATCAGGTTTTAGAGATCAATGCTGAAGAGCGCTGGGTTCGTGTTCAAGGCGGTGTAGTTAAAGACCAGCTTAATCGTGCACTAAAACCTTATGGTTTCTTCTTTGCCCCTGAGCTTTCTACCAGTAACCGTGCAACAGTAGGCGGTATGATCAATACCGATGCCAGTGGCCAGGGCTCGGTCATGTACGGTAAAACTCGTGATCACGTGCTAGAGCTAGATTCAGTGTTCTTAGGTGGAGAACTTTGGAACTCTAAATCTATTTCTGATGAAGAGCTGGCCGAGATTAAGCAGCGTGATGATCGTGTCGGTGAAGTTCATCGCTTGGTGGATGAAGTATTCACCGAGAAGAAAGATCTGATTGATGCCAAGTTCCCTAAATTAAACCGCTGCCTCACAGGTTATGACCTCGCGCATATCCGTGATGAAGAAGGGCGTTTTAATTTAAATTCAGTGTTGTGTGGAGGTGAAGGTTCTTTAGCTTTTATTGCTGAGGCTAAGTTGAATGTTCTGCCAATTCCTAAGTTCGCTGCATTGGTAAACGTTAAGTACGATAGTTTCGAATCCTCTTTACGTGACGCTACAGACTTAATGGAGTGGAACCCAACATCCATAGAAACCATTGATTCTAAAGTACTTAATCTTGCAATGGGCGATATTATCTGGGACACGGTAAGTGCCTATTTCCCACAAGAAGAAGGCGAGCCGGAGATCAGTGGTATCAACTTGGTTGAGTACACATCCGACGATGAGGAATCACTAAAAGCCGATGTTTCGCGATTAGAAGAACACCTTAAATCTGTTGCGGGTCAGGCTGGTAAGAGCTTTGGCTTCTCTGTGGTGTATGGTGCTGGCGAGATCAACAAAGTTTGGGCTATGCGTAAAAAGGCTGTGGGTCTTCTTGGTAATGCTAAAGGCCAGGAGCGTCCAATCCCATTCGTGGAAGATACTGCTGTTCCGCCTGAAAACCTTGCTGATTTCATCATGGAGTTTCGTAAGGTTTTAGATGATCGAGATTTAGCTTACGGTATGTTTGGTCACGTTGATGCGGGTGTACTGCACGTACGACCTGCTATCGATATGAAAGATCAACTACAGGAATCTTTAATCCGTGAGATCACTGATGAAGTGGTAGCGCTTACCGTTAAATATAAAGGTCTGTTGTGGGGCGAGCATGGTAAAGGTGTTCGTTCTGAGTATGCACCTGAATTCTTTGGTGAATTGTACCCTGAACTACAGCGAATCAAAGGTGGATTTGACCCGCGCAACCAGATGAACCCGGGTAAAATTGCTACACCTGCGATTGATGGTGCCGAGCTACTTAAGATCGATGAAGTACCGACGCGTGGTCAATTTGATCGCCAGATCAGTTCAGAAACGCGTGAAGAGTATAAAGAAGCAATGTTCTGTAACGGTAACGGCGCATGCTTTAACTACGATCCAAATGACGCGATGTGTCCATCATGGAAAGGTACACGTCAGCGTATTAACTCGCCAAAAGGTCGTTCTTCACTGATCCGTGAATGGCTACGCCTGATGGAAAAAAATGGCACTGATCTTGTTGAAGAGGCTAAGCGTGTTAAGGCGAGCTCTTTTATCACCTCTCTTCCAAAACGGGTTAAAAACACTCTGGCGAAGAAAAAAGAGGAAGAGTACGACTTCTCTCATGAAGTGCATGAATCCATGATGGCGTGCCTAGCGTGTAAATCTTGTGTTGGTCAATGTCCTATCAAGGTGAATGTTCCAGATTTCCGTGCGCGTTTCTTGGAGGTCTACTACGGTCGTTACCTGCGTCCTGCAAAGGATTACATGGTGGGCTCATTGGAATACATGATTCCTTGGTTGTCTAAGTTCCCTGCGCCATACAACTGGGCGATGAAGAATAAGGCGCTTAAAGCGATTTTCCGTAAGCATGCTGGCATGGTTGATAGTCCGACCATCTGTACCAATAGCTTAATTGCGGGCATGAAAGCACGCGGGGTAGAGTTTGCTTCGCCACAGCTGATCAAGAACTTGAGTGAAGAGCAGCGTAGTAACGCGGTAATCATCGTACAGGATGCATTTACAAGTTACTTTGAAACGCAGCTGGTGTTGGATCTTGTTGATCTACTTTCTGGGCTTGGTTTCCATGTTCTATTGGCGCCATTTAAGCCAAATGGTAAGCCGTTGCATGTTCACGGCTTTATGAAAGCATTTGAAAAAGCGGCTGAATCTAACAGCGCTATGCTAAAAGAGCTAGATAATACGGGCGTACCAATGATTGGTATAGATCCTTCGATGACACTGACTTATCGTCAGGAATACGGTTATGTGATTCCAGAGAAAGATCTACCAAAAGTTCAGCTAATTCAAGAGTGGTTGAGTAATCAAAAAGATAAGCTAGGTGCTTTCGATCTAGCTAAGTGCTCTACATCTGAATTTAAGTTAATGGCTCACTGTACTGAAAAGACTAATGCTGCACCTAGTATTCGTATGTGGCAGCAAGTCTACGCAGCGATGGGCTTAAAACTGGATATTCAGGCGGTGGGTTGTTGCGGTATGTCGGGGACTTACGGCCACGAAACTCAGAACGTTGAGACATCTCGTGAGATCTATCAGCTGAGCTGGTCTGAAGTGGTAAATAACCCAGAAAATAAAGATCGCTTACTAGTAACAGGTTATTCGTGCCGTAGTCAGGTTAAGCGTATTGATGATCAGCAATTGCCACATCCGATTCAGAAATTGCTGAGCCTATTGAAGGATAAGTAATTGTCAGTTCTAACTAAAAACGCAGCTTAAAGCTGCGTTTTTTTGTTTAACGAGCTTTTGTGATGTAAAGGTCTTGAAATCCTCGTTCTCTAAGTTGTGCTGCTTTGTTTAGAGCTTCAGATTGTGTTTGATATCTTCCGTACGAAAGGCCTAGATAGCCATTAGTCATACTATATAGATTTAAGCTTTCGCTATTCTCAAGACGAGAAATAGCCGTTTGTCGGCTGGATTCCAATTTATAAGCGCCAAGTTGTATGGTGTATGTGCCATTTGTATTTATTCGACTGTTCTTGCCATCGGTAAGCGCAAGGTTTGAATATCGCGCACCCTTGGGAGCGGGTAGACGGATATGCTCAATTACTTTTACTGAAGTTTGGGTAGAGGTTTTGCTGAGCCTGATAGTTTCTTGTGACTGCCTCACTGCTGAGGGCTTAAATTCTGCTCGTGCAACTGGCGTTTCTTGCTTGTTGTAGTCTTTCGATATTGGGGCTGATTGACTAAGTGTAGGTGGGGTAGGCAGAGAGCAATTCTCAGTGTCATCAATGCAGAATGTGTGTTGTTTTTGGCTGCAGCCAACTAGAAATGCGAATGTGCTGATACCTATCATCGCTTTCAGTGAGCTTGTATTGTTAAGAATTAAACTCATTTTCAATCTGAACCCAAAATTGTAGTGCAATTGCACAATGAATCGGCGAATATACCTGCTTTAGATTTTGAGAGCACCTATTCTTAGGTGCAGTTATCCAGTTTAAGGAGCATATTGTGGAAGATCTTTTGCCAGAACTGTGTGATCAGTTCCCAGACCAGGTACAGGTTGTTGAGCCAATGTTCGGTAACTTTGGTGGTAAAGAGCGTTTCGGTGGCGAAATCGTTACTCTAAAAGCTTTTGAAGATAACTCTTTGGTTCGTGAGCAGGTTGCTCTACCTGGTGAAGGTAAAGTACTTGTAGTCGACGGTGGTGCTTCAATGCGTCGCGCAATGCTTGGCGATATGCTTGCTGAAAAAGCTACAAAAAATGGCTGGGAAGGCATTATTATCTACGGTTGTATCCGTGATGTTAACGCAATCAGCGATCTAGATATTGGTGTACAGGCACTAGGTTGTCACCCAATGAAGACTGAAAAGAAAGGTCTAGGTGAGCTAAACGTTGAAGTTACTTTCGGTGGTGTTACATTCAAGCCAGGTCAGTATGTATATGCTGATAATAATGGCGTACTTGTTTCTGCTGAAAAGCTAGAGCTTTCTGAAGACTAATTCAGTTAGGGATTTTTAAAAGCCCGTTTATAGCGGGCTTTTTTGTTTTTAAATGTTGCTCATTTGGTAAGAAATGTAAGTCTTTGCAAGTAAAATAAATGTGCTCATTCCAATAATTCCCCACAAGAAAATCATTCGGCCCTCTATAGTTGCTTGAGCTTTCTTGGAAACATGCCATACAGTCCAGAACTTAAAGAAAATCATACCTAGCACGAGGGAGTAGACAACTAATTCTGTATTGCTCCAAATAACCATAAGTCCTCACACATAAAATGTATTTGTAATGAATCAATAAGCAATATAATGTATTTGTATTACATGTTAAAGCATTTTCCCGAAGAAAAGCTAAATTTAGATAACTTTGGTGTGCTACGAAAAATATTGAGATAATCAATTAGCAAACTTTGTTGTGAGGGTAGTAAGGGTATGAAAAGAGTAGAAGCGCTAATTCCGCTAAGCCACGATCATCATAAGGCGTTAGTTACCGTTAAACATATCAATGACTTACGAAAAGAAGCTGATAGGGAAGTTGATGAATATTGGCAAGCTAAAAGGGAAGTTATCTACAGAGAATTGAAGCCTCATTTCGATCAAGAAGAGCGTGCTTTGTTACCATTGCTTATAGGTGAAGGAGAGCCTCTAGCCGATCGCCTTGTTGCAGATCACAAGCAATTATTAAGCATGTTGGATGGAGATGATTCGAGCGTGGCGAATCGGTTTGCTGAACTGTTAAAGGAGCATGTTCGGTTTGAAGAGCGGAATCTCTTTCCTTGGCTGGAGCTTAATTATGAGAAAGAAGCGCTAGCTATCGCGATGGCTAATTAATCTGATTTACTCACAATTAAGCTTTTGCGCATTGCATCATTACTCAGCATATCGGCTAGAGTGTACTGTTCTAGAACCTGCATAAAGGCTTTTTGAGCGTCGCCTAGTACATGCTGTAGTGTGCAAAAGCCTGTTAGGCGGCATTGCTGTTGGCCGCAATTGATCAGAGGGTGTCTGCCTTCTGCATCAGCTACAATTTCACCAATGTTTATTTCTGCTGGTGGCTTAGCTAGTTTGATTCCGCCTTTTTTGCCTCGGTAAGTGTCTAAATGTCCCGCTTTGGACAGGGCATGTACAACTTTACGTAGGTGTTCTACTGAAATGTCGTAGCAGCTTGCTATTTCAGCTAGCGTTACTAGACGATCATCGTTAGTAGACACGTAGAATAAAACGCGAAGGGTATAATCTGTAAATCGACTTAATTGCATAAAGGTCGGCTTTTTTAAAATGTCTGCAAAATATACGTTATGCGATTGTAACAAGGCAAGAACTACCTTAAGAAAAGCCTAATAAGATAGCTGTTTCATTGATCTTGACCTTTATTGTTACTTCTATATAAACATAGATTCCTTTCTTATGAATTAGTTAAGAGGTTTGAGTGTACAAGCTACTCATTTTTGATTGGGATGGCACAATCATCGATTCAGCAGCCAAAATCATCTCTTGCATGCAGCTAGCGGCAAAAGATAGCGGTTTTTATATACCTACCGATGAAGAAGTAAAAAATATTATCGGGTTAGGTTTACCTGAGGCGATTAAAATTCTAATTCCTGATGTTGATCAGGATGGAATAGAGCTGATGCGACAGAATTATGGACGATATTTCTTAGGTGATGAATCTACGCCTTCGCCATTGTTTCCTGGTGCGCAGAAAAGTTTAGAGCAGATGCATGGTAAAGGTATGCGGATGGCTGTGGCGACCGGTAAGAGTAGGAAAGGCTTAAACCGAGTCTTTGCTGAAACCGGCTTAGGTTATTTATTTGAAACATCTCGTTGCGCAGATGAAACTATCTCTAAACCTCACCCTCTAATGCTCGAGGAAATTCTACAAGAAACCGGTGTTTCAGCCTCTGAGGCTGTTATGATAGGCGACACTGAATATGATTTAGAGATGGGTAAACAGGCGGGTATGGATGTTATCGCTGTCAGTTATGGTGCCCATCATTTGGACCGTTTAAAAGGTTATAACCCGGTTTTGGAAGTTCATGAGTTTCCGGAATTGGAAAATTGGTTAGAAAGTCAGGGTGTTTTTGCCTGATACAGGAGAAGTGTGTGTCTGATAATCCATGGAATGAGTCTGAACAAAATGAAGCGCCAAAACAGCAGGAGGCTTCAGCAGCAACAGGAAGTAAGCTGGAACGTGCCGTTGAAAATGCGAAACAAGACGGTGCGAGTAAGAAAGAGTGGAAGTTGATTGAGAAGACCTTAAACGGTTTGTTTACTGAGCAGCGTCGTGCTCGACGTTGGGGGATTTTCTTTAAGTTACTTACATTTGTTTATCTTTTTGCGCTATTAGGTGTGTTCTTCGCGGGTAAAGATATAGCTACCGATGTTAAACCACAGGTTCACACTGCAATTATTGAAGTCAAAGGTGTGATTAGTTCAGATGATGAAGCTAGTGCGGACAATATTATTTGGTCTCTACGTGAAGCCTTTAAAGAGTCGAACGCTAAAGCTGTGATTCTGCGTATTAATAGTCCGGGTGGTAGCCCCGTGCAGTCAGGTTATATTTATGACGAGATTAAACGACTACGTGCTATCTATCCTGATAAACCTGTGTATGCCGTAATTACAGATATAGGCGCGTCAGGAGCTTATTACATTGCAGCTGCCGCAGATTATATCTACGCAGATAAAGCTAGTCTGGTTGGATCTATTGGCGTTGTAGCAGGAAGTTTTGGCTTTGTTGATCTGATGGAGAAAATCGGTGTAGAGCGTCGTTTGTATACGGCAGGTGAGCATAAGGCATTTTTAGATCCTTATTCTCCGAGAAATAGCGGTGAAGAAGAGTTCTGGCAGAATGTGCTGAATACGACCCATAATCAGTTTGTTGATCAAGTACGTAAGGGGCGCGGTGATCGTCTTAAAGATGATCCAAAGCTATACAGTGGCTTGGTATGGAGTGGTGAGCAGGCTATCGAACTTGGTTTGGTTGATGCGCTGGGTAGTTCTAGCTATGTTGCACGAGAAGTAATTAAAGTTGAGAAGCTTGTTGATTACTCTCCGAAGCAGGAGCCTTGGAAGCAGATTGTTGATGAGCTAGGTGTAAGCTTTGCGAAAGGTATTGCGGCTGAGCTGGGTGTCAATACGAAAAGTCATGAGCTTCGTTAAAGATTATTATTCAATAGACGATTAAAAAGGAGGGCTAAGCCCTCCTTTTTTGTGTCTGTGCATTAATAGGTCTGTTTTCTTATAAAACGTTTAGCTCTTCTTTCTCTAGCATTCTTACTAAACGGATCAAAGGCAGGCCGATAAGTGTATTTGGATCTTCGCCTTCGAGTTTGTCGAACAGTACAATGCCTAATGCTTCAGATTTAAAGCTACCTGCACATTTATATGGCTCTTCAGCGCGCAGATAGTTTTCGATCATGGAGGTGGTGAGCTCTCTAAAATAAACCTTAAATGGAACAACTTCTGTTTGGCATTGGCCTGTATCTGAGTTGAGTAGAGATAGACCGGTTAAAAATGTAACTGCATTACCCGATAGCTTTTGTAATTGTCTAACGGCATTCTCATGTGTATGAGGCTTACCAAGTATCTCATCACCTAAAACAGCCACTTGATCTGACCCAATAATCAATGAGTTAGGTGTGGCTTCAGCAACTTTTTGCGCCTTGCTTGCAGATAGGCGGGCAACTAATTCCTCTGCTGATTCATTCTCTAATGCCGATTCATCAATGTCTGGAGAAATGCATGAATACTCCAAATTCAATTTGTCCAAAATTTGGCGACGGAAGGGTGAGCTAGAGGCTAAAATTAGATTTCTCATGTGTTTTTTTGACCATGATTATGCGAAGGCACAAATATTAGCGGTTTTATTGTAGAATTAAACCCCAAAGTCTTTGACAGGACGGGCTTCGGGCCCTAGAATTGCGCGCTTATGTCAAACGGTCCATTACCTAAACGAGTAGACCCGCGAAAACTTGCTGAGCGGGAAGTGCGAATCGCAGGCCAAGCTGCATTGGAAGACATGCCCAATCTTTGTCAGGCATTAGCTGATAGAGAAGGGGAATTTAATGTCGATCTTCAATTTGCGGTAGATGAGCAGCGAATTCGAACTCTCACAGGCAGTGCCACAGGTCATGTAACAATGACATGTCAGCGTTGTTTGGAGTCAGTAGAGGTTGCCGTAGAGGCAGATTTTAATCTTGGAGTTGCGGCCAGTGAGGAGGCTGCTCAGCAGTTACCTCGCAGTTATGACCCCCTCATTGTTGAGGGTGAAGAGATTGAGTTACTGCCTGTTATAGAAGAAGAGTTGATTTTGAGTTTGCCACATGATGCGTATCATGATGACTGTTCAATCAAAACTTCCTTCGGCGAGGCAGTGACAGAAAAAAACGAAAAACCGAATCC
Source organism: Neptuniibacter sp. SY11_33 (assembly GCF_047778025.1). GTDB lineage: Bacteria > Pseudomonadota > Gammaproteobacteria > Pseudomonadales > Balneatricaceae > Neptuniibacter. Next base: position 1,857,232 of record NZ_CP180543.1, read on the forward strand.
ATTTAGTGTGTTGGCTCAGTTAAAAGCCGACAACAAGTAGAAAGAACCAGGAGCTATTTAGTCATGGCAGTTCAGAAAAGTAAGAAGTCTCGTTCCCGTCGCGACATGCGTCGTTCCCACGATGCTCTGGGTAACCCGACTCTATCTGTAGAAGAAACTACCGGTGAAACTCACCGTCGTCACCACGTATCTGCTGACGGTTTTTACCGTGGCAAACAGGTAATCAACAAGCAAGACGACGAGTAAGTTTGTCAGATTACTACACCATTGCAGTTGATGTGATGGGCGGGGACTTCGGTCCCCGCATTACTATTCCCGCCACACTCGATGCTTTAAGGCGTCATTCTCGTTTATCCGCAAAACTTATCGGTCACAGTGATGTTATTCAGCCGTATCTGAATGGACTGAATCCTGATGTTGCTTGTCGTGTCGATGTTGTTCATGCGCCTGACACAATATCTATGTCAGCAAAGCCTTCTCAAACACTCCGTAATGGTCAAGATTCTTCGATGTACAAAGCTATCCAGCTTGTAGATGAAGGTATAGCCAAGGCATGTGTTAGTGCAGGTAATACAGGTGCCTTAATGGTGCTTGGTCGATATATTCTAAGAATGCTGCCTGGCGTAGATCGGCCTGCGATTATCTCCTCTGTGCCTACGGCTAAAGGTCATTGCTATCTCTTGGATTTGGGTGCGAATGTAGATTGCAGTGCAGAGCATTTGCTGCAGTTTGCGATTATGGGATCGGTTATGACAGCCGCCGTTGATAATATTGAGAGTCCGCGTGTGGGGCTACTGAATATCGGTCAAGAACAAGTTAAGGGCAATGAGCAAGTCAAGTTGGCCTCGCGTTTAATTCAGGAACAAGGTGGCTTGAACTATGTCGGTTATATCGAAGGTGATGATCTGTATGCCGGAAGTGCTGATGTAGTTGTTTGTGATGGTTTTGTGGGCAATATCGCTCTGAAGAGTAGCGAAGGTTTGGCTCGCTTAATTAATCAAAAGGTACAGGCAAGCTTTAAGCGGGGGCTTTACAGGAAGTTTCTTGCGTTATTGGCTAAGCCCGTGCTTTCTGATTTGAAGAAGCAGATGGATCCATCGCGTCGTAATGGTGCGAGTTTGCTTGGCCTGCAAGGAATAGTAATAAAAAGCCACGGATCAGCTAATCAGCAGTGTTTTGGGTATGCGCTTGATCAAGCTGTGGCAGAGATAGAACAAGATATTCCGCGTAAGATTTGCAGTGAAATAGAAGCAAGACTTACCTAATACCCTCCACACAGTTTTAATTACCTATGAATGTTGTAAACTACGGCCATTGGCCTGATTTATAGGGCGTGTATTAATTGACGATTTGAGGACATCATGTCGCAAACTCTTGCTTTTGTATTTCCGGGGCAGGGCTCTCAACAAGTAGGGATGCTCTCGGAACTTGCTGAAACACATCCAGTTATTAAAAACACTTTCGCTGAAGCTTCTGAAGTTCTAGGTTATGACCTTTGGGGCTTGGTTCAGAATGGCCCAGAAGAAGATCTTAATCAAACAGATAAGACTCAACCTGCGCTTCTAACATCAGGTGTTGCTTTATGGCGTCTATGGCAAGAACAGAATGGTACTAAGCCAGCTGTTGTTGCAGGTCATAGTCTGGGTGAGTACACGGCGTTAGTTTGTGCTGGTGCAATCAGTTTTGCAGATGGTGTAAATCTAGTGAAACTGCGTGGCGAATTCATGCAGCAAGCCGTGCCTGCTGGCAGTGGTGCTATGGCGGCTATTCTTGGTCTGGCTGATGATGCAATTGAAAAAGCTTGTCAGGCTGCTGAGCAGGGTGAAGTGGTTTCTCCTGTAAACTATAACTGCCCAGGTCAGATCGTGATTGCAGGCGAAAAAGCTGCAGTTGATCGGGCGATCGAGAACTGTAAAGAAGCTGGCGCTAAGCGCGCAATTCCGCTTCCGGTAAGTGTTCCGTCGCACTGTGCACTGATGAAACCTGCGGCTGAAAAGATGGCTGTAGAGCTGTCTAAAATCGAAATCAGCATGCCAGAAATTAATGTGGTCCAAAACGTGACTGCTGCGATTCCTGCTTCAGTTGACGAATTAAAAGAAAATCTACTGGCTCAGTTATATAGTCCTGTACTGTGGACTAAAACAATCCAGGGGTTGGTTGAGCAAGGCTTGGAAAGCACTGTAGAGTGTGGTCCAGGTAAAGTGCTATCAGGTTTGAATAAAAAAGTTCATAAGCCTTTGAGCGTTGCAGCAATTAATGATGCTGCGGGTCTTGAAAAAGCGTTAGGTCAATAATTGTCGCGCAAGGAATTTTTTAAATGAGTATTGAAGGTAAAATTGCGCTGGTAACTGGCGCTACTCGTGGTATCGGTAAAGCGATCGCTGAAGAGCTTGGTCGTCAAGGTGCCGTAGTTGTTGGCACAGCTACAAGCGAGAAGGGCGCAGAGGCTATTTCTGCTTACCTAGCTGAAGCGGGTGTTAAAGGTACAGGTCTAGTTCTGGATGTTGCTGATAGTGCATCGGTTGAAGCTGTACTAAAAACTGTACAGGATGATTTCGGTACAGTGGAAGTGCTAGTTAACAATGCAGGCATCACGCGTGATAACATTTTGATGCGCATGAAAGAAGATGAGTGGGATTCTGTATTGAATACGAACCTTAACTCAATCTACCGCCTTGTTAAGGGTTGCCTGCGTGGCATGACTAAGGCTCGCTGGGGTCGTATCATCAGTGTAAGCTCTGTAGTAGCATCTATGGGTAACGCTGGTCAGGCAAACTATGCTGCAGCTAAGTCAGGTATGGAAGGTTTTACTCGTGCGTTAGCACGTGAAGTAGGTTCTCGTAACATCACAGTTAACTGTGTTGCGCCTGGTTTTATCGATACAGATATGACAAGTGGACTGGCGGATGAGCACAAAGATGCGCTTAAATCTCAGATTCCAATGAATCGTTTAGGTCAACCAGAAGAAATTGCAGCTGTTGTTGGTTTTCTAGCCAGTCAAGGCGGCGGTTACGTGACTGGTGAGTCGATTCAGGTCAACGGTGGCATGTATATGGGTTAAATACCCGCAGAAGGAATTGTTTTTTTCTGCTAATTGTTGATAATGTGCCGTCAGGTAGAGAATGAATTTACAATCTTGGCTTGATAAAGCCGGGATGCTTTAATAAAATTTCTTACCGCATTTCGTACTTGAATGCGGTGTTAATAAGAAGATAGGAATAGATATGAGCAACATTGAAGAGCGCGTAAAAAAGATCATCGCAGAGCAGCTAGGTGTTAAAGAAGAAGAAGTTACTCAAGAAGCTTCTTTCGTTGAAGATCTTGGCGCAGACTCCCTGGACACAGTTGAGTTGGTAATGGCTCTGGAAGAAGAATTCGAAACTGAAATTCCAGACGAAGAAGCTGAAAAAATCACTACAGTTCAGCTTGCAATCGATTACATCAACGCACACCAGTAATCGTTCGCTACAAGCAAGAATTCCGAAAAGCCGCCTATCTCTGATAGTGCGGCTTTTCTTTTGCCTGTAAGTTACAAACGTTTAATGCTTTAAGCAGTTCGGTTAGAATTGGCGAATTGTTAATTTCTGATTTATGTAGAACTTCCTTGTCTGGAATATGGAGATCAAAGATGGCACGTAGACGTGTTGTGATTACCGGTATCGGTATGCTTACCCCTATTGGCAATACTGTCTCAGATACTTGGGATAATTTACTTGCGGGTAAGAGTGGTGCTCGCCCAATCACTCACTTTGACTCTTCTCCTTTTGCGACTCAGTTTTCTGCATCCGTCCAAGACTTCGATGTTACTCAGTATATGAGTGCCAAAGAAGCCCGTAAGATGGATCTTTTTATTCAATACGGTATGGCCGCGGGGATGCAGGCTATCGATGATGCGAAACTAGAAGTAACTGATTCAAATGCTCCACGTATAGGTTGTGCTATAGGCTCAGGTATTGGTGGCCTACCAATGATCGAAAAGAACGTTGATATTCTTAATACAACAGGCCCTAGACGTGTTTCTCCGTTCTTTGTGCCGGGTAGTATTATCAATATGATTGGTGGCAACCTTGCGATCAAATTCGGCCTTAAAGGCCCTAATATCGCTATCACGACGGCTTGTACTACAGGTACGCATAATATTGGTCAGGCGATGCGTATGATCCAGTATGGTGATGCTGATGCAATGTTGGCCGGTGGCGCTGAAATGGCTACTACGCCATTAGGTATTGCAGGCTTCTCTTCTGCACGAGCGCTATCAACGCGTAATGATTCTCCTGAAACAGCCAGTCGTCCTTGGGATAAAGACCGTGATGGTTTTGTGCTTGGGGATGGTGCAGGCGTGCTTGTACTTGAAGAATATGAACATGCTAAAGCGCGTGGTGCCAAAATTTATTGCGAATTGGCTGGCTTTGGTATGAGTGATGATGCTTATCACATGACAGCACCGCCAGAAGACGGTGCGGGTGCGGCCTTGGCTATGCAAAACGCTATCAATGACGCTTCTGTTGCGCCAGAAGAGATTCACTATATCAATGCTCATGGCACTTCTACGCCGGCAGGCGATATCGCTGAGTCTAATGCGGCTAAATCTGTTTTAGGTGAGGCTGCTGATAAGGTAAGAATGAGTTCGACTAAGTCTATGATCGGTCATTTATTAGGTGCGGCGGGTGCTGTCGAGGCTATTTTCTGTGCTTTAGCGATCAGAGATCAAATTGCACCACCTACAATTAATTTAGATAACCCATCTGATGGTTGCGATCTAAATTACGTTCCTCATACCGCTCAGCCTTGTGAGATAAAAGCAGCGCTTTCTAACTCATTTGGTTTTGGCGGAACCAACGGAACCTTGGTGTTCCGTCAGATCTGATTTATGACTAAGTACTGGATTAATGGCGCTTTAGCCGATCAGGTATATATAAATGACCGTGGTCTAAGTTACGGCGATGGTTTATTTGAAACCATTGCTGTGATCGATGGAAAGCCACATTTGTTCGATCAGCATTTAGATCGTTTGCAGATGGGCTTAGATCGTCTGAAATTCCCTGAAGGGACAATAGATGCCGTAAAGAATGACATTCAGGCCTTAAACTTCTCCGGCAATCAGACATTAAAACTGACAGTGACACGGGGTATCGGTGAAAGAGGCTATAAGCTTCCTGCTACTTGCGTGCCTACACGTATCATCAGTCTAGCGGATTCGTCTGATTTCGCTAAGCAGAGAGATCAAGGTGTTTCTGTAATGCTTTGTCAGCAGCGATTAGGTATTAATCCTGTGTTGGCAGGGATTAAGCATCTAAATAGGCTGGAGCAGGTTCTAGCAAGGGCTGAGTGGTCTGATTTAGATATTGCTGAAGGTATTGTGTCAGATCTAGATGGAAACCTAGTTGAAGGCACCATGAGTAATCTTTTTTGGGCCCGGGGTGGCATACTCTACACACCGAAAATAGATCGAAGTGGTGTGCAAGGGGTTATGCGTGATCGCCTGATCCAATTAGCTAACCAGCTTTCAGTTGAAGTTTTCGAAGGGAGTTACCCTGAATCAGTACTTGAGAGTGCAGAAGAAGTTTTTATATGTAACAGTTTGATCGGTATTTGGCCGGTTATAACAATTGATGGCGAGCCTTTAAGTGTCGGTCCTATCACCAGAGATCTGCAATTATTGCTATCTAAGGAAATGAGTTGTTGAAAAAGATATTAACTGTTTTATTTGTCCTAATCGTGTCGGGTGCGGCAGGGGCTTATTGGTTATGGAATGATTACAATGCTTTCCTTAATGCATCGCTTCCTGTTAAAGAGAAATCTCTCTTTGAAGTTAGAAAAGGTAGTAGTTTCAATAAGGTAGTTGCAGATTTTAAAGAAAGTTATGGTGAGGTTAACAACCATTATTTCAAGATCTACGGGCGCCAATCTGGTCTGGCGAATAAGATTAAAGCCGGTGAATATGAGTTGAACGCTGGTTTAACACCTGTTGAATTTTTAAAGGTGATCACATCGGGCGTATCTAAGAATTATCGCTTTACGATCATTGAAGGCAGTAATTTCAAAGAGATGATGCACGCAATTAGTGAGCATAAGTACCTTAAAGATGATGTGAGCCATTTAAGTAGAGAAGCACTTCTTAAGAAGCTCGGTGTTTCTGAAAAACACCCAGAAGGTCTGTTTCTAGCTGAGACATTCAGCATCGAGAAGAACGGTTCAGCACTTTCGGTCTTAAAGCGCTCCAATGCCATGATGAAGAAAACGTTGGAAGATGAATGGAAAAAGCGCGATACAAAACTACCGTACAAGTCATCTTATGAAGCCTTGATCATGGCTTCAATTGTAGAAAAGGAAACAGCGCGAGCAGATGAGCGCCCGATTATTTCCGGTGTATTTGTTCGTAGATTGAATAAACGCATGCGCCTGCAGACTGACCCGACCGTAATCTACGGCATGGGAGACGAGTATAAAGGCAACATCCGCCGTAAAGATCTAAGAAAGCCAACGCCTTATAACACTTATGTTATTCCTGCATTACCGCCAACGCCTATTGCTATGGTTGGTAGAGAGGCAATTGAAGCAGCGCTTAATCCTGCAGACGGTAAAGCGCTTTATTTTGTTGCTAAAGGCGATGGCAGTCATTATTTTTCAGCGACTTTGAAAGAGCATAATAATGCGGTTAGACGCTATCAGCTTACCCGTCGTAAAGATTATCGCTCTTCGCCATAGGATCCAGAATTATGAATACGAGCGTTAAAGGTCGCTTCATCACTGTTGAGGGTACTGAAGGAGTTGGTAAATCAACAAATATTGAATATTTGTGTCAGCTGCTACGTGACCGCGGAATAGAAATTATTCTAACCCGTGAGCCAGGTGGAACACCGCTAGCAGAAGAGTTGCGTGAACTGCTTCTTTCTCCTCGTGATGAATGTGTTAGCGAAGATACGGAATTATTGTTGATGTTCGCGGCACGTGCGCAGCACATCGAAAATATTATTCGTCCTGCGCTTGAACGTGGAGCTTGGGTTATAAGTGATCGGTTTACTGACGCGACTTATGCTTATCAAGGTGGTGGTAGAGATGTGGATCTTGAGCATATCGCAATGCTAGAGCGAATCGTTCAGCATGGTCTCCATCCTGATATGACTTTGCTTTTGGATTTAGATGTTGAAATTGGTCTGCAGCGCGCGTCGAAAAGAAGTGAGCCTGACCGCTTTGAGCAGGAAAAGCTGGATTTCTTCCATAAAGTTCGCAATATGTACTTATCTAGAGCGGCAGCTGAACCCAATCGTTTTAGTGTCATTGATGCGTCTAAGAGTATTCCTGAAGTACAGGTGCAAATTTTAGATGCTGTAAATGCGTTTGTGGACACCGATAATGTCTGAACTGTTAAAGCCGTTTCCATGGTTTGATGAGCGATTTGCTCATCTCAGTCAGCTACATGATCAGAACCGTTTGCCGCATGCGTTATTAATTCATGGCATGCCAGGCATTGGTAAAGCGGCTTTTGCAACAGCATTTGCGCAATCTCTATTATGTCAAAGCCCTTTGCAAGGCCGAGCATGCGGTCATTGTAAGTCATGTGACCTTAATGCCGCAGGTAGTCACCCCGATCTCTTTATCCTCTCACCTGAAGAAGAAGGTAAGCAGTTAAAGGTTGATCAAGTTCGTGGGTTAGGGGAATTCATCTATAGTACGGCACAGCAAGGTGGTTATCGTGCAGTGGTTGTGGAACCTGCCGATGCTATGAATATCGCTTCTGCCAATGCGCTTTTGAAAATGCTTGAAGAGCCTGGGTCTGACACAATTATTTTGCTGGTTACCTCTAAAATGGGGCAGGTTTTACCGACCATTAAAAGCCGTTGTCAGCATGTAGAGTGCCATAATCCATCTGAAGGTGACGCGATTAATTGGCTAATGGCCGCTGCGGAAATTGATGCAGAGAAGGCTAAAAGCATACTGCATATTAATCGTGGCGCACCTAAAGAGGCCTTATCATATATAGAAAAAGGTCTAAATGAGCATCGGGCACAGCTAATTCGCGGACTTGCGGATATACTTAAACAAAGAAGAACTGCGCTTGAGGTTGCTCAATCTTGGCAAAAGCTTGATTTAGAGATGTTGCTAGGGTGGTTTTATAGTTTGTTGACCGATGCTGCTCGCGGTTCTGTCTGTCAGAGTTCTGACTTATTAAGGCAGGATGATGCGCGTAATATGCTTAATGCAGTTGCTAAAAAAACCAACCCAGTTAAAATCTTTAAGTTAGCGGATAAAGTACACGAAGAGCGCAGAGCAATAATGCTTAGGCAAAACCCTAATAAGCAGTTATTGTTAGAGAGTATATTATTGGAATGGGCTGCGCTGCTCAGTTAAGGATAAAGGTTCATTATGGTAGCTGTACCACGTTTAAGTCATGGTATTTTGTCTTTAAATATTCAGACAAAAGAAGAGCTATACGAGGCTTACTTACCGTACATCACTAATAGCGGATTATTTATTCCAACTCTACGTTCTTATCATCTAGGCGAAGAGGTATTTATGTTGCTTGAGTTAATGGATGAAGGCGACAAAATACCGGTTACAGGGAAAGTGATTTGGGTTACCCCAAAAGGTGCACAGGGTGGTCGCACGCCAGGTATTGGCATTCAACTCTCTGCTGATGATTCCACCTTAGTAAACAAAATAGAGACCTATCTGGCAGGTACATTGAATTCAGAGCGTAAGACAAACGCTTTGTAGTTTTTACTTTTAGTCTGTACCTTGCCCATCTAGATTATTTTTATGTTCATCGATTCTCACTGCCATTTGGACAGATTAGACCTGTCTCCGTACGATAATAATTTTTCAGATATGCTTCAGGCCGCTTTTGACCGTAAGGTCGATGCTATGCTTTGTGTATCTATTGCAATGTCGCAATTTCCCTCAATGTATGAGTTGATTAAGCCGTATGATAGGGTGTTTGCCTCGGTGGGTATCCATCCATTATCAGCTGCCGAAGAGCAGGTGAGCGTTCAAGAGCTACTTGAACAAGCCTCTAAGCCTAGAGTCATCGCTATTGGTGAAACTGGTCTGGATTATTACTATCAAACAGATACTAAAGAGGCTCAGCAGAAAAGTTTCGAGACGCATCTAGTCGCTGCCGGTGAGTTAAAGCTTCCTGTTATTGTGCATACACGTGATGCCCGTCAAGATACATTGGATATGATTAAAGCTCATGGCAATCAAGAATCCGGTGGGGTGCTGCACTGCTTTACTGAAAGCTTAGATATGGCTAAAGCTGCCTTAGATATGAACTACTATATCTCATTCTCTGGCATCACTACGTTCCGTAATGCGAGTGAATTGCGCGATGTAGTAAAGGCGATTCCTTTAGAGCGAATCCTTATCGAAACAGATGCTCCTTATCTGGCACCAGTGCCTCATAGGGGTAAGAAAAATGAGCCTAAGTATGTAGTTGAAGTGGCTCAGTGTATTGCCGATCTGAAGGGTGTTTCCATAGATGTAGTTGCTCAGCAAACTACCGAAAATTTCTACCGACTTTTCAATAAGGCGGATCAGAATGTTTCAATATCCTCCAATTAATTACATCGAACCTGTCTTCAGGCCTCCAAGTGAAGCTCATTCACTTATCCTGCAGGTAACCAATGGTTGTAGTTGGAATAAGTGCACGTACTGTGAAATGTATCGTGCACCACAAAAAAAATTCCGCCCTAAATCTATTGCTGAAATCACCGATGAAGTAATTCGATGTAGCGCCGCGCTTGGCGGTATTAGAAAGGTATTCCTCGCTGATGGCGACGCAATGGCTTTGTCATTTAAGCGCTTGAGAGAGATCTTGATAGTAATAAAAGAGCACCTTCCAAGCGTTGCCCGTGTATCAGCATATTGCTTACCTCGTAATCTTCTAAATATATCCATTGAAGAGCTATCTGAGTTACGTGAATTAGGCTTATCACTTTTGTATGTAGGTGCAGAGAGTGGTAATGATGAGATTCTTGAAAAGATAGAAAAGGGTGAAACCTTCGAGTCGACCAAGGACGCTTTGCTAAAGATTAAAGCGGCTGGTATCAAATCTTCCGTCATGATCATTAATGGTATGGGTGGAGCAAAATACTCCCACCAGCATGCTATTGATTCGGCTCGATTGGTCAATGTGGTTCAACCAGACTACTTGGCGACTTTGGTGTTATTTTTCCATGAAGGTGAAGCTGATTTTATAAAGTCGTTTGGTGGTGATTTCGAATTCTGCAACCAGCATCAGCTGATCGAAGAGATGCAAACCTTTATCAGTCATCTTGATTTGGATAAAACCATTTTTAGAAGTGACCATGCCTCTAATTATCTTGTGTTGAAAGGAGTTTTGGGGCGCGATAAACAGAAGCTACTTACAATGATTGATGGTGCGCTGAGTTCAGAGAGTAACGTTTTCCTCCGCTCTGAATACAATCGTGGTCTATAAATTAGTTCTTCGGTTTATTTAGAAAGTTCATATTGAGTACTAGAGAAGTACTTACATAATTGCTTACAGTCTATATACTTTGGTATTAAATGATTTTATTGCCAATATTTAGGGGTAAAAAGCAATGAGACGTCCAGTTCGAGTAGCCGTAACCGGTGCCGCAGGTGCTATTAGCTACAGTTTGCTGTTTAAGATTGCTGCTGGTGAAATGATGGGTAAAGATCAGCCTGTAATTTTGCAGCTGATTGAACTACCGCAAGCAATGGATGCACTTCGTGGTGTCGCAATGGAATTGATGGATTGTGCATACCCACTTCTTCATACCATCACGCTACATGACAATGTAGAAGATGGTTTTAAAAACGCGCACTATGCCTTATTGGTCGGTGCTAAGCCGCGTGGTCCAGGCATGGAGCGTAGCGATCTACTTGAAGAAAACGCCGCTATCTTTGCTCGTCAGGGTAAAGCGCTAAATGATTTCGCTAACCGTGACGTGAAAGTGCTTGTTACAGGTAACCCTGCAAACACTAATGCACTTATCGCTAGCCGAAATGCACCTGATTTAAGTCCGTCTCAATTTACATGTTTAACGCGCTTGGATCACAACCGTGCTAAAGGCATTCTAGCTAATCACTGTGGTGCAACGACCCGTGATATCGGCGGAATCATGATTTGGGGTAACCATTCTCCAACTCAATATCCAGATCTACATCAGGCAACAATCCTAGGTAAGCCTGCTATGTCTCAGATCGACACAGCTTGGTACAGAGATGAATTCATCCCTAAAGTGCAAAAACGTGGTGGTGAGATTATTCAGGCGCGTGGTCTATCGAGTGCGGCTTCAGCTGCACAAGCTATTGTTGACCAGATGCGTGATTGGGTGCTTGGTACAGAACCGGGTGAAATCATCAGCATGGGCATCCTAAGTGATGGTAGCTACGGTATCGCAAAAGGTATCTTCTACTCATTCCCTGTACGTTGTAATTACGGCCGTTACCAAATCGTACATGATATCGATGTAAACGATTTCAGTCGTCAGCGTCTAACGGCGACTGAGCAAGAATTACTTGATGAAAAGCAGATTGTTGATCATTTGCTACCAAAAGAAACTGAAGCTTCTCACCAGAATCTATCTATCTGCTTACGCTCTGGCGTAACTCTGTATGCTGACAATGCAGGTCCAGATGACGAAGACAGGTTCATGACAACAAACAGGGTAATGTAGTTTTAACTATTATTAATCTGTTAAAGTGCCTCTTCATCTGAAGGGGCATTTTTTTATGGTAAAGCTACTTACAGTCAAGACAGGTCATCAAGGGCTTTTTGAATTTACGCGTCAGTTGCAGCAATTGCTTGATCATAGTGGCGTAACTGAAGGTTTGTGTACTTTGCTGATACAGCATACGAGTGCAAGCCTCATCATTCAGGAGAATGCGGATCCAAGTGCTAAGCACGATTTGGAGAGTTGGTTAAATCGTTTAGTACCTGAGCGTGATTCGTTGTATACCCATACGCTAGAGGGCGACGATGATATGCCCGCCCATATAAAAAGTGTTCTGACGAATCCCTCTTTGTCTATTCCTGTACTCAACGGTCAGTTGTGCCTAGGTACATGGCAGGGCGTATATTGCTGGGAGCACCGACATTGTTCATCAAGCAGACAAATAGCTGTGCATATTGATTAAGTTATCTTTTTAAACTTGTATATTTCAGGTATAAAAAAAGCTGCATATGCAGCTTTTTTTATTGTGTTTAGGCTCAGAATTCTTCGCCTGTCTCCATTGGAGTAACACTTTGTAGCATCTTTAAAAGATCTAGCAAAATAATCAAAATGCTGTTGTAGTAACAAACACCTTGTACAAAGCGTTTTGTTGTCTCTTCGCCAGTAGCATTAGGTGCACGATCGATATCGTTCTGAGGTAGGTTGATTACCTCGTCAACGCTATCAACAACCAAGCCAACAACTTCTTGTTCGTTATATTCAACAACAATGATGCGTGTATCATCATCAGGCTCGTGCGGGCTTAGGCCAAACATCTGGCGTGTATCGATAACGGTTACAACATTACCACGCAGATTAATAATACCCAGGATAAAATAGTCGGAACCTGGTACAGGTGTGATCTCGCTGTAGCGAAGTACTTCTTTAACCTGAACTACGTCAACGCCATATAATTCATTATCAACTTTAAACGTCGCCCATTGGTGATAAATCACTTCTTCTTGGTTACTACGTTTAGATTCGCTGGCTTCTTGATGTAAAGATGCTTGCTCAGCCTGTAATGATTTAAGGTGTTCAGCTGCTGCTTCTAGACCCATAGTGCTCTACCTATCCTGTTTACTACAACTAAGGACTCTTAAGGTAAAAAGAGTTCTTTTTTATATTTCGAGTATCCCACAGCTTTAAAATGCTTAAAAGTAGGGAGATAGTGTTTTGTTACAGCATAGACTAGCAATGCTACGGTTTAAACCGTGCAGATCAAAAAAAGTAATTATTTCAGCTGGATGGATCAATAATACTAAAATTTCAGATGCAGTTATCGGGTTTAGGAAGACCCGAAATTTTTGCAATAAGTTTTGCTGGGCTTCCAGGGAAAAGTTTCATTAGATAGATACTTTTTCCTTTATCTTTACCTAGCTTAAGTGAAACAGCTTTGACAAGTGGTCGCATTGCCGGGGAAAGCTGATATTGTTCGTAGAATTCACGAATTAAATGAATTATCTCCCAATGCTCTTGGGTCAGCGTAAGGCCTTCCATATCGGCAATAGAGCTAGCAACTGTTTCATCCCAGTCTTCTAAGTTTCTCAGGTAGCCTTCTTTATCAAACTCGATAGTCATATTAAAACCAGCTAACAACTTTGTTCATTTCACAGCTTAGTTCTACAAACCGCTCATCTGTGGCGATTGTAAAGCGGGAGTCTAATCTGTCAGTTAGGCCTCGTGCGCTTACATCAGGCTCTAAAGCGAATAGTTTGCAGTTTTCAGGCAAGCCAGAGAAAAGAGCGGCGTTTGCTGTTAATGCCGTATAGACACCATCCTCAATCATTAATATACAGTCGTAGTCTTTTACGCTAGCGAGCAATTTGTTTAAAAGTTGCGGATTATTATGAGATTTATTTAATAGATGTAATGTCATATTAGAACGTCAATACAGTGTCGTGGCTATCAAGTAGAGTGCTTAAGTCGCTCTGGGCGATAATTTGTACGGGTAAAGCTAGGTCTGTTTCTGAAAGCGCATTGGCCTCAAGGTCTTCAGCGCAAACAAATATCTGATCAATATCGTACATGGGTAATGCACTTAACATTGATTCAATATTCTTATGGCCGGTTTGCTGGGTCTTGTGGTTTTTAAGGAGCTGGAATAGACCATCGCTTAAAAAAACTAAACTTACCGGCATTTCAAAAATAGAGCAGGTTAGAGCGACATCCAACGCGTCGCGAGCATTGCTTGTGCCGTAAGGTGCATGTTGATTAAGGATTAAAACTGATTTTTTAGCACTCATCATTAAGCCCCAAATGTTACAACACGATCGGAAACAGCAATGGCTTCAGCTAGTTGGCCAAGACCGGATAGCTCAAACCCTGTAGCAATATTGCCACCCGATTTTTCATAACGCTTAGCTTCGTTATCGTCTAGGACGCCTCGCTTAACTGCTGCGGCAATGCAAACAACCAGATCTAAATCGTGTTCGCCTGCCAATGTCTGCCACTCTTTAGGTAAGTGGGTTTCGTCCTGGGGTGGGGCAATCAGGGAGTTAGCGAGATTAACGCCGTCTGCATAAAAGAACACCCGATACAGCTCATGACCCTGCTGTAAGAGAGTTTTGGCATAACGTAATGCTGTCGCTGCCGATTGACTGCTAGAGGGTGAGGCCTGAATAACTATTGAGAATTTCATTGAATTGCTAAAGCCTATAACTAAAAAGCCCCGCAATCTTATCAAAGAAAGCAGGGCTTTTTATAGATTTACGAGCTACTTAGTCGTCGCTTAGGAAGCCAACAAGGCTTAGCAAGTGTACGAATAGGTTGTAAATGTTCAGGTACAAGCTAACGGTTGCCATAACATAGTTAGTGTAAGTGCCGTTAACAATGTTGCTAGTATCGTAAAGGATGAAGCCACACATTAGCAGAACGACAAGAGCAGAGAATGCTAGATGCAGTGCGCCCAGTTGTACGCCAAATAGAGGCAGTACAAACAAAGCAACCATTGCAATCAAAGCAACCATCATACCAGCAGCTAAGAAGCCACCCATGAAGCTGAAGTCTTTTTTACTTGTAAGTACGTAAGCAGATAGACCAAAGAAGGTCAGAGCAGTCATGCTTAGAGCAGTCGTTACGATCTGGCCGCCATTTGCCATAGCTAGATAGCTATTAATCAATGGTCCAAGGCCAAAGCCCATCATGCCAGTGAACAAGAAAACCAACGGAATAGCAGCGGCGCTATTTTGTTTCTTGTTTAAGATAAATAGCATTACAAAACTAAGAATAAAGCTGCCGATATACACAAAAAATGGCATCTGTAGCATCATAGAAATGCCAGCAGAAATAGCGCTTACAACCATTGTCATGGCTAGCAGCATGTAGGTGTTACGAATGACTTTGTTCGTCTGCAGTACGGACTGTTCGGAACGAGCATCGTAAGTATTTACGTTACGCATGATATCCTCGAAAAAGATTTCCCTATTAAGTTTCTCTATATATAGGTATTTTAGTCGGTTTTTCAAGCCCTTTACATAGTTTTAGTGGGGGGTAGAATCACCCGCTCATACTGAAATGACCTTTGTTATGACTGATCTTGATATTCTTTTTGAAGACGAGCATTTAATTGCGGTCAATAAACCTTCTGGTTTATTGGTTCATCCAAGTTGGATTGCACCTCGTGGTACACCTAATTTGGCGTCCATGCTGAAGAGCTACTTTAATGGTGGAAGCCCTTACACTATTCATCGTTTAGATCGCCCAACCTCCGGAGTGATTTTATTCGGTAAAAACAAAGAGATAGCGCAACAAATGAATCTAATCTTTGCAGAGAGAAAGATTAGTAAAACCTATCTTTGTATGTGTCGTGGCTACACTCCTGAACAGGACGTGATTGATTACGCGCTGAAAGAACAGCTAGACAAAATAGCGGATAAGCACGCAAATCAAGATAAAGAACCACAAGAAGCGGTATCAAATTATAAACGTTTAGCGACGGTTGAAATTGATATGCCTGTAGGGCGGTATGAAAAATCACGCTACTCCTTGGTGGAAGTTAAGCCTGAAACAGGAAGAAAGCACCAAATCCGTCGTCATATGAAGCATATCTTTCATCCAATCGCAGGCGATACCAAGCACGGTGATAATAAGCATAACAAAGCGTTAAAGCAGGAATTCGATCTTCAGCGTTTGATGCTAATGGCAACAGAGCTAGAGTTTGTTCACCCTGTAACAGAACAAAAACTAAAACTAACCGCACCGGTCGATGAATACACTAATCAGCTATTTGGTGGTTTTGGTTGGTCAGGTTTGTACCCCATAGACATAACAGAGCGTTAAAAACAGCCTGCACTAAATCAATTAAGAACTAATTATTTAAGGCTTGAGGAAAAATTAACGTTTATGAGCCAGTAATCATGGGGAATGGGACTAGGTTTTTTATAAAAGCTATGATCTAATCGCGCATTATTAAGATGGAAATTATAGCCTTTTCAGTCGGTAACTTTTGATGACTAAAGAACAAAGCATTTCAGCGCTACTTTCTCAGAAAAATGGCAACATTCGTATCGGTATTATCGGTGCAATGGATGAAGAGGTGGAGCTGTTAAAAGCTGCGCTCGAAGAGAGAGAAGACCACGAAATAGCTGGGTACTTACTTTTTACGGGTAAGTTACATGGACACGATATCGTTTTGCTTAAATCCGGTATTGGCAAAGTAAACGCGGCTATTGGTACGACCATCCTTCTTCAGGCATTTAAACCTGATTGTGTTATTAATACCGGCTCTGCTGGTGGATATGATCCTGAACTAAATGTCGGTGATATCGTTATTTCTTCTGAAGTGCGCCATCACGATGTAGATCTAACTGTATTTGGCTACGAATACGGCCAAGTACCCCGTCAGCCCGCTGCTTTTACTCCAGATGCTACTTTGGCGAAGGTCGCTGAACGATGCATTGAGCGCATGGACGGTATGAAAACAACACGCGGTTTGATCTGCACAGGCGATCAGTTTATGAACGATCCTGAGCGAGTAGAGCGTAAGCGTAAATTGTTTCCTGAGATGAAAGCTGTGGAGATGGAAGCGGCTGCGATTGCTCAGACATGCCACCAATTTAATACGCCGTTTATCGTGATTCGTGCTTTGTCAGATATCGCAGGTAAAGAGTCCGGCGTGTCATTCGACCAATTTCTAGTGACTGCAGCTAAACATTCTGCAGAAATGATCATCGCAATGATTGATGAGTTGGCTTCCAACTGATACAAATAAGGCCTTTGTAACATGTAGCAATTATAAGGGCCTTAAATGACTACCTCTTTTTACCCACCTGTACGTACCCTGATGGGCCCTGGACCATCAGATGTAAGCCCTCGAGTTCTATCGGCGATGGCTCGCCCAACAATCGGTCACCTTGATCCTGAATTTATCCGCATGATGGATGAGATCAAAGTGATGCTGAAAAACCTTTTCAAAACTGAAAACGAATTAACAATGCCTGTATCTGCGCCTGGCTCTGCAGGAATGGAAGCATGCTTTGTTAACTTGGTTGAGCCGGGTGATAAGGTAATCGTCTGCCAAAACGGTGTTTTTGGTGGCCGTATGAAAGAGAATGTAGAGCGTTTTGGTGGCGAATGCATTCTAGTGCAAGATGAATGGGGCAAGCCTGTAGATCTTGAGAAGGTTAAAGCTGCGTTTGCAGACAATGAAAATGTTAAAGCTTTGGCTTTTGTGCACGCTGAAACATCAACGGGTGTTCGTTCTGATGCAAAAGCGCTTTGTGAGTTAGCTCAGGCTAACGGTGCTCTTACTATTGTTGATGCGGTAACGTCTCTTGGCGGTGTAGAAGTTGACGTTGATGGTTGGGGTATTGATGCAATTTACTCCGGTACTCAGAAGTGTCTTTCTTGTCCTCCTGGTATCTCTCCAGTGAGTTTTAGTCAGAAAGCAGTAGAAGCTATCCAAAACCGTACAAGTTCGGTTCCTAGCTGGTTCTTAGATACGAACCTTGTAATGGGTTACTGGGGTGGTGGCGGAAAGCGTGCTTATCATCACACTGCGCCTGTGAACTCTCTATATGCGCTTCATGAAGCTCTAGTAATGCTAGAAGAAGAAGGGCTTGAAAATGCTTGGGCTCGTCATCAGAAGCTGCATTTGGCACTACGTGCGGGTCTTGAAGCAATGGGTATCGGATTCCTAGTTGATGAAGACTGTCGCCTGCCACAGCTTAACTCTGTCATCATTCCTGAAGGCGTTGATGATGCTGCTGTGCGTACTGCGCTACTGAAAAACTACAATCTAGAGATTGGTGCGGGTCTTGGTGCGTTGGCTGGTAAAGTATGGCGTATCGGTTTGATGGGTACTGCATGTACTCAGCGCAATGTTATGTTGTGCCTAGATGCCCTAGAAAACACACTTGCTGAGATGGATGCACCAATTAAAATTGGTGTTGCAGCTCAAGCAGCGGCTGCAGTATTGGCTGAGTAAGTTATTTAAGCCATGGATCATCGGTCCATGGCTTATTTTAACGTCTCGCTAATTAAGGCAATCGATTCAGGGTGATCCCACTCTTTCCCGCCGAGAATTGTCTCAATCAGTTTTCCTTCTTTATCGAACAATAATGTCATCGGTAGTCCTTTAATACCAAATTCGTTAAAAGAACGATTTTTCTCATCGAGTAAGATCGTGAAAGTTAATTCGGTATCAAGCTCCATTAAGAAACTTGAAACAGATACAGAATCCTCACCGGCATTTATTGCCACAATCTCAAAATCTTGATCAGCAAAATGTTCCTGTAGCCTCTGCATTGACGGCATCTCTTTGATGCATGGCGGACACCAAGTCGCCCAGAAATTAAGTAGAACGACTTTTCCTTTGTAATTTGCCAAAGAAACAGTTTCTTGATCTGTGTTTTGAAAGCTCAACTTATAGAGTTCGCTTTGTGCTACAGCAGTGGCAGAAGTGGCAAAAAGAAAAATGGAAATAAGTGCTGATTTTAAGAAGGACATATATTGCTCTCGATAGATACAGTGTCGGATGATAGCAAAATGGTGAATTAAAAAGTACGAGATGGTGTTTGCTGTTTCATCCTTTATACTCTGAGCCTATAAAGAATAAAACAGTTCAATCTAGATGGGATAATAAGAATGAAAGTTGCATTTATAGGTTTGGGTGTCATGGGATACCCGATGGCAGGGCATTTAGCGCAAGCAGGTCATGATGTTACGGTTTACAACCGCACGACAGCTAAATCAGAAGCATGGATTGAGGACTATAAAGGCAGCTTTGCTTTAACGCCTGCAATGGCCGCACAAGGAGCAGATATCGTGTTTACCTGTGTAGGCAATGATGACGATCTAAGATCGGTTACTACGGGTGCGCAGGGTGTACTTCAGTCTATGGCTGCAGGCTCAATCTTAGTAGATCACACAACGGCATCTGCAGAAGTCGCAAGAGAGCTTAACGAGATTACTGATAAGCAGAGTGTTGGCTTTCTTGATGCTCCAGTGTCAGGTGGACAAGCGGGTGCTGAAAACGGCGTGTTAAGCATTATGGTGGGTGGCGATAGTGCCAGCTTTGATAGCGCTGCACCTGTAATGGACTGCTACGCAAAATCTACGCGTTTACTAGGTGGAGCGGGTTCAGGTCAGTTAGCGAAAATGGTTAATCAAATTTGTATCGCTGGTTTAGTGCAGGGCTTGGCTGAAGGGGTTCATTTCGCTAAAGCTGCTGGTTTAGATGCAGCTCAGGTGTTCGACGTAATTCAGCATGGTGCTGCGGGTTCTTGGCAAATGGTTAATCGTCATCAAACGATGATCGATGATGAGTATGATTTTGGCTTTGCGGTTGATTGGATGCGTAAAGATCTAAATATTGTTTTAGATGAATCTCGAAAGAACGGTGCTAGATTGCCGGTTACGGCATTGGTGGATCAGTTTTACGCAGATGTTCAGCAAATGGATGGCGGGCGTTGCGACACATCCAGTCTTCTCATGCGTTTAGAGGGCAATAGTAAGAAATAACCATTATTTTTCAATGGTTTTTGTGGGCCAATGATGGATAGACACGGGCTGTTAGCTCTATATAATTGCTCCCGATATTTCTTTATTACTACTACAAAATATCTAGGACAGTTCTATGGATAAATATAACCTAATCTCCGTTGCTCCAAGCCTTGCGATTGTTGCAGCGATGATCATTGGTACATTTGTTGGCGTTAAAGTAATCAAAAATATGATTGCGAAAGATGCAGCGGCTGCGGACAAGTAAGTTTCAGCTTTGCCGGGAACCTCAATCGAGCAACCCGGCTAATTCCTCCTACCACTCGTTTGGAACAACAAATCCTCTATCTAATTCTTTTCCTGTTTTATCAAATCTAGCTACTAAAATCGGTCTATCAGCTTTTAATAGCTCTGCTTTTATCCCTACATAATCTAAAAGTATAGATTGATCGGCAACGAGCCAGTGAGGCTTGTGCATGATAGTGTAAGTGTCTGCACCTTGAAGGTTCTTTAGTTCTCTTTGTCTAAGCCACCAGCCTTGAAGGTGGTTAGGATTGATGGCTTGATGAAGGTCTGTTTCAGAGCCAAACTCAGCAAAAGGATGAAATAGGTAGCCTTGTACTAACATAACAAATATGGAAGGGGACAATCCTTCACTTTGGCATGCTTGGATGCCCTGAGGGGTTTGAGAAAGTTTAAGCTGATGTTCGAGCATTCTCTCATACTTGATATCTAGCCGATCCTTCTTTCCTGGGCCAATAAAATCATCAAGCCTAGTGCCTGAATTTACTCTTAAATAGTATTTAATTGCGCATTCCAGATGGAAGTCACCCATTAATGAGCGGCCTAGAAAATCGAATTCTCCAAGTGTTACTATGTTATTGAATACCTTTATGTTTCTTTTTATATCAAAGAGATGCGGATTATTATTAAGATTATAGTTGACTATGTTCTCATAATATCCGCCTAGATTTTTTGCTGAAAAATCTGGGTGGGTATCTGATACCAACTTACTGCTGTCTTTGCATAGTAGGTCCTGAATAGAGGCAAAACTATTTGGCACGTTTATCAAAGAGGGACTGTTAAATACCCAGTCAATATCGTTTTCCATGTTTAGCGCTCTTTTTGTAGCTGATTGAGAAGCAGTCGATTCGTCGTAATTTAAGACTTTCCTTTTTACATCAACTGATGAAATGCTTAAAGTATGCTGCAAACACGATGGGATTATAAATAAGGGTATATGATGAACAGAACCACAGATAACAACGTCCCTTTAAGCGAACAGAACCGCGATGTTCTGCTGTCAGAATCAGACATTAATAATATTTTGGTTAATGGCGCGCAAATCTCTTTAACTAAACTCCGTAAAGCTAAAAGCACAGACGCTCAGCTTTGCTACTATGCAGAAATTGGTGTTTACCTAGAAGTGTCGCTTTCTCGCGGTGCAGGTATTACTGAATCGACTATGGGCACTCTTCAGGAGATTCATAGAATTGCTACGCATGAATACATGGATAACCGCAAGTTATTGTCCAAGGTAGAATAGTAAGCAGTGTCAGAAAATATCCCAGTCGAAAGATTTGATGCCAGCGCCTTTTTAGAACAGCTCACAAAAAGGCCTGGGATCTACCAAATGTACGATGCTAATAATGAGCTTCTTTACATTGGTAAAGCCAAAAACCTTAAAAACAGAGTTTCTAGTTACTTCCGTTCTTCTGGTCTTAGCATTAAGACCCGTGCGTTGGTTTCAAAAATAGCAGATGTACAGGTCACTATCACCAACAGTGAAACCGAAGCGCTGCTGCTTGAGCAGAATCTGATTAAGCAGCATAGGCCGCCTTATAATATTCTGCTTCGTGATGATAAATCGTACCCATATATCTTTATCTCAGACAAAGATGATTATCCTGCAGTGCGATTTAGCCGAGGCGCCAAGCGTAAAAGTGGTAAATACTTTGGCCCATTTCCAAGCGGCGGTGCGGTCCGTGACAGCCTTAATTTACTTCAGAAGATATTTAAGATTCGTCAGTGTGACGACAGCTTTTATAAAAACCGATCACGCCCTTGCCTTCAGTATCAAATCAAAAGATGTACAGCGCCTTGTGTAAAAGCCATTTCTAAAGAGGATTATCAAGACGATATCCGTCATGCCTCTATGTTTTTAGATGGTAAGAACGCAAAAGTTATGGATGAAATAGCTAGCCAGATGGAAAGTGCATCAGCTGAGCTTGAGTTTGAAAAGGCTGCGTTATATCGGGATCAACTGATAAGTTTGCAAAAAGTGCAAGAGCAACAGTATGTAACTGGCATGCAGGGTGAGGCCGACGTGATTGGCTGTTCGGTGCAGCCTGGAGGGGTCTGTATACATATGTTGTTTGTTCGCGGCGGAAGAATTATCGGAAGCAAGGCTCACTATCCCAAGGTATCTATCGAAGAAACTTCTAGCGAAATTGTTTCGGCGTTTGTTGCTCAGTGGTATTTGGGGTCACAGCGTGAAATACCGTCATACATTGTTTTGCCAAACGTGGTTGAAGATCAAGATTGCTTGCAACAAGCCATAGGAGAATCGTCAAACAAAAAGGTAACACTTTCACATGCGGTCAGAGGTGAGCGGGCAGCATGGCAGAAGCTTGCCAATACCAATGCTGAGCAGCAGTTAGGTAGTTTTTTAGCTAACAAAAAGAATATCTATAACCGATATCTAGAGCTACAAAGTCTTTTGGATCTTGATGAAGTTCCGCAACGACTAGAGTGCTTCGATATCAGTCACAGCTCAGGTGAAGCAACAGTTGCGTCATGTGTAGTATTTGACAGAAATGGTCCTCTGAAATCGGATTACAGGCATTTTAATATTGAAGGAGTTACCCCAGGTGATGACTATGCGGCCATGCATCAGGCCCTATTAAGACGTTATACACGTTTAAAGAAAGGCGAGGGCAAATTACCTGATATTTTGTTAATCGATGGCGGGAAGGGCCAAGTTACTCAAGCAATGGAAGTGCTAGATGAGCTAAGCATATCTGACGTCTTGGTAATTGGTGTGGCTAAAGGGCCTACTCGCAAGGCTGGATTTGAGGTGCTGATTTCAGGCGATACCAGTGAAGAAACTGTATTGGAAAGTAGCTCTGCTGCGTTGCATCTCATTCAGCACATTCGTGATGAGGCGCATCGGTTCGCCATTACGGGGCACCGAGCTAGAAGGGGTAAGGCAAGAAAACGCTCAGTTTTAGAGGATATACCGGGAGTTGGTCCTAAACGCAGAAGGGAGCTATTAAGACATTTCGGTGGAATCCAAGAAGTAGAGCGCGCCAGTGTTGAAGAAATTGCAAAAGTCTCTACCATAAGCAAAACAATTGCCGAAGAAATATATGCGGCACTCCATCCTGATATTTGAATGCCAGATGAATATACCCAATATACTTACATCTTTACGTATTGTTTTAATTCCTGTCTTTGTGCTGATCTTCTATTTGCCTTATAGCTGGGCACCCATTGCAACAGGAGTGGTATTTGCCGTTGCCGGTTTTACTGACTGGCTGGATGGCTATTTAGCTAGAAAGTTAAATCAAACCTCTCCCTTTGGCGCTTTCTTAGATCCTGTTGCCGATAAGCTAATGGTAGCTATATCTTTAGCGTTACTCGTCGAGAGCTATGCATCATGGTGGATAACTATCCCCGCAATCGTAATAATCGGCAGAGAGATTGTGATATCAGCTTTACGGGAATGGATGGCTGAAGTAGGGCAGCGAGCGAGTGTGGCTGTCTCATACATCGGAAAAGTAAAAACAGCATTACAGATGCTGGCGATTATGCTCATGATTGTTACAGAGCCATATACAACGATTTCTATAGCCGGGATTATTGCACTATATCTTGCAGCTGCATTAACTTTATGGTCTATGTATCAGTACCTTAGAGCTTCTTGGCCTGCTTTATCTGAACAGATGTAAGTGGTTAATAATTAAGCAAATTTTTTTATAAAATATGTGTTGACATATAATCGGGGCTCTCTATAATACGCACCACTTGTTACAGCAGAGCGGGAATAGCTCAGTGGTAGAGCACAACCTTGCCAAGGTTGGGGTCGCGAGTTCGAACCTCGTTTCCCGCTCCAAATCTTAAGTAGCAAGCCTATGAGGCGCGGTGGCAGAGTGGTCATGCAGCGGACTGCAACTCCGTGTACGCCGGTTCGATTCCGACCCGCGCCTCCACCCTTGCCCGGGTGGTGAAATTGGTAGACACAGGAGACTTAAAATCTCCCGCTCGCAAGAGTGTACCGGTTCGAGTCCGGTCCCGGGCACCACTTGTGGTAATCATTCTCCTTAATATATATCCTGGCTTTTAATAGCGACTTTACCCTTACTTTATTTCCCTTGGTCACGCGTGCAGCTGTCTTTTGGTCTAAAGAGTATTCTGCAAAAAAAACTCTTAAATCCTGAGTCGCTAAAGTGATCTCCAATCTATCTTATCAACCTGTTTATTTTTCATGTTGATTGATGCTCTAGCTATCCATGTGATTTATATGGATTTTTTATTCTTCGTTTAACAGTATCTCTTAAAGCTAGCTTTTACGGTGTGTTTAGGCTATTGCTTTGTTTGAATTGATGTCTATTATTATTGATATTAAGTGAATAGCCTTACTTTATATAAGGCTGGTTGTTTTTGCTTAAGGGGTAAGCGCAATCAACGAGATAGTCATTGCTATACTTAAATGACATCGAGGGATATAAACAACACGTAGGAAAGGGAGTTCAGAGATATTATGACAGATCTTCCGAAAGGTATATTTGTACTGGCTGTTGCTGGTGTTATTGGGTATCAAGCAATTAAAGCGCTTGATATTGATTATCTTGCTCAGTCGTCAAGCTCTCCTGCAGCAACAAGTAAGGCCGCTAAAGGTCCTTTAAATGACACTGATAAAGTGGAGGCTGTATTGGCAGGGGCTGATCCCACTGATGTATTTCAGCCGACTGCGGCTGGCAAGAAGCTTTTGGTTGCATGTGATAGTGGTTTTATTGCGGGTGATATTGATAAGAACCGCTATTCTAAAATCAGCTACGCATCTATCACTGAGCGAGGAATAACCTACATTCAGGTTTCGAGATACTCCCCAACCTATCTTGTGCAGGAGCATTATCAAGCTGTAACGGCGACAGAGGTAGATAAGGTGCCTGATAGCATAAAATCAGCGTTACAAACCAAAATTAATAATCCTCACGGCTGCAGCTCGCAAGATTTATATCTCTCACAGATAAATTATCTTAAATAATTAAAACGTTATATTTGCTGGAAAAATTAAGCCCTTCACTAAGCATGAAGGGCTTGGTTTTTATGGCCATGTTAATTTGAGATTTGGTGCATCAGCTGGGCTGTATCAAGCATGCGGTTTGAAAATCCCCATTCATTATCATACCAAGCAAAAACCTTAATCGTATTTTCATGTGTCATGGTTTGCGTGGCGTCGAAAATACAGGATTCAGGCCTGTGATTGAAATCGATGGAGACTAGGGGGTCGTGATTGCATGCAACAATTCCTATGTAGTTTTTGGCTGCTTCCCTTTGGATTAAATCGTTTAACTCGCTAGCCGAGCAGCTACTTTTTAGGGTTGCAGTGAGATCAACAAGTGATACGTTTGAGGTTGGGACGCGGATGGCCATGCCTGAAAGCTTGCCTTCAAGCTCGGGAAGAACAAGGCCAACAGCTGCAGCGGCGCCTGTCTTGGTAGGAATCATGGAGCTGGCAGCAGATCTTGCTCTATATAGATCGCCACTAAAAGCATCCATTAAATGCTGATCATTGGTGTAAGCGTGTATGGTCGTCATTAGGCCTGATTGAATGCCGAAGTGGCTGTTAATTATCTTAGCTAATGGTGCTAGGCAATTTGTTGTGCATGAGGCGTTGGAAATTATAGTGTGATGTGGCTGAATAGAGTTTTGGTTTACACCGTAAACAACGCATGCGTCTGCATCTTTGGATGGTGCTGAGATTAATACTTTTTTGGCGCCAGCTTCTATGTGCTTTGAGGCTGAATCTCTATCGGTAAATAGGCCGGTGCATTCAAATACAATATCTATATCAAGCTCAGCCCAGGGAAGGGCGCTAGTGTCTTTTTCTCTAAATACCTTTATAGCATC
Source organism: Neptuniibacter sp. SY11_33 (assembly GCF_047778025.1). GTDB lineage: Bacteria > Pseudomonadota > Gammaproteobacteria > Pseudomonadales > Balneatricaceae > Neptuniibacter. The sequence continues at coordinate 1,883,004 of NZ_CP180543.1, forward strand.
GCCATTAATGATTAAGGCGTCATTCTCAACAACAACATCATGTCTAAATCGACCGTGAATGCTGTCGTATTGGGTTAGATGTGCATTTACCTGAGGATCGCAAAGGTCGTTGATGGCAACTATCTGCAAGTTGTCACTCAAGTGGGATTCGTAAAAGGCTCGAAGGATGTTTCTGCCTATTCTGCCGTAACCGTTGATTGCTATTTTTGCTTTCATAGTACTTCCTTATCATGCAGTTAGGGTTACTTTTAGAGTAGCTCATCTAGTGTTTCCGGCAATATAAAATTTGAAAGAAAGGCGAATGTGAATATAATAATATGTATCATTTGATACATATTGAATATTATATGAAACAAAATACGCAG